>NZ_CP141590.1:657500-1315000 GCF_035581365.1 Tsuneonella sp. CC-YZS046 | reverse complement strand
GGGAAGATCGAGGAAATAGAGGAACGGCGAGGGATTCACGCGCCGCAACGCCCGGTAGAGGTCGCTGGGCGGCAAGGGGAAGGGGCATGTGAAGCGCTGGGCGAGCACTACCTGAAAGATGTCCCCGGCTTCGATATATTCCTTGGCCTTGAGCACCATGGACCTGTAGGCGCCTGGGGCCATGACCGGCTCCAGCGCCAGCTCGGGCAGGCCGGTCGCGTTCCGGTGCTGCGGCAGGGGCGCGGACAGCTTGCGCAGGGTTTCGTCGATCCGTTCGCTCGCGTCGCGGATCGCCGCCTCGGGTTCCGCATCCCCGGCCCATAGCGGAGCGACGCAGAACAGCTGGTCGGACAGCCGGTCGAACACCAGGATGACCGTGGGGCGGACGAACAGCATGTCGGGCAGTTCGAGGCTGCTCTGCCGGGCGCGGGGCAGTTTTTCGACCAGTCCGATCGTCTCATATCCGAAATAGCCGACCAGACAGGCCAGCACCGGCGGCAGTTCCGGGGGGAGATTCTCGATCCGGCAGGCGGCCGCCAATGTATGGAGTTCCGCGAGGCTGTCATTCCCCATCGGCGCGAAGGCCGACCGATCCCGCTGCCAGTCGCGGTTGACTTCGCAGGCGACGCCGGTGGCCCGGAAGACCAGATCGGGGTCGAGGCCCAGCAGGCTGTAGCGCCCGCGGATTTCCCCGCCTTCCACGGATTCGAGCAGGAAATCCCCCCGCTCCGGCTCCATCAGCTTGAGCGCGGCGCCGACCGGGGTTTCCGTATCGGCCACCAGCCGCCGCCAGATCAGCGATGCGCGCCCTTCGCCAAGCGCCTGACGGGCAAATTCGGCATTCTCCGGCAAGCTGCCCATCGCATCTGCCGACATCATTCTCCACCGGCCAATTGGCGGCGGACCGCGGCAATGCCCTTTTCATTCCGGGTCACGCCCAGTTCCTTGCGGATCGCCTTGACGAGCTGGTCGGTATATTCGGTGGATACATTGGCGGTGAGCTGCTGGCGGGTCATCGCGATCACCGGATCGTTCGCCTCGAGCTTGCCGGGCACGATGTCCTGCAACTGCACCACGAACCAGCCATTGTCCGCCGGTCCGGCCAGCCGCTTCGCGGTGCCTTCCGCCATGCTGAACATCAGCACGATGGCAGGCGGCGGGCGCTGCCCCATCCTGCGAAGGTCATCGAGGCCGAGGTCGAGCTTGTCCGGAGCGGGAAGCGGCTTCTTTTCCTCGGCCACCGCCTGGGCGAGCGGCATGCCCTTGGCAATCCGGGCGAGCACTCTGTCAGCGGCCTGCTTGGCGGCTTCCGATCCTTTGGAAAGAATCCAGCCGTCCCGGACATCGTCCTTGATTTCGGCAAGCGGGGCGGGTGCGGAGGGCGTGACTTCCGCCACGTCGAAGATCAGGAAAACCTTGCCCGGCTCCACTTCGGCCAGCTGAGGCTCGCCCTCTTCCATCGAGAAAGCCGTTGAAAGCGCGGGCGCGAGCACCGGCGGCGCGGTTCCCTCGGCAGAGCGATACACCCGGCCGTCGGCAGTGAGGGGCTTGGTGGTCTGCACCGTGAGATTGAGGCTCTTGGCTGTGTCGGCAAGGCTGGAACCCTGGTCGAACTGTTCCTCGATCTTGGCGGCGAGGTCGGACAAGGCGGTCTGGCGCTGCTCGGCGGAAAGCTGGGCGACGATCTCATTGCGGACCTGGGCCAGCGTGCGGGCAGGGGTGCGGCTGATCGAATCGACCCGAATCACGTGCCAGCCCAGGCTGCTGCGGGCGGGCTGTGCGATCTTCCCCTCCGCCGCGGCGAAAGCGGCATCGGCGACCGCGAGGGAAGCCTGCGTGGCGAGGCCGGCCTTGTCGATGGTGGGAAGCGTGGCCGCCGCGAGGCCCTTGCTCCTGGCCACTTCCTCAAGCGGGGCGCCCGATGCGGCCTGCGTCGCGATCGCCTTGGCTGCCGCTTCCGTGGGAGCGATAACCTGGCTGAATTTGCGGTTTTCCTTCGCGCCATACTGCGCCGCGTCGCGCTGGAAACGCGCCGCGATCTCCGCCTCCGTGGGCGCGCGAGGATTGCCAAGCGCTTCCAGCCCGAAGGTCGCAAAGCGGATCACGCGCCGCTCAGGGCGAATATAGCGGTCGCGGTTGGCGGCGTAATATTGCTGGAGCTGGGCGTCGGTCGGGTTTTCCTTGGGCGCGTAGGCTTCACTCGGGAAAACGGCGATCCCGCCCTTGCGGCGTTCCTTCAGCAACACGGCATAGCGTTCGACCTGCTGCTGGGGCACGCTTGCGCCAAAGCCGGCGGGAACCAGAATCTGCCGCGCGGCGAGACCTTTCACCAGATCGTCGCGAACGGCCTTGTCGGTCAGGCCCTGCTGTTGCAGCGCCTGCTGGTAAAGTTTCTCGTCGAATTTGCCGTCAGCGCCCTTGAATGCGGGAATCATGGCGATTTCGCTGTCGACCAGCCTGTGACCCACTCTCAGGCCGTTGTCCTTTGCGAAGCCCGCCACCGCAAAGCGGTCGATCAGTTCGTCGAGCACGCGATTCAGCCCGTCCTGCTTGAGGAAGAATTCCATGGTGAGGGTCGGGTCGCGCTGCTTGATTCGGTCCAGCGCCTCGTTCGCGGCGCGGTTCAGGTCGGCGGTCGAGATTCTTTCATCGCCTACGTTCGCGACGCGATCTCCGCCGGCAACGCCGCCGAATGTGCCCATGTTCGCGACATCGCCGCTGGCGAAGGAGAAGGCGATAATGCCCAGCAGCGCGAGGGTTACGCCAACCCCGGCCTTGGAACTGAAGAAACTGCGGAAAAACTGGAGCATGGAACCGGCCGTCTGGCTTGAGAGCATGGGTCGGCGACAAGCCGCCGATTATATGTGAGTGCTGCGCTTTATATCCGGTGCGACGCTGCCGCAACCATGCAACGACAGGCAGGGCCAATCGAGGCGAACCGTTTTGACAACTGCGCCCGGTCGGTCTAGCGGGCGCATCCCAGCCATTCGTAGATTGGCGCCTTCCATCAAACAGAGAAAGTCAGATGTCGCAGCGGCCTTACATTGTCGGCAATTGGAAGATGCACGGAACCCGCGCAATGCTCGCGGAAGCCAGGGCGATCGACCGCGCTTCGGAACGCCTCATGACTGCGGAAGTAGCGCTGGCGCCGCCTTTCACCCTGATTCACGCGACCCGCAACGAAGCCTCTCTGATCGGCGTGGGGGCGCAGGATTGTCATGCGGCGGACGGCGGGGCCCATACCGGCGATATTTCGGCGGCCATGCTCAAGGATGCCGGAGCCAGCTTCTGCATCGTCGGGCATAGCGAGCGCCGCGCCGATCATGGCGAAACCGATGCGATCGTGCGGGCCAAGGCGGAAGCCGCGCTGAAAGTCGGCCTCGGGGTGATTATCTGCGTGGGCGAAAGCGAAGCGCAGCGCGATGCCGGCAATGCGGAAGATGTCGTTCTCGGGCAGATCGAGGGATCGCTGCCGACCGGCTACAATGCCGATCACATCAGCATCGCCTATGAGCCGGTCTGGGCCATCGGCACGGGCCGCACGCCCACGCTGGAGGACATCGCCGCGATGCACCAGGCGATTCGGGGCAAGCTGGTCAGCCTCTATGCCGAGGCGGGCGCGAATATCCGCATCCTCTATGGCGGCTCGGTCAATGCGGCGAATGCCGCGGAAATCCTGGCGGTCAAGGAAGTGGGCGGCGCCCTGGTGGGCGGCGCCAGCCTGACGGCGGAAAAATTCCTGGGCGTGATCGCCGGGGCACCCGACGAGGCGCTCGATTGATGAGGATCGAGCCTCGCGGCTTGCATCCCTTGCGGATGCGCCTGTGCAGGGCTAAGGCCCGTCCCGTCGTCAGTCGATAAGGTCGATACCAGCAATGTCCCTCTTTTTCTTCTTGATGGTAGTGCAGGCGATTGTGGGCGCGGCGCTGGTCGCCGTGATCCTCATGCAGCGCTCCGAGGGCGGCGGCCTGGGGGTCGGCGGGAACCCGTCCGGCCTGATGTCGGCGCGCGGCGCGGCTGACTTCCTGACCCGGACGACGGCCGTCCTTGCCACGATATTCGTCGTCCTCAGCATCGCGCTCGCGGCGCTTGCGGTCGGCAGCACCACGGGCAGGGAGATAGATACGTCGCTGGACCGTTCGGTCGAGCAGGCCCCGCTCACGGCCGATCCGCTGGCGCAGCCCGCTGGTCCGGCCGGAACGGCGCAACCGCCTGGCGAGGCCGGGGGCGCTACCGCGCCTGCGGACCCTCTCGGCGGGGCAGGGCAATAGGCTCCAGCTTCCGGTCGACCCTTCGTTTTCCCGAAAATCTCTTTCAGGCGTTTTCAACTGTGCAAATTTCGCGCTTGCCGCATCATCCCCGCTTGCCTCGAATCCGGTTCTGCGCCTAAGGCCCGACTCCCATGGCGCGGTTCATTTTTATCACCGGCGGCGTGGTTTCCTCGCTCGGCAAGGGTCTTATGGCGGCAAGCCTCGCGGCGTTGCTGCAGGCTCGGGGCTATCGGGTCAGGATTCGCAAGTTCGATCCCTATCTGAACGTCGATCCCGGCACGATGTCGCCCTATCAGCATGGCGAAGTCTATGTGACCGATGACGGGGCCGAAACCGACCTCGATCTGGGCCATTACGAACGGTTTACCGGCGTGTCGGCGCGCCAGTCCGACAATGTGACGTCGGGACGGATCTACCAGCAGATCATCGCCAAGGAACGGCGCGGGGATTATCTCGGCGCCACGGTCCAGGTCATCCCCCATGTCACCGATGCCATCAAAGAATTCGCCCAGGCCGATACCGACGATCTCGACTTCGTGCTGTGCGAGATCGGCGGCACGGTGGGCGACATCGAGAGCCTGCCCTTCATCGAAGCCATTCGCCAGCTGCGCAACGAACTGGGCCGGGAGCAGAGCTGCTCGGTTCACGTGACGCTCGTCCCCTATGTTTCCGCGGCGGGCGAACTGAAAACCAAGCCGACCCAGCATTCCGTCCGTGAGCTGACGAGCCTGGGCGTCCAGCCGGATCTTCTGCTGTGCCGTTGCGAGAGGCCGCTTCCCGATGGCGAGCGGGCCAAGATCGCGCTGTTCTGCAATGTCCGCAAGGAAGCGGTCATCCCGGCGCTCGACGCCACCAGCATCTATGCCGTGCCGCTGCAGTATCACGAAGAGGGGCTGGATGCCGAAGTGCTGCGGCATTTCGGGCTGACCTCGTCCTTGCCCGATCTGTCCCGGTGGAACGACATCATCGATCGCTATCACAACCCGGAAGGCGAAGTGACCATCGGGGTGGTGGGCAAATATGTGGGCCTGCCCGACGCCTACAAGTCGCTCAACGAAGCGCTGATCCATGGCGGAATGGCGAACCGGGTCAAGGTCAACATTCGCTGGATAGACGCGGAGATTTTCGAACAGGACGACGCCGCCATCGCCGCCCAGCTGGAGCCGATGCACGCTATCCTGGTGCCGGGCGGCTTCGGGGAGAGAGGCTCCGAGGGCAAGATCGCGGCCGTGCGGTTCGCGCGGGAGCGCAAGGTTCCCTTCCTGGGGATATGCCTTGGCATGCAGATGGCCTGCATCGAGGGGGCGAGGAACACCGCGGGTATTTCTGCGGCATCTTCGACGGAGTTCGGCCCGACCAGAGAGCCGGTCGTCGGCATCATCACCGAATGGATGAGCGAGGAAGGCTTGCAGACCCGTTCCCAGGGCGGCGATCTGGGCGGCACCATGCGGCTTGGCGCCTATCCCGCGGAGTTGGCAGGCAACAGCCAGGCCGCGTCGATCTATGGAGCAAGGCAGATTTCGGAGCGCCACCGCCATCGCTATGAAGTGAACGTGGCTTATCGGGAGGCGCTGGAGAAGGGCGGCCTCGTGTTCTCCGGCATGTCCCCCGATGGCCTGCTGCCGGAAATCATCGAAAGGCCGGATCATCCATGGTTCGTCGGCGTCCAGTTCCATCCGGAGCTGAAGAGCAAGCCTTTCGATCCGCACCCGCTGTTCTCGGGCTTCGTGGCCGCCGCTCTGCGCCAGTCGCGTCTGGTGTGATGGTGTGAATTCTCTCGCGTAAACATTTCGATACGCGATTCGTCTTGGAATGGGCCGCGCCGAAAATTCTGCTTGCGCCCGGCTGTCCAGCCCGTCAGCCTGTCCCTGTTCTGAGCATTACTGGCCCGGACAGCCTTGTTCCGGGAATGGACGCCTCAGTGCGACCCAGGCGTTCAGTCCAGGACGAGTCGGTGCCATTCGCGCCGAGGGGGCGGACCGGAAGGCCCGCCCCCGCAAGTTTTCATGAAAGCGTCAGTGGAAGGATTCAGGCGGCATCTGCCCGGGGCGCGTCGTTTTCCACGACATCCAGCGTCTTCTGCCCGAGCGAGATTTTCTTGGGCTTCATCGCTTCGGGGACTTCGCGCAGAAGATCGATCGTCAGCAGGCCGTCGGCAAGATCGGCCTTTTCCACCCGCACGAAATCGGCCAGCTCAAAGCGCCGTTCGAACCCGCGCGTGGCGATGCCCACATGAAGGAAATCGCCTTTCGCGGTTTCATCTTCCCTCTTGCGCCCCTGGATGACCAGAAGGTTCTGTTGCGCGGTGATGTCCAGTTCCTCGGGCTTGAACCCCGCCACGGCAAGCGTGATCCGGTAAGAGTCCGAACCTTTGCGCTCGATGTTGAAGGGCGGGTAATTGTCCCCGCTGTTCTGCCGCGCCTGGCTTTCCAGCAGGTCGAACAGTCGGTCGAAGCCGACCATGCTGCGGCGGTAAGGAGTAAAATCGAAACGGTTCATGGCACAAATCCTCTTCAGAGCAATTTGACATATGAGGCCCGGACACTCCGGCGCCCCGTTCACCGTGTCAGCCCGTCGGGCGCATGACACAGGCTGTTAGATATGGTAGCCGATCATGATTTCAAGGTTTCGTGAATTTACACAAGACATTGTCTGAAAAGGATATTTGATGGGATCGCCACATATCGAGATTTATACCAAGTTCGGCTGTGGTTATTGTACGCGCGCCAAGCGGTTGCTGGAATCGAAGGGCGTCTCCTACGAGGAATTCGACGTGACCTTCGGCGGCGACAGGCAGAAGGAAATGATGGAGCGGGTTCCGCAGGCCCGGACGGTGCCGCAGATCTTCATCGACAACATGCATGTCGGCGGGTGTGACGATTTGATGGATCTGGACCGGACCGGCAAGCTCGACATGCTGCTTGGCCGCTGATCCAATGACCCGGATTGCTGTTTTTCAGATGACCGCGGGCATCGACCCCGCGGCCAATGCGGCGATGCTGGAATATGCCATCGGCCAGGCGGTCGAGGGCGGGGCGGCCATGCTGTTCACGCCTGAAATGTCGGGCCTGCTGGACCGCAACCGGAAGCGGGCCGCCAGTCACATCGTGGCCGAAGCGGATAATCCGGTTCTGGCAAGAGCGCGCGCGGCGGCCGCTCGCCATGGCATCTGGGTCGCGCTGGGGTCCCTGGCGGTGGCGCGGGAGGATGGGGCCTGGGCCAATCGCTCCCTGTTGATCGGGCCTGATGGCTCCATCGCGGCGCGCTACGACAAGATCCATATGTTCGATGTCGAGCTGGCCAGCGGCGAAACCTGGAAGGAATCGAGTGCCTATTCGCCCGGCGAACAGGTGGTGAGCGCGGATACTCCGCTGGGAAAGCTGGGCCTCGCCATTTGCTACGACGTGCGCTTTCCCGCCTTGTTCGGGGCGCTGGGCGACAGGGCCTGCGATGCGATCGCGGTTCCCGCGGCCTTCACGGTGCCGACAGGAAAGGCGCATTGGCATCTCATGCTGAGGGCGAGGGCGGTGGAGGCGAGCGCCTATGTGATCGCCGCGGCTCAGGTAGGCAGCCACGAAGATGGCCGCCAGACTTTCGGGCATAGCCTGGTGGTCGATCCCTGGGGCGAAGTCGTGCTCGATATGGGCGGGGAGGAGGCCGGAGTGGCGTTCGCGGAGATCGATCCAGGCCGGATCGCGGAGGTGAGGGCGCAACTGCCAAGCCTTGCCAATCGCCGCGCAATCCCTAGATCGTCGATGACATGATAGTCTTCGATCTTTCCTGCAGCGGCGGCCATCGCTTTGAAGGCTGGTTTTCATCCTCGGAAGATTACACCGCGCAGCAGGAGCGCGGGCTGTTGGCCTGCCCCCATTGCGGATCGGCGGAGATCGACAAGGCGCCGATGGCGCCCGCGGTGCCCAGGAAGGGCAATCGGGCCAATCCCGCCGCCGTGACGGGCCCTCAGCAACACTCGATGGTGGGCGGTGCGCCTTCGCCTGAGGTGCTGGAGGCGATGACGAAGCTCGCAACGCTTCAGGCGGAAGCATTGAAGGGTTCCGAATGGGTCGGTGATCGCTTTGCCGAGGAATCCCGGGCAATGCATTATGGCGAAAGGGATGCGGCCGTTATCCATGGCCAGGCCACTCTGGCCGAGGCGAAGGAACTGCATGAGGAAGGCATTCCGGTGATGCCGCTGCCATTCCCTGTTTCCCCGCCGGACGACATCAACTGATTGCCCTGCCGCCCCAGTGCTTATAAAGCACTGCTCCGGCGCGCCCGTAGCTCAGCAGGATAGAGCACCAGATTCCTAATCTGGGGGCCACAGGTTCGAATCCTGTCGGGCGCACCATATTTTTCAAAGGGTTAGGTGGGATGGTGTCTGACCATATAGGGGGCAGGGACCCACGGGGGACCCACCGCCCCAAACAATTCCACCGACCTCATCACCCTCACCCAGCCCGGTGACCAACCGAACCGTGCGCCCGTCCGTGGCGGTGAAGTCACCGGGTTGCAGGATAACACCATTCACCGTGACGATAAGCGGGCCTGGCACATAGCCGCCCGGCACCTCGAATACCGTTTGGTCCATTTCGGATATAATCGGGTTAATCTGGCGCATCATGCGTTTGCGATCCTTGCGACGATAGCTTCGACGTCTGCCGTAGCCTTAAGCACGCTGGCGGGCGTAGGGTGCGCTATCCGCAAGGCCGTGGCCTCAATTTCAGCAGCCTCGGCGGCAGCCTTTCGGCGCGCGATCAGATTGTCAGTAAGATGCAGCGCAAAAGCATCAGGCGTTGTGCCTTTTGCGATGGCAGCGGCTAGAGTCGCCTCATCCCCGCCCATCGCCCGCGCCAACCGCCGTAGTCGCTGTTCAAGCGTGCCGGTTGGCTGGAGGGCGGCTGGGGCAGGCTTCGGCGCTGGTTGAGCGGCTGGGACCGCTGGCGGGGGCATTTCCGCCTGCAGGCGTGCGACGCGGCGACGGTGGATCGCCAAATTCTGTTCGGCATAAGGGTTGCTGCTGCCCTCAGCGACAGCGGCTTCGGCGTCAGCAAGATTTGCTTCGGCGCGTGCAAGTTCGCGGGTGCTGCTCACGCTGCATCCAGCCAGTATGGATGCCTGTATTCCAGCCGAGGTGCTGGCTTGCCGTTCTTTGCCCTTGCATCCGCTTTCGTGGTTGCCACCAGCACAGCGGCTGCGAGAGCCTCGTCGTCTGTCAGGAAATCCAACGAGATTTCCTCCAGTGCGGCCTGCGTTTCTGACGGCAGGCTGTCCAACGGCGGACAAGGAACAAGCCGCCAGCCGAATGAGCCCAGGGCGGCTTCGACGCTGGCGAGCGAGGGCACATTCGGCCGCAGCGCGCCGCCCCCGCGCCAAGCTTTGAAGGTGCTGCGCAGGACGCCTGCCTCGAACTCCAACTGGTCGTATGTTTTCCCATGCCGACGCATCAACTCGAAGACGAGCTTCGCAAGCGGATGCGCCTTCCGGGGAATGGTGACGCGGCTGGGGCGGACGTAGGGGGCTGAATTCGACATGCCCGCATGATGGCGCGAACGATGGCTGGTGACGGGATCGGTCGAATGTCCTTCCGAATCCGGACTTTACACGCCCGGTATCATGATACCGTCCAGAAGTGGCGGCGCTGCCTAATTTTTAGGCAGGATTACTGGCTTCTGTGTTAGTAACTAGTCACTTTTTGAAATTTTATCTAGGGATAGTCCGCCGTTCGCGCGTTACCCGAGGTGGGTGGGGGTGCTGGGAGGACCCGGGCCGTTCAGGTGGGTGGAATTGGGGAACCAGCCGAACCCCTGCCTGCAGATCAGCATTACAGTATACAGCCAAACCCACTTCCGCCAATGAACTAGCCGTCTAGGTTCCAAGCTCGATAGATGACTGCGATTGACACAGAACGGTGCGGGACGGCACACTGCCTTAATTGTGGAATTGCTTCATGCGGGAATTGATATGCTGGCTCTCTGGTTAGCAATGACTGCTGCGACCGCCCTTGACCGAGGCAAAGTATTGCACCCGCCTGAAGAAATGTATCCCAAAGAAGCTTTATCTTCCCGCTCGCAGGGCCCCGTTACAGTTCGCATTGTCCCCCGCGCTGACGGCACCCGCACCTGCGAAGTAGCGAAAAAGTCTAAATCTTCCGATCTGAACGCAGCTTCCTGTGAATCCTGCATGACACGCGCACACCGCTCGTTTCGTGGTTTTACGCCATGTATCTCTTCTGCACGACGCGCCACGGCGTGAGCGGCAAGGAACTGCAACGCCAGCTTGGCGTGACGTATAAGACCGCTTGGAGAATCGGCCAGAAAATCCGCGATCTTGCCACGAAGGCTCAAGGCTTCGATGCCCTGCTTTCCGGCCACATCGAACTGGACGAAGCCTATGTTGGAGGTCGCCGTTCGGGTGGTAAGCGCGGTCGCGGCGCGCCCGGCAAAACCATCGTCATGGGCCTTGCAGAGCGTAATGGCCGCATGAAGGCGGTTGTTATCCCCAACGTCAAAAGCGACACGCTGCGGGATGTTGTGCTTGAGAATGTTGAACCCGGCGCGTCCGTCTCGACGGACGAACTTTACAGCTATGGGTTACTGACTGGCGACGGCTTCAAGCATGGCCGCGTGAAGCACGGTGCGGAGGAATACGCCTACTACGATTACCGGGAAGGCGAGACGTTCCACGTCAACACCGTGGAAGGCTTCTGGAAGCTGTTCAAAGCGTCGGTGCGATCGACCCATGTGCAGATCAGCGCCAAACATATGCAGCGCTATCTGGACGAGTTCACTTTCCGCGCTTCGAACCGGGGCCGGGTGAACTGGATGTTCGACCTTCTGGTTGGGGCGCTGTGACATGCCCCACCATTGCATCGAATTGAGCGCGGTCGGCGGGGCCGATGCCTTCGGCCTCGGCTTGCGAAACAAACTCGTCCAAACGACCGCTCGCCAGAGCCTCCGAAAGGGTTAAGCGAGCGGTCGCGGTCATTACGCTGCGTCCTGCTGGTCGAAGCGCAGGCGGTTCGGCACAATCGCCAACAAGTCGTCCTGTTCTGAAATGCGAAGCATACGCATGTCGCGCACCACTTCCCAAAACCAGGCATACTTGTCGTGCAATTCCAGTACCGCACGAGCGCACGTCATGGCGGACGTGCTCTCGTCACCATAGAATACGCTGCCTTGTTGGCGGCGAAAGCCGTGGCTTTCGAAAACGCGGGCAATCTTGCCCCACGCACCATGCTTTTCAGCAGCGTCGGTATTCAGGTCGTAAGCGATTGCGTACACGCGACCTGTTCCTTTCAGAGGGCGATGCCCCATGCCTCTCCTCGGGGACATCATTTTTACAGACATAGATCATCCTCTCGAAAAACGTGGAAATGCACTTTCCGACTAGACGAATCCGGTGGATTTTGCTAGATGGAAAGCGCCGGGGCGAAACCCCGGCGCAGTCCGCTAAGTCAATCTAACAAGGCGGTTTGCCACATAGGGATTCTCTCTTTCTACCAGTCTGCGGTTTGATCAGAGGGTTGATTCCAAGGACGGGCAGGCGTTGCAGCGCCTCCCCATCCGGCGTCTGAGCCACCAGCATTCTCGCTGTGTGGCTCATTCTCTTTGGAGGCACGAGCCTCGATCTTGAAATATGGGATGCCCTTGGGGGTGATAGCAAATCGCCCTGCGTCTTTGCGTTCGACGTAGCCCCCATCGGCGTAATTCATCATTTTTGTGCGGAGGCTTGCTCGCTTCACGTCCATGCCGTGTTGCACAGCGGTATCCACGATGTCGTCATAGCCGAACTCGTTATCTAGGGCTTCGTATATTTCACGGAATACACCTTGCCATTGCTCGTTTGGCAAACGGTTCCGCTTCCGCTTCGCGCTGGATGGTTTCGATTTAGGGGCCGCATTTTCAAAGGCCGCATAAGCGATCTCAAAGGCATCGAGGCGCGCCTCGGCCACACTAAGAGCCTTGGCCACACGCTCCATTTCAGCGCGCAGATTAGCGACCTCTGCGCGCGATGCCGCAAGTTCGGCGCTGATGGGATTCGCTGTCATCACTACCGTATAGCAGCGCGGTGCCGCAGACGCAACGTTATCTATAACGCTTATCCCCAGCGCTCATGCCAGAGCGCCTTTTGCGTTGGCCGTAATCCAATTGCGGCGGTTTCATATGCCTACGCCCAAGCGTGGTTCAAGGGGATAAACGGGACCCGATTTGTGCTGCTGTCTACGTCCGCTGCATTTGCCTTGCAGTCATCTCCGGCGCTGGCGGATGTCGAGGCGGATTCCGAGCTGGCTGCCGATGCGGCGGCTGACGCTGCCGACACGACCATCGTCGTTACCGGCAATCGCGCCGGCTCCGCCCGCACCGTCGCCACCAGCCCCGTGCCCATCGACGTCATCAGCGGCCAGCAGGTGCGCGACGGCGGTAAGCCTGCGCTGCTGGACGCGCTCGCGCAGACCTTGCCCTCGTTCAACGCGCCCGCCGTTCAGGCGACTGGCCGCGCGGTTGCGCTCATGCGCAGCGGCAGCCTTCGCGGCCTGGGGCCGGACCGCACATTGTTTCTGGTGAATGGCCGGCGGCGCCATGCGTCTTCCTCGTTCAATCCCGACGGCTACAGCATCGGCTCGCCCGTGGACCTCGACTTCATTCCGACGAGCGCGATCGAACGCGTTGAGGTGTTGCGGTCGGCTGCGTCGGCGCAATATGGGTCGGACGCCATCGGCGGCGTCATCAACATCATTCTGCGCAGTGAGTCGGAAGGGTTCCGCGCCACCACCCAGCTCGGCCAGAATTACGAGGGCGATGGCGAGCTGTATCAGCAGGAGTTGAACTACGGCAGCAGCCTCGGCGGCTCCGATGGCTTCATCAACCTGGCGTTCGTCGCAAAATATCGCGGCGTTGCGGATCGCTCCGACGATGTCGTGGGCACCATATATAATCCGCTTCCGGACGGCTCGCCCGATCCGCGGGAGGCCACGGCCGAACGCCACCGCTACCGGCATAACGGCGCGGTTCCGGCGGCTATCTATGTCGGTTCCTTCAATGCGGAAGTGCCGCTCGGCGACAATGTCGACCTCTATTCCTTCGCCACTGTCGGCTATCGCGATGGCTGGTCCAAATATATACCGCGCTTGCCCAAGGACATCGTCAGCCTGCCCGAAATCTATCCCGAGGGCTTCTATCCGAGGGTCGACGTGAAGGAATGGGATATAGAAGCGGTTACGGGCCTGAAGGGCGTGCTGAGCGGCTGGAACTGGGATGCGAGCCTCAGCTATGCCCGCAATTCCGCCACCTATGTCGCTCGGGAGACGCTCAATCCGTCGCTCGGCCCGGCCTCGCCCACCAGCTTCCTGGCGCAGAAGAGCCGCTATACGCAGTTCATCGGCACGCTCGACGTCAGCCGGTCGTTCGACATCGGCCTTGGCGGGCCGCTCGAAGTCGCTTTCGGCGGTGACGTCAGGCACGAAACCTATACGTTGATTGCCGGCGATCCGCTGAACGAAGTGGATGGCGGCTACGTCATTCCCAGCGGCTTCTATGCGGGGCGCCAGCCCCCTGCCTTCGTTCAGGGCGTGCAATTCGCCTCTGCGGCGGATGCGGGCAGCAAATCGCGTAACGTCTATTCGGTTTATGTCGACCTGGGGCTCAACCCGACCGACAAATTCTATCTGGGTTTTGCCGGGCGGTTCCAGCACTATGACGACTTTTCCGGGTCCACCGCAAACGCCAAGGTCTCGACGCGTTATGAGATATTGCCCGGCTTCGCGGTGCGCGCATCGGCGGGCACGGGTTTCCGCGCGCCTTCGCTGCAGAAGCTGACCTTCCAGCAGACCAATGCGGCTATCCAGGTGCTGCTGGGTGTCGAGCGGCCGGTGCTCGCCCGCTACGTAACGCCGGACAACCCCATCGCCATCGCGCTGGGCGCGGTTCCGCTGAAACCTGAAAAGTCGAAGGATTTCAGCGTCGGCGCCACATTGGAGCCGGTCCGGGGCCTGACCGTAACGGGTGATTACTACCAGATATGGCTCGACGACCGCATCACCACCGTCAGCCCGCTGACCGGCACGGCGGTCAACAATATCCTGGGTCTTCCCGCCGACTATAGTGGGCCGGCGAACCGCATCCAGTATTTCGCCAACGCCATGGACACCAAGACCAAAGGCTTCGACATCGTTGGCACCTATGCGCTCGACCTGGCGAGCGCGGGATCGTTGCGGCTGACCGCTGCCTACAACTACAACAAGGCCCGTATCCTGGATATTCGCGAGACGCCCCCCGCGCTGGCCGCGCTGGGCAGCAGCTACATCTATTTCAACAGGCAGAGCCAGGGCTTTGTCATCAACACGCCGCGCGACAAGGTTGTATTCGGCGCGGACTGGACATGGGGCGGCCTCAACGTGAATACGCGCGTCAGCCGCTACGGCCGCTATGTGGAATATGGCTCGGCGCTCAACGGGTCGCAGGATTTCTCCTATCCGGCGCGCTGGATCACCGACCTGTCGGTCAGCTATCATGTGTCGGAAAGGGTGCGCCTGTCGGTCGGGGCGAACAATCTGTTCGACGTTTATCCGCGCAAGAAACCGCGCGCCCAAAACCCGAACAGCACCGGATTCGGAGCCTATGGCGCGGCTTCGCCCTTCGGAATGACCGGCGGTTTCTATTACACCCGTCTGGACCTGAACTTCTAGGATAGAGCAATGACCAACCCCCGTCAGATCCATCTCGCCACATTCATTTATCCCTTCGCCCAGAGGTCGTCCTGGCGCCATCCCGACGTGCAGGCCGACATGGCGCTGGACATCGACTATTACCGGGCTGTCACCAAGGTTTCGGAGGATGCGAAGTTCGACGCCGTGTTTCTGGCGGATTCCTACAGCGGCGACTATCCTATCGCGCATCCGGAGGCGCGCGCCAGATTGCCTGGCGTCAGCGTGTTCGAGCCGCTCTCGCTGATGTCGGTGCTGTCGGCCCATTCGGAGAAGATCGGCCTGATCTACACCGCTGGCACCACTTATGAGGAGCCATACATGGTGGCTCGCGCCCTGGCCTCGCTCGACCATCTGAGCAAGGGGCGCGCGGGCTGGAACCTTGTCACCACCAAGAATCCCAAGACCAGCGCGAATTTCGGCAAGGACGAGCATATGCTCCACGGCGAGCGCTATCGCCGCGCGGCCGAGTTCCTGGACGTGGTCAAGGGCCTGTGGGACAGTTTCGAGGACGACGCCTTCGTCCTGGACAAGGAGGCGGGCATCTATTTCGATATAGAGAAGTCCCACACGCTCGACCATCAGGGCGAGTTCTTCTCGGTTGCCGGTCCGCTGCGCATCGCCCGGCCGCCCCAAGGGCATCCGGTGGTGTCGCAGGCCGGCTCGTCCGAGTCCGGCAGGGATTTGGGCGCCCGCACGGCCGACATCATCTTCACGGCGCACCAGACGCTGGAGGACGGGCAGGACTTCTATCGCGACGTGAAGCAGCGCGCCGCCGCCGCCGGACGCGATCCGTCGGAGGTGCTCATCCTGCCTGGCGCCTCGGTGATATGGGGCGAAACCGACGAGATTGCCTGGCAGCGGCATGAAGAGATGCAGGCGCTGATCCATCCTGACGTAGGCTTGCGCACGCTCGAATCCATCTGTGGGGTCGATCTGTCCGGCTATCCCCTCGACGGCCCGTTGCCCGACCTGCCGGAAACCAACGAGTCCAAGAGCCAGCAGCAGGTGGCGGTCAATTTGGCGCGGCGGGAGGGGCTGACGATACGGCAGCTCTATCTGCGCGTCGCCAATTCCTATCGTCATCATGTGATCGTTGGCAGTACCAGGACGATCGCCGACGATCTGGAGCAATGGTTTACCGAAGGCGCCGCCGACGGCTTCGTCCTGTTCGCGCCCTATATGCTCAAGGGGTTCACCGAGTTTGCGACCCATGTGGTGCCCGAGCTTCAGCGGCGCGGTCTGTTCCGCAAGGAATATGAGGGCAGCACTCTGCGAGAGCATCTGGGGCTTGCACGCCCGGCCAACCGCTACGCCACGCAAGCGGCCAGCACGGCAAGATTGGCCCGCGCGGGTTGAGCATGGCTGGCGGTATCGCGGCGGGCGGCATCGTGCCGCTCTTGGGGCGCTGGCTTGTGTTGCTGCTGGCGGCCCTGGGGGCGCTGGCGCTGACCGGCTGCGGCGAAGGGGACGGCGATCTGCCGGTGCTTCGCGTGGGATTGCCCAACAAGGCCGGCAACCGCGCGCTGCTCGAGGCCGCGAACGAACTCAAGGATCTGCCCTATCGTATCGAATGGTCGGAGTTCAACGCCACGCCCGCGCTGCTGGAGGCGATGCGCAGCGGCGCCGTCGATCTGGGGCAGGGCGGATCGACCGCGCTTATCCTGGAAAGTGGCAACGCCGCATCGGGCAAGCTGCGGGTCATCGCGGCCTCCAACAAGATCAAGATCGAAAAGGGCAAGACCAAGATATTGCTGCTCCGCACTGGCCAGGCCAAGCAGGGCGTGATCGGCCTTTATCAGCCCAATCTTCAGGGCGAGCAGGGGAAGGGCGGATTGGAGCGACGCCAGCACGAAGCTCTCTTCGCTTGCGGGCGTCAGTTCCGGCGGACCCAGGCGGATCGGAAAGAGCGAGGCGCTCAGGACATCGATGATCCTTCCGATTGCGTGGCGCGAGGGGAAGCCGTGATCGCCATATTCGGCATGGCGAGCTTGCGAGTGGCGCCATTCCTCGCGAGCGATGCGCAAATGATTGCTTACCTCTGCAAGGTTATACTCCGCAGAGGCATTGGGGCCTTCAGATATATTCGCCGACGCTTGTTGCATGATCGCTGATCTTCAAATGCTGGAACACCGCGTGCCCATTCTTGCTAGCTATCGCGAAAAAGCAGAAGCCAAGTTCCGGATACGAGATTGCTGCTGAAGGATTAGGCAAGCATTTCCGTCACTTCCCGCGTGACGGAGCGCCTAGCGTGGACGCCTTGGCAAGATGTCGTTTAGCAGTTTGAAACACGCGGTAAACCGCATTTTTTGTTGGCCCATCTCAAGGCGTTCTTCCGGCCTCGCCCGGCAGGGAAACGGGGCCGCAGTAATCGAATCTGTCCGGTGCGTGGCAACCCCAAATTGCGTCGTTTGGCGCCGATGGCTCAGATCGTGAATTCAACGGCGAGGCCGGGGTTCAGCGCGACAAGCCGCAGGTCGGCCGCATGGAACTTGGCAATGGCTGCGACAACGCTGAGGCCGAGCCCTTCGCCGGGCGATGCCTTGGCGTTTGCGCCACGGTAGAACCGCTCCGTCACTCTATCTATCTCATCGGCCTCCAGGCCGGGGCCATTGTCGCTGATCCGGATTTGAATCCGGCTGTCGGTTTTTCGCGCCTGCAGGCAGACTTTCCCGCCTTCCGGCACATATTTCAGCGCATTGTCGAGCAGGTTGGAAACTGCCTGGAACAGCAGGTCCGGGTCCGCCTCGGCAGTCAATCCCGGTTCGATGGCGCTAATCAGCTGAACCGTGCGCCTGGCCGCTTCGGGCGCATGATATTCGGCGACGTCGGTCAGAAGCAGCGACACGTCGGTGAACCGCAAGTCCTTCTCCCGGCCGCCGCTTTCGATCCGGGCGATCCGCAACAGGGCGTCGAAAATACGTTGCAGCCTTCGCGCCTCGTCGATTGCGAGATCCTGCAGCACGAGGCGCTGAGAAGGATCGCCGTTTTCCGGCTCGAGGCGTTCCAGCCTTGCCACCAGGCGCGCAAGCGGCGTTCGGAGTTCGTGCGAGACGTTGTCGGATACCCGGCGCACCGCCTCGAACGATTCCTGGATGCGCTCGAGCATGAGGTTGAGCGTCTCTCCCAGTCGGTCGAAGTCATCGTTGCTGCCGCGGACCGGGACCCGGCCGCTGAACTCTCCATCCATGATGCGGCGAGCCGCGAGGTTGATCGTATCGATGCGATGCCCGATCGCCCGGCTCATCAGCAGCCCCACGGCAACGCCGAGGACAAGGGTTGCGGACAGGACCCACAACGCCCCCGTCCGGATGATTTCGTCGCGCGCCGTGATGTCTTCCGCGTCGCGGCCGATCAGCAGTCTCGCGCCATCGGGAAATCGGTGATCCTGGACGAGCGAATTATGGTCGATCTCATCGCCTTCGAGATAGGTGTCGGCCTCGATCTCGATCCAGCGCGAGGAACTTTCGCGCGGCCAGCTCGGCAGATTGGCTGTCACCGGCATACCCTGCGGATCGAGGAAGGCGTGGAATGCCTTGCGCTCGTTGGGTTCTGCGGTCCGCCGCTCCAGGGCCTGTTTCAATGCCTCCCGGCCACCGTCGAGATAAAGCCGCGACAGAACCCGTCCTTCGCGCTCCACCTGCGCCTTCAATGCATCGGTCGGGCGGATGACGGTCGTCCAGTAGAATAGGCCGGCGATGAGGGCGACGGACAGGCAGAACAGGAAGACATAGGTCAGGGCGAGGCGGAACGAGAGGCTCTGGAGCAGTTTCCTCATCCCGCGCGCATCACATAGCCGGCGCCGCGCACGGTGTGGATCAGTGGGCTGTCGTGGTCCCGGTCGATTTTCTGCCGCAGATTGCTGATATGCTGGTCGATGATGTTGGTCTGCGGGTCGAAGTTATAGTCCCAGACATTCTCCAGCAGCATGGAGCGGGTGACGACGCGGCCCTCGTTGCGGGCGAGATAGGCCAGGATACGGAACTCCCGGGTGGTGACCTCGATCTTCTGGCCGCCACGGCGAACGGCCTGGCCAAGCAGGTCGATCTCGAGATCGCCGACCTGCAGGCTGCGCGGCGGCTCCGCCGTGAGCGGCCCGCGCCGCCCCAGCGCTTCCACCCTGGCAATAAGCTCCGACAGCACGAAGGGCTTGGGCAGATAGTCGTCACCGCCCGCGCGGAGCCCTTTGACTCGTTCGTCGACATCATCCAGCGCGCTGAGAATCAGGACCGGCGTCGCATCATCGGTTGCGCGCAGGGCGGTAAGGATCTTGAGGCCGTCCACCGAAGGCAGCATGCGGTCGAGGATGAGCACGTCGTAGGTTTCGCATGTCGCCTGGACCAAGCCGTCGCGGCCGTCCGCCCGGTGATCGATGACATGGCCCGCTTCTCGCAGCGCGCGGGCGACATGCCCTGCCAGGCTCTCATCGTCCTCGATCAGCAATATCTGCATTGGGTGCATCTACCTTGGCTACCCGAAAACCATGCGACAAGCCGGGCCGAGAGACAACGGTTTAGGCGGCAACCGCGGTCTTTGCCGGGGCGGGCATGTTCTGCGTCCACCAGCAGCCGAACATCGCCAGAGCATAGAGCATCCGGCCATGGTTCGCGATGCCGGTGCGATGTTCGGCGAACAGTTCTTCGACAGCGCGTTCGTTCAGATATCCCGCCTTCGAAGCGCCGCTGTCATTCCACGCTTCCCGTGCGAATTCACTGAAGTCGCTGCGGAACCATTCGGCGAAGGGCAACTGAAAGCCCAGCTTGCGCATATCCAGCGCGGCCTTGGGCAGCCAGGGCTCGGCGGCCTTGCGCAGCACATATTTACCAGTCTTGCCCCGCAGCTTCATCGAAATCGGCATGGACAGCGTCCAGTCGACGAACTTGTGCGACAGGAACGGTACGCGCGCTTCCAGCGAATGGGCCATGCTC
Source organism: Tsuneonella sp. CC-YZS046 (assembly GCF_035581365.1). Classification (NCBI taxonomy): domain Bacteria; kingdom Pseudomonadati; phylum Pseudomonadota; class Alphaproteobacteria; order Sphingomonadales; family Erythrobacteraceae; genus Tsuneonella; species Tsuneonella sp. CC-YZS046. The sequence goes on along the minus strand of NZ_CP141590.1, from coordinate 1,295,099 downwards.
GGCCGATCGAGCCGTGTGAGCAGCGATCCCGGCATATGCACCGTGAGGTCGGCGAGCTGGAATTGCTGCAGAGGCTCGAGCTTGCGCAGTTCGGGCGAGGGGAAATATTCCTCTTCCAACCGGGCGAACGGGCGGGAGGAATCATGGCGGGCGAGGAAACCGGGATCGTAGAGGCGTTGGCGGGTTCCTGGCGATGACATCTGCGTGCCCGCGAAGAAGCGCTGGAAACTGTTGTCCAGTCGCGCGGAGTCGACGAAGCGGGAGGCGTTCTGCTTGAGATAGTTCAGCTTCGTCGACGAGGTCGTGGGGATCGACTGGAGCATGTTCGCCAGCGGTCCCAGCCCCCGGATGAGCGGGCTCCAGCGCGCCGCATTGAGCGCCGTCCGCTGCCGCTTGTAGCCGGCGAAGATCTCGTCCGAACCCTCTCCGCAGAGCACCACCTTGACATGCTCGGCGGCAAGCCTGGAAAGGTGCCAGTGCGGCACGGCGGAGGTCGCCGCGCAGGGCTCGTCAAAGGCCGATTGCACCGCGGGCAGCAATTCGGCAGTCTTGGCAGGCTCCAGCGGCAGCACGATATGCTCGATGCCCAGATGCCTGGCGATCCGCGACGCGGCTTCCGTTTCGTCGATTTGCGAGTTGGGAAAGCCGATGGTGAAAGCTTTGAACGGCGCGGCATCGAGCTGGGTCATGGCGGCCGCCATGGCACTGGAATCGACGCCGCCCGAAAGGAAAACGCCCAGCGGCACGTCGGACAGCATGTGCCGCTTCACCGTATCGAGCAGGCGCGACCGAGTTTCCTCGATCCACTCGTCCTCCGACAGGCCGGGGTCGAGCTGGAAGCTGGGGGTCCAGAACGCCTTGACCGATGCGCCGCCGTCAGGGCCGATGCGAAGCACGTGGCCCGGGTCCAGGCTGCGCACTTCGCTGAAGATCGACCGCGGGCGCTGGACATGGCCGAACTTGAAGAAGTCGTGGACTGCCCGTTCGTTGACGCCGAACTCGTGGTGCGGGAGCACGCGAAGCGAGCGGATTTCGGAAGCGAAGGCGATGCCGCCGTTCTGCTGGGTGATATAGAGCGGCTTGATCCCTAGCGGGTCGCGCGCCAGCGTCAGGACGCGGTCGCGCCGGTCCCAGATCGCGGTCGCATACATGCCCTCGAGCCGGGGCCAGGCATCGTCGCCCCAGTGCAGATAGCTGGCGAGCAGCGTCTCGGTATCGCTCCGCGTGCTGAAGCTCCGCCCCGCTGCTTCAAGGTCGCGCCGCAGCTCCATATGGTTGTAGATCTCGCCGTTGGAGACGATGACGTAGCGGCCATCTGCGCTCGTCATCGGCTGGGCGCCGCCGGCAATGTCGATGATGCTGAGGCGCCGCATCCCGAAGCCGAAATCGCCGTCGAGGAAATAGCCGTCGTCGTCCGGGCCGCGATGGACGATGGCGTCGCATTGCCTGCGGATATGTTCAGGCGCGACCGCTTGCGATGATCGACGATACCAGCCAGCGAATCCGCACATGGGAATGCCCCGCAGTAATGCGGAACGTGTTCGGACCCGGTGAGTTCGATCGACGCCGCGTGTGTTGAAAGATTTGCGGGGAGGTCGATAGGATGCGCGGATGGGCCATGGATTGGCGCAAGATTTGATTTCGCCCATGTTCGGGCAATCGGGGGCAATCCTCAGGTCAGGATTTGGTCTGCCGCTGCTGCGGCTGGCCCGGGCGAATGCAGCGCGCGATAGGTGAGAGCGGCCGTCGCCAGATATCCGACGCCCGACGCGAAGGCGACCGCCCAGGCGATCCCGACACTGCCGTGATCCTTCACCGTCAGGATCGCGGTCACCAGGATGCTCAGCGTGATTCCGCGCGCAATCAGGGCCTGGCCGGCGCGGCTGCTGGCGTGCAGGACGGGTTCGAAGGCGACGCTGGCGAGTTCCAGGCTGGCCGCCACCGCCAGCGGCACGAGGATGACCGCGCCGCCGCGAAATTCCTCGCCGCCTAGCCATACGAGAAGAGTTTCACCGGCGGTAAGCGCGATGAAGATGACGATGGCCCCGGCGACGGCAGCGGCAAGGCTGGTGCGAAGCGCGAGCTTGCGGAACTCGGCGGCATCGATGGCGACTTTCGCGCGCGCGACCTCGGCATAGACGACCCTGGTGAGCAGCATGGACAGCTTGCCCAGCGCCTGGGTGATCTGGCTGGCCAATCGGTACAGGCCCGCCGCCCTGGTGCCGACCAGTCCGCCGACCGCCAGCAAGGGGCCGAAACGGACGGCCGCGTCGAGCGTCACGGTGACATGGCTGAAGAGGAAAAAGCGGATCAGCCCGGGATTTTCCGCCAGGGCCTGGCGCCACTCGCCGAGGTGTCGGAGCTTGATCGACTGAGGGCACAGCTTGCGGGCCATTACCCAGTAGCAGATCGCCTCGAGCATATCGATCAGGACCCAGGCCAACAGGAAATCCCCCACGGTCGCGCCGAAATGCCAGATGAGCAGAGCCGCGATCACCCGGCCGATGGGGACGGTTGCCTCGACATAGACCGCGGAATCGAACCGATGAAGCGCTCTCACGACGCCGGTGGGCGCCGACACCAGGGCCCAGACCATGCCGCAGCAGAACCAGAATGCCTCATTGACATAAGCGGCATTGAGATCGAGCGCTTCGCCGAAGCCATAGATCGCGACGAAGGCGATCAGGCAGCCGGCGACGGCCCCGAGCATGTCCAGCAATCCGCAGAACATGGAGAGCCTGCCGAACCTGTCCCAGGCCTCCTCGTGGATATGCGAGGTTCCATAGCGGACCACCGTGCGCCAGCTCTGCACGCCGGTGATCCCCTGCAGCGCGAGCGCAGTGCCGAAGATCAGCGAGAAGTGACCGAAGTCCTTGAGGCCGAGCGACCGGGTCAGGATCGCCAGATAGGCGATGCCGCAGACGGCTCCGAAACCCTTCCCACCCAGCAGCCAAGCCGTATTCAGGAGAATGCGCTTGAAGGAAGACTGTTGTGTCTGGAGCGATTGCAACTGCATGGCGCTATTAGGCGTTTCGTTTTAGTTCTGGCAACCGCGGGTGGCCAGATACGAAATGCCTGGCCTTTGCCAGCCAGCCAAGCCCCACTCATCAGGCAATATTCGGCCTTGTCTGAACGCCCGGGCTTTTCCACGCAACTTTCCTTGCCTTGGGCGCATGGGTTCCGGCTGCAGTCGCCTGTTTGGGAAGTTCGAAGCCGACCGACACCGTCCCGTCCCGATTGAAGGCGTGAACCGTGCCACCATGCATGCGGGCGACTGCCTTGACGATCGCCAGCCCCAGCCCATGGCTTCTGCCGTCCGATTGGCGCGAAGGGTCGGCACAGTAGAAGCGATCGAATATTCTGGGCAACGCGTCGGGCGCTATCGGCTTTCCTGAATTGACGACGGAAACCGCAACGCTTTCCGGCTTGTCCTCTATGCGGACGATGACCTTCGCGCCCGGGTTGCCGTGCCTCAGCGCATTATCGAGCAGGTTGCTGAGCGCCCGGCCAATCAGGGATGGCTCGATCTGGCCTTGTGCGCCGCCTTCGATGACGACTTCGGTTCCCGCTTCCTCGAACAGCACATCCATGAACTCGATGGTGCGTTTGCACTCCTCGGCAAGATCGACAAGCACGAGGTTTCCGGCAATGTCGCCCGCGTCCGCGCGTGCGAGGAAAAGCATGTCGTTGATTATCGCGCGCATCCGCTCCAGCTCTTCGAGATTGGATTGCAGCACGGCCGTCAGGTCGCCGGTGTTTCTGTCGCGGGTAAGCGCAACCTGGGTTTCGCCGATGAGATTGGTCAGCGGCGTGCGCAATTCATGCGCCACGTCCGCGTTGAAGTCCGAGAGCTTCTGGTGCGAGCGTTGCAGCCGCTCGAGCGCGGCGTTCAGGGAAAGCACAAGGCCTTCCAGTTCGGTCGGCAGGCGTTCGGCAGGCAGGCGGAGCGCCAGATCCCCTTCGCCAAGATCCTGGGCATGATCGGAAAGCCGGTCGACCGGGGCGAGGCCGCGCCGGGCGATCCACCAGCCAAGGGTCGAAACGGCGATGATGGTCAGCAGCGAGACGAACAGGATGCCGTAAGCCAGCATCATCCTGGAAGTCTCCTGCGGCCGCTGGTCTACGGCGATGAGCAGCCGCACCGGCGGCCGTTCCGCCTTGGCGGGAATATCGCTCGCAAGGGTGGAGAAGTGGCGCTCTCCCACAGTCGCGGTTCCGAAACCCTCGGCCTCCCCGGTGAAAGCCGCTCCGGACAGAAAGTCGGTTCCGATCCGGTAATCCGGATCGTCGCTGTCGATCAGGAAGCGCACGCTACCGTCCGTAGGGGTGAAATCCGCCAGCTTTTCCTCGAGGCGCGCCCACCTCTGACCTCCGGTGTTATGCTGCACCATTCGTTCCACTATGACGAAGCGGCCCCTCAATTCCTCCTGCGTATGCCGATTGAATTCAGAGGTCTGGAGGAAGAAGAGCGCAACGCCGGCGACTATGGAAACCAGCGTAGGGGCAAGGCCGAACATGGCGGCGAGACGCAAGGAGATGGAGCGCGCGCCATTCATGAGAGCATATCCTCGCCGCGCTGTTCAAGCGTATAGCCCATGCCGCGCACGGTATGGATCAGCTTCCCTTCGCCAGGCAGCTCCAGCTTCGCGCGCAATCGCTTTACGGCCACTTCCACGACATTCGTATTGGTGTCGAAATTGATGTCCCAGACCAGTTCGGCGATGGCGGTCTTCGAAACGATCTGCGACTGCCGGCGGGCCAGCACTTCGAGCAGGGCGAACTCCTTCACCGTCAAGGTCAGCCTGCGGCGGCCACGCGTCACGCGGCGGCCGAGGAAATCAATATGCAGGTCGGCGATCTGGACCTGGGTAACGTCCTGCCGGTGGTTCCTGCGGACGATCAGGCGCAATCTTGCGAGAAGCTCAAGGAACGAGAACGGTTTCACCAGATAATCGTCCGCGCCTCCGCGCAGGCCGCGCAGGCGATCATCGACCTGATCGCGCGCCGTCAGCATGATAACCGGGGTGCTGTGGGTTTCGCGCAATCTCTGCAGCACGCTGAACCCGTCTATGCCGGGAAGCATGACATCGAGGATCACAGCGTCATACAGGCCCGTCTGGGCAAGATAGAGCCCTTCCGGCCCCGTGCGCGCGCATTCTGCCGTCCAGCCTTCTTCCGAAAGGCCGCGTCGCAGATAGTCTCCCGTCTTCTGCTCGTCCTCGACGATCAAGACTTTCACGGTGCGGCTCTATCTCCGGAAAACGGGGTGACGGGAGCGGTGGGACTCTCTGGCGCGGAGCCCAACGCGCGAAACAGGGCTATGAGGCGCGCAGACACATCGGCCACGGATGCCGCATGATCCCGTTCGGTCTGATAGACCGTGCGCGCCGCATCGAGAACCTCGAATTGCGACAGTGTGCCGCTGTCATATTGGAGGAGCGATACGCGTTCGGCCTTTTGCGCGGCTTCGGCGGCGCGCCTCAACTCGACTTCGATCGCCTGCGCCTGGATATAGGAGATGATTGCCGTTTGCGTTTCGCGCAGCGCGGCGCGAGTCACCTGCTCATATTCGAGGCCAGCCTGGCGGAGCGTCGAATCCGCCGCATCGAGGTCCGCCTGCCGCCGCCCGAAATCGAGCAGGGGCATGACCAGGCTGCCCAGCACGCTGGCAATGCCGGTGCCGCGATCGAAGAGCGAAGAGACGGAGCCGGAATCGACGCCGATCAAACCTGACAGGGAGAGCAGGGGAAACCGCGCGGAGATTGCGATGTCCCGCTCGCCTGCGGCAGCAGCATAGCGCGCCGCGGCAGCGCGAATATCCGGCCGGCGCTCGAGGACGGTGGCCGGCGAGGCCAGCACCTGGAGGGGGTTGGCCAACGGGATCGTATCTCCGTCTCCTAAGCGGGCAGTGATGTCATCCGGCGTGGTGGAGAGAAGATAGGCCAGCCGATAGCGCGCGGAAGCGGCGTTTTCCACCGCGCGTTCGTGTTCGGCGCGGGTCTGCGCCACCAGCGTCTCGCCTCTGCTGACCTCGAGCGAGCTGACCATGCCGAATGCGTAACGATCCCGAGTGATCCTGAGCGTGCCTTCCTGGGCGAGGGCGGTCCTTTCCGTTAGCCGCAACAGCGCGCGCTGCAGGCGATAATCGACGTAGGCGCTGGCTACTTCCTGCAACAGCAACAGGCGCACCGTTTCCGCGTCCGCCTGGCTCGCCATGACATTCGCGCTGGCTACTCGCACCGCGGCGGACAGGCGCCCGGACAGATCGGGTTCCCAGATCGCGGAGAAGCCCAGCGAAGCGTTACCGCCTTGGTTGCCGCCGCTGGCCCGGGAACCCCGGTCGGTTTGACTGAGTTGCGCTTCTCCGGAGATTTCAGGAAACAATCCGGCCCGTGCCGCCCGGCGGAGCGCCTGCGACCCCATTACCCGTTCCGCAGCCAGACGCAGGTCGACATTGCGCCGCTGCGCATCGTCGATCAGTGCATCGAGGACGGGATCTTGGAAATTGGTCCACCATGCCCCGGCTGCTGCTTCGGCGTCCTGTGCGATTCCGCCTTCCCAGGTGCTGTTTATGGAATCGGGCTCGGGCGGAGAGGTGGGGGTGTGGGCGCAGGCGGCAAGGCAACAGAGCAAGGGCAGGAGAGCATGGCGCAGGGTCATGCCGGATCTCCTTCCAGCATGGTCTTCAAGCGAGGTTCCTTGTCCCGCTTGCGGTGGAAAAGACGTTCGATGGCCAGATAGACGACCGGGGTCGTGAACAGCGTCAGCACCTGGCTGACGATCAGCCCGCCGACAACGGCCACGCCGAGCGGCTGGCGCAGCTCCGAACCCGTGCCGAAGGCCAGCATGAGCGGGATTGCCGCCAGCCCCGCCGCGATTGTGGTCATTATGATCGGGCGGAAGCGGGTTACGGCAGCCTCGAAAATCGCTTCCTCGGGCTTGGCGCCGCGCTTGCGCTGGGCATCCAGCGCGAAATCCACCATGAGGATGCCGTTCTTTTTCACGATCCCGATCAGCATGATGATGCCGATCAGCGCCATGATCGAGAAATCGAGGCCGAACAGCCAGAGCATGAACACCGCGCCCAGACCCGCGGAAGGCAGCGTCGACAGGATGGTGAGAGGCGTGGAGTAGCTTTCGTAAAGCACGCCCAGAATGATGTAGACGGCAAGCAGCGCGGCCAGGATCAGCCAGGGCTGGGATGCAAGCGAATCCTGGAAGGCTTGGGCGCTGCCCTGAGCGGTTCCGGTGACGCTTGCCGGCATGCCGATCTGTTGGCGGATAGTTTCGATTTCAGCCATTGCATCGCCAAGCGCCACGCCGGCCGGCAGGTTGAAGCTGATGTTGGCTGCCGGCTGCAATCCGTTGCGGGCTATCTGCAAGGGGCCGGCCGTTTGAGGCTCGATCCTGGTAACGGCGGACAGCGGGATCATCGCTCCGGTCGTCGGGGATCGAAGGAACTGCGCATGCAGGCTCGATACGCTGCCGAAGCGGCTGGGGTCGGCTTCCAGGACGACCCAATACTGGTTGGTCTGGGTCTGGTATTGCTGGATTTGGCGCTGGCCGTAGCTGTCGTAGAGTGCCTGGTCGATATCTTCGACGCTCAGCCCGTAGCGGGCCGCGGCCGCGCGGTCGATGGTCAGTCCTTGCATCCGCATGCCCTGCTGCATGTCGTTGCGGACGTCCCGGAAAGAGGATGACTCGCTCAAGGCCTGCGTCATACGGTTCGCCCAGAGCCCCAGCGCATCCGTGTCGGACGACTTGAGCACATAGGAGTACTGGCCGCCACCCCCGCGAGATCCGATATTGATGTCCTGCGCCGAACGCATGGAAACTTGCAGGCCGGGGATTTTCTCGAACTTTGGGCTGAGGCGGGCAATAAGCTCCTCGGTCGAGACGTCGCGCTCGCCACGGGGTTTCAGCACGATCCAGAGACGCCCGGTGGAAAGGGAAGAACTGCCCGCTGTCATGCCGACGGCGTGATTGTAACTGAGCACCGCGGGATCTTTCGCCACGATTTCGGCCATCCGCTCATGCTTGCGGAGCATTTCGGGATAGGAAATGTCTTCCGCCGCCTGCGTCTGGCCCATGATGAACGCATTGTCCTGAAGCGGGAAGAAGCCTTTCGGGATCAGGATATATCCGGCAACGGCTATGGCGATGGTCAGGAAGAAAGAGAACAGGGTGAGTGTCCGCCGCGCCAGCGTCCAGCGCAAGGCCTTGGCATAAGCATCCTGGAGACGCTCCGTTGCTCGCTTCTTGCCGCTTTCACGATGAGCCGAGGTTTTCATGTAACGGGCGCTGAGGGTGGGGGCGAGCGTAAGCGCGAAGACGAGCGAGATAAGGAGCGCGACCGTCACCGTTAGGGAGAATTCGCGGAACAGGCGGCCAATGATCCCGCCCATGAACAGGAGTGGAATAAAGGCGGCGATCAGGGAAAGGGTGATCGAGATGACGGTGAAGCCGATCTCCCTTGCGCCATCCAACGCGGCTTGCAGGGGCGTTTTTCCCATCTCCATATGGCGATGAATGTTTTCCACCACCACGATCGCGTCGTCGACCACGAAGCCGACCGCGATGACCAGGGCCACCAGCGTCAGATTGTTGAGGCTGAACCCCATGAGATACATGGCTGCAAAGGTCGTTATCACGGCGACCGCGAGAACCGCCGCGACGATCAGCGTGGCTGAAAGCTGCCGCAGGAATATGCCCATGACGGCAACCACCAGGATGATCGTCAGTATCAGCGTGATCTCCACCTCATGCAGGGACGAACGTATGGTGAGCGTGCGGTCGTTCAGCACGCTCACATCGACGCTTGCCGGCAGCGATGCGCTGAGCGCGGGCAGTTCTTCGTTGATCGCGTCGGCGATGCGCACGATGTTGGCGCCCGGCTGACGCTGCACGATCAGGGCAAGGCCCGGCTTTCCATTCGGGAATGCGCCGACATAGGCATTTTCCGGGCCGGTCGAGATCTGGGCCACATCGCGCAGATGCACCGGCGCGCCGTTGCGCCAGGCCACCACTACATCTTCATACTCGCCCGGCTGGAAAAGCTGGTCATTGGCCTCGAAAGTGGTCGTGGCGTTCGCGCCATGCACCGTGCCTTTCGCCTGATTGACGCTGGCGGCTCGAAGCGCGCTGCGCACCTCGGCCATGCTCACGCCATATGCGGCAAGCCGGTCCGGCCAGCTTCTCACCCGGATGGATGGCTTCTGCTGCCCGACGATGTTCACATCCCCCACGCCATCTATCTGGCTCAGCTGACGGGAAAGCCGGGTTTCGACGAGATCGCTCAACTCGGTGAGCGGCATGTCGTCGGACTGGACGTTGAGCACCACGACGGGGCTGTCGGCCGGATTGACTTTCCTCCAGGTCGGCAGGTTGGGCAGGTCCGCGGGCAGCCGCCCGGCCACGCTGTTGATCGCCGCCTGGACTTCCTGCGCGGCGACATCGACATCGCGTTCCAATGTGAACTGGATCTGGATCTGGGTCCGCCCCAGCGCGCTGGTCGAGGTCATCTCCGTGATCCCGGGGATCGCGGTGAAAGCCACCTCCAGCGGCGTGGCGACCGAAGATGCCATGGTTTCGGGGCTGGCGCCGGGCAGGTTGGCCGAAACCTGGATAGTGGGGAAATCGGTTTCGGGCAGGGGGGCGACCGGCAGGAGCGGAAAGGCCGCGATTCCCAGCAGTATCGCGGCAAGAGTGAGCAGAATCGTCGCCACCGGCCTACGGATGAAGCCGGAAGAAATCCCCCTGCCTCTCGGCGCCGGTTCGTGGTCAGGCCCAGCTTCCGGGTCAGTCACGTTCATGGCGCGGCAGCCTTGGGGCCAGCCTCGGCCGCCTTGTTGGAGATCGCCACCTTGGCGCCATCGCGAAGGCGGGAATAGCCGTCGCTCACGATCAGATCGCCCGGAGCCACGCCTTCGGTTATCACGGCGATGGTGTCGCTGGCGAAGCCGAGCGAAACGCGGGCACGTTTCGCGACGCCGTTCTCCACCCGGTAGACGAATTGGCCCTCCACGCCCGGGCGGACGACCTTGGCGGGCAGGACCACGGCGTTGTGGGAGAAGCCGGTGCGCACCTGGACCGCGACGAAGGACCCGGGGTTGAGCGTGCCTTGCCTGTTGACGAACTGCGCCCGCACCCGCGCTGTTCCGCTTGCCGCATCGATCTGGTTGTCGATAGCCGTTATTTCTCCTTCGCCTAGAATGCCGCCGGTTTCCCGATCCAGGGCCTCGACGATCCGCGCCCCCGGTTGCCTGAAGTTGGCCTGAAGCTGGCTCAGGGCGTTCTGCGGCACCGGGAAGATGATGGAAATGGGGTCGATCTGGGCGACGGTGACGATACCGTTCGGGTCGCTCATTCGCACCAGATTTCCTTGATCCACCTGGCGGATGCCGACTCTGCCTGCGACCGGCGCGACAATCCGCGTGAAGGAAAGATTGACCTGGGCCGCGTTCACGTTCGCCCGGTCGAGCGCGACCGTGCCCCGGAGCTGGGCGACCTGCGCGCGCTGCTGGTCCACGGTCTGACGGGCGATCGCATCGCGTTTCAGCAGTTCCTCGTAGCGATCCAGATCAAGCTCGGCGAGGCGGAGTTGCGCCTGGTCCCGCGCCAACTGGGCCTGTGACGCGGCAAGCGAAGCCTTCCACGCGCGGTCGTCGATATTCGCCAGCAGCTGCCCGCGGGCGACCAATTCTCCTTCCCGGAAATGGATGCGGGTCAGAATGCCGTCCACCTGGGCGCGAACGGTCACGGCTTGCAGCGATTGGACAGTGCCGACCGCCTGCATCAGATGCGGCACGTCGCGACGTTCTGCCCGGACCACCTCGATCGGCACCGCCTTGGGCGCCTTGGGTTCGTTGTCCTGGCCGAACACCAGGCGCAGGATCAGAAATGCCAGGCCGAGCAGGACCAGGGCGATGATGATGGCCGGTTTGGGGTGTTCGCGAATCCATCGGAACCTGTCGTGCGTGTCACTGCTGGGCATGGGGTTCGCGATATCGTCCGATCGGGTCGTTAAACTGACAGGATGCTTACGATTTTGTAAGCGGAGCCTGTCAAGGCAAATACATCGATGGGCGAATTGGGAAGGGGAAGGTTTCCCGGCCCCGCCAATGGCTTGCGATGCTCAGGCGCGGAATGATGTATCTCTCCGCCAGTGGATGCACCCGCCCCTAGGTTCAATCGGGTAACGTTCGACTACGGTCTTGCAATGCAGGTCCGGGGAAATCCTCTCATTCTGCCGACGTCAGGCTTCACAATTTCCTTTCAGGCTCAAATAGCGCTTGAATGCCGCAGGTAACTGTGATTCTCTAATATCGTGAAAACTCAAGATTCCTTTCACCGTTTCGGTCGTGGGCGCCTCGCGCGGGGCGCGGCATTTGCCTGTCTGGTCGTCCTGGGCGGTCTGGCTCTTGCGGGTCCGAGCGGCGTGCTCGCATGGGGCGAGAATCTGTCCATGCTCGACAAGCGGCACAGCCAGATCGCGCGGCTCGAGGCGGAGCGGGATGAACTGCGCAATCGGGTCGCATTGCTCGACCCTCGACACGCGGACCCGGATCTGGTCGGAGAACTGCTCCGCAAGAACCTGAATGTCGCGCATCCGGACGAGGTGGTCATCACGCTCGACTGAAGGCATTCGCCTCGGTTCGCTTTCCAACCTTCTCCTGCAGCATTGTTCTCGGGATGGCGTTGCGTCATTTGACGGCTTTGTCCTATAGCTTTTTCGACAGTCCGGCCGGGCACGCTTCCGGCATCCTCATTCTGGGATAAGTGATTTGGCGAAACCTGCCCGTACCCGCAAAACCCCTGCCAAGGCCGTGGAAGACGAAGCCGATTTCGCATTGCGCAGCCTGCAGGAAAGCTATGCGAAGGATCATCGCTACAGCGCCAGCGATGACGAGTTGCTCCACTTCTACGAGCAGATGCTGCTTATCCGCCGCTTCGAGGAAAAAGCCGGGCAGCTTTATGGCCTGGGCCTGATCGGGGGCTTCTGCCATCTCTATATCGGCCAGGAAGCCGTGGCAGTCGGCCTGCAATCCGCATTGATGGCGGGCAAGGACAGCGTGATTACCGGCTATCGGGATCACGGCCACATGCTCGCCTACGGGATCGACCCGAAGGTCATCATGGCCGAACTGACCGGCCGGCACGCGGGCATATCGAAGGGCAAGGGCGGTTCCATGCATATGTTCTCCACGGAACATGCCTTTTACGGCGGGCATGGAATCGTGGGCGCGCAGGTTCCGCTCGGGGCGGGGCTGGCCTTCGCTCACAAATATCGCGGCGATGGCGGAGTGTGCCTTGCCTATTTCGGCGACGGAGCGGCAAACCAGGGCCAGGTCTATGAAACCTTCAACATGGCGAGCCTCTGGAAATTGCCGATCGTATTCGTGATCGAGAACAACCAGTATGCGATGGGCACCGCGGTTCGGCGCAGCTCGGCGGAGACTCATTTCTACCGGCGCGGGACGGCGTTTCGCATACCCGGCCTTGATGTGAACGGGATGGATGTTCTGGAAGTCCGGCAGGCGGCGAATATCGCCATAGATTTCGTGCGCGGCGGCAACGGGCCGGTGCTGATGGAGCTGAACACCTATCGCTATCGCGGCCATTCCATGTCCGATCCCGCGAAATACCGCAGCCGCGAGGAGGTGCAGGAGGTCCGCGAGAAGCGCGATCCGATCGAGGCGGCCAGGCATGAATTGATCGAGCGCGGCATTGCCGAAGATGCCTTGAAGGATATCGACAAGCGCATCCGCGCCAAGGTGGCGGAGGCGGCGGACTTTGCCGAAAGCTCTCCGGAACCCGATCCGTCGGAACTCCATACCGATGTTCTGGTTGGGAGCTATTGATGTCGATCGAATTGAAGATGCCGGCGCTGTCCCCCACCATGGAAGAAGGCACCCTGGCCAAATGGCTGGTGAAGGAAGGCGATGAAGTGCGCTCGGGCGATATTCTCGCCGAGATCGAGACGGACAAGGCCACCATGGAATTCGAAGCGGTGGACGAGGGCACGATCGGCCAGATCCTCGTGCCGGAAGGCACCGAGGGCGTGAAGGTCGGCACGGTGATCGCCCGGCTTTCCGGAGAAGGTGAGCCCCAGGCGGCCCCGGCGGAAAGTGCTGCGGCTCCTACGCCGAAAGCCCCGGAGCCGGACGTGCAGGATGCGGAACCGGAAATCGCCCGGCCTGCGCCAGCGCCACAGCAGGTCATCCCCGAAGTGCCGGAAGGAACGCCGATGGTGTCGCTGACGCTGCGCGAGGCGCTGCGCGACGCCATGGCCGAGGAGATGCGCAAGGACGACCGCGTCTTCGTGATGGGTGAGGAAGTGGCCGAATATCAGGGCGCCTACAAGGTCACGCAAGGTTTGCTGGAAGAGTTCGGGCCGAAGCGCGTGGTGGATACGCCCATCACGGAATATGGTTTCGCCGGCCTGGGCACGGGCGCGGCCATGGGGGGATTGCGGCCGATCGTCGAGTTCATGACGTTCAATTTCGCCATGCAGGCAATCGACCATATCGTGAACTCCGCCGCCAAGACCAATTACATGTCCGGCGGCCAGATGCGCTGCCCGGTGGTGTTTCGCGGCCCCAATGGCGCCGCAAGCCGGGTCGCCGCGCAGCACAGCCAGAATTTTGCGCCCTGGTATGCGAGTGTGCCGGGGCTTATCGTAATATCTCCCTACGATGCGGCGGACGCCAAGGGCCTGCTGAAGGCCGCGATCCGGTGCGAGGACCCGGTGGTCTTCCTGGAAAACGAGCTGGTTTACGGGCGCAGCTTCGAGGTTCCGGAGATCGAGGATTTCGTTCTTCCGATCGGCAAGGCGAGGGTGGTCCGCGAAGGCTCCGATGTCACCATCGTGAGCTATTCCGTAGGGGTCGGCCTTGCGCTCGAAGCGGCGGCCAGTCTGGCCGAGGAGGGGATCGAGGCCGAGGTGCTGGATTTGCGCACCCTGCGCCCGCTGGACCGCGAAGCGGTGCTTGCGAGCCTGGCCAAGACCAACCGGCTCATCGTGGCCGAAGAAGGATGGCCGCAGTGCTCCATCGCTTCGGAAATCATTTCGATCTGCATGGAGGACGGGTTCGACTATCTGGATGCGCCGGTCCTGCGGGTCTGCAATGCGGACGTGCCCTTGCCCTATGCCGCCAATCTGGAGAAGCTCGCCCTGGTGACCTCGGCCCGTATCGCGGATGCGGCCCGCAAGGTCTGCTATCGGCAGGGCTGAAAATCAGCAGCTGCGCACGGGGGCGGCGGGCGACGGGTTGAAAATATTCGACAGGTCGCGGTCGTCGCGGACATACATCGCCGCGATCTTCCGGATCGGGTCGTCCGGTATCAATGAGCCGAAGATTATCGGCTGATAGTCATAGACGACTTCGGCGAACATCACGGCGAAACCGGACTCTGCGGCCACACGCCGGTCCGCCGGGCCCATTCCGGTCACGCTCGTGCCTGTGGCGCCGTCGCCCTGCACGCCGTAACTGGAGATATAGGGGGCGTCGCCGAAGCAGCGTTGCCAGTGAATCCATTGGCCGCCATCGGCGTTCACTTCGAGGCTGGAGAGGATCAGGCGTCCGTTCTCCGCGATGTCCAGGTTCGCCGCCTGCAATTCCGCGGCCGTGAACGCCTCGTTCACATCGGCTTCCCGCATACGCGGCATGCCCGAGGCCACGTCCTGCTTCGCGCGCGAGGCATTGTCCGCCAGGGAAACGGCGATCTGCGCGACCCGCATGTGGGTGACGGCGTAATTCGCCGTCTCCACGCCGCCCAGCCCCATAAGCAGGAGCAGGGGCAGGCTCAGGGCGAACTCGACCAATGCGACCGCGCCATTGTCCTTGCGAAGCCGCCGCAGGTGGGCGGGCATGGAGGAGATGAGCTTACGCACTTGGGGGGCAGATCTGCGTTGTCTGGCGCACGTCTTGCGTGCTGAAGGGCTGGTTGCGCAGGATGGTCGAAGCGGAAATGCGAGTGATGGGCGCGAGGCCGATCAGTTCCCAGAAGGGGAAGATGCGGCGGTAGGTCACCGTGGCGGTATAGACCACGACGTCGTTCGCGCCGCCAAGGCCTTCGACACCCCTGTCGGTATCCCATTCGCCGTTGCCGTTGGCATCGAAAAAGCACTCGGTCGCATCGTAAACGCCGTTGCCGTTGCTGTCGGTGAAATCTTCCGGCGTGCCGACATTCGAAAAGTCCCGGTAATTGAGCCGTTCGAATTCGACGCGCGCGCTGCCCGTCACCGCCTGCACCTGGTCGCGGACATAATCGTCGATGGCCGTTTCATTGAGCGATCCGCTTTCCAGGCCGGAGTTTCTGCCGCCTTCCTGCAGGGCGCCCTGCAAGGTGGAGCGCACATAGACGCTCTGGCCCAGATCGAAGAGACCCATCAGCAGGGCGAAGAACACGGGGGCGACCAGAGCGAACTCGACCAGCGTGGCGCCGTCGCTGGCGCGCCCGATGCGGCGGAGCAGCCGGGTCATGCGCCCAGCCTCAGATCGGCCACCTGCGAGGCGATGAATTTGAAGGTGTTGCGCAGGCTGGCGGTATTGTCTGAATAATACCAGCGGTTGTCGCTCGAGCAATATTTCATGTCGTTGCTGACAGTTGTGCCGAATGCCACGACATAGATAATGTATCCTTCCGCTTTTGCCGCATCGCATGCTGCCCGGAAGCGAAGGTTGTGTCTTGATGTGACTGTTGAAGTAGAACTCAAGCGTGGAGCGATCTTGTTCGCATACTTCTCGATACCATAGGCTGAGTATCCAGTTAGAGTTGGCTCCATCTTGCCGTCAGTCATAAATATCAAATGCCTGCTAACTGAGCGAATTGAACCGTCATCAATTCCTTCGTTAACATTATCTGAAAATATACCTCGTGAACTTCCAAGTCTCCCACCCCAGATCATACCTATATCATGATAGGTGTTGCCGACCGCAACTAAATTATTCAGATATGTGTTGAGCCACGTGGGAACAGTAGTGCTGGATAGGTCGATTGTCTGAAACAGTTTCATAGGTGCAGGGCAATTCTCACCTATACTTGTGGTATAAGTCTTGTCATCAGATCCATTCGAATTCTTCCCATCTGGGTTAATTGGGTATGCTAAAGACAGTTCACGGCCATCGTAATATTCACCAGATTTATTGCTTCGCATAAAGGTCGCATCAGACCAGATTGGTTTCCAGCGGGTTTCAAGACTATCCGGCTCAAGATTAATATGGAGATCATATGCCTCATCCGGCACCGGATTGAAGTCATCGGTTTCCACAGTATCGGCTTCTTCTATGCAGCCGCCCCATGTCACTGATCGCGTTGTTACGCCGGTAACACCTGTGCCCGATACACCGGTTTTCCTGGCTAGTTGGTGGGTGTCGTACCAACCTGGTGTGTCAACATATGCGGAATTTAGAGCTGAGCTACTCTCTGAAACTAGTTTTACAGATGATCCAGTTTTAAAATCAGAAGTGTCCAGCGTAATCGGAGCATACTTCCACTTCGTAAACTCATACTTTGTATGATAGGAAGTAGTTGTTGTTTTTACATTTCTCCAGCAAGATTTATTGCTCCCGCTTTCTGAGCCTCTGCCGCCATAGGAGTATTCCGTTTTTATGGTATCTGCTGGGGCAGGGCCACCTGAATTTATAGGTGTTCCACCTGATCCGCTGGGGAAAGTATTCTTCCCATAGTTTGTGCAATTGCTGCTGGAGATTTTAATTTTATCTGCACCGCCATACCATTCGGTGGTGTTGACTGGCGTTTCAGGAACACCAACCAATGCTGATGTATCGAACAGTGCTGTGCGCGATTGGTATGTCCCTTCATCAGCTATATAGGAAAGTGGCATGGTGCCAGTACTGATGAGTTCGCTTACGTTTACTGTCATTGAATAAGGCACGAAGCCATAGCGTACGCGCGTTTCGGCATCGGTCACAGCGGTCGCCAACGTCGCATGGAAATCGCGCACGGCATCCCGCAAGCCTTCGATTTTTGACCCAGACATGGAGCCGGTGGTGTCGAGCACGAACATCACATCGACATTGGCGAGCTGCAATTCGGCCATGCAGTCGACCTGCAACTCGATCTCGGTCTTTCCGAAGATCTTCATGATGGCGGTCGGTACGGTGGCCGTGGCGGTGCCCAGCACCTGGCCATCGTCATTGTCATCGGATTCGAAGGTGATGTCATCGGCTTGGACGGCGTCCGCATCGAAGTTGAAGTCGAACATGGCATTCGCCTTGTCCTTTTCGTCCTCGCCATATTCGGACGTCTTGCTCATTGCGCGGCGCCCGGCCAGCACGCCCGCGTCGCAGGCGGACTGTAATTGCGTCTTCGCCATATAGGCCCGGCTGATATCCACGCCGCCGCCGATAATCGCCATCATGGGCAAGGTCGAAGCGGCCACGATCGCAAGCGTATTGCCCGCGCGATCCTCGATAAGCCGCTTGAACAAACCTTCCCGGAATTCGCCCCGTTGCGTCATCTGGTCGTCCTTGACACTATTCCCCAATGGTCCGCTTAGGCCAAAGACGTTAATCGATGCCTAATTCGGTTGACTCGTTGCTGCCTGCTCAGGGAAGGCGGTTGGATGACGGACGAGATCATTGCCGGCCTGCCATTGCCCGTGCGCCTGGCCCTGTCCTATGCCCCGGCCCGGTCGCGACCGCTTTTCCTCGGATTTTTCGCTCTGGATTCAAGGCTGGCCGGGATGATTCGGCAGGGAAAGGAGCCGATCCTTGCCCAGATGCGGCTGGCCTGGTGGCGGGAAACCCTGGAAAAGGAGCCTGCGGCGCGGCCTTCGGCGGAGCCTTTGCTGGAAATTCTCGCCGATTGGCGGGGCGAGGAGCAGGCCCTGGCCGGACTGGCGGAAGGCTGGGAAATCCTGCTGGCCGAACCGCCGCTTTCCGAACAACAGATCATGCGTTTCGGGCAGGCGCGCGGCAGCGCCGTAGCGGCCCTGGCGCGGTTGAGCGGCCAACCCGGCCATGCCGAACCGGCGGCTCGGGCCGGGCTGCTCTGGGCCATGGCCGATCTTGCCGGCGGCGTGACCGAGCCTGCCGAAAGGGAGATTGCCCTGTCCATCGCGCGCGGCGCGGCCCATGCGCCGGCCAAACTGCCCCGCGCGCTGCGGCCGCTTTCGGTGCTGGCGGGATTGGCTCGCCGCAGCGTGGCGAGAGGCGGGGCTCCCATGCTTGACGGTGCCGCGACAGGGCTGCTTGCGATGCGCCTTGGCATTCTAGGCCGCTGAATTATGGTAAATCTTTCACGCAGCGAGGGGGCAGGATGAAGGGCGCGATATTGGGGGCAGTCATCACGCTTGCCCTTGCCGGAATCGGCCTGTTCTGGTGGCAGGGACGGGCGGAGATCGCAGCGGGCGCACCCCCGCCTTACAGCGAAGCAACCGCCGGGGCGGACGGCGAATTGCCGAGCGCCGACATATCCGGCCTGCGCGGGCCGGAGCCGCCGGAAGCGGATGATCTGACGCAGGAGCAGAAGCGCTTCTTCCGCTATGACCGCAACCGCGACCTGCGCATTTCCCGCAATGAAATGCTGGCCAGCCGCGCCGAGGCGTTTCGCAAACTTGATGTCGATGGCAACAATCTCCTGACCTTCGAGGAATGGGCCGTCGCCACCGCCAACAAGTTCAGCGCGGCCGACCGGAACGGCGATCTGGAGCTTACTCCCGAGGAGTTCGCCACCACCCGGCCCAAGCCGGCCAAGCGCCCCGCCTGCAAATGCTGATTACCCCGGCGCCCCCGCAAGCGCGCCGATCCATTCCGCGAGATCGGCCTTGGCGCGCGAGGTATAGGCTTCCTTGCGCTGCTTCTTCTTCACATCGTGCAGGGGCGGGAACAGCCCGAAATTGACGTTCATCGGCTGATAGCTCTCCGCATCGGCATCGCCGGTGATATGGGCGAGCAGGGCGCCCAGCGCCGTGGTGCGGGGCGGGGCGGCCCAGCTTCGCCCGGCCAGCTCGGCCGCCGCCATCAACCCGGCCATCAGCCCCACCGCGCCGCTTTCCACATAGCCTTCGCAGCCGGTGATCTGCCCGGCGAAGCGGATGCGGCTCGCGGTCTTGAGCCGCAACTGCCGGTCCAGCACCACCGGCGAATTGATGAAGGTGTTGCGGTGCAGCCCACCCAGCCGCGCGAATTCCGCCTGCTCCAGCCCGGGGATGGTGCGGAACAATCGCTTCTGCTCGCCATGCTTGAGCTTGGTCTGGAACCCGACCATGTTCCACAAGGTGCCCAGCGTATTGTCCTGGCGAAGCTGGACGACGGCATAGGGCCAGCGCCCGGTGCGCGGATCGTCGAGGCCCACCGGCTTCATCGGGCCGTATCGCAGCGTGTCGACCCCGCGTTCCGCCATGACCTCGATCGGCATGCAGCCGTCGAAATAGGGCGTGTTCGCTTCCCATTCCTTGAACTCGGTCTTCTCGCCCGCCAGCAGCCCGGCATGGAACGCCAGATATTGCTCCCTGTTCATCGGGCAATTGATGTAGTCCTTCGTCTCGCCCCCCAAAGCCGATGATTTTCCCCAGCGTGACGCCATCCAGCAGACCGACATGTCGATGGTTTCGCGATGGATGATCGGCGCGATCGCATCGAAGAAGGCGAGGGCGTCCGCCCCGGTTGCGCCCGCGATGCTGTCCGCCAGCGCGGCGGCGGTCAGCGGCCCCGTGGCGACGATCGCAAGGCCTTCGTCCGGCAGGCGGTCCACCCGTTCGCGGACGATCTCCACATTCGGCAGCGCCCGCAAGGCGCGTTCCACCTCGTGCGAGAAGATGTCGCGGTCCACGGCGAGCGCGGAGCCGGCGGGCACCTGCGCGATCTTCGCGGCGGCCATCAACAGGGAATCGAGCCGGCGCATTTCATGGTGGAGCAGGCCGACCGCGTTCTTCTCGTCATCGTCGGAACGGAAGCTGTTGGAGCATACCAGCTCGGCCAGTCCGTCTGTCTGGTGCGCGGCGGTCGAGCTGCCCGATCCGCGCATTTCCGACAATCTCACGCGAAAGCCGCGCCGCCCGAGTTGCCAGGCTGCCTCGCAGCCCGCCAGGCCGCCGCCGATTATATGCACGTCATAGGTCATGCGCGCGCCCTACCACCGTGCCCTGGGCGAGGGTATGCGAAATTGCCGGCGAGCGGTTGACGCGGAACGCCGGAAATGTGCATTTCGATCCGGGCCTTCCGCGCGCCGTATCCCCGCGAGGAACGGCGCTTCCTTGGCGATCCGCGCGCGCTTTTCAGTGTGACCTTTCGTGAATTTGCCGTCATGCCAGCCCTTCGGTCGCCAAGCCAGCCGCTCAGGATAAACTGCCCCATTGGGCAGGCTGGCATCTCTTTCGGCAATGTGCTGTCCCCTTCACAGTGATCCCAGCATTCGCTGGGATGACGAATGGGGCAGGCATGACGAATAGGGCTGGAATGACGGTAAGCCGGCCAGCGGGCGGTGCGGGATGCTTCGCTTGTCATCCCTCAGGATAAGCCAGATTTTCGCCGGGTAGGAAAGTGTCAGGGGGAGGGGGGGCAATTCCCCGCACACCATCCCAGCCTTGCATGGCGGGCGGTTCGCAGCCATGCAAGGCCGCCAAGGGGGTGGCCTATGCCGGGACGCGCATTGTTGGAACGAAGGCCGTGGCTGCTGGGGAGCCTTGCCAGCGCGCTGGCCTATTATCTTCTGGCCGACGCCGAGATCGGCGGGCTGTATCTGATCGGGTTGAAGGGCGCGGCGGCGGGGCTGCTCGCGATCTATGCGCTGCTGCGCCATGCCGGGACGGACACGCGCCTGCTGGCCGGCAGTCTCGCCATGGCCGCGTCGGGCGACATCGCGCTCGAGCTTTATCCCGCCTATGCCCTGCTCCTGTTCTTCGGCGCGCATCTGTTCGCGCTGAACCTCTATCTGCGTCATCCGAGGCGCGCGCCCAGCGGCAGCCAGAAGCTGGCGGCCGTGGCCATATTGATCCTGCTGCCGCTGATCGTGGCGCTCGCCATGCTGGGGCAGCCCGGCTTCGCCTCCGCCTCGATCTATGCGCTGAGCCTGTCCGGCATGGCCGCCGCCGCGTGGATGAGCCGCTTTCCCCGCTATCGGGTGGGGACGGGGGCCTTGCTGATCGCGGCGGGCCATGTGCTGCTGGTCGCCGGGTTCGCCCATCCATGGGGCGCGCTCGCCGCAAGCTGGCTCTCCTGGCCGCTGTATTACATCGGCCAGTTTCTCGTCGTCACCGGCGTGATCCAGTCGTTGCGAGGGCCGGGCCGCCCGCGCTGACGGGGTTACTCGAAGTCGAGCGGGGTGGGATCGTCGCGGTCCGGCGGAGTTTCCGGCTCGGTCTGCGTGGAATTGCGGACCGCCATTTCCTCGACCACGGCTTCTTCCGCCTCGTTCTCCGGCGCTTCGTTCTCGTCGAGGCGCACCGCGCTCACCACATGCTCGTCATCGGCGACGTCGAACAGGCGGACCCCGGCGCTGCCGCGCCCGATCACCCGCAGGGAATCCAGGCTGATGCGGATGAGCTTGGCCTGGTCGGTCACCAGCATCAGCTGCTCGCTCTGCTTGGCGGCGAAGCTCGCCACGACCGGGCCATTGCGGCGGATATTGTCGATGTTGACGATGCCTTGTCCGCCTCGCCCGGTGCGGCGATATTCATAGGCGGATGAGAGCTTGCCGTAGCCATTGGCGCAGATGGTGAGGATGAACTGCTCCTTCTCCACCAGCTCCTCGAACCGTTCCGGCGCGAGGTCCGGCTCGCCTTCCTTCTCGGCCTTCCAGGGCGCGAAGCGCAGATAGGCTTCCCGCTCCTCGGCGGAGGTGCCGACGCGGTGGAGGATCGAGAGCGAGACGACCTCGTCCCCGTCCTTCAGCGTCATGCCGCGAACCCCGGTGGAGGTGCGCGACTGGAACTCGCGCACATCGTCGGCGGCGAAGCGGATCGCCTTGCCCTGGCGCGAGGCGAGCAGCACGTCATCCCCGGAATCGAGCAGGGCCACGCCGATCAGCCGGTCATCCGAGCCATCCTCGAACCGCATGGCGAGCTTGCCGTTGGACGGGATATTGGCGAAGGCATCCATGCTGTTGCGGCGCACGCCGCCCCTGGCGGTGGCGAATACCACATTGAGCGCGCCCCAGCTCTGCTCGTCCTCCGGCAGCGGCAGGACAGTCGCGATGGTTTCCCCTTCGTCCAGCGCGGGCAGAAGGTTGACGATCGGCCGCCCGCGCGTGGTGGGTCCGCCTTCCGGCAGCCGCCAGACCTTGAGGCGATAGACCTTGCCGGCGGTGGAGAAGAACAGCACCGGGTTGTGGGTGCTGGTCACGAACATGGCGCTGACCGCATCCTCTTCCTTGGTCGCCATGCCGGACCGGCCCTTGCCGCCACGGTTCTGTGCGCGGAAGGTGGAAAGCGGGGTGCGCTTGATATAGCCGTCCAGCGTGACGGTGACGACCATGTCGTCCCGCTCGATCAGGTCTTCGTCTTCCAGCCCGTCCCAAGCAGGCGCGATTTCCGACACGCGCGGCGTCGCATAATTGGCGCGCACTTCCTCCAGCTCCGCGCGCATCACGCCATAGAGCTTCGCCCGGTCGGCGAGGATCGAGAGATATTCCTCGATCGCCGCCGCAAGCTCTTTCAGCTCATCGCCGATTTCGTCGCGGCCGAGCGCTGTGAGGCGGTGAAGGCGCAGGTCGAGGATCGCGCGGACCTGGATTTCCGAGAGGCGGTAGGTGCCGCCCTCCTGCTCGATATTCGGCTCGATCGCTTCGACCAGCCGGATATATTGCGCGATCTCGCCGATCGGCCACTCCCGCACCAGCAGCTTCTGCCGCGCTTCCGCCGGATTGGACGCGCCCCGGATGATGGCGACCACCTCGTCGAGGTTGGACACTGCGACGACGAGGCCGAGCAAAATGTGGGCCCGGTCCCGCGCCTTGTTCAGCTCGAACTTGGTGCGGCGGGTGATGACCTCCTCGCGGAAGGCGATGAACGACTGGATGATGTCCCGCAGCGCCAGCACTTCCGGCCTTCCGCCCCGGATCGCCAGCATGTTGGCCGGAAAGCTCGCCTGCGCCGGAGTGTGTCGCCAAAGCTGGTTCAGCACCACTTCGGGAGTCGCGTCGCGCTTGAGGTCGATGACCACGCGCACGCCTTCGCGGCTGGATTCGTCGCGAATGTCGGAAACGCCCTCGATCCGCTTGTCCTTGGCGGCTTCGGCGATCTTCTCGACCAGGCCGGACTTGCCGACCTGGAAGGGAATGGAGGTCAGCACGATGGAGCGCCGGTCGCCCCGGCCTTCCTCGATCTTGTGGCGGCAGCGCTGCAGGATCGAGCCGCGGCCGGTCATATAGGCGGAGCGCGAGCCGGACGAGCCGAGGATCAGCGGCGCGGTGGGGAAATCCGGGCCGGGAATGATCTCGAACAGTTCTTCGGTGGTGATCCCGGGGTTTTCGATGAAGGCGAGGCAGCCGTCGATCACCTCTCCGAGATTGTGGGGAGGGATGTTGGTGGCCATGCCGACGGCGATGCCGCCCGCGCCATTGACCAGCAGGTTGGGGAAGCGCGCGGGCATGACCTGCGGCTCTCTCCGGGACCCGTCGTAATTGTCCTGGAAATCGACCGTATCCTTGTCGAGGTCTTCCAGCAGCGAGTTGGTGACCTTGGCCAGCCGCGCTTCGGTATAGCGCATGGAGGCTGGCGGGTCCGGGTCCATCGAGCCGAAATTGCCCTGGCCGTCGATCAGCGGCAGGCGCATCGACCAGGGCTGGGTCATGCGGGCCAGCGCATCGTAGATCGCGGCGTCGCCGTGGGGGTGATAGTTGCCCATCACGTCGCCGACGATCTTGGCCGACTTGCGATAGGGCCGGCCCGCCACGAAGCCGCCTTCCTGGCTCGCGAAGAGAATCCGGCGGTGGACCGGCTTGAGCCCGTCGCGCACGTCCGGCAGCGCGCGGGACACGATCACGCTCATCGCGTAATCGAGGTAGCTCGTCTTCATCTCGTCGACGATGTCGATCCGCTCGATTTCCGGCTCCGAAGACGGGGCCACAGGGTCAATGGTATCGGTATCGTCGCTCACGTGAAAACAGATCTCTGGCGTTGGGTGGGAAGGTGCCTGGGGGCCTAGGCCATGCTATCCGGAAAGGCCAGCAATGCCTTGCCAAAACGCGACGTTTTCCACATTTGGCTGGCTTGCCGTGGTTGCCGGAGCAATGCTGAACCGCGCGCGTTTGCATCATTCAAATGGGGTTCAGCCGTGCCGAGTCAATAAGCCCGTGGTTGCCAAAGGGGGCTTTTCGCGTCACTAGCATGCTCACCTGGGTGCAGAGGCCGATCCGATGGCCAATAGAGGAGAGTTTTCCATGCGAGGTTTGTTCCGGTTTCAGTCGGGTAGTGCGCTGGCAATCGCGGTTGCAGCAGGCGTCGCCCTTTCCGGATTCGGTCTCAATGCGGCACATGCCCAATCGAAGGGCAATTCCAAGGAATTCGTCGCTGCGGCGGGTCCGGTCCAGGCCAAGCTCAAGGACCTGGAAAAGCTGAAGCCGAAGGCCGACGCGGGCGATGCCGCCGCCAAGGCGGAACTGGCCGCGGGCGCCAAGGCCGTCACTCCCGACATCGAGAAGGCATTGGCCGCTGCCAGCACCGGCAAGGACAAGATCATCGCCGGCCAGTATGCGGTCACCGTGGGCGGCTGGAGCGATGACATGGCCCTGCGCAAGCGGGGCGTGCAAGCCATGCTCGACAGCGGAGAGCTGAAGCCGGACCAGATCCCCACCTTCCAGTTC
This sequence comes from Tsuneonella sp. CC-YZS046, assembly GCF_035581365.1. NCBI lineage: Bacteria > Pseudomonadati > Pseudomonadota > Alphaproteobacteria > Sphingomonadales > Erythrobacteraceae > Tsuneonella > Tsuneonella sp. CC-YZS046. The sequence goes on along the minus strand of NZ_CP141590.1, from coordinate 1,270,328 downwards.
TACCTCGGCAATTTCGCCTATGCGACCGAGGATTATGCCACGGCGGCGACGGCTCTTTCGGAGGCCGCGAAAAGCGGCGTCACCGATGAGCAGCTGGTGCCGCTGCTGGTGGAATCCTACGGCAAGGCCGGCAAGCCCGCGGAAGGGCTGACCGCCGCCCGCGCGGCGATCGACGCTACCAAGGCGGCCGGCAAGCCGGTTCCGGAATCCTGGCTCAGCCGCTCGGTGGTCGTGGCCTACAACGCCAAGGCCGGGCCGCAGACCATCGATTTCGCCAAGCTTCTGGTGGAGGAGCATCCCAGCAAGTTCAACTGGCTGAACGCGTCGCAGATGGTCCGCACGTTCGGCAATCTCGATCCGCAGGCCACGCTCGACCTGTTCCGGCTGATGGACCGCGCGGGCGCGCTGGATAACGATCCCAAGTTCGTCAGCGGCGAGTTCAAGGAATATATCGAAGCGGCCGATCCGCGCCGCCTGCCGGGCGAGGTGGTCCGCGTGGCCGACAAGGGCCTGGCGACGGGCGCCCTGAGCAAGTCCGACCAGTGGGTCCAGGAAGCGCGGACCAACGCTTCAGGCCGGATCGCGGCCGACAAGGCTTCCTTGCCGAGCCAGGTCGGAAGCGCCAAGTCGGCGGCTTCGGGCAAGGTCGCGCAGTCGCTGGCCGATGCATTCCTGAACTATGGCGATGCCGCCCAGGCGGAAGACCTCTACAAGGCCGCGCTCAGCAAGGCCGGTTCCGACCGCGATGTGGTGCTGACCCGCCTCGGCATCGCTCAATACGACCAAGGCAAATATGCGGAAGCCGCTCAGAACTTCTCGCAGGTGAACGGCCTTCGCAAGCCTGTCGCCGACCTCTGGCTGCTGCGCATCAAGGAAGTGAACAAGGGCGCCTGAACGCGGTCTTGAGATCAGGTTGGAAGGGCGGCCCCTGTGCGGGGCCGCCCTTTTCGATTCAGCGGACCCGTTTGATCCAGGGGTGGGAGCCGACCATCTTCACCTTGAAGTGATTGTCGGCGCGGATCAGGTCGATCAGGTTCTTGAAGCCGTAGTTGCGCGCGTCGAAGCTCGAGCGGTTGTTGGCGAGTTGCCCCACCACGCTCAACGCGGCGAACCCTTCCTCGTCCCGCTTCGCGGCCTTCCAGGCCTTGCCCAGCAGGTCGATCACTTCCGGCGGAACTTCCTGCGTCGCGGCTTCGGCGGCGGGCGCTTCGACGGGCGTGTCTTCCTCGTCGGAGCGGATCAGGGCCTCCACCACGATGAAGCGGGTGCAGGCGGTCTTGAAGGCCTCGGGCGTCTTTTCCGTGCCGAAGCCGTATACCAGCAGCCCATCCTGCCGGAGCCTCGTCGCCAGCGGCGTGAAATCGCTGTCCGAACTCATGATGCCGAAACCGTCGACCTTGCCCTGATACAGCAGGTCGATGGCGTCGATGGTCATGGCCATGTCGGTCGCGTTCTTGCCCTTGGTCAGGTCGAACTGCTGCTGGGGGCGAATGCCATAGCGATTGCTGAGTGTGGCCCAACGGCGCAGCGCGGGCTTGGCCCAATTGCCATAGGCGCGGCGGATATTGACCTGCCCCAGCTGGGCCATCGCTGTGAGCACGGGGTCGATGCCGTCGGGCGAAGCGTTGTCGGCATCGATCAGCAAGGCGATATTTTTGAGGGGTTCTTCAGACATGCCCCGTGATGCCGCCTGTCACGATCCTATGCAAGTCAGTCGGCGGGGTGGAAAGTGCCGCTTTTCTCGTCGAGGAGATGCAGTATGCCGTCGCTTATCGCGAAGAAGGCGCCGCGAAGCCTGAGCTTTCCCGACCGTTCCTTGGCGATGATGCAGGGGAATGTGCGCAGATTGGCGAGGCTGGCGCGGACTCCGGCCTGCTCCATCGCCCGCTCGGCCTCGTGGCCGCTGGTTCCATGATGGGCGACCACATCCTCGCGCACTTCGTCCAGCAATCCGATCCAGTTCGCGATGAAGCCGCCCTGGCCGGGTTCGCTGCCGTGCAGTTCCTGGGTCAGCGCGGCTTTCGCGCCGCCGCACATGCCATGGCCCATGACGAGGATTTCACGCACCTTGAGCACCTGCACGGCAAATTCCAGCGCCGCCGATACACCGTGGAGCCCCGGCGTCGTCTCGAAGGGGGGCACCATGGCCGCAACATTGCGCACCACGAATATTTCGCCGGGATCGACGTCGAAGATCTGGGCCGGGTCCACCCTGCTGTCGGAACAGGCGATTACCATCACGCGCGGTTCCTGGCCTTCGCGCAGGCGGGACCAGCGCTCGCGTTCCGGTATCCAGTTCGACTCCCGAAAGCGCCGGTAGCCGGCAAGCAAGTGATCCAGTTCCGGTGAAGCATCCGTCATGGATGTCCAATGCCTTGTGCTCTAGCCACTGGCAAGTGCCAGCTTTTGTCACTAGATGGACGCCATGAACAAGCTCTCCACTCCTTCCATCGCGGATCGGCCGAGAAAGCCCGATTGGCTACGGGTCAAAGCGCCGGTCAGCCGGGGTTATCTCAGCACCCGCGATCTGATGCGGGAGCTTGGGCTGAACACGGTGTGCGAAGAGGCGGCCTGCCCCAATATCGGGGAATGCTGGACCAAGAAGCACGCCACGGTGATGATTCTGGGCGATGTCTGCACGCGCGCCTGCGCCTTCTGCAACGTCAAGACCGGGATGCCGCGCGCGGTGAACCCGCATGAACCGGAAAATGTGGCGGTGGCCGCCGCCAAGCTGGGGCTGGAGCATATCGTGGTCACTTCGGTGGACCGCGACGATCTGCCGGATGGCGGGGCAGGGCAGTTCGTCAAGGTGATCGAGGCCCTGCGCCGCAATACGCCGGACACCACGATCGAGATACTCACCCCCGATTTCCGGGGGCGGATGCGCCCGGCGGTCGAAGCGATCGTGGCCGCCGGCCCGGATGTCTACAACCACAATCTGGAAACGGTGCCCCGGCTGTATCCCACGATCAGGCCGGGCGCGCGCTATTACGCATCCTTGCGCCTGCTCGAAGAGGTGAAGCGTCATGATCCCCGCATATTCACCAAGTCCGGGATCATGCTCGGATTGGGCGAGGGGAGGCTTGAGGTCCATCAGGTGATGGACGACATGCGCTCCGCCGATGTCGATTTCCTCACCATGGGGCAATATCTCCAGCCTACCCCCAAGCACGCCAGGGTGGAGGAATTCGTCACGCCGCAGGCCTTCGACGCCTATGGCGCGATTGCCCGGGCAAAAGGGTTCCTGCAGGTCGCGGCCAGCCCGCTGACCCGCTCGAGCTATCATGCCGGGGAAGACTTCGCGCAGATGCGCGCCGCGCGTGACGCCAGGCTTGCGAAGAAGGGAGCGTAATGCCCGGCATCCGTGAAGTCAGGCGCTTGCCCTATAGCGCGGAACAGATGTTCGACCTCGTCGCGGACGTCGGGCGCTATGGCGAATTTCTGCCATGGGTGGTGGCGACGCGCGTAAAATCGGATTCCGATACCGAAATGGTCGCCGACATGCTGGTGGGGTTCAAGGCCTTGCGGGAAAAGTTCACCTCCCGCGTCCACAAGCGGCGTCCGCGGGAAATAGAGGTGCATTATGTCGACGGGCCATTGAAGGACCTCGACAACCGATGGACCTTCGCGCCCTTGCCCGACGGCGGTTGCGAGGTGGATTTTTCCGTCGAGTTCACCTTCAAGAACCGGGTGTTCGAGGCCCTGGCCGGCCAATATTTCGACCGGGCCTTCCGCAAGATGGTTGCCGCGTTCGAGACGCGGGCGGACGAGCTTTACGGCAGCAGCAATTCCAGCGCCACCAGCGTCGCCTGATGGCGCACGATCGCCCGGCTTGAGCCGTCCAGGGTGCGCATTTCCGCTTCGGGTTCTTCCGATCCGCGAAGGGCGCGGGCGAATACGACGGTGCCCACCGGCTTCTTTTCGCTGCCTCCGTCCGGCCCGGCCACCCCGCTGATCGCCACGGCCACATCGGCCTCGCTGTTCTTCAGCGCGCCTTGCGCCATCGCCCAGACGCAGGCGACCGAGACGGCGCCGAATGTCTCGATAATATCGCTCGCGACTCCCAGCAGGCCTTCCTTGGCCTGATCGGAGTAGGTGACGAAGCCGCGATCCAGCACCGAGGACGAACCCGGTATTTCGGTCAGCGCCGCCGCGACCAGCCCTCCGGTGCAGCTCTCGGCCAACGCGATGCGCCGCCCGGCTCTGGCGTTTTCTTCGATGACGCGGCGCGCGAGCGCCACGATGTCGTCGGGAAGGATAAAGTCGCTCATGGCTGTTCCGGGCAGATTTCCGGGCTTTTGGGTTTCACCAGCCCCATCACGAAACCGATGACTTCGCCAACGGTTTCCGGCGGAAGCTTGTCGATAAGTTCAAAACCCCTTTCTATCTTCGGGCAATTTTGCGGCTTTACGTCGCCGGCGATCTTCTGCACCAGCACTGCCTCGATAAGCGGGCGGACCGCCTCGTCAGGCAGGCTCGCAATCGTTTCGAAGCCCGCATCCTTCTCGCCGATGAACTTGAGCATGGCCGACTTCGCCAGCGGCCAGTTCGCGTCGCCAAGCCGGGCATAGCGTTCCGCCAGGCCTTGGCTGTTTTGCGCGAGATAGCCGTCCGAGGCCAGATGCGGGGTGCAGATGGGGTCGATCCCGTTGACGATCGAAGGCAGGGCGTAGATCGCAAGCCCCGATACTTCCCGCTCGGTCACGCATTCGGCCGCCATCGCGGCCTGGGCCTGGGCCAGGGCGGCAAACGCGATGAGCGCCGCTGACAATCGCTTGGGCTGCATAGGATACCTCTGATGATTTTTGTGCCTGCGTTCAATCTTCGCGGATCAGGCATACCACAGCTTCCGCTGCAATGCCTTCCTTGCGGCCGGTGAAGCCCAGCCTTTCCGTCGTCGTCGCCTTTACACTGATCTGGCCGCTGTCCAGCCCCGCCAATTCCGCCAGTTGGCGGCGCATGGCCTCGCGATGGGGGCCGATTCTGGGGGCTTCGCAGATGATCGTGAGATCGCAATTGGAGATTTCGTAACCGGCCTTGCGCACCAGCCCTGCGGCATGGGTCAGGAACTGGCCCGACCGGGCGCCGCGCCATTGCGGATCGGACGGCGGGAAATGGGAGCCGATGTCGCCTTCGCCGATTGCGCCCAGCAAGGCATCCACCAGCGCGTGAATCGCCACATCGGCATCGCTGTGGCCGGAGAGGCCGTGGCTGTGATCGATCCGCACGCCCGCGAGCCACAATTCCTCGCCTTCCGCCAGCCTGTGAACATCGAATCCGGTTCCGACTCGCATGAGAGGGCGGGCCTGCACGAAATCCTCCGAAAAAGTCAGCTTGCGCAGCCGCTCATCGCCTTCGGTCAGGGCAATGTCCAGCCCCGCCGCCTGCGCCACCTGCGCGTCGTCGCCGGCTTCCCTGGCCGGGTTCCATTGCCGGTGCGCTTCGAGAATTGGCTGGAACCGGAACGCCTGGGGGGTTTGCACCCGGCGCAGTTCCTCTCGGGCAGCGGAACCGGCCATCGCACCATCACGCGCAACCGCCAGGCTGTCCACCACCGGCAGGACGGGAATCGCCGCGGGATATTTTTCCAGCGCCCCCAGCAGCCGCTCGATCACCGTCATCGGCAGGATCGGGCGGGCCGCATCGTGGATGAGAACCCTGGCGGGCGGATTCGGGGCGAGGCATTCCAGCGCGGCCGCGACGGACTGCTGGCGGGTTTCCCCGCCGGTGACGAGCAGGACGCCTGGCAGGCCGTGCAGGCATTCCGCCGCCAGTTCGTCCGCACCCGGCGGGATGGCGACGACAATGGGCGCGGCGCCTGCCTGGGCCAGCGTTTCGGCCGAGTGCCGCAGCACCGGCTCGCCGCGCCAGCGGGCGAATTGCTTGGGGAGCGGAAGCCCCGTGCGCAGCCCCTTGCCGGCCGCGACGATGACGGCGGCAAAGGGAGTGAGCGCTTGGGTCGGTAAGGCAGACATCTGGGCCTTGCGCGTACCGGCTTGTCCCCAAGCAGGCAATGCACTATGCGCTGCCTGTTTTTTAGGCACAGATTGCTGATGATCCCGCTTCCCACCCCTCCGGCCCTCAAGCCGATCCGGATCGGTCCGGTCACGATAGATTGCCCGGTCATCCTTGCGCCGATGACGGGCGTCACCGACATGCCGTTCCGCACCCTGGTGCGCCGCTACGGTTCTGGCCTGAACGTCACGGAGATGATCGCTTCTCCGGCGATGATCCGGGAAACCCGCCAATCCCTGCAGAAGGCCGCCTGGGACGAGGTGGAGGAGCCGGTATCGCTCCAGCTTGCCGGCTGCGTTCCGGAGGAAATGGCGGAGGCCGCGAAGCTCAACGAGGATCGCGGCGCGGCCATCATCGACATCAACATGGGCTGTCCGGTCAAGAAGGTGGTGAAGGGCGACGCCGGTTCCGCGCTGATGCGCGACCTTCCCCTTGCCGCCAGCCTGATCGAAGCCACAGTCAAGGCGGTGAATGTGCCCGTCACCGTCAAGATGCGGATGGGGTGGGATCATCACTCGCTCAATGCGCCGGAATTGGCGCGGATCGCGGAAGACCTCGGCGCGAGGATGATTACCGTGCATGGCCGCACACGTTGCCAGATGTACAAGGGCAGCGCCGACTGGAGCTTCGTCCGCAAGGTGAAGGATGCGGTTTCCATCCCGGTGATCGTCAACGGCGACATCTGCGGCATAGCCGATGCCGCGACGGCGCTGGAGCAGAGCGGCGCGGATGGCCTGATGATCGGCCGGGGCGCCTATGGCCAGCCGTGGCTGCTGGGGCAGGTCATGCATTGGTGGCGGACCGGCGAGGGTTTGCCCGGCCCGGGCTTCAACGAGCAATATGATCTGGTGCGCGCGCATTACGACGCCATGCTGGAACACTATGGCGCCGAAGTGGGGGTCAAGATGGCCCGCAAGCATCTGGGCTGGTATACGCGCGGAATGTTCGGTTCGGCGGAGTTCCGGAACAGGGTGAACTTCATCGACGATCCGCAAACGGTGCGTGACGAACTTTCCAGATTCTACGAACCGTTCCTCTGCCGCAGGGCTGCGTGACCGCGCTCCCCGATGCGCAACAGCAACTTGCCAGCCTTGCGCTGGCTGTGCTGCTGGTCGATCCGGAACTCGTCATTCGCGGGGCAAATCCGGCGGCGGAGCAATTGCTCGGCGTTGGAGCGAGCCGGATTGTCGGGCAGTCCGTCAGCAAGCTGCTGCGGTTCGACCAGACCCGGCTTAACGACTGGCTGGCGCAGCGTGACGCCCAGGTCGCGGCGCATGGCGTGGCCCTGCAGGTCGAGCATCTTCCGGCCCGGCAGGTCGATCTCACCATTGCGCCGGTCAGCCGCGAGCCTGGCTGGCAGATGATTACGCTGCAGGAATCGAAAAAGGTCGAAACGCTCGACGAGGATCGCGCGATTGCGGTCCGCACCCCGGCGATCCTGGCGCATGAGATCAAGAACCCGCTTGCGGCGATCCGGGGCGCGGCCCAGCTGCTCGAACGCAAGATGCCTGCCGGCGATCATGCGATGGTGCGGCTGATAACGGACGAGGTGGATCGCATCGCCAAGCTGATCGACCGCATGCAGTCGCTGGGGCGGGAGCAGCCGGAGCCTGTCAGCCCCTGCAACCTGCATGAAGTCATCCGGCGCGCCCGCGCGGTGGTGGAAGCGGCGGGGGACGCCGGCGTTCCCGTAACCGAGGAGTTCGACCCCTCGCTGCCGCCGGTGCTGGGCAATGCCGACGGGCTGGTCCAGGTGATGATAAACCTCATCTCCAACGCGCGTGACGCCTGCAGCCGTTCCGAGAATCCCAGGGTCATGATCCGGACCCGGTTCGTCAGCGGCTTCGTCATGAGCGCGATCCGTCTCGGCCGTCCGATACGGCTGCCCATCGAAGTGCGCGTGAGCGACAACGGCCCGGGCATCGATCCGGTCTTGCGGGACCATATTTTCGAGCCATTCGTCAGCAGCAAGAAGAACGGGCAGGGGCTGGGGCTGGCGCTGGTGAAGAAGCTGGTTCGCGACATGGATGGGCGGATCAGCCATGAACGCGACGAATCCGGCGGCTGGACGCATTTCAGCGTTCATCTGCCGGTCGCGAAATCATGAGAGCGGGTGAGGCTGCGCAATGAGCAAGATGGTTCTCCTTGTCGAGGACGATGAATCCATCGCCATCGTGATCAAGGCCGCGCTAGAGGCCGAGGGCCTCCAGGTGGACCGCTGCGAGAGCATTTCATGCCGCGATGAGATGCTTGCCGATGGGAACTACGATGTTCTCCTGACCGATGTCATGCTCACCGATGGCGACGGAATAGAGAGCCTGGGCGACGTCAGGCACGCTCATCCCGATTTGCCGATCATCATCCTTTCGGCCCAGAACACGCTCGATACGGCGGTGCGCGCGAGCGACACCGGCGCCTTTGAATATTTTCCGAAGCCGTTCGATTTGGATGAGCTGGTCCGCGCGGTCCGCCAGGCGGTCGACAGCAGGGCGGCGAGTGTCGATCCCGCGCCGGATCGGGGGGACAGCTTGCCGCTGGTCGGCCGCAGCCCGGCAATGCAGGGCGTCTATCGCATGATTACGCGCGTCTTGCGCAACGATCTGACGGTGCTGATTCTGGGTGAATCCGGCACCGGCAAGGAACTGGTCGCGGAAGCGATCCACGAGTTGGGCCATCGCAAGACCGGGCCGTTTGTCGCGGTGAACACCGCCGCCATTCCCAAGGAGCTGATCGAGAGCGAGCTGTTCGGGCATGAGAAGGGCGCTTTCACCGGCGCGGTGGCCCGCACGATCGGCAAGTTCGAGCAGGCCAATGGCGGCACGCTCTTCCTCGACGAAATCGGAGACATGCCGTTCGAGGCCCAGACGCGCCTCCTCAGGGCGCTGCAATCCGGCAGGATTCGTCGGGTTGGCGGAAGGGAGGAAATCGCGATCGACGTGCGCATCGTTGCCGCCACCAATCGCGATCTCCAGCCCATGATCGAGGCCGGCACGTTCCGCGAGGATCTGTTCTATCGCCTCAATGTCGTTCCCATCCAGTTGCCGCCTCTGCGGGAACGGGCCGAGGATATTCCCGCGCTGGCGGAACACTTCCTGAATCAGGCCGTGGAGGAGGGACTGCCGATCCATCGGCTCGACGCGGCCGCGCTCGAGGTGCTGACGCAGCAGCAGTGGCGGGGAAATGTCCGCGAACTGCGCAATTTCATGTATCGGATCGCCTTGATGGCCCGCGAGGAGGTTATCAACACGGCAACGGTCCATTCGCTGCTGCAGGAGCGGCCGGCCGCCAAGGCGGAAGGAGGCGCGCCCGATTTCAATGCGGCGGTGGAAAACTGGATGACGGAAGCCGATGCCCCCGCGGGCACTCTTTATCACAGTGCGCTGGCCGCATTCGAACGCCCCTTGTTCGAGCTGGTGCTGGCGCGGACGGGCGGCAACCAGCTGAGAGCGGCCCAGATACTCGGCATCAATCGGAACACCCTGCGCAAGCGCCTGGCGGAGCTTGCGATCGATCCGGATCGATTCACCGGGCAGGGTTGATCGCAAAACCGGCTCTGCTGGCCTGCCCCTGGCGCACTTTACGAAAAACCGGCTTGCATTTTTGCAACAGGGGCATTGTAATCAGGCAACTATGGCTGGCGCGTCACCCTTTTTCAGCAAGAATTGGCCGAGATGGTGGCGCCGGACCCTGGTGGCGTCGCGCCGGGCGAATTTCTTTCTCCTGCTGGAGATAATCTCCGCCGCGATTCTGGCTGTCATGGTCGTAACCAGCTGGATCGCCTTTTCGTCCGAGCCGGAACAGGGCAATCTGCTGCCTTCGGGGCGCGCGGCCGCCCTGCTGATCGGCACATTGATGCCTGCGATGGCTCTGCTGGTGCTGATCGGGCGCAGGCTGGCATTGCGCCGGGCCATGGGCGGGGCAGGGCTGCTGCATGTTCGCCTGGTCTTCTTCTTTTCGCTGATCGCCGCGATCCCGACGCTGCTGGTGGCGATCTTCGCGGCGATCCTGTTCCAGTCCGGAATCGAATTCTGGTTCTCGGACAATTCCAGGGGAATGCTGGAGAACGCGAACAAGCTGGCGAGAGGATATTACGAGCAGAATTTGCGCGATGTCGGGAATGAAACGGTGACCATGGCCGGCGACTTGCGTTCCTATCTGACCCAGAGCAGCCTCGTCAGCCCCGAGTTCGCGGAAGGCTATTCCTATCAGGTCGTGGGCAGGAAGCTGAATGAATCGGCGATCCTCCAGAAGGGTCCCGACGGGCGGCTCAACACGGCCGCGATTGTGGACCCGGAGGCGAATCCGAACATGAATCGCGTAAGCAAGGAAATGCTCCGCCGGGTTGACGAAGGCGAGCCGGTGGTGGTCACCGCCAGCGCGAACCGGATCGAAGCCTTCACCGCGATCGACCGGACGGCGGGAATCTATCTCTACGCCGCGCGCGGCTCCGATGCGCTGATGCTAAGCCAGTGGGAGCGCGCGCAAAGCGTCCGCCACGCCTATGAGGTGCTGACGCACCGCGCCCGGGTCCTGCAGCTGCGGTTCAATCTGGCGCTGTTCTTCGTCTCGCTCGGCCTGGTGTGGCTGACGATCTGGTTCGCGCTGCGTTATGCGGACCGGCAGGTGCAGCCGCTGACTGATCTGGTCACCGCCGCGCGAAAGGTGGGCGGCGGCAATTATGCGCTTCGCGTGGAAGGGCGAACCGGAGCCGACGAGATCGGCGCGCTCAACCGGGCCTTCAACCGGATGACCGCGCAGATCGAGCAGCAGACGATGGCTCTGGTGGGGGCGAACCGCCAGCTCGATGAACGGCGGGCCTTCACCGAGGCGGTGCTGGAATCGATCACGGCCGGGATCATCTCGGCGGATCAGGACGGCCGCATCCTGCTGATGAACAGCTCTGCCAAGAAGATCCTGTCGGACGATACGGGGCCGGCGCCTATCGGGCAGGAGCTGGAGCAGGTCGCGCCGCAGCTTGCCGGCATGCTTTCCGCCAAGCTCCAGAGCGGGCTTGTGCGATACAGCCGGAAGGGCGATCTGCTGACCCTGGCGGTCAAGATCGCTCCGGCCACCTCCGGCTATGTGATTACCTTCGAGGACATCACGCGCCAGATCATCGACCAGCGGCAGGCCGCTTGGTCGGATGTGGCCCGCCGCATCGCCCATGAGATCAAGAATCCGCTCACGCCGATCCAGCTTGCGACCGAAAGGCTAAGCCGCCGTTACCGCAAGCAGATCGCGCAGGACGGGGAATTGTTCGAGGAGCTTACCAGCACCATTATCCGGCAGGTGGGCGATTTGCGGCGGATGGTCGACGAATTTTCCAGCTTCGCGCGCTTGCCCAAGCCCGTGTTCCGGGCGGAAAATGCGATCGATCTCGTCCGTCAGGCGCTTTTCCTGCAGGATGTCGCCCATAGCGATATCGATTTCAGCTTCTCGGCGGACGAGGATGCGCCGGAGGTCATCGCTTGCGACCGCCATCAGTTCGGTCAGGCCATGACCAATATCCTCAAGAATGCGGTGGAAGCCGTCGAAAGCCGGGCTGCGACGGCCGGACCCGATTATCGGGGACGGATCTCGGTGAACTTCGCCGGCGACGGGGATTTCGTCCGGATAGAGGTGCGGGACAATGGCATCGGCTTGCCGAAAGATCGCGAGCGGATTGTCGAGCCTTACGTCACGACCCGCGAAAAAGGGACGGGATTGGGCCTCGCGATCGTGACCAAGATCGTCGAGGAACATGGCGGAGAGATGACTTTCGCCAGCGAAGAGGACGGCGGAACCTGCGTCACCCTGCATTTCGCGCGCGATCCTCTCGCTCGCGGTGGAAGCCAGGCCGCGGAATGATCGAAACTCAATCAGGAAAGGATTTGGGAATATGGCGCTGGACATCCTGATCGTCGACGATGAACGGGATATCCGCGAGCTGGTCGCGGGGGTGCTGAGCGATGAAGGCTACGAATGCCGGACCGCCGCCGACAGCACTTCGGCGCTGGAAGCGGTCGACCAGCGCAGGCCCAGCCTGGTGCTGCTGGACGTGTGGCTGCATGGCAGCCCGATGGATGGGCTTGAAGTGCTGGATGCCATCAAGAGCCGCGAGCCGGACCTTCCCGTCATCATATTCTCCGGCCATGGCAATATCGACACCGCCGTCTCGGCGATCAGCCGGGGTGCGGTGGATTTCATCGAGAAGCCGTTCGAGGCGGAACGGCTGCTGCTGCTGGTGGAGCGCGCCACGGAGACGGAGCGCCTGAAGCGGGAGAACGCGCGGCTCAAGCAGAGCAGCGCGATCGCGGATGAATTCACCGGGTCCAGCAATGTCGTCAATCAGGTGCGGGCGACGCTGAAAAGGGTCGCCAATACCGGCAGCCGTGTTCTCATCACCGGGCCGGCCGGTTCCGGCAAGGAAGTGGCCGCCCGCCTGCTGCACAGCTGGAGCGGGCGGAACGACAAGGCCTTCGTCATCGTCAATTCCGCCCGGATAACGGCGGAGCGCTTCGAGCAGGAACTGTTCGGTGAAGAAGCGGACGGCAAGCTCGTCCGCACCGGGCTGCTGGAACTGGCGGATGGCGGCACGCTGTTTCTGGATGAAGTGGCGGACATGCCGGAATCCACCCAGGCCCGCATTCTGCGCGTGCTGACCGAGCAGAGCTTTGTACGGGTTGGCGGCAATCGGCAGATCGGCGTCGATGTGCGGGTGGTTTCCGCGACATCGCGGGATCTGGAAAGTGAAATCGCGGAGCGGCGCTTCAGGGAAGATCTCTATTACCGCCTGAACGTCGTGCCGGTGGAAGTGCCGGCTCTGGCGCGCCGGCGGGAGGACATTCCCGCGCTGGCAACCCATTTCTTCGCCCGATTCGCCTCCGAGCTGGGCGTTTCTCCTCCGGAAATCAGCGCGGAAGCCATGGCCGCGCTGGAAGCGCATGATTGGCCGGGCAATGTGAGGCAACTGCGCAACGTGATCGAAAGGACCGTCATTCTGGCCCCGCGCGAGCGCCTGGACAGGATCGACCCAGACATGCTGCCGCCGGAAATTTCAGGCCAGGGCGGGGAAGGGGAAGCAGGCATCGCCACCTTGATGGGGGTGCCTTTGCGCGAGGCCCGCGAAAGTTTCGAGCGGGAATATCTGCGCATCCAGATTCGGCGCTTTTCCGGGAATATTTCGAAGACGGCGGGCTTTATCGGGATGGAGCGTTCCGCCCTTCACCGGAAGCTGAAACTGCTCGGGATGGCCGACCGCAAGCTCGATGAAGACGAGGAATAGGCAAGGGCTTTTTCGCTATTGCAAAAAACGCATTGCCTGATTTCGCAAAAATCCATAAAATCAGCAATTCAAACCGGTTGTCATATTCTGCTCATCTAAGCGCAGTTATGGGGGCCAGAATGCGGCGTTTGCCATCGTCGCCAACAAAAGGAGTCAGCGAAATGACCACTGGCAAGACATTGTCTGTCCGTTCCCGGCCGTCGAAGGCGGTTGAAGAGGAAACGCCGCCAGCGCCCGCCGTGACGGGAAAGAGCCAGAATCTGCAGGACGCGTTTCTCAATCTGCTGCGCAAGAACAAGACCCCGGTGACGATGTTCCTGGTCAAGGGCGTGAAGCTGCAGGGAATCGTGACCTGGTTCGACAATTTTTCGATCCTGCTGCGCCGCGATGGCCAGTCCCAGCTGGTATACAAGCATGCCATTTCCACGGTGATGCCCAGCCAGCCGCTCGATGCGCGGCAGTTCGGCGCGATTGGCGAGGTGAATCGCAAGCAGCGCCTGCTGCAGGATGTGTTCCTGACCAGCGTGCGGGACGCCGGCGTGCAGGTGACGATGTTCCTGGTGAACGGCGTGATGCTGCAAGGCAAGATCGCCGCCTTCGATCTGTTCTGCACTTTGCTGGAGCGCGAAGGCTATGTGCAGCTTGCCTACAAGCATGCGGTATCCACCATTCAGCCGGCTGTCCCTGTGGACCTGACCGGCGATGTGGATGAAGAAAGCGACGAAGACTGATTTTCGGTGAGGAACTGGCGGGCGAGGTAACGCGCGGCGCGCGCGCCGTGGTCGTATGCCCGGATATCCGGGGGCGGCCCGCCAGCATCGAGCCGGAGGAACGGCTTGAGGAAGCATGCAGCCTTGCCCTGGCGATCGGGATCGTCGTGGCCGAAGGTTTCGTCATTCCTATCCGCGATGTCCGCCCCGGCACCTTGTTCGGGGAAGGGCAGATCGCGCGCATCGGCACCGCTTGCGAGCAGGGCGATGCGGAACTGGTCATCGTCGATGGCGCGCTTTCCGCAATCCAGCAGCGCAATCTTGAAGAACGCCTCAAGCGAAAGGTCATCGACCGCACCGGCCTGATCCTCGAGATATTCGGGGAAAGGGCGGCCACCGCCGAAGGCCGGCTTCAGGTGGAGCTTGCTCATCTCGATTATCAGCAAAGCCGGCTTGTGCGGAGCTGGACTCACCTTGAGCGCCAGCGCGGCGGCTTCGGCTTCCTGGGCGGGCCGGGCGAAACCCAGATCGAAGCCGACCGGCGCATGATCCGCGGCCGGATGGGACGGCTGAGGAAGGAACTGGACCAGGTCCGGCGAACCCGGGCGCTTCATCGCGAGCGGCGGGGGAAGGCGCCGTGGCCCGTGATCGCCCTGGTGGGTTACACAAACGCCGGAAAATCAACTCTTTTCAACAGATTGACGGGATCTGGCGTCATGGCGGAAGACATGCTCTTCGCCACTCTGGACCCCACCATGCGGGCAATCGCGCTGCCCGGAGTGGAAAAGGCGATCCTCTCGGATACGGTCGGCTTCATATCCGATCTGCCGACCCAGCTTGTCGCGGCCTTTCGCGCTACGCTGGAGGAGGTGACGGGCGCCGACCTCATCCTGCATGTTCGCGACATCGCCAATCCGGCCAGTGCGGCCCAGAGACAGGAAGTGCTTGGCGTGCTTGCCGAGCTGGGCGTCATCGAGGGAGAAGGGGGCGACAGCCGGATTCCCATTCTGGAAGTCTGGAACAAGTCCGACCTGCTTTCCGAGGAGCGCAGGAGCGAGCTTGCGGCCGCGGCCGCCGGGGACGATTCCATCGTCATCCTGTCCGCGCTGACCGGCGAAGGGACCGAGCCTTTGCTGAAACGCCTCGGTTCGATCCTGACCGAAGGGGCGCATGTGCATAGCTTCGTGCTCCCCGCCAGCGATGGGCAACGGATTGCCTGGCTTCATGCGCATGGCGAAGTGCTGGCCGAGGACGATGCGGGAGAGGGCGAGGATGGCCCGTTGCGCAAGCTGGACGTCCGCCTCACGCAACGCGAGCTAGGGCGTTTTGTCACTCTCTGACGATTTCACGTCCAGCCACAGCCTTTCCTGTTGCTCCAGGGAAAGCCCCGCGAAGGATCGGCCCTGCCGGCCTGCCAGGGCTTCCATCGCGCGGTATCGCCGCTCGAACTTGCGGTTTGCGGCGTGCAGGGCGTCTTCCGGCGCTATGCCGTAAGCCCGCACCAGATTGACCGCGGCGAACAGGAGATCGCCCGCTTCCTCCAATCTGGTATCGTCGCAGGATGCCGTGGCCAGTTCCATGGCCTCTTCCGAAAGTTTGGCGGCAGGGCCGTCTGGATCGGGCCAGTCGAAGCCGTCCCGGGCGGCGCGTTTCTGGAGCTTTTCGGCGCGCAGGAGCGCTGGAAGCGCGAGAGCGATCCCGTCCATCGCGCTGCTGGCGCCCTTGGCGGCCCGTTCCCGGGCCTTGATCGCTTCCCAGCGCGTTTCGCGATCTTCCTCGCCGGAAGCACCGTCGCCGAAGATATGGGGGTGGCGAGCTTCCATCTTGCTGGCAATAGAGCGAGCGACATCCTCGAAATCGAACAGGCCGGCTTCTTCCGCCATGCGCGAATGGAACACCACTTGCAGCAGAAGGTCGCCAAGCTCTTCGCGCAGCTCCTGGAAGTCGGCCCGCGCGATTGCGTCGGCAACTTCATAGGCCTCCTCGATCGTATAGGGCGCTATCGTCGCAAAATCCTGCGCGCGGTCCCATTCGCAGCCGTGCTCCGGATCGCGCAGGCGGGCCATTATCGAGAGGAGGCGATGAAGCTGTTCGGACATATCAGAATGATAATATATATTCCTGCGAATATGTGAAATTCCCGGACTTCTTCTCTATGGAGAAGTCCAGATGGCACGTGCATTGACGCCATTGAACCCGACCGAACGCGTCGGGCGTTATCCCAAGCACCCCTTTATGACGAAGGAAATCCCGTTCACGGCGCAACCGTTTATGATCGCGCCGGTGCTTCCGGGCGAGACGCTCAAGAACCTGTATTTCGAGAGCCGGGTTATTTCTGATCCCATCAAAAACTCGATCATCGGTTGGAAGAAGGAATATTACTTCTTCTACGTGCCGGTGACTTTGCTGTTGGTGGATGCAATCAGGGAGATGTTCATTGATCCGCTCAACACGGATATTTCCGCAACGCTCGGTGTCGCCAATTCGTCCGGCCCTTGGTATACGGCGAAGGGCGGCGTTGACTATCTCAAGCGCTCGGTCATCTCAATTATTGAGGCGCATTTCAGGGACGAAGGTGAAGCGTTCGGGGATTATCTAACTGCCGATGGTATGCCCATCGTGCAAATCCGCGATCGTCTCTGGCTGGATAGCATCACGGATAAGGACGATGCGCCTTTGGCGACTGATCCGGGTGCTACTGGCGATAGTCCGACCAATATGGAGCAATTGCAGGCGCTCTATGAGGCTTACGATCAGCTCCGCCAGATTGGCGTGGCTGATATGTCGTATGAGGATTTCATACGCTCGTATGGTATTACGGTGCCTGAAGCTGTTGATGAGAAGAAACCGGAATTGCTCGCGCGCTATTCGGATTTCCAATATCCGAGTAACACGATTAATCCGGCGGATGGTTCACCGTCTTCTGCCGTGTCTTGGGTGTTCAAGAACGGCAAGCGCGATCCGAAGTTCTTTAAGGAACCCGGATTTGTTATCGGTTTGTCGATCACGCGGCCGAAGGTTTACTTCGGCGGTCTGGCAGGCAATCTTGCGGCTCACCTGACGCGGGCATGGGACTGGATACCGAATTATCTTAACGAAAATTCGATCATTCCTTTGCCAGACACGGCTTTCAAAAAGTTCGCGGCTGACGGCGGTCCTCTCGGGGATCGTGCGACCGCGACCGATAGCTATTGGGTCGAGATGCGTGATTTGTTCCTGCATGGGGATCAGTTCCAGAATATGAAGGCATGGACTGACAACGCGGCTTTGGCGGCTGATTATGCCAATCACCTGCTCGCGTTGCCTCCGGGCGACAATCATCAGGATTACAAATATCCGACCGAGGCCATGGCCAAGGGCCTGTTTGTTTCGGAAGCTGGTGCGAACCATGTCCGCCAGGACGGATACGTTTCCTTGCATATCCAGGGAAAGGTTCGCGAGACGCAAGCCGGTCCTTGGGTTGCGCAGTGATGGGGGGCTTCCGTTATGAAACCCGTAGTGGAAGGCTCGTGTCTGAGCGCGGCTCAGGCGCTGGCATTATCGCCATTGGCTACGCTGGGGCTAAGGATTGCATTAATGATCCTGAGAAGGCTCGAGTTCGGTCATGCGGACCGATCCCTCAAGGTCGTTATCGCATCTACGAGCGTTCGCATCCGCGTTTCGCGTATCCGGCCTATGCGCTCGTCCCGCTCGAAGGAACCGAAACGTTCGGTCGAACCGGCTTCTGGATACACGGGGACAACCGAGCCAGAAACCGGAGTGCATCCACGGGATGTATCGTTATCGACCGCGCCGCTCGATTACGACTCCGGCGAGAATTACTCGCTGGAGCCGATCCCGTTCTGACGGTCGTGCCATGAGTAGGTTCTGGCACTCTCTCCGGCATCGCAACATGACCTGTCTCATGTCGTTGTTCGTGCTGCCATACTGGCAAAGGCGTGACATCGCGCACTATGCCCGAAACGACAACTAGTCGGGGGTGTTGGGGGCAGTCGCCCCCAACGCTTACCCCTTACGGCGTCTGGTCTTGTCTGGACGTCTCCACGCGGGGGGAGCCGAGCGGTTCCAGTCCGATGGCCTCCCGCGTCCCTGATAAGCCCGCTCAATCTGTGCAGTTATATCCCGCGAAGCGGGGACTTGATTATACCTGCACAAGTGACACCACCCTGTGCGCTCACAGCCGATCCCTCAAATCCCCCTGCGAACCGCAACGGACTATGCGTGGCAAGCGCATATCGCAGGCTCCGACGCTGCGGAGATGCATGGCGACTGCCTGTCGCCTGTTGACCGCGCCTTGCGCGGGGTGGGATCGGTGGCACTGGCCCGTCTTGGCCAATGGCAAGACGATGATGACCTCGATTATGTCGAGGGGCATGGAATGCTCGGTGACTTTAAGGAACCGGCAACCCGGACGGTCTACGTCCGGGTCCGTTGCCGCAAGTGCGCTCGGTGCCTTGCTCACAAGCGCCGCCTCTGGACGGCGCGGGCAATGGATGAGGTCCGCTGGTCGATGAGAACATGGTTCGGCACTCTGACCGTCTCGCCTGAACGCCGTTTTCAGGCGACGATGCTGGCCGACAAACGGGTGTCCAACACCCGCTGCGAAAGCCTGTCGAGCCTAAGCAGCGTTGAACGGACCCGCGCCATCGCTCGGGAGCTACAGCCTGAGGTCACGCGATGGATGAAGCGTGTGCGCAAAGCGTCACGCGCGCAACTGAGGTATTTGCTTGTGTGCGAACCACACAAAGACGAGTTTCCGCACTTCCACCTTCTCTTGCATGAACGGGGACAGCCCGTAGCTAAGAGAACGCTGGAAGAAAAGTGGAGCTACGGCTTCTCCAATTTTCGGCTCGTTCCAGCGGGTGAAGTCGCCCATGTTGGGTATGTCTGCAAATACATCAGCAAGTCCGCCATGACGCGCGTTAGAGCGTCTCGGCGGTATGGACAGCCCGCAGGCTTGATACGGAACGCAGCGAAGCAGTGACGCGGGAGCGGGCAAACCGCACCCGGAAGGGAAATCCTCTGTCAAAAGGGGAAGGGGGAGCGGAAGCGATCTCCGCAAACCCAAGAGTGTAGGGTAGTGACCCTACCTCGTTTTGACCACGATAAAGTCTTTTGTTGATAGGTGTATGAAATGAGCAACGAAGTTATTGAACAGGGCGCGACTAAGAAGTTCCGCCCGTCCGATTTTGCCGATGTGCCAGTTCCGAAAACGGAAGGCGATCCGGGCTATAAGTCGCCTAAGCATCGGCCTTTAAATCCGGGTAAGCGGGTTTTACCCGCGCACCGCCGTGCGCCTCAGATAGGCACATGGCCACCTGAGAAGCCTGACTGGTTCAAGGAGCCTAAGGCTTCTCCGTCTCCTACGTCCGCCCCAAAGAAGTTGCCGCCGTATCGCCTCCCTGCGCGTGGCCCTCGCTTCGGTGGCTTGGGGCGGCGTATTGTTCCGTGGCTGGGTCCGCTTATGGACCTAAAGGACAATCTGGACGGCTATGATGCGTGGTATTACCATTTCAAGCACAAGCCGTATCAGCCGGGATATTATAATTGGAAGCCGAGTTATGATCTCGTGCTGGACTGTAACCGTCCGCTTCAATCTCCGGCTCTTAATCAGGGGTATAGCTCCTGTGGCTCGGTGGCACCTTACTCGCCAAGCTACAATGTTGAGGGGACCCGCTGGGCACCACGGGTAGTTACGTTGGCCCCGCCTTGGCCGAATTCGATCAATTACGAGATGTATGAGGTGCGCACCAATGGTTGGAAGGACGTGCGTCCGTCTCAGCGGTGGCTCAAGAAAACGACATGGGTTGAGCCTCCCTATGTCGATGAGGTGCCGGAACATTATGAGGTGCAGATGCAGCCAGCGCCCGCCATCGGCACGGCGATGAACCCTAATGTCATGCGGGGTATGCCAACCGTGCCTGAGTTGGAGCCTAAGCCTGATCTGGCAACGGATACCGCAACCGAGACGCAACCTGCGGTTGCTGTCGCTAAGACTATTGGTCTGTCCGGTATCTATCCCGCGCGGCCGCGCCGCCGAAGGCCGCCGCGTCGTCGTGAGCGTGAACGCAAGATGCTGTCGCGTTCCGCGCGGATCGGCATTGCCTTGTTCAAGATATTGGACAAGATGTCAGAAAGTGCCGAAGTCGTTGACGCGTTGTATGAGGCTTTGCCTGAGGAAACCCGCAAGAAGTGGAAGTGTAACCGCTCTGATTTCGGTATCGATCAGGCGGGACAATACGGCATAGACAATGCTGATTGCAAAGCGCAGGCGCTTTACCACAACTTCCATAAGGTCGATGTTCAGACAGCTGTGGAAAACATCATCAAGAACGAGATACAGGATAAAATTCTCGGCTATATAAACCGGACGATCCCTCGCAATACGGGGTCGGCGCTCGATCATTCGATGATGGAGTTTAACGATTACCTGCAGGCCATGTTGGACGCGCAGGTAGATTTGAAGGCAGTTTGGTAATGAAGGAAGGATTGACTAAATGGCTTACCGTCGCGCTAGCAGCCGTCGGCGTTCTTACACAAGTCGGCGTTCTCCCGCCCGTCGTGCTCGACGTAGCACGGCAAGTCGGCGCCGTTCTGGTAGTCGTGTAAGCGCCCAGACGCTCCGCATTGTTGTGGAGCAAATCCCGGTCTCCAATGTTTCGCGGGCCATCGGTCCGATGATCCAGACCGAAGCGAAAAAGCCGGGAAAAGCAAAGTATTGAGGCGAGAGCCTCTTTTTTAAACTGAAGTCCGGGATGATAATATATATTATGTTAAATAAGTGAGTAGTATGAGCATTCGGAGCCGATACGCGATCCGATGCGGTATGTCACACACACAGTCGCTCCATATCGCGGCGCTGGCGGTCATTCCTTCTCTGCCAGTTTCACGCCGTAGAGTTCCAGCCGGTGGTCCACCAGGCGATAGCCGAGCTTCTCCGCAATCACACGTTGCAACTGCTCGAGTTCGGGGTCCACTCGTGATGCGGCTGATGCTGCCTGCATCCCGGCCTCATGGCGTTGCGCTCGAGCGTATCGCCATATCCGGCGGGATCATCCCCCGGCGAGTTTGATCGTAATCGCCAGCCCCACGAAAATTACCAGCCATACGATCCCGAGCTTGACGAGCTTTCGCTGTGGAAGTCTTCGGTCTCGCAAGGCGGCAATCGGCAATATCAGCGCAAGCGCCACCAGCAGCAGCGACATCCAGACGCTGCCATTCATGCCAGGAGCCTCAATCCGTCATAACCGACCAAGACGTTCGCGGGCACTTCCGCCGAAAGCGCGCCATAATCCATGCTCTTGTCCAGATGGGTCAGCACGGTCTGCCGTGCGCCGCATAGATTGGCCAGTTCGAGCGCCATCGCAAGATGCGCATGGGTCGGATGCGGTTCGCGCCGCAAGCAATCGACTACGAGAATCCCGATGTCGCGAAAAAGACCGATCATGCTATCGGAGATTTCACTGAAATCAGTGGCATATCCAATAGACTTTCCATTCTGATCGAAGCGAAATCCCGTGCTTTGGGCTGGCCCGTGCGCCATTTGGCAGGTGTCGATGCGAATGCCCGCGAACATCCGCAACCGATCCAGCGAATCCAGATTCACAATGGTCGGATAGCCGAATTGCCCCGCAAAGACATAGCCGAAGCGCTGACGCAGCCTTCTCACGGTTTCTTCCGCGGCAAAGCCCGGCAATGGCCCGCTTCTGCCGTAACGCAATGCGCGCAGGTCATCGATCCCGTGACAATGATCCGCATGGTCGTGGGTCCAGAAAACCGCATCGAGCCGGTCGATCTCATTGTCGAGGAGCTGGCTGCGCAAGTCCGGCGAAGTGTCGACCAGCAGACGCGAGCCTTCGTCGCTTTCTACCACGATGGATACTCTCGTCCGCCGGTTGCGCGGCTCGGACGGGTCGCAGGCGCCCCAATCATTGCCTACGCGGGGCACGCCGGTTGACGTGCCCGAACCAAGCATGATCAACTTCACGCAGCCGCTTTCCTGAACAGCTTGTAGAAGTTTTTCGTTGTCATCTCCGCCATTTGCTCCGGGTCCTCCCTTCGCAGCTCGGCGAGGAACGCAGCCGTATTCGCCACGAATGCCGGTTCGCAGGTTTTCCCCCGGTGAGGAACGGGTGCGAGAAAGGGAGCGTCGGTTTCCACCAGCAGGCGATCTGCGGGGAGATTGCGGGCCACATCCTGCAATTCCCGCGCATTCTTGAAGGTCACTATGCCGGAAAGCGAAATGCTCAGCCCCAGTTCCAGCACATTGCGCGCGAATTTGGCTGAAGCGGTGAAGCAGTGGATCAAGGCGGGGAACGCGCCCTTTGCCATTTCTTCCCGGAGGATGGCGGTTGTGTCGGCCTCCGCGTCGCGCGTGTGGATAATCAGCGGAAGCCCCGTCTTTCTGGCTGCCTTGATATGGGTTCGGAACAGCGCTTTCTGGACGTCCCGATCCGACTTCTCGTAATAATAATCGAGCCCGGTTTCGCCAATTCCGATGACGCGGGGGTGCTCGGTCGCTTCCAGCAGCGCCTCCAGGGCCATCTGCGAATGGGCATCCGCCTCATGGGGATGTATGCCGACACTGGCCCACACGTCCTCTTCCCGCTCGGCCGTTCCGATCACCCGCTCCCATTCGCTGCGGCGCGTGGAGATGTTCAGGAAGCCGGCGACGCCTGCTTCCCGTGCCCGGCGAAGCACTCCGTCCTGATCTTCGGCAAGCCCTTCATATTCGAGGTGGCAATGGGAATCGATCAGCATCACACAGTCTCTTCAGGTAGTTCGAGCCGCGGAAAGATCGGGCTCGGTTGCTCAAGCCTGTGTTGCGCAGGATTGCCCGACGAGCCGCGGCTTATCCAGTCGTAATCGCGATCGCCGGGAGCCACGCCCATCGCATCCAGCAGCCTGCTTGCGGCATCCGGCGTCACGGGAATGAGGCCGATCGCAAGGTCGATGATGCAACGATAAAGCGTGCCCAGAACCTGCGCCATGCGGGATGGATCGGTCTTGCGAAGCGCCCAGGGCGCCATCTCGTCGACATAGGCGTTGCACGCGAACACCGCCTTGATCCAGGCATCGAGGCCGGTCGAGAACGACAAATTCTCGAATTGCTGTCGCATTTCCCCCGCCACCGCATTGCGTATATCCTGCAGAAGCGCGATGTCGGCGGGAGCATCGCCGGGTGGCGGCACTTCTCCGCCGAGATTCTTGAAGATCATCGATAAGGTGCGTTGGGCGAGATTGCCGAAGCTGTTCGCCAGTTCGGAATTGGATCGTAATACAATCGCTTCCGGAGAATAGCTGCCATCCTGCCCGAACGCGACTTCCCGCATCAGGAAATAGCGGAGCACGTCCACTCCGAAGCGATCGGCCAGTTCCATCGGGTCGGTCACATTCCCCAGGGACTTGCTTTCCTTCTGCCCGCGATTCAGCAGGAAACCATGCCCGAACACCGTCTTCGGCAACGGTAGCCCGGCGCTCATCAGGAAGGCCGGCCAGTACACCGTATGGAAGCGGACAATATCCTTGCCGATGAGATGGAGATTCGCCGGCCAGAAGCTCGCGAAATCTTCGGTTTGCTCGGGATAGCCCAGTCCGGTGAGGTAATTGGTCAGGGCATCGACCCATACATACATGACATGCTCGTCGCTGCCCGGAACCCGGACGCCCCAATCGAAACTGGTTCGCGAGATCGAAAGATCCCTGAGGCCACCAGATACGAAAGCGACCATTTCGTTGCGGCGGCTGTCAGGCTGGATGAACTCAGGATGGTCCCGATATAGCGCCAGGAGTCGCTCCTGATAGGCCGAAAGGCGGAAGAACCAGCTTTCCTCCACGGTCCATTCGACGGGCGTGCCTTGCGGCGAGAGCTTTTCACCCCCCTCGCCTTCGATCAACTCACTTTCGTCGTAATATGCTTCGTCCCGGACGGAGTACCAGCCCTCATAGCGATCCAGATAGAGGTCGCCATTTGCCTCCATCGCTTGCCAGAGCGCCTGGCTTGCGCGGTGATGAGCTTGCTCCGTCGTGCGCAGGAATTTATCATAGCCTACGTTCAAACCATCGCACATCGCAATGAAATAGGCAGACATTTCATCCGCGAGCGCCTGCGGCGTGGTCTCGAGTTCGCGAGCCTTCTGCGCCATCTTGAGGCCGTGTTCGTCGGTTCCCGTCTGGAAGCGGACCTTGCAGCCGAGCTGTCGCTGGAAACGTGCGATGACGTCCGCGGCGACCGCTTCATAAGCGTGGCCGATATGCGGCTTCCCGTTGGGATAGCTGATGGCGGTTGTGATGTAATAGGATCCGGCCATGCGGCCCTTCGCCTTTCCTAAGGAATTCCGGCCATGCGGCCTTTGATCAGGCGGCTTCCCTATCGGGGGCCGTCGAGGCGAGCAAGGTTCCGATTTCCATTGCAAGCAATGCGGGATCGAAATTGTAGATCGGTGCCTGCCCGGAAAGCCTGCTCAACTCCTCGTGGGCGTCGATGATCCTGGCCCGCCGCCCTCTTTCCGCGGTGGAAAGCTCGCTGGCCACGACCGCGCGCGCGAGATCGAGCACGGCCAGCAGGCGTTCACGATCCGGTCGCGAACCGATCTGTTCGGACAGGCTGCCGCGCAAGAGGAACTGGGTATCGCCTTCTGCGGCGATACGCTGCATGATCCGGTGCAGGCCGGCCAGATCCCGCTCCACGAAATCGAGCGCCGCGCCGGGGGCGCCGGATGCCGCGACAATCGCGGCCGCGCGGGTGTCAGAATCGGCCTGTGGGGCCTGTTCGCGCAGGATGGCGTCGATCTGCGGGGCGGTAAGCGCGGGAAAGCGCAAGATGCGGCAGCGCGACCGGATCGTGGGCAACAGTCTGCCCGGGCGGTGGCTCACCAGCAGGAAAAATGTGCCGGCGGGCGGTTCTTCAAGGCTCTTGAGGAGCGCATTGGCGGCGGGCTTCTCCAGATCGTCCACCGGATCGATGATGATCGCGCGACGGGCCCCCAGCGTCGGCCTTGTCACGAGGCGGCGCTGCATCTCGCGAATCTGTGCGATGCCGATGCTGCGCTTCACCTGATAGGGCTTGCCCTCCTCCCGCTTCTTTTCATCCTCCTGGCTGGCGGGAAGATGAGTAAGCAGCGTAATATCCGGGTGTTCGCCCGCAGGTTGAGGAACCCCCTCTTCCCGCACGAGTTCCTGCGCCGCGGCTTGCGCGAAAGCGGCCTTTCCCACGCCGCTCTTGCCCGCCAGAATCCAGCCGTGATGCATGCGATCGCCTGAAAGCGCCGCGCGCCAGATGCGCCAGGGCTCGTCATGGCCTACGAAACTCATCGCTGGAGTTCCTCGAAGCGGTTCAGGGCGGCCATCACTTGCCCGTGAGTTTGGGATAGCGATCCGCTCCCGTCGATCCTGACGAACCGTTCCGGCGCTTGCATCGCCAGCCGCCGGAATGTCTCGCCGACTTTCTCATGGTAGGTTCGGTCGCGCCCCTCGATCGCGTCCATCCTGCCTTGATCGCGTGACGCAAGGCGGGCCGAAGCGATGTCTTCCGATACTTCGATGAGGAAGGTCATATCCGGCAGGATGCCGCCCGAACCTATGCGATGGAGTTCCATCAGATCGGCGTCGTCCAGCCCCCCGGCGCCGCCCTGATAGGCGCGACTGGAATCGAGAAACCTGTCGCAGACCACCCATTTCCCGGCTTCGAGAGCGGGAACGATCCTGCGCGCCAGATGATCGGCGCGCGCGGCGGCGAACAGCAGCGCTTCGGCCCTAGCGTCCCAGCCGTCTCCCGGCGGGTCCAGCAGAAGCGCGCGGATCGCTTCCGCGCCTGCGGTGCCGCCCGGCTCCCGGGTCAGTTCCACCTGGATTCCCCGCTCGGCAAGCGCTTCCGCAAGAAGCCGGGCCTGGGTCGATTTCCCGGCCCCCTCGCCCCCTTCGAAGGTGATGAATCGCCCGGCCATCAGGTCAGGAAGCCCAGCAGCCCGTTGAGCAGTCTTTGCCAGGCATTGGCGCCGGGCACTTCATGGGCGGCGGCCAGCGGCACGAAATAGGGGCGCTGCCCCGGTATATGGACTTCCAGGCTCGCAATTTCCTGCCCCTTGGCGATCGGGGCGTGGATCGGTCCGCGATAATGGATCGCGAGCTTTACTTCGCCCAGCGAGCCGCGCGGCGCGGTGGCGAATACGGGGCGGCTCGCAAGCAGCCCCACCGAGCGATCCGCGCCGCCCTGAACCTTGGCCTGCCCGATGCTGTCACCCTTTGCGAGCAGCCGTCTGCTGTCGAAAGCGGAAAACCCCCATTCCATGAGATCGCGGGATGCGCGCGCGCGATTGGCGGGATTGTCGGCGCCCGCCACCACCATCAGCAGCCTGCGGCCGTTTCTGGATGCCGTGCCGAGATAGCCGTAACCCGCCTGCCTCGTATAACCTGTCTTGATCCCGTCGGCCCCATCCACGACGCCCACCATCGGATCATGGTTGTTCTGGGCGATCCCGTTGAACAGCATGCTCTTGTGGCCGACGTAGCGATGAAACAGCTCGGGATGTCGTTCGAGCAGGGCGTCAGCCAGGCGGACGAGGTCCCGGGCGCTAACATAGGTATATCCGTCGTCCATCCACCCGTTCGGCGTGCCGAAATGGCTGTCCCGCATACCGAGTGAACGGGCGTTTGCATTCATCAGCGCGACCCATTTCTCGACAGAACCCAATGCGCCTTCGGCCAGCACTATGCATCCATCGTTGGCGGAGACGGTGCTGATCCCCTTGAGCAATTCATCCACGCTCACCTGCGCGCCGTTGGCGAGGAACATGGTGGACCCCTTGCGCGACCACTCGCGAAAGGCCGTTTCGCTCACCGTGAAGTGCTGATTGGCCGTCAGTTTTCCGGCCTTGATCAGCTCGAATGCGGTGTAAAGCGTCATCACCTTCGTGATCGACGCCGGAACGAAGCGGCGGTCGGCTTCCCGCGCATACAGAATCTGCCCCGAGGATTGATCGACCAGCAGCGCGACCGGTATCTCCGGTCCCGGAAGGGCGGGCACTATGTGCTTGTCCGCAGCGATTGCATGCGGGAAACCCGAAACCAGAAGAAGGGCGATCGGCAAAATCGAGGCGAAGCGGCGCAAGGTTTCTCCCAGGCCCCGCCTTGATGCGGGGTGCTAATCGGTGCGGTAGATTCGAGATCCGCTATAACCCTTGGCCGCAACCTTGGCGAGGGAGGCTTCGGCCTCTTTCCTCGTGGCGAACGGCCCGGTCTGGGCAAGCCACAAAGTCTTGCTTTTCTTCACCCTGCCGCCGATCGCATCGGCGACCCGCTTGGCGCGCTCTTCGGTTGAAAATGCACCGACCTGAACAATGAAGCCATTGGTTACAGTCGGTTTTGCGCGCGCTTCCGGCGGCTTGTCCCCTTCGGTAATTGCAGGAGACACAGGCGTAGCTACAGGAGACGGCGCAGTTACAGGCGCGGCTTCTGCTTGAGGTGCCTCGGTGCCAGACTTTTCATCCAGAACCGGAGTGGCGGCGGCCGAGGGCGGCAGTTCAACCGCGCTCGGGCCAGGCAATGGAACTGCATTCCTTTCCGGTTCGGCCGTCGCGGAAGAGGCAGGGTTTGCCGGCAATTTCCGGCGCAATACCTCGACCAGCGATTTCGGCGTGTCCATTCGCAGGGGAGCGGCTTCTTTCTGCCGCAGCAATGCCCGCTCCTGCTCAGGCGGATTGACCCGGCGCACGCGTATCGGAGCATTGCCCGAAGAACCCAGCTGCTTTTCGGCATCCGCGGACAAGGCGATCAGATAGGGGCCTTCCATCGGTCCACGGCGCTCGACCCTGACCAGGATGGTGCGACCCGTGTCCAGCGATGTGACTTCCACATAGCTCGGCAAAGGCAGAGTGCGATGCGCTGCGCTCACCCCGGGGCCAGCCTCCCCATCAAGGGTCGCATATCCGACTGCGTCGTAATTCAGCGTGTCGAGCGGCGTATAGGTCACGCCATCAATGGTAAACGGATCTCCGATCACCACGGGATAATCGGCGGCCGGCCCATTCGCCGGAGGCGCCACGGGGGCCTCCGGCCTGCCCTCGCCGCCGCAGCCCGCAAGCGTCAGCAGCAGGCCAAGCGACAGGGAATGAACGAAAAAATGATCAACGCGAAATCTCATCTGCAAGCAACCCCACGGACAATGCGTAGTAGTTCGAGCAGTTATATTCGAGGATAACCCTATAATTCCCGGTTAAGAGGTATGCAGGTTTTCCCGGACCGTCCGGTTCGAACAGGGACGCCATGACATTGTCAGCCAGATAGCGCTGGGGCTGAATACCCAACGCACGCCATTCCTTCACCGTTTTCCACTTGCTCAGCCTTATATGGACGCGCGGGCATACCGGCGAGGCAAGGCCGGTCTGGACGGCGCTGCGGTTGAAGCTCGAAGGAACAGAGGCCGGAACGCCCCAAGGCTGCCCGGGCCTCCAGCCCGCATCGCGGAAATAGTTCGCAATGGAAGCCAATGTATCGGCCCTGCTCGACCAGATATCGCGCCGGCCATCCCCATCCCCATCGACAGCCAGGCGCAAATAGACGCTCGGCAGGAATTGAGGGTAGCCAAAGGCCCCGGCCCAGCTCCCTTTCAGCCGATATTGAGGCACACCCTGATCGACCATCTTGAGCAGCGCGATGAACTCGCTGGCGAAGAGATCGCGCCTGCGGCCTTCCCATGCGAGAGTGGCGAGAGAGCGGGCCAGATCGAAATCGCCCGTATAGCTCCCGTAATTGGTTTCGTGGCCGAAGATCGCGACCACGATCGGTAGGGGCACGCCATATTCACGCTGGATTGCGGTTGCCGTGGCCGGCGAGATCGAAGCCAGGACGCGCCGTCCGCCGTTGATCCGGGCCGCGTCAACATGCTGGGAAATATAAGGCGCCATGGGCGGAAAGCCGCTGGTCGTGGGTGAACCGGGCTGTGCCCGGTCGAGGTCGATCACTCTCTGGTTGGGGGTAAGCCCCTGCATAACCTGCTGTATCGTGCGCTCGCTCACCCCTTCCGCCCGTGCTTGGGCGGAGAGAAGCTGAAGATAGGCAGGAAAGCTGCCGCCATAGCCCGAGGACTGGGCGGACGCCCCACCCATCGGGAGGCAAAGGGAAAGCGCGGAAACGGCTGCCAGGATTCTTATGCGATTCATCCTGCGATTGTGTCACAGTCAGCGCTTGCATGTAATCCCTTGATGTCCGAACGGTGGGCTAACCGGGACAGGTGACAAACCGTTTCGGCCACGCTAGCGAGCCGGCAATGCGGACAGGTGGCAGAGTGGTTGAATGCACCGGTCTTGAAAACCGGCGTGGGTGCAAGCCCACCGTGGGTTCGAATCCCACCCTGTCCGCCAAAACCGATTTCCGGTCGTAAGTGTCCTGGGGCGCTCCTTCCTGCATTTAGCGGAATACCGGAATCGTTCCCGATTGCGTGCGCCGGTCGCCCGCCTCCTGGAGCTTCCGCCCCAATTCCGCGATGCGGCTTTCGCCAGCCGCAAGGGCCTGCGCCGAGGTGTGGACGGAATAATAACCAAGGTGCAGCGGATGGGGATGCGGCACCGCCGAACCCAGGACGAACACGGCTTCGCCAGCGCCCGCCGCTTCCAGTGCGATTGGCGTTTCGGCCTGCTCGAAGATGACCATTTCGCCCGCATCGATTGGCGTATCGGCGCGCAGCTTGCCCTTGGCGAGCGCCAGCCAGCCGACAGCATGGCCTTCCGGCGGGCGATAGGCCCACTTCTCGCCGGGTTGCAAGGTGACAAGCAGGTAGTTGATGCCCGCGGGCGCGGACGCCGACAAGGGGCTTCGGGTCCCCTTATACTTGCCGAGGATGACATGGGCGGGACCAGCCCGCGCCATGTCCCTGGCCTCGACATAGTTGCTTACCGGCGCCGTGTTTTCGAGATCGGGCGGCAACGCGATCCAAAGTTGGAAGCCCTGGATGCGGTCGACATTCCCCGGCGACAATTCCTTGCCGTGCCAGACGCCACCTCCGGCGCGCATCCATTCGACGCCGCCATATTCCAGCACGCCGGAGCCT
This sequence comes from Tsuneonella sp. CC-YZS046, assembly GCF_035581365.1. Classification (NCBI taxonomy): domain Bacteria; kingdom Pseudomonadati; phylum Pseudomonadota; class Alphaproteobacteria; order Sphingomonadales; family Erythrobacteraceae; genus Tsuneonella; species Tsuneonella sp. CC-YZS046. The sequence continues at coordinate 1,240,294 of NZ_CP141590.1, read as the reverse complement.
ATGGCCGGATCATTGTAGTGCATATAGCCTTCGGTAAAGACCGTTACCGTGGCGATCCCGGAATGAGGATGCAGCGGCATTTCGCTCATTGCTCCGATGGTCGCCTTGTTCGCATCGAAAATATCGAGGAACACAAAGGGCTTCACGACGTGGCCGAGATCGGAAGGGCTCATCAGCCGTGTGATCGGGCCATGCCCGTGGCCCCGCGTACGGCGCGTGATGCCCCGGAGAGCGAGGTCATTGGCGACGGTGGAATTGGTCATTCTGGATACTCCTTTCGGCCTCACGCACCGAGGCCGAGAAGCTGGCCAAGCGCCTGCCCTCTTGGCGTGGTCCAATCGACGGCCAGTTCCGAAATGATTTGCCCTGTCGAGGTGATGACCGCGCACGCCTGTTCCACGCGGCGGAGGGCTGCATCGTCGCCAATCCTGGTGAACGATGACGAGGCATCGGTCACGACCTGCACCTCATAGCCTTCGTCAAGCAATTGGAGGACGGGGAACACGACACAAACTTCCGTCGTGATTCCCGCGACCACGACTTTCTTGCGCCGGGTGGCTTTGACGGCGTCGTTGAAATTGTCGTCGTGCATCGCGTTGACGATGCCCGCCCGCCTGATGCGCTGGGCAAATGCCTTCGGGGCCGCCTCTTGAAGCTCGGGAATCAACAGCCCTTGGACGTGTTCTTCCATGCTGGAAGTCAACACCAGCGGCATATCGACAGCCGTTGCGATCCTGGCGAGTTGGACGGCGTTTTTCTTCACTGCTTCGACGTCATGCGAATGCGTCCAGGACAGTGTGCCGGACTGATGGTCGATCAGCAGCATCGCTGCATTTTCGGGAGTATATACCTTGTTGTGCATGGCCATTCTTTCGCGTGGATGGTGCGCTTGCCGCTCAGGCGGCGAGTTGCTGGATCTCAGACAGCGCCGCCTGAACGGCAGCCGTGCGGCTGTCCGGCGACAGCGCCAGGCCTTCGGCGCGCACGAAAGTGATGTCGGTGATGCCGAACAGGCTGAAAATGCCGCGCAGGTAGGTTTCCTGATGGTCGAGCGCAGCCTGCGGTGTGCCCTCGCTATACAGGCCGCCACGCGACGACGCGACGATCACGCGCTTGCCGCCCGCCAGTCCTTCCGGCCCGCTTTCCGTGTAGCGGAAGGTTCTGCCCGCCACCGCGAGCCGATCGAGCCATGCCTTGAGTTGCGAGGGCAGCGTGAAATTATACATCGGCGCACCGATGACGACCACATTGGCCGCGAGAAAATCGTCGAGCGCCTTGGCGTTGCGGGCAACGTCGCGCTTCGTGGCGTCGTCTTGGGGTTCCACGCCCTGCAGCGCCAGAAACTCGGCCGTGGAAAGATGCCCCAGCGGCTCGGCGGCGAGATCGTAATGGACGACTTCGGTGGCGGGGTTGGCGTCTGTCAGATGCTTGACGATGGCTGCGGTCAGCGGACGGCTGGCGGATTGTTCGCCAAGGATGCTTGAGTTGATATGCAGGAGCGTCATTGTCTATATCCCATTGTTGGTTTAAGATTGTGCCATGGGATAAAAATGTAACCTCTGCACATAACTGACGCAAGAAGGCACACATAAGGAACATGGTATTATGGATGTAACCGACGCCCTTGAAGATATTCATGGCGCCGACTGCCAGAAAATAAGTCAGGTTCTTGCCCGAGTTGGCGAGAAATGGAGCGTCCTGATTGTAATGTATCTTGCCGATGGGCCGCATAGATTTTCCGATATAAAGAGAGCGGTAAATGGAATATCGCAGAGAATGTTGACTCTATGTCTTCGAGGTCTTGAACGTGATGGGTTGGTAAAGCGCACGGTCTATCCGGATACTCCGCCGCGTGTGGAATATGAACTGACTCCGCTGGGGCGTTCACTCATCGAGCCGGTGACGGCGCTTGGCACTTGGGCGCGGGATCACATTCCCGACATCGATGCGGCCAGAGCCGCTTTTGATGCACGGGAAGCGGACCGGCGATAGCCGCTGGGGGAACAATCGCTTCAACCATCTTCGCAGCCAGCTTGCATTCGCCTATCGGAAGCGCGGGGCCTATAGGTCAAACGATCGTGAATTTTCTGGGCGCTGGTTGAGGCTGGATATTGCCTTGGTCACAACCCATACGCGCGTAACGCAAGTCCGATCAAAGGTGCAAACGTGACAATCAAGAAGCTCGACATGCAAACCCCTCAACTGTCCCGGGATATTGCAACGAAAATTCTTGAGGCAATGCCGGAGCTGGCCACCGAGGCGGTGGACGAAAGCGGCTCGATCCAGCAGCTTATCGATTTCGATCTGCTGAAGACAGTTCTGGAAGGGCATGTCATCGAGGGCGCGCGTGAGCGCTATCACCTGAATTGGCCTGGCAAGGCATCGGCGCTCATCGAATCCAACGCGCCGATACGAAAAACCCTGCGCCCGGACATGTCGGAAAGCGTGAATTTCAACAGCACAAAAAATCTATTCATAGAGGGTGACAATCTGGATGCCCTGAAATTGCTCAGGGAAACCTACCTGGGCAGGGTGGACATGATATATATCGATCCGCCTTACAACACGGGAAGCGACCTGATTTACCACGATGATTATTCGGAGAACTCGAGCGCCTATCTCGAGAGATCCGGTCAAGTCGATGAGGATGGCGGAAGGCTTGTCGCGAACTCCCAATCAAACGGGCGCTTTCATTCGGATTGGTTGTCAATGATGTATCCGCGACTGCGGATTGCACGGCAGCTTCTTGCCGATACTGGAATTATTTTCATTTCGATAGATGATAATGAACGCGCAAATTTGCAAAAACTTTGCGAAGAGGTCTTTGGTGGGCAAAATTTTCTCGGCTGTTTTGTCTGGAAACGTCGAAGCGGAGCGATGGATGCGGTTACCAACTTGAGTGAAGATCACGAATATGTCTTGGTCTACACCAAGTCGAAAGGCATCCTGAAGGGTGTGCAAAGAACATTTGAGAAATACGCTAATCCAGACAATGACCCTCGTGGCCCCTGGATTTCGGATAATTTGAGCGCCGGGAAGCCTGGCGGGGATACACATTATCCGATTACAGACCCGGCCAGCGGGCGTGAGTATCTCCCGCCGAAAGGAAGATACTGGCCCTACAGCCGCACAACCATGGCGCGTAAAATTTCCGAGGGCCGGGTTCTCTTCCCGAAGGACGGCAAGGGTGTGCCAATGCTCAAGCGCTTCGCATCGGAGGCCGTGAAGCCCACGATACCTGTTTCATCATGGATTGAGAGGCCGAATGGCGGGGGCGGGCAAAGCACAATCGTTTCACCGATGAACAGTTCCGCCACGACAGCGCTGAAGTCCCTGTTCGAGGGGAAACTGTTCTCGTTCCCGAAGCCGGTTGAGCTTATCAGCGCGCTCATCGATCAGGGCGCGGGCAAGAATGCGCTCATTCTCGACTTCTTCGCGGGATCGGGAACCACGGCCCAGGCCGTATTCGAGTGCAACGCAGCCGATGGGGGCAATCGGCGGTATATTTTGATCCAATTGCCGGAGGCTGTTGGGGAAGAGTCCGACGCCTTCAAAGAGGGATACAGGGCCATCTCGGACTTGACGAAAGAGCGCATCCGCCGCGCCGGGAAGAAGGTTCTGGAAGGCGAGCGCCACGGCGACTGGAACGGCGACGTCGGTTTCAGGGTGTTCAAAATCGCTTCGTCAAACATGAAGGACGTCTATTATCGCCCGGACGAATTGAAGCAGTCCAGCCTGCTCGACATGATCGACAATGTGAAGGAGGGGCGCACGCCCGAGGATCTGCTGTTCCAGGTGCTGGTCGACTGGGGCGTCGATCTGTCGCTTCCCATCCACCGCGAGGCTGTCCACGGCAAGACCGTTTTCTTCGTCGACGACAACGCGCTGATCGCCTGCTTCGACGATGGAGTGACTGAGGATTTGGTGGAGGAAATTGCCAAGAGCGAGCCTTTGAGAGTCGTCTTCCGAGATAGCGGCTTCATCTCTGACGCGGTTAAGATCAATGCCGCGCAAATTCTTCGGCAGATCTCAGCAACGACAGATCTGAAGGTGATCTAGATGCCAAGGATTACAGAGATCCGGCATATTAAAAGTTCGGATCGATACTGGGTTTACGTGGATAATCAGTATTGCACGAGCATAAGGGCAAGAACCTTTCCCGCGATGAATCTTGATGTCGGACAGGAAATTTCCTGTGACGAGATCATCTCTTTGGAGAAATTTCACTGGAAGCACAAATATGGCGAAGAGGCCTGGGAAAAGGAGAAGCTGATAATTGAGCGAGTCAAGGAGATCATAGAAAGTAAATTTTCAAGGATAGAAGTGATCGTGACTGGCTTTGGGGCTGATTCAAATGAATTTATTCCAGAGCACCCGGATGAATCCGGCAAGCCGGATCTTGTTATCAAGGGGCGTGATACGGGTCGGGAATACTGCATGTTGGAAGTCACGGGAACAGACGTCATGCGGGGAGGCAAATATTGGATTCGCCCGGACAAACTTCGATATGCCCAGGACCATCCGGAAAAAGATGTCTGGATTTGCCTTCACTACAGTCAGCCGCGTGAGAGAATAATATTCGTCAAACCGGAGCCGTTGAGAAAATATCTGCATACCGAAATCGAGATACGAGGCTCTGTAGAGCACTTTGTTGAGTTTTCGGACAGTTCAGAAGAGCTCAGGAGTGCGGAGGGCTTCTTCGCATACCTCTTGTCAAAGAGAGAAATCTGATTCTGGGGAAGTCGGAAGAAATGAAGCTCAAGTTCAAGGTCCAGCCTTATCAAACCAATGCCGTCGATGGTGTAGTGGATTGCTTCGCCGGCCAGCCGATGACCTCGGACCTGACCTATCGCATCGACCCCGGCGGCAAGGAACAGGCCAGCGCCTTCGAGGAAGGGTTCAGGAACGCCGCCCTCGCCTTGACCGGCATACAGGTGCTGGAGAACATCCAGAAGGTCCAGCGGCGTCAGAACCTGCCCGTCTCCCAATCGCTGACGGATTTCACCACCTTCAATGCCCGTGGAGAACGGGTGCCCGTTCCGGCCGCCTACAAGCGCGCCGCGCTGGCCGCCACCAGCCTTCACCTCGATGTCGAGATGGAGACGGGCACGGGCAAGACCTACTGCTACATCAAGACCATCTTCGAGATGAACAAGCGCTATGGCTGGTCGAAGTTCATCATCATGGTGCCGTCCATCGCCATTCGCGAAGGGGTCTGCAAGTCGCTGCAGATCACGGCCGAACACTTCGCCGAAAGCTACGGCAAGAAGGCGCGATTCTTCATCTACAACTCCAAGCGCCTGCATGAGCTGGAGAGCTTTTCCTCGGACGCCGGGATCAACGTGATGGTGATCAACATTCAGGCGTTCAATGCGAGCGGCAAGGACAACCGCCGCATCTACGAAGAACTGGACGACTTTCAGTCGCGCAAGCCCATCGACGTGATCGCGTCGAACCGGCCGATCCTGATCATGGACGAGCCCCAGAAAATGGAGGGCAAGGCCACGATGGAAGCACTGCCGAAATTCAAGCCCCTGTTCATCCTGCGCTATTCTGCCACTCACCGCACCCAGCACAACCGGGTTTACAGGCTGGACGCACTAGATGCCTACAACCAGAAGCTGGTGAAGAAGATCGCCGTGCGCGGCATCCAGACCCGTGGCCTCGCCGGCACGAACGCCTACCTCTACCTCGAAGGCATCGACATCTCGAAGACGGCTCCGGTGGCCCGGATCGAGATGGAGGTGAAGTTGGAATCCGGCGAAATCAAGCGGAAGCCCAAGCGGCTGAAGTTTCGCGACGACCTCTTCGTGGAGTCGCGTAAACTGGACCAGTATCGCGGTTTCACGATCAGCCAGATCGATGCCGTCAACGACACCGTCGAGTTTACCAATGGCATCGTGCTGAACGCCGGTGAAGCCAATGGCGACGTTTCCGAGCGCGACATCCGCCGCCTCCAGATTCGTGAGACGATCAAGACGCACCTCGACAGGGAAGAGCAGCTCTTCTCCCAGGGGATCAAGGTTCTGTCGCTGTTCTTCATCGACGAGGTGGTGAAATACCGCGACTACGGCCAGGCCGATGAAAAGGGCGAATATGCGCGGATTTTCGAGGAGGAGTATGAACTGCTGAAGGCCGAGTATCTATCGGAGCTCGCAATCGGCAATGAGGCCTACCGCGCTTATCTGGCCGGGATCGATGCGGCCAGGACTCACAACGGTTACTTTTCGATCGACAAGAAGACCAACCGCCTGAAAGATCCGGATGTGGGCGCCCGTTCCGTCGATTCCGACGATGTGGATGCCTACGATCTGATCCTCAAGGATAAGGAGCGGCTGCTTTCGTTCGCGGAACCGATGCGCTTCATTTTCTCTCACTCGGCACTTCGCGAAGGCTGGGACAACCCGAACGTCTTCGTGATGTGCATGCTGAAGCACAGCGACAACACCGTTTCGCGCCGCCAGGAAGTCGGACGCGGGCTGCGCCTGTGCGTCGACCAGCATGGGGACCGCATCGACCATCCGGCCGTGGTGCATGACATCAACGTGCTGACTGTGGTGGCGAGCGAAAGCTACAAGGACTTCGTTGCCGGCCTTCAGCAAGAGATCGTGGAGACGCTGTCGTCGCGTCCGCGGCAGGCAACGGAAGCCTATTTCATGGGCAAGACGATCGCTACCGACCAAGGCCCGCTTGAAGTAACCGCTGCGATGGCCAGGCAGATCTACCGCTATCTGCTGAAGAACGACTATACGGACGATGCGGATCGGATCGCAGACGCCTATCATGAGGCCAAGGCGGCCGGTGCATTGGCCGAATTGCCCGAAGGGCTGAAACCCCACGCCCGGCAGGTGTTCCAGCTGATCGACGGCATCTTCAGCGACGCTCAGTTGCCCAAAGTGGATGATGGCCGCAAGCCCAAGACCAATCCGCTCAATGCGAACTTCGAGAAGAAGGAGTTCCAGGAGCTTTGGGCGCGGATCAATCGCAAGGCGGTCTATCGGGTAGAGTTCGACCCGGACGAACTGATCCGGAAGTGCATCGGTGCGCTGGACAGCCAGCTGCGGGTTACTCCGCTGCAGTATACGGTTCGGGCCGGCGTGCAGAACGATGGTTTGACCGACAGCCAGCTTCGCAGCGGTGACGGCTTTACCGGCACCGGCACCACGACCGAGCATGGCGGCTCGCTCCACTCTCTCGTGAAATACGACCTCGTCGGCAAGCTCGCCGAAAACTCGCAGCTGACACGGGAGACGGTGGCGGCCATCCTCGGCCGGATCGCGCCCGCGGTTTTCGAGCAGTTCGCGAACAACCCTGAGCATTTCATCTCCGAGGCCTCGCGCATCATCGCCGAACAGAAGGCTGCCATGGTTATCGAGCGTCTGGCATATGACGAGGTGGAGGAGCGATACGACGCCGGCATCTTCACGGCGAACCAGACCGGCCAGAATTTTTCCCGGGCCACAGGGAAACTCAAGAACCACATCTACGACTACGCGATCACGGATTCGGACGTGGAAAGGGAGTTCGTGCAGGAGCTGGATGGCAGCAGCGAGGTGGTTGTCTATGCCAAGCTGCCGCGCGGCTTTTTGATTCCCACACCCGTCGGCGATTACAATCCTGACTGGGCCATCTCATTCAGGGCCGGCAGCGTTCGGCACATCTACTGCGTGGCCGAAACCAAGGGCACGATGTCCTCGATGAGGCTGCGCGAGATCGAGAAGATCAAGATCGAGTGCGCGCGGAAATTTTTTGCGACAATCGGTCAAAGTGCCGCGCAGGATCAGGTGAAGTATGATGTCGTGACGGACTATGCGCAGCTTATGGACATTGTGGGCGGCCAGGCTGCTTGATGCCAGCCGTATCGAGGGGCGGCATGGCCTTCGATCCTTTGCGGTGCGGCGAAAACCAACATTGGTGTCAGGCGCTAGTTGGGTGGGCTTTGGGCTGATCCAGCCAGCGGCGCAGCTCAAATCAGGGGATCGTCTGTCGGCAGGCCGAGATGGAGGCAGCCGGTCGTTTCGGCGGCGGTGTCGATGTCCAGGAAGGCGTGGACCGCCAGGACATTGATATCCCGGAAGTAGCGCTGCAAGGGCGAATGATCGCGAAAGCCATCGCCCCCGATCCCTTTCGCGATGTCATTCACGCCATTGCGGCAGAGGTCGGTGATATAGGCGCCCTTCATCTTCATCGCATTGCGATATAGCCGGTCCCTCTGGCCGGGATGCGGCTTGAGCGCGCCCATCAGGTCTACCAGCAATGTCTCCGCCGCGTCTGCGGTTGCAAGCGCCCTGCCCAGGCGCATCTGCGTGGCCTGCTTGGCAATGGCCTTGGCACCGCTGATCGTCCCCTGCCGTTCCCGCACGCGCGCCTCGAACGCGGTCGTCGCCCCCCTCATGATCCCGGTAACGACGGGTATCACTTCCACCATCAGGAACGGAATGAAGGGAAACCGATACATGGGATTGGCATGGACCGCCTGCCCGGCCGTGGTCCCTTCGAGCACGTCGAGGAAGGGGGAGGCACGGTGATGCGGGACGAACACATCCTCGACCTTGATGTCGTTGCTGCCTGTTCCCCGCATGCCCGCGATGTGCCAGGTATCCAGCACTTCCGTCTCCGCCCGGGGAACCACGAATGTCATCGGCGCGGGTTCTTCGTCGCCGCCTTTCGCGATACCCATGAAGACGATCCACTCCGCATGGACCGAGCCGGAGCCCCAAGGCGTCTGGCCGCTGATGCGATAGCCGCCGGGCACGCGGATGACCTCGCGCAGCGGCGCGGCTTGCCCGGCGCTCAGGACAAAGGGCTTGTCCGCGAAAATCTCGCGCTGGGCTTCTTCCGGAAACAGGTTCATCCGCCACGCCGCGCCGATGTAGAATGCCGCGACCCAACCCGCCGAGGGGTTGGCGGAGCTCAATATCTGGATGATCCGGGCGGCGGTGGCGAAGTCCTGTTCGTGTCCGCCATAGATGGCAGGCGCAAGCGTTGCCAGAATGCCGCTGTCGATCATGTCCTGGACCGTTTCGTCCAGCGGGGCGCGGCGCTCATCCTCCAGTCCTGCCCTTTGCGCGAAAATCGTTGCGAGATCATGCGCCTTGTCGACCAGCGTCTGGGAAATTGTCATGCGTTTGGCTTTCTGGTCCCTGCTTCTGTTCTTCGGAAGTGCCGATCGTTCAAGCTGCCGCGCCGGACGATTCCTGGTGCCCGAGTTCCTTGATCTCGTCGAAGAAGGCCAGGAGCGACGGGGTCTTCTCGAAGGCTTCCAGCATGAAGCCCATAGTGTCGCGCGTGTCGATGAATCCGAACCGATAGCCCGAGAAAACGCCATTGAGGACAAGCGGTCTGCCTTCTCCGGCATGTTTCTCGACAAACAGGTCATAGTCGGATGCGATCATGCCGACATGATGCAATCCTTCCTCGGGAAAGCCGTCCGGGAAGCTGTCATGATAGATCGAGGGAGCTTCCGAGAGCGGTTGCATCAGCTCGATCTGGACGCCGTCGAATTGGCCGAGCGCCAGATTCAGCTTCACCGTGGCAGGCTGTCCGCGATAGGTCAGTTCGACCTCGATATCCCGGAAGACCCGGAACGGGCCTGCGCCACGCACAACCCATCGGTCGATCGCCCTGTCGATATCGCCCACCACGAAGCCGGTTTGAACGATTCCTTCCACGCCATTGAACATTCGTGCATCCTATCCATTATCATTGACCATTCGCACCGACTTGCGATGGCGTCGGCACCCTACCCTTCGTGCCGCGCCTTTTACAAACGATAAGAACATCTCGCGGAAAACCGCTGTGGCGGGTTCATGCTTCACCGACTTGTCGCGGCCATGCGGAAGCAGCTAAGCATCGCCGTCTTGAGCAGAATAGCTGAAGAGATCCCCGCTGAGAGGAGTGACATGTCCACCAACGCAGAAAACCCCGCGCTATCCTTCGACACATTGCAGGTCCATGCAGGTTGGGATGGCGATCCGGCGACGGGCGCGAGACAGGTGCCGATCTACCAGAATACGGCCTATCTCTTCCAGGATGCGGATCATGCGGCGCGCCTCTTCAATCTGGAGGAAGTGGGATACATCTATTCCCGGCTGACCAATCCCACCGTGAATGCCTTGCAGGCGCGGCTCGCTGCGCTCGAAGGCGGCGCCGGGGCGACTTGCTGTTCATCCGGCCATGCCGCGCAGATCATGGCGCTGTTTCCCCTGATGATGCCGGGCGACAACGTCGTCGTCTCCAATCGGCTCTATGGTGGCTCGGTCACGCAGTTTTCGCATACGATCAGGCGGTTCGGATGGCAAAGCCGCTTCGTCGATCTGGAAGACCCCGGCGAAGTGGCGCGGGCCTGCAACAAGCGGACCAGGGCGATCTTCTGCGAAAGCGTCTCCAATCCCGGCGGGCATGTCACCGACCTGCCGAAGATCGCGGCCATCGCGGAGCGCAAGGGCGTGCCGCTGATCGTCGATAATACCAGCGCCACGCCCTATCTCTGCAAGCCGATCGATCACGGGGCGACTCTCGTGGTCCACTCCACGACGAAATATCTGTCGGGCAACGGAACCTCGATGGGCGGCGCGATCATCGATTCCGGAAAGTTCGACTGGTCGGCATCGGACAAGTTCCCGTCGCTTTCCCAGCCGGAGCCCGCCTATCACGGATTGACGTTTCACCAGGCATTCGGAGCGCTGGGCTATACCTTGCACAGCCATGCGGTGGGCTTGCGGGACCTGGGGATGACCATGGCCCCGATGAACGCCTTTCAGACCATTCTCGGTATCGAAACCTTGAGCCTCAGGATGCAGAAGCATGTCGCCAACGCCAAAAAGGTTGCCGAGTGGCTGGAAGCGGATGACCGGGTGAGCTTCGTGTCCTATGCGGGGCTGAAGTCGTCGCCCTATCACAAGCGCGCGAAAAAGCTTTACCCCAAGGGCACGGGGGCCTTGTTCACATTCGGCGTAAAGGGCGGTTACAAGGCCTGCATCAGGCTGGTCGATGCGCTGCAGCTGTTCAGCCATCTGGCCAATCTGGGGGATGCGCGTTCACTGGTGATCCATTCCGCATCGACCACGCACCGCCAGCTGACGCCGGAACAGCGGCAGGCAGCGGGCGCGGGGGATGATGTGGTGCGCCTCTCGATCGGCATAGAGGATGCGGATGACCTTATCGCGGATCTCGATCAGGCGCTGGGCAAGGCGGCCCAATGAGCAGGTTCCTTCTTCAGGAATGGGGAGCATGGAATTTATCTGTTTTCCGCGATTTCCGAGGCGGCAATTGATTTCACTCGCCTCGAAATCACTCTGGGTTCCTTGCCATTCCTGAGGTCCCTTAGGTCCGCGGCGATCATGGCGCGCCGCAGGGGATTTACGGGAATGCCGTTATCGAGGCTCGGATTGTTGGTTATCGGGTCCAGCAGCTGAAAATCGATTTCATATTCCATCGCTCGTCTCCGCAGGCTTCCAACGCCGGAAGCCCCGGAAGGCTCCCGGCGTGGAGACAAAGCGTGCAGAATGGAATGCGAAGCGGGATGGTTGTCAGAAGTGCAAGGCGCGTCCGTATGCGGCGAGCACGCTTTCATGCATCATTTCGGACAAGGTGGGGTGCGGGAATATGGCCTGCATAAGCTCGGATTCCGTCGTTTCGAGCTGCTTGCCGACCACATAGCCCTGGATCAGCTCGGTCACTTCCGCGCCGATCATATGAGCGCCCAGCAACTCGCCGGTTTTCGCATCGAACACCGTCTTGATGAAGCCTTCCGCTTCGCCCAGCGCGATGGCCTTGCCATTGCCGATGAACGGGAAGTTCCCGACCTTGATCTCGTAACCGGCTTCTGTGGCCTTGGCCTCGGTCAGGCCGACGCTGGCGATCTGCGGATGGCAATAGGTGCAACCGGGAATATTGCGCCGATCCAACGGGTGCGGATGAACATCCTTGTTGCCCAGTTCCTGCGCGATGGCCTCAGCCGCCGTCACCCCTTCATGGCTGGCCTTGTGCGCCAGCCACGGTCCCGGCACGCAATCGCCGATCGCCCACAGGCCCTTCACGCCCGTGCGGCCATAATCGTCGATCTGGATGAAACCGCGCTCCGTCTTTACCCCCAGCTTTTCCAGGCCGATATTCTCGGTGTTGGGCTGAATGCCGATGGCGACGATCACATGGCTGTATTCGCCGGAAGTGACCTTGCCGTCCTTCCCCTTGATCTTGGCGGAAACCTTGTCTGCGCCGGGCTTCAGCTCCTCCAGCGCGGCGCCGGTCATGATCTGGATGCCCTGCTTCGTCAGTGCCTTTTCGAGGAAGGCGGAGATCTCCGCATCTTCCACCGGCACGATCCGGTCGAGCATTTCAACCACCGTCACATCCGCGCCCATATCGTTGTAGAAGCTTGCGAATTCGATCCCGATCGCGCCGGAGCCGATCACCAGCAGTTTGTCGGGCATTTCCGGCGGGGTCATTGCATGACGATAGGTCCACACCCGCTTGCCGTCGGCCGGAGCAAAGGGAAGGTCGCGCGCCCTCGCGCCCGTCGCGACGATGATATGCCTGGCGGTGAGCGTCTCCGTGCCCTTCTCGCCCTTCACTTCCAGCGTATTGGCGGATTTGAAGGCGCCCTCGCCCATATGCACCGCGATCTTGTTCTTCTTCATCAGATGCGTGACGCCCTGATTGAGCTGCTTCGCTACGCCCCGGCTGCGCTTGACCACGGCTTCCAGATCCGCGCTGATCTTCTCCGCCGCCAGCCCGTAATCCTTGGCATGTTGCATATAGTGATAGATCTCGGCCGAGCGCAGCAGCGCCTTGGTCGGGATGCAGCCCCAGTTGAGGCAGATCCCCCCCAGGCTTTCCCGCTCCACGATTGCGGTCTTCAATCCCAGTTGGGCCGCGCGGATCGCCGCGACATAGCCGCCGGGGCCAGACCCGAGAACGATAAGATCATACGTGCCGGACATTATTCCTCCGCCGCCGCCTTGATTGCGAGCGTTCCGATGGCGCGAGGCCGCCCTTCCCCGTCGATCACGACGAATTTGAAGGTGCCGCGCGCCACCACCTGCGTGGCCTCGCCATTGCGTTCGCGCGCGATGGCTTCGGCTGCGATAGTCAACGATGTATTCCCGACCGCCGCGACTTCGGCATAGACGGACAGTTCATCCCCCACCGCCATGGCCCCGGGAAAGGTGAAATCCGTGGCATGAACCACCACCGCGGTGCCATTGGCCTTGCGCGACGCGAGCGAGCCCGCGCCGAGCGCCATCTGGCTCATCAGCCATCCGCCGAACACGCCGCCATAGGGATTGGTATCCTTGGGCATGGCCGTGACGCGGATTAGCGGATCTCGAAAGCTGTTGTCAGCTGCCATTCCCTATCCTGCCACAAGATCGAGATATTTGGCGAGGACCCAGCCATGCCGGCAAGGGCCGCCATAGGGTTCGGGCGCGGTGACGGGGCTGCTCACCCGGCAATCGCCCAGATCCTGATAGGCGCCATGCGGATAGACGATGCCCTGCCAATCGCCGTCCTTGTCGCACAACCAGACCAGCGTGGCCGGGTCGAGGCGATCGTTCTCGTGACCGGAAAGATGCGGCGCGGCGCGAACCGCAAGATAATTGTCCCCTTCCGGATCGAGGCCGGTAACGCGGCCGACCGCAACGCATGCGTCCAGTTCCGGCCCTTCGCTGCCCACCATCACGGGATGACCATCCTTGGGATGCTCCGCCTTGAGAGGGGCCGCGAGGGCCAGGCAGGCCACCATTCCCAGCGGCCAGGCCCGGATCGATCTCACGCGATGATTCCCAGCGGGCTTTCCACCAGTTGCTGGAAGGCCTGCATCAGCAATGCCGCATCGGCCCCATCAATCGCGCGATGGTCGAAGCTGCCGGTCACGCTCATCACCGTGGCGATGGATACTGCATCATCGACGATGAACGGCCGCTTCTCCCCGGCGCCCACGGCAAGGATCATGCCTTGGGGCGGATTGATCACCGCCTCGAACTGTTTGATCCCATACATGCCGAGATTGGACAGGCTGGCGGTGCCGCCCTGATATTCATGCGGCTGCAGCTTCCCGTCGCGCGCCTTTTCGATCAGGCCCTTCATCTCGCCCGCGATGGCCGAGACGGATTTCTTCGCCGCGTCGGTGACGATGGGGGTTATCAGCCCGCTCGGTGCGGCCACCGCGACGGAGATGTCGACGCGGGTATATTTGCGCAGTTCCTCGCCGGCAAAGCTGACATTGCATTGCGGCACGCGGTCGAGTGCCTTGGCCAGGGCCTTTATCAGCAGGTCGTTGACGGAGAGCTTGAGGCCCTCCCCTTCCAGCGAGGCATTGAGTTCGCTCCGCAGCTTGAGCAAGGCGTCGAGCCGCACATCGACGGTGAGGTAGATATGCGGAATCTGCTGCTTCGCTTCGGTGAGCCGGCGGGCAATCACCTTGCGGACATTGTTGAGCTTTTCCGCCTCGAACGGAATGCCGAAATCCGGAATTTCCGTGGGCGCGGCCGGAGCCGGGCGCGCTTGCGGAGCGGTGGGAGCCGCTGCTGCGCCCTGCAGGCCGTCCACGTCGGCCTTCACGATCCGCCCGTTCGGCCCGCTGCCCTTGATCGTCGAAAGGTCGATGCCTTGCTGGGCGGCAATCCGGCGGGCCAGCGGCGATGCCAGGATGCGCTGGCCGGAACCGCTCGTCGCAACGGTGGTGGGGGCCGGCTTCGCTTGCGGAGCGGGAGCCTTTTCCACGGCCTGCGGCTGCTCAGGCTCGGCCTTGGCGGCAGGTGCCGCTTGCTCGGCCTTTGCAGGCTTGGCGGGTTCGGCGGATTTCGCTGCGCCGGGATCTTCGCCTTCCGCCGCAAGGGTTGCGATCACCGTGCCCACCTTCACGCCTTCGGTTCCTTCTGGCACGGCAATGTCGACGATGGTGCCTTCATCGACCGCCTCGAACTCCATCGTGGCCTTGTCGGTTTCGATTTCCGCCATGATATCGCCGGCGGATACTGTATCACCGACCTTTACCAGCCAGCGCGCCAGTGTACCCTCCTCCATGGTGGGCGAGAGTGCGGGCATCTTGATCGAGGTGGGCATGGCAGTTCAACTCTTCCCGTTGCTGAGTGTTTGTGCCTATCTGGCCGATAAGTGCGATGGCGGCAAGAGGGTTGGTGCATCGAGAGAGATAACCATATAGGTTTTCATAGGGGTGAGATATGCGTGTATATCTGGTTATAATGGACGAGACTGACGAGGCCCGGGTGGCCTTGCGTTTTGCCGCCAGGCGCGCGGCCAAGACAGATGGCGCGGTCCATATTCTCGCGTTGGTGCAACCGCAGAGCTTCAATGCATTCGGCGGCGTTCAGGCCACGATCGAGGCCGAAGCGCGCGATCGCGCAGAGGTGATCGCCACCGGCGCGGCGGGAAATATTCTCAGCGAGAGCGGCAAGATGCCCACCATCTCCGTCCGGGTCGGCGATGGCAAGGAAGTCGTGCATGAATATCTTGCCGAGCACCCGGAGGTAGCCGCATTGGTACTTGGCGCCGCGGCCGAGGGAAATCCGGGCCCGCTCGTCACCGCCTTTTCGCAGAATGCGGGAACGCTTTCCTGTCCCCTGTTCGTGATTCCCGGCGCGCTGGGCGAAGAGGATATCGACCGCTTGAGTTGAGCCGGTGCGCCCGGGGCGGGCGGCGATCTAGCGCTTTTTTCTGCCCTGATGCCGGATGTTGGAAGGCCGGCCCCGCTGGCCGACGACGTATTTTCCCTTCCTGCGGGGCGCTGGCTTGCCGCCGCGCGGCTCGATGGGGGCGCCGGCCCCTTCCACCGGCTCGAACTTCAAGGCTCCGGTGAGCGGATTCGCCTCGGCCAGGCGCAGCGGCAGCCGATCTCCGATGGCGTAGCGCGTGCCGGTTTGCTCGCCTGTCAGCGTATGCGCTCCGTCATCATGGTGGAAGCGTTCCGGGCCGAGCACCGAGACGGGAACCAGCCCATCGCCGCCCAGCCCCATGATGGTCGCGAACAGGCCGAAACGCTGGACCCCGGTGATGCGGGTCTCGAACACTTCCCCCACCTTGCCGGAAAGCCATGCCGCGACATAGCGGTCGATCGTTTCCCGCTCCGCTTCCATGGCGCGGCGCTCGGCGGCGCTGATCGCTTCGCTGACTCGCGCCAGATCGCCGCGGTCGCGATCCGAAAGCCCGGTGGCGGCGGGTATGGCTCCCCCGGCCGGCCGGGGCTGCTCCAGCCCGAAGGCATCGACCAGCGCGCGGTGGACCAGCAGGTCCGCATAGCGGCGGATCGGTGAGGTGAAATGCGCGTAGCTGCCCAGGGCAAGGCCGAAATGCCCGGCGTTGCGCGGCCCGTAATAGGCCTGCGTCTGGCTGCGCAGCACGGCTTCCATGATGAGCGCTTTTTCGCTTTCGTCCGCGATGTCCTTCAACATGCGGTTGAACAGACCCGGGGTGATGACCTGCCCCAGCGCAAGTTTGCGGCCGAATGTGTCGAGATACTCTCGCAGCGCGACCAGCTTCTCCCGGCTAGGCGGCTCGTGGATGCGATAGACGACCGGCGAAACCTTGCTTTCCAGCGCCTTTGCCGCCGCGACATTGGCCGCGATCATGAAATCTTCCACCACGCGATGCGCATCGAGCCACTCGCGAATGGCGATTTCCGCTATCTTGCCCTGATCGTCCAGCATGACCCGGCGTTCCGGCAATTCCAGTTCCAGCGGATCGCGTTGCTTGCGCGCCGCTTCCAGCAAACGCCAGCAGGCCCAGAGATTGCTCAGGCTTGCATCGGCTTCGCCCTCGTCGATCCTTGCCTGCGCCGCCTCATAGGCGATGTTTTCCGAGATGCGCACGATGGCGCGCGAGAACCGCCAGGCCTTGAGCTTGCCCTGCGCATCGATCTCCAGATGGCAGGCCATGGCCGCGCGGTCCTCTCCCGCTCGCAGGGAGCAGACATTCGCGCTCAGCACTTCGGGCAGCATGGGGACGACGCGGTCGGGGAAATAGACCGAATTGCCGCGCTTGCGCGCCTCCCGGTCCAGCTTCCCCCCGGGGCGGACATAGAAGCTGACGTCCGCGATCGCCACGATCGCCCGGAAGCCCCCTGCTCCATCCGGCTCCGCCCAGATCGCATCGTCATGATCGCGCGCATCGGCCGGGTCGATCGCGACGATGGGCAGATGCCGAAGATCCTCGCGCCGGTCCTCGCTGAGTGGCAGCTTGGCGGATGCCTCCGCCTCGGACAGCACTTCCGCTCCGAACAGATTCGGAATGCCGTATTTATGGATCGCGATCAGGCTGAAGGCGCGCGGCGCAAGCGGATCGCCCAGCACCTGGATGACTTTCACGCCCGCGCGAGGGCTGCGGCCCGCAGGCTCGGCCAGCACGAGATTGCCCGGCTCCGCGCCGCCCAGATCGGCAATCGGCGTGGCGTTGCGCACACGCTTGTCGACCGGCGCGAGCCAGCCCTTGCCCGCCCCGTCGAGTTCGACCACGCCAAGCATGGCCTCGCCCTGCGCGGGCAGCTTCTTCATCGGATAGGCGCACCAGCCGTCGCCGGCTTCCTCGGTGCGGGCCAGGACGCGATCCCCCACCCGCAAGGCAGGGCCTTTCCGGCTTTCCACCAGCCGCAGGCGTGGCGGCGGAGTGGCGTCGTCCGGCTGCCAGCTATCGGGAATGGCAATCGCTTCGCCATCGTCGGTATCGACAACGCGCAGCACGGTCACCTTCGGCAAGCCGCCCATGCGATGGAAGGCGGTTCGCTTGCCGTCGATCAGCCCTTCGTCCGCCATGTCGCGCAGCAAGGCCTTGAGCGCGATCTTCTCCTGCCCCTTGAGGCCGAAGGCGCGGGCGATTTCCCGCTTGCCGGCAGGGGTGTCGCTGCTCTGGATGAAGTCGAGTATCTGCTGCCTGCCGGGCAGGCCGGGAGCGGGTTTCGGCTTGCGCACCAACTCAATAGGCTCGCGCAATGAAGATGCGTTCGACCGCCGGGGCGCCGGTGAAGATGCAGGCGCCATCTGCGGGAGCGGCATCGGCAGGCACATTGCGGATGGTGAGCTTCAGCGCTTTCAGCTGCTCCACCACCTTGTCCAGCGCATCGCCCGTGGGCTTTGCCCACTGCACCTCGACCCAGCCGGGATAGCGTTGATCTTCCGCGTAGAAGGCGGACAACGCTTCGAGGCTGTCCACGCCGCGCGTGATATTGGTGTCGCGCCGTTGCCGTGCTTCGGCGAACAGCCCGTTCTGGATTTCTTCCAGCAGGGCGCCGATTGCACCCGCGCATTCCTCGGCGGAGGGGCTGGCGAAATCCGTCTTGCCCGCGGCATTCCACAAGCGGTCGCGGCGCAGCAGGCTGACCTTCCCGGCCTCCATGTCGCGCCCACCGATCTCGATGATGACCGGGGCGCCCTTGCGCACCCAGTCCCAGCGCTTGGCGGCGGCCTTGCCCGGCTTCCTGTCGAGCAGGACCCTGACCGGCTCGCCCAGGGCGGCTTGCGCCGCGATCCGCGCACGCAGGCTCTCGCAATATTCGAGCAATGCGGCATCGCTCGCATCATCGCGCAGCATCGGCAGGATCACGACTTGCTGCGGCGCGATGGCGGGCGGAACCCGCAGCCCGTCATCGTCGCCATGGGTCATGATTACGCCGCCGATCAGCCGGGTTGAAACGCCCCAGCTCGTGGTGTGGCAAAGCTGCTGCCCGCCTTCGCGATCCTGATAGCGAATGCCCGCCGCCTCGGCGAAGCTGGTGCCGAGATAATGCGACGTGCCGGCTTGCAGCGCCTTGCCGTCCTGCATCATCGCTTCGATGCTGTATGTCGCTTCCGCGCCGGGGAAGCGCTCATTCTCAGGCTTTTCGCCAGCGATCACGGGCATGGCCAGCACGTCTTCGGCAAAGGAGCGATACATTTCCAGTGCGCGGAGCGTTTCGTCCATCGCATCTGCACGGTCCTCATGGGCGGTATGCCCTTCCTGCCAGAGAAATTCCGACGTGCGCAGGAACATCCGGGTACGCATTTCCCAGCGCACCACATTGGCCCACTGGTTGGTCAGCATCGGCAGGTCGCGCCAGCTTTGTATCCAGCGCGCCATCGCTGCGCCGATCACGGTCTCGGAAGTGGGGCGGACCACCAGCGGCTCTTCCAGCTTCGCTTCGGGATCGGGAACCAGCCCCCCTTCCTCGCCCGCGATCAGGCGATGATGGGTGACGACCGCCATCTCCTTGGCGAAGCCTTCCACATGCTCCGCCTCCTTGGCGAAGTAGGAGAGCGGGATGAACAATGGAAAGTAGCAGTTCTGCACACCGGCCGCCTTGATCCGGTCATCCATCAGGCGCTGGATACGTTCCCAGATGCCGTAGCCCCAGGGCTTGATCACCATGCAGCCGCGCACGCCGGATTCCTCGGCCATGTCGGCTTGCGCGATCACCACCTGATACCATTGGGCGAAATCTTCGGCGCGCGTGATCGGGAGAGCGTGACGAATGGCGGACACGAAATGCTTCCTGTTTATGCGTGAATTCTGCCGCGCCTCATTAAGGCAATTGCCGCCCATGTCGAGCGGCTTGCCCTTGCGTTGCACCAAAATTTGGATGGCGCGGGAACCCGCGCCCTCTGCGGCTTCGCCGGCCTATTTGCCCAGCGCGTCGAGACGCTTCTGCATCTCCGCCATCTGCTTGCGCAGCGCATCCAGTTCGCTGCCTTCGGCGGGAGCAGGATCTTCGGCGGGCTGGATGCCCTTGGGCATCAGCGCCGCAGCGGCGGCCTTGAACATCGCCATGTTGGTCTGCGCGATCTTCGCCAGCGGATTGTCGCCCACACCTTCGGTAAACGCCTGCTGCAGCTTCTTCTGATTGGCGTAGAAGTTTTCCATCGAGGCTTCGAGATAATGCGGCATCAGCGCCTGCATCGAATTGCCATACATGGAGATCAACTGGCGCAGAAAGCTGACGGGCAGCAATTGCTCCCCGTTCGCTTCCTCATCCATGATGATCTGGGTCAGGATGGAATGGGTGATGTCGTTGCCCGTCTTGGCGTCAAGCACCTGAAAGTCGATGCCTTCACGCGTCATCTTCGCAAGATCGTCAAGCGTGATGTAGCTGGAAGAACTTGTATTGTAGAGACGCCTGTTGGCGTATTTCTTGATAATGACCGGCCCTTTTTTGGCCTCGTCAGGCGCTGCCATCGCCGGACTCCTCTTGCTGCCCCACTTGTTGCACTTAGCACGCGCATTATGTGCAGTGCAATAAATTTGCAGTTAACGCTTATCCGCGTCTGAAGCGCTGCCCCAGGATGGTGAGCAGTTCATATTGCGACAGGCCGGAGACGGCTGCCGCATCCGGCAGATGATACGGAACTTCCAGCCAGTCGCCTTCAGCCAGGTCGGGTGCTTCGGTCAGATCCACCACCACCATGTCCATCGAGACCCGTCCGAGCAGCGGCAGCTCTCTTCCATTGCTGCGCAGCAAACCCCTGTCGGACCAGCAGCGCAGGAAGCCATCGGCATAGCCGAGGGAAACGACGCCGGCGCGCATTGCGCGGGCAGCGGTGAAGGTGGCGTTGTATCCCACGCTGTCGCCGGCCGACAGGTCGCGTCGCTGGATGATCGCTGCCTCCAGCCTTGCCACCTGGCCGATCTCGGCAAGGAGTTCGCTGCGGGGAATGCCTCCGTAGAGTGAAAGCCCGGGCCGGGTGAGATCGAAGGCGTAGTCCTTGCCCAGTGCAATTCCGGCGCTGTTGGAAAGACTGCGGCGGCGGGCAGGTATCGCGCGGCACGCTTGATCGAAGCGGCGGAGCTGCTGCGCGTTCTGCGCCACGTCTTCATCCGCCGAGGCGAGATGAGACAGGAGGACGTCGATGTCGAGCCTGGCGATCAACGGATCGGACAGGCATGCAAGCGGCAAGCCGAGCCGGTTGATCCCGGTATCCACCATCAGGTCGCAAGGTCCTCCTCCGCTGTCCAGCCATAGCCGGGCCTGGAAGATGCTGTTGATGACCGGCCGCACACCCAGCGCGCGGGCATAGGCGCAATCCTCCGCGTGCACCGGCCCATGCAGCACGGAGATCTGGCCGGCCGGAACATGCGCGATGACCTCGGAGACTTCGCTCCAGTGCGCGACGAAGAAATCCCGCGCCCCGGCATCGCGCAGAGAGGGCACGGCTTTCGCGACGCCCAGGCCGTAGGCATCGGCCTTGACCGCCGCTCCCGCTCGCGCATTGCCGGACAGCCGGTTCAGCGCTCGCCAGTTCATGGCAAGCGCATCATGGTCCAGCTTCAAACGTAATGTAGGCGGAGGCAGAACCGGACGATCAGGCATTATCTTCGGCAAAATCTCGCGGCGGTCCGGAAGGAATGCCCCACAGGCCGACCACCAGCGCCATCAGCACCACACCCCAGGTGTACCACAGGCCGGAATAGGGATCGCCGGTGCTGGCCGCGATGTAGCTGGCGATGAACGGCAGGAACCCGCCGAAATAACCCGTGCCGAAATGGTAGGGGATGGACATGGAGCTATACCGGATCTTCGGCGGAAACATCTCCGACAGCAAGGCCGCGACCGGGCCGTAGGTCATGCCCGACAGCACGCTCAGCACCAGCAGGCACAGGATGATGACGGCAATGTCACGGACCGAAGGGGTCACGGGGCTGAAATCGTAGCCTGCCTGCATCAGGGCGGATTCGACGGCGGCCGGGTCCATCCGCTCGACGATGGTATCTCCGACGGCGACCGAAACGCCTTCCCCGGCTTTCAGTGCGTAGGGAACGCCCCTGGCCGTCAACAGCGCCACCACCTTGCCGCAATCGCTCGCCTGTTCCTTGGCGAATGGATCGAAATGGCAGTCGGCGCCGGAAACGACCACCGGCGCGCTTTTCGCCGCCTGCTCAAGCGCGGGGTTGGCCGCGCTGCCCATGGTCCAGAACAACGGAAACAGGGCAAGCAGCGTCAGAACATAGCCGATGATGATCGGCTTCTTTCGGCCCACCTTGTCGGACCATCTGCCGAACACCACGAACATCATGCTGCCCAGCAGCGCGCCGCCGCATACGATCAGTTCCGCCGCCGTATCCTGCACATTCGCCGGGCCCTTGAGGAACTCCAGGCTGTAGACCATGGCGGTATACCATATGGTCGTCAGCCCGGCGGCGACGCCGAACAGGGCGACGAAGATCCGCTTCGCATTGCCGGGATAGGTGAAGCTCTCGACGAAGGGGTTGTGGCTGATCTCGCCTTCCGCCTGCATGGCGCGGAACACAGGGCTTTCCGACAGCATCAGCCGCATCCACAGCGATGCCGCGAGCAGCAGCAGCGAGAAAAGGAACGGCAGGCGCCAGCCCCAGTCGATGAAGACTTCCTCGTTCATCATCGCCTTCGTCAGCAGCACGATCGCGAGGCTCAATACGAAACCGCCGATCACGCTGGCCTGGATGAAGCTGGTGTAGAACCCGCGCTTGCTGGGGGGCGAATGTTCCGAAACATAGATCGCGGCCCCGCCATATTCGCCGCCCAGCGCCAGCCCTTGTCCTATCCGGCACAGGATCAGCAGCAGCGGAGCGGCGGCGCCGATGGTCGCGGTGGATGGGATCAGGCCGATCCCGGCCGTAGCCAGGCCCATCAGCGTGATCGTGACGAGGAAGGTATATTTGCGCCCCAGCCTGTCGCCGAGATAGCCGAACAGGATGGCGCCCAAGGGCCGGAAGCCGAAGCCGACCGCGAAACCGGCCCAGGCGAGCAGGGTCTGCAACGCCGGGTTGCCCGAAGGGAAGAACGTGCTGCCGATGATCCCGCTTGTCGTCAGGGTCGCGTAAATGAAGAAATCATACCATTCGAAGACCGTACCCGCGGACGATGCCGTGACAACCATGCGGATTTCCCGCTGGCTTGGTTCGCCCGCCGCGTTTGCCGATACTGTCCCCATATGGATCCCTTCCTCCCGTTTCGGGCAACGCTCTAGCGGTTGTTATCCTGCTTGCAAAGCGCATGAATGGCGGCCTTCCACGGCAACAGAATGGCTCCATGTCGGCCTCGAAATGCCTGTGCGGATTCTATCGCGGCAAGGCCCGGCCAGTCTGGCAGGGGCGCGTCTCCGGCAAGCCAGCTTTCCAGATCGGATTGGGTGCGCAGCAAATCCGGCAAGCCAAGGCCGGGCGCCGCATCGGCGAATATGGTGCATGCGGCCTGGCCCACCGCGCAGGCCTGGACCCGCAGGCCCCGGTTTTCGATCTTCCCGTCCTGCCCCAGAGACAGCGCCATTTCGATCCGGCTGCCGCACATCGGGGATCGCGCAAAGCCTGTCAGTGGCAAATCCGGAAGCAGCGGATATTCGGCCAGGCGCAGCGCAAGCGCGAGCATTTCCGGTGTGTAGAGCCGGGCGGCGGGATCGCTCATCGCGCCGCTTTGGGGTCGGATCTGGCCTGAGCCTCCACGCTGCGGCGATGTTCCGCGATCATCTCCACCAGTTCGTCCGCCGCCGCATTGACGAAGGGATAGGACCGCGATGTCGTGATCCAGGCCGGCCGCCCCGCCACGCCCCAGACCGTGTCGTAACCAAGCGCCAGAACGGAGAAAGCCAGCACCGCGATGATGAGGCCCTTGAGCGCGCCGAAGCCGAGACCGAGTATCCGGTCGAGCGGCCCAAGTATCGACGCACGGGTGGTGCGCCCTGCATGGGATGCGATGAGCTTCATCCCCGCATAGGGAATGAGCAGAAGCAGGGAGAAGGACAGAATCGCCGCGCCGGTGGCGGTATCGAGCTTCGGGATGAACCAGTTGGTGAGCGGCGTGTGCAACGAACGGATGGCGAACAGCGCGAGTATCCAGGCGGCAAGCGAAAGCACTTCCTGGACGAAACCGCGCATGAAGCCACCGATGGCCGCGACCGCCACCAGGATCAGGACGATAATATCGAAACCGCTCATCGCGCGGAGGATTATGCGCTCCCCATGATCCGGTCAACGAGGTTCGGCAGCATCTTCAGGCCTGCGAATCCCCGGCTTTCCAGCGGGGCTGAAACCTCGACGGGGCCATAGCTGCGATCGAAGCCGAGCTTGGCCGCTTCGCGCAGCCGCAAGCCGGCATGGGCGACCGGGCGGATTTCGCCGGCAAGGGATACTTCGCCGAACCATACCGATCTCGCAGGCAAGGGGCGATCCGCCAGCGCGGAAATCAGCGCCGCGGCGATGGCGAGGTCG
This sequence comes from Tsuneonella sp. CC-YZS046, assembly GCF_035581365.1. NCBI lineage: Bacteria > Pseudomonadati > Pseudomonadota > Alphaproteobacteria > Sphingomonadales > Erythrobacteraceae > Tsuneonella > Tsuneonella sp. CC-YZS046. The sequence continues at coordinate 1,216,129 of NZ_CP141590.1, read as the reverse complement.
GCCGCGGGGTCCGACAGGCGGTATCCGCCGGCGATATTGAGATAGACTTCGGCGGACGAGAAATTCAGCCCGCAGCGCGCCTCCAGCACGGCGAGCAGCATGGCGAGCCGGCCCGAATCCCATCCCACCACCGCACGGCGCGGAGTTGCGCCGCTTTGCAGGCGCACGATCAATGCCTGGACTTCCACCAGCACCGGGCGCGTCCCTTCCAGCGCCGGGAACACGGCGCTGCCGGCAATCGGCTCGTCCCGTCCCGAAAGGAACAGCATGGATGGATTGGACACTTCTTCGAGGCCCTGCCCGGCCATGGCGAAGACGCCGATCTCGTCGACCGCGCCGAAGCGGTTCTTGAGCGCGCGGAGAATGCGATACTGGTGGCTGCGTTCTCCCTCGAAGCTCATCACCACGTCGACCATATGTTCCAGCACGCGCGGCCCGGCGATCGTGCCGTCCTTGGTCACGTGCCCGACCATCACCAGCGCGACGCCGTTCTCCTTGGCATAGCGGATCAGCTCGAAGGCGCAGCCGCGCACCTGGCTCACTGTCCCCGGCGCTCCTTCGATCATGTCGGAATGCATGGTCTGTATCGAATCGATCACCAGCAGGGCGGGCGGTTCCATGCCGCCCAGGGTGGTGAGAATGTCCCGCACGGAAGTCGCGGCGGCAAGGCGGATCGGCGCATCGCCAAGGCCGAGCCGTGTTGCCCTGAGGCGGACCTGCCCGGCAGCCTCTTCCCCGCTGATATAGACCACGGGGGCGCCATCCTGCGCGACCTTGGCGGCTGCCTGCAGCAGCAAGGTGGACTTGCCGATCCCCGGATCGCCGCCCATCAGGATCGCCGAGCCCGGCACCAGCCCCCCGCCCAACGCGCGATCCAGTTCCGCGATGCCCGTGGCTCGCCGGACGGGCAATTCCCCCGGCGCGTCGAGCGATACGAATTCGACCGTCCTGCCGCCGCCGGAAAGGTCATGCTTCTGCGAGAATACGGTCGCGGGCGCATCCTCGGCGAGCGTGTTCCACTCCGCGCAATCGGGGCATTGCCCCTGCCAGCGATGGGACACGCTGCCACAGGCCTGGCAGATGTAACGGCGTTTGATCTTGGCCATAAGACCACCTAGGCGGAACACAAGAAGAACACAAGCGCGGCTGAACCCATCCACAGCCATTTCTTGAGATTGGCGCGGTGTCCTGCCATCAAGCCGCAATGCGCCAGAAGGAACTCAGGATAGCGCTGGTCTGTTACGGTGGTGTCAGCCTTGCGGTCTATATGCATGGCGTCACCAAGGAGATCTGGAAGCTGGCTTGCGCAAGCCGGGAATTCCACTCCGCGCGCCGCTGCGCCACCGGCAGCGAGGCGGTCTATTGCCGGCTGCTGGATCATCTCGCGCGCGAGCATGAGCTGCGCCTGAGAGTCCTGCCGGACATATTGAGCGGAGCGAGCGCCGGCGGGATCAATGCGGTTTTCCTGGCCGAGGCGATCCATTCCGGGCGCTCTCTGGAACCGCTGACGGAACTCTGGCTTTCGACCGCCGATGTCGACCGGCTGCTGGACCCGGAGGCCAGGCCCTGGTCCCGCGCCGCCAAGCAATGGGCCTGGCCGCTGGTCCAGTTCATGCTGACGCGGCCGGGCAACGCGGTGACGGAAAGCGTCGCGCCCGAAACCCGCAAAGAGGTGCGCACCAAGCTGTCGCGCTTCATCCGCAGCCGCTGGTTCGCCCCGCCCTTCTCCGGGATCGGCTTTTCCCGCCTGCTTTCCGAAGCGTTGGCCGCCATGGCCAGCGTGCCGCCCGAAGAGCCGCTCCTGCCCGCGGGCCATCCGATCGACCTGTTCGTCACCGCGACTGATTTCCGGGGCTATCGGGAATTGCTGCGGCTCAACAGCCCGCCGGTGGTGGAGGAAAGCGAACACCGGCTTACCCTGGGCTTTCATTCCCGCACGCCGATGGAGGGCGGGATCGAGCTTGCCGACCCGCTCGAACTGGTCTTCGCCGCACGGTCGACCGCGAGCTTTCCGGGCGCGTTCCCGCCGCTCCAGCTTTCCGAGATCGACCAGCTTGCGCGGGAAGGAAAGCGGGAATGGACCAATCGCGGCGACTTCCTCAAGCGGGTGATGCCCGCCCATGTCCGCCAGGGCGATCTCGAAACGGTGTCGCTGATCGACGGCTCGGTTCTCGTCAACGCGCCCTTCGCGGAAGCGGCCGCGGTGCTCGGCAAGCGCCCTGCCCAACGCGAAGTCGACCGCCGCTTCGTCTATATCGACCCCCGCCCCGACCGGGTCGGCAACGTCAGCGGCGATCCGGCCCGTCCGGTCGGTTTCTTTTCCGCGATCTTCGGCTCGCTTTCCACCATTCCGCGCGAGCAGCCGATCCGGGACAATCTGGAAATGCTGGAGGAACAATCCCGCGAAGCGGAACGCCTGCGGCATATCCTGGCCGCGCTGCGGCCCGAAGTCGAACTGGCGGTCGATCAACTTTTCGGCCGGACGCTGTTCTTCGACAGGCCGACTCCCAAGCGCTTGCGGACCTGGCGGGCCAAGGCGCAGCAGACCGCGGCGGAACAGGCGGGCTTTGCCTTTCAGGGATATGCCCAGGCAAAATTCACGGGGATCATCGACCATCTGGCCCGCAGCATATTCGATGCCGCGCCGGGCCTGCTGCTTCCCGATCCGGCGCCCATCGCCATCAGGCTGCGGCAGGAACTCGCGCAACGCGGCCTCGAACGGCTTTCCTCGCCCAGAGGAGGAGCCAGCGCCGCCGCCATCGCCTTCTTCCGCGCCCATGACATCGCATTCCGCATCCGCCGCTTGCGGCTGCTCGCGCGCCGTCTGGCAAGGGACTGGGAATTCGATCCGGATATTCCGGAGGCTGACAGCGAGGCGGCCCGGAAGCTGGTCTACGAGGGCCTGTCGTTCTACTTCGAGCGGGAGTCAGCGGATTGGCTGGGCGAAGATTTCGGCTCGATCGCGGGACGCGTGCTCGAAGATCCCGGCGGCGCGCTGGATGCCCTGGCCCGGATCAGGGATTTGCCGGGCGTGGACGAGCGGGTGGAAACGCATCTTGCCGAAGGGCTGGTCGCCATGCCTTCCCTGCTGAGACGGCGGATGCTGCTCGCCTATCTCGGCTTCCCCTTCTACGATGTCGCGACCCTGCCCTTGCTGCACAATGAAGGCTTCACGGAATTCAATCCGATCAAGGTCGATCGGATCTCGCCCGACGACGCCAAGTCGATCCGGCCCGGCGGCACTCGGGTCACGCTGCGGGGCACGGAGTTCTACAATTTCGGCGCGTTCTTCAGCCGCGCCTACCGCGAGAACGACTACCTGTGGGGGCGCTTGCACGGCGCGGAAAGAATGGTCGACCTGGTGGTTTCGACCATGACGGACCCGATGGATAATAGCGAGATCACGCGCTTCAAGCGCGAGCTTTTCCTTGCCATCCTGGATGAGGAAGAGCCTCGCCTGAGAGCCGATCCCACGCTGGTGCGGGCTCTGCGGAAGGAAGTGCTTTCACGATTGCCGGAGTAATAGCCGCCGCGCCTGGCCGCCCTATTCCGTCAGATCGTTCCAGGCATCTTTCAGCTTGTCGAAGAACCCCCGCGATTCCGGGCATTCCTCGCCGGTTTCGGTTTCCTGAAATTCCCGGAGCAGTTCCTTCTGTTTCGCGCTGAGCCGGGTCGGGGTTTCGACCATGATCTCGATCACCAGATCGCCGCGCCCCTTCGATTGCAGGACGGGCATTCCGGCGCCTCGCTTACGAAGTTGCTTGCCGGACTGAATCCCAGCCGGGATTTCGATGGAAATGGCTTCTCCATCCAGCCCGGGGATTTCTATCTGCCCGCCGAGCGCGGCGGTGGTGAAGCTGATCGGCACCCGCGTCGCCAGGGTCGTTCCGTCGCGCTGGAATACCTTGTGCGGCCGGATATGCATGAAAATATACAAGTCGCCCGGCGGCGCGCCGCGCTGCCCGGCTTCGCCCTTGCCCGACAGGCGGATGCGTGTGCCGTGATCCACGCCGGGGGGAATTGAGATGTCTAGCGTCTGGGTCTTGTCAACCCGCCCTTCGCCCTGGCAATTGCGGCAGGGTCGTTCGATCACCTCGCCCCGGCCATGGCATTGCGGACAGGGGCGGTCGATCACGAAGAACCCCTGCTGGGTGCGAACCTTCCCGTGCCCGTGGCAAGTGCCGCAGGCTCTCGCCCCGGTGCCCGGTTCGGCCCCGGTGCCATTGCATGGCTCGCAACTGACGGAGATGTCGACTTCGATCTTCGCGTCCTTGCCATGAAAAGCCTCTTCGAGGCCTATTTCCATGTCATAGCGCAAATCCGCCCCGCGCCGCGTCTGCTGGCGGCCGCCACCGCCGAATGCGCTGCCGAAGATCGTTTCAAATATATCGCCGATGTCGCTGAAATCCGCCCCCGGCCCGCGTCCGCTGCCATTGCCCATGCCCTGCCGGAACGCGGCATGGCCGAAGCGGTCGTAAGCGGCGCGCTTCTGCGGGTCCTTCAGGCAATCGTAAGCCTCGCTGATGGCCTTGAATTTCGCCTCGGATTCGCCGCAGCCCGGATTCTTGTCCGGGTGATAGCGCATGGCCAGCCGCCGATAAGCCGATTTGATCGACTTCTCGTCAGCCGTGCGCTCCACCTCGAGCAGTTCGTAATAATCGACGCCGGTTGTCATTGCCCCTCGCCAAACTCAGCCACCGCCGACGCTTGCTGCGCCAGCGGTGGCCTGGGTTTCAATCAGGCGATCAGCCCTTGTTCTCTTCGTCGACTTCGGAGAACTCGGCATCGACAACATCCTCGCTGCCCGCTTCGTCACTGGCCGCGGCGCTTGCACCGGCGGCCTGCTCCTTCTCGTAGATCGCCTGGCCCATCTTCATGGCCAGTTCGGTAAGGGCCTGGGTCTTGGCGTTCATTTCCGCAGCATCGCCGCTTTCGATGGCGGTCTTGGCTTCGGCGATCGCCGCCTCGATCTGGGACTTGAGATCGGCGTCGATCTTGTCGCCATTTTCCTCGAGCTGCTTCTCGGTCGCGTGGACGAGGCTGTCCGCATTGTTGCGGGCCTCTGCCGATTCACGCCGCTTCTTGTCCTCTTCCGCGAACTTTTCCGCATCCCGGACCATCTGGTCGATATCGGAATCGGTAAGGCCGCCGGACGCCTGGATCTTGATCTGCTGTTCCTTGCCCGTGCCCTTGTCCTTGGCGGACACGTTCACGATGCCGTTGGCGTCGATATCGAACGTGACCTCGATCTGGGGCACGCCGCGCGGCGCGGGCGGAATGCCGAGCAAATCGAATTGGCCGAGCAGCTTGTTGTCCGCCGCCATTTCGCGTTCGCCCTGGAACACCCGGATCGTCACCGCCTGCTGATTGTCCTCGGCAGTGGAATAGACCTGCGTCTTCTTGGTGGGGATCGTGGTGTTGCGGTCTATCATGCGGGTGAACACGCCGCCCAGCGTTTCGATGCCGAGCGAGAGCGGCGTCACGTCGAGCAGGAGAACGTCCTTGACGTCGCCCTGCAGCACGCCTGCCTGGATCGCTGCGCCCATCGCCACCACTTCGTCGGGATTGACACCGGTGTGCGGTTCCTTGCCGAAGAATTCCTTCACGGCCTCGCGCACCTTGGGCATGCGGGTCATGCCGCCGACCAGCACGACTTCATCGATTTCCGACGCGGAGATGCCGGCATCGGCCAGCGCCTTCTTCATCGGCTCCTTGGTCCGCTCGATCAGCTTGCCGACAAGCTTTTCGAGATCGGAACGGGTGATGGTTTCGACCAGGTGCAGCGGGGTGGTGCTGCCGCCTTCCATGCGCGCGGTGATGAACGGCAGGTTGATTTCCGTGGTCTGGGCGCTCGACAGCTCGATCTTGGCCTTTTCGGCGGCTTCCTTGAGCCGCTGAAGGGCGAGCTTGTCGTTCTTGAGGTCCATGTTCTCCTTGGCCTTGAACTTGTCGGCCAGATATTCGACGATCGCGCTGTCGAAGTCCTCGCCGCCAAGGAAGGTGTCGCCATTGGTGGACTTTACTTCGAACACGCCGTCGCCGATCTCGAGGATGGAAACGTCGAATGTGCCGCCGCCAAGGTCATAGACGGCGATGGTCTTGCCGTCTTCCTTGTCGAGGCCATAGGCCAGCGCGGCCGCGGTCGGCTCGTTGATGATGCGTAGCACCTCGAGGCCCGCGATCTGGCCGGCGTCCTTGGTCGCCTGGCGCTGGGCGTCGTTGAAATAGGCCGGGACGGTGATGACCGCCTGCGTGACGGTTTCGCCGAGATAGCTCTCGGCGGTTTCCTTCATCTTCTGCAGGATGAAGGCGGAAATCTGCGATGGTGAGTAATCCTCGCCCCCGGCATTGACCCACGCATCGCCGTTCTTGCCCTTGACGATGGTGTAAGGGACCAGTTCCGTGTCCTTCTTGGTGACAGGATCGTCAAACCGGCGGCCGATCAGGCGCTTCACAGCGAAAACCGTATTGTCGGGGTTGGTCACCGCCTGGCGCTTGGCCGGCTGGCCGATCAGGCGTTCACCGTCTTTCGTGAAGGCGACGATGGACGGCGTCGTGCGCGCGCCTTCGGAATTTTCTATGACCTTGGGCTTCCCCCCATCCATCACCGCGACGCAGCTATTGGTCGTGCCAAGGTCGATACCGATAACTTTTGCCATTCTTTCACCATCCTAAAACAAGAGTTGGACACCGCTCGTTTCGCTTCCCGGATGTGGCAAAGCGCTTCGGCGGCTCATGCAAACCTGCTGGTTCGACGGCGATATAGGTGCCGTTTTTCCTTGCACAAGGGATTGCAAGGCTTAGTTTCCCGCAATTGGAAGCAGGAGGGAGAAAAGCTATGAAATATTCGAGCATCGCGCCCGTTTTGCTGGTGCTTTGCGCAGGGGCACTCGCCAGTTGCCAGAAAGAGAGCCCGCCGGCGGAAGCGGCGCCCGATGGAATTCCGGGGGTAAGCGCATCCAATGCACGCCTTGTCCTGCCTGCGGTGAAAGGCAACCCGGGCGTGATCTATTTCGACATCATCAATGCAGGCGATGAATTCGTGGCCATGCGCACTGTCGAAGTCGCCGCGGCCAAGCAGACCATGATGCATGAAACCATCACCCAGAACGGCCAGACGACCATGGCCGAGATGGCCCCGCTGACGCTCAACAAGGGCGAGCCTGTGAAGTTCGAGCCGGGCGGCAAGCATGTCATGGCGATGGATCTCGACCCTGCCCTCAAGGCGGGCGACACCACCGAAGTGACCGTTACCTTCGCCGGCGGCGACAAGATGAGCTTCCCGGCTACGGTCGAAGCACCGGGAGGCGCGAACTGAACAGAGAACCCGCCCCTGCCGAGCAATTCTGCCCGGCCGGGGGCGAGCGTCGGCTTACCGCGGGCGAAGTAGCCTTGGCCCGGTCGATCTTCGGAGACGAGGTCGATTATCCAAGCGTCTTCATACGAAGGCGCAAATGGTTCCCGCTGCAGCCGCGCAAGGTGGCGATGGCGCCTTGCGGGCACATCCATTTCCACCCGGACGGAAACCTCTATTGCGAGGATTTTGCGCATTCCCCGCTGGATCGGCAGGGCCTGTTCATCCATGAAATGACGCATATCTGGCAGGCGCAGCAGCGCGGCCCTTGGTATCTGCCGCTCATGCGCCACCCGTTCTGCCGCTATCGCTATGTGCTGTCACCCGGCAAGCCCCTGATGGCCTACGGCATCGAGCAGCAGGCGGAAATCGTGCGCCATGCCTTTCTGCTGCGGCAGGGCGCGCGGATTGCCGGGGCAGGCGATGCCCGCGTCTACGATCGCCTCTTGGACTTCCGAAATGCGGGCACAGCAGGCTGAACTAATCAGCACCGGACGCGATATTCATCGCCATAACGGTCGCGGCGGTAGCACTTGCCATCCTTCTTTATCAAAGCGCCGCCTACCGCGCCCACACCGGCGCCGATCGCGGCGCCTTCGCCGACATCTCCACCTCTGATCGCGCCGACGCCAGCGCCGACAGCCGCGCCTGCAAGCGCGCCTTCACCAGCATAATTGCTGGAACAGGCTCCCAATGCGAGCAGGCTGGCAGCCATGGCGGGAACAATCCACATGCGCATGATCGAATCTCCGTTGCGTTTTTACGAAAAACCAACGGGACGAGACTCGCTATGTTCCTGAGAAACCGATATTTCGTCGTGCCTCAGGCCCTGTCCAACGATTGATCGCGCGGGTTCAGTCCGGCTTTTTGGCGACCCCGACCATCGCAGGCCGCAACAGCCTATCCTTGATCATGTAGCCTGCCTGCATTTCCTGAACCACTGTCCCGGGTTCCGCATCGTTGGTCGGGATTTCCATCATCGCCTGATGCTGGTTCGGGTCGAGCGGAAGGCCAACCGCCGCGATCCGGCTGATGCCGTGCAGGCCGAACACCTTCTCGATCTCGCGCGCGGTGGCTTCGATGCCGGCGAGAAGGCCTTTCAGCTTCTCGTCTTCCCGCAATTCCGCCGGGACGGAATCCAGCGCGCGCGCGAGATTGTCGGATACCGAAAGAATATCGCGGGCAAAGCCGGTTGCGGCATAGGCGCGCGCATCGGCGATATCCTTTTCCAGACGGCGGCGCACATTCTGCGTCTCCGCCTTGGCGTAAAGCACCTCCTGCTTCGCGGCTTCCAGCTGATCGCGCAGGGCGGCCACCTCCTCGGTTGCGGAAGTTTCTTCCGCATCGTTCCGCTGCAGCATTTCTTCGGGAACGCCCTTGAGTTCCTCGGCCATTGCCCGATCCTCTTCAACGGCCCCCTGCGGTTCCGGTTTCGTATCCATCATGTCGTATCTTTTTTCCAGCTATCCGATGAGCTTGCCCAGGCTCTGGGCGGTGAAATCCACCATGGGGACTACGCGCGCGTAATTCAACCGGGTCGGTCCGATAACCCCCACCACTCCGACCACCTTGCCGCCCCTGTCGCGATAGGGAGACGCAATGACGGCGGACCCGGACAGGGCGAACAGGCGATTTTCCGAACCGATGAAGATCCGGGTCGCATCCGCCTCGCGCGCGCTGTCCAGCAGTTCCACCACCGATTGCTTGCTCTCGAGATCGTCGAGCAGGGAACGGACCCGCTCGAGATCGCCGATGGCCGATTCGTCCAGGAGATTGGCCTGCCCGCGCACGATCAGCACCGGCCGCCTGGCGGCGTCTTCGCTCCATACGGCAAGCCCGCGCTCAACCAGATCCCTGCTGGCTTCGTCGAGAGCGGACTGCCCCGATGCGATCTGCGCCCGCATCGCTTGCGCGGCTTCGCCCAATGTGCGGCCCGCGAGATGCGCCGATATGTAATTGCTGGCCTCCTCGATGGCGGAAGGCGGAATTTCCGCAGGCAGCTTGAGCAGGCGATTCTCGACCTGCCCATCTTCCCCCACCAGAACCGCCAGCGCCTCTCCCGGGGAAAGGGAGATCATGCTGAACTGGCGCAGGCGCGGTTCGCGCCGGGGCACCATCACGACCCCGGCGGCCGCGGAAAGATCGGAAAGCACCGCGCTGGTCGCTTCGAGCGCCTGTTCGATCGGCCCCGGTTCGCCAAGGCGACGTTCGATCGCCGCGCGTTCCTCCGCGGTCGGCTCCGCCACCTGCATCATGCCGTCGATGAACAGCCGCAGCCCGGATTCGGTGGGCATCCGGCCCGCGCTGGTATGCGGCGCGGCCAGAAGGCCGAGTGATTCGAGGTCGGACAATACGGAGCGGATCGAAGCCGGAGAAAGATTCACCTGCCCTGCCCCGGCCAGCGTCTTGGAGCCGACCGGCTGCCCATTGGCGAGATAGCCTTCCACCACAAGGCGGAATATCTCGCGGGTGCGGGCCGAAATTTCGATGACAGGTTGGGTTGGCATGGCAGCAATTTAATGGCTGCTCTTGCAGCCTCAAGGGATAAGCGCCAAACGCGCGTCGCAACGCTGTTGAAAAGGATATTCCATGCGACCTTCCGGCCGGGCGCCCGACGAGATGCGGCCCATACTTATCGAAACCGGATTCACCAGGCACGCGGAAGGGTCATGCCTGATTTCCTTCGGCGACACCAAGGTGCTGTGCACCGCCAGCGTCGAGGAACGGCTGCCTGGCTGGCTGCGCGGCAAGGGCGAAGGCTGGGTGACGGGCGAATACTCCATGCTGCCCCGCGCCACCCATACGCGCGGCAGCCGCGAGGCGGCCAAGGGCAGACAAAGCGGACGCACGCAGGAAATCCAGCGCCTGATCGGCCGCTCGCTGCGCGCCGTGACCGACCTCAGGAAGCTGGGAGAACGGCAGATCACGCTCGATTGCGACGTGATCCAGGCTGATGGCGGCACGCGCACGGCGGCGATCTCCGGCGCATGGGTCGCCTTGCGCCTCGCGGTCGACAAGCTGATGGCGGAAGGCGCGATCGCCTCCGATCCGATAATCGCGAAGGTCGCGGCGGTCAGCTGCGGTATCTGTGGCGGCACCCCCGTTCTCGATCTCGATTATGCGGAGGATTCCTCGGCCGATGCGGACGCCAATTTCGTGCTGATCGAAGGCGGCCAGATCGCCGAAGTGCAGGCGACGGCCGAAGGGGCGACCTATGATGAGGAAGGCCTGCTTCGGCTGCTTCGCCTCGCCCGGATCGGCTGCGACAGGATCTTCGCGGCACAGGATGCGGCAGTGAAATGACCCGGCGGATCGGTTCCGGCAAGCTGGTGATCGCCACCCATAACGCAGGCAAGCTGAAAGAGATTTCCGCATTGCTTGCGCCCTATGGGCTGGATTGCATTTCCGCGGGCGCGCTCGGCCTGCCGGAACCGCCCGAGACGGGAAAGACCTTTATCGAGAATGCCTTGATAAAGGCCCATGCGGCCGCGCGGGATTCGGGCCTTCCCGCATTGGCGGACGACAGCGGGTTGTCCGTTGCCGCACTGGATGGGATGCCCGGCGTCTACACGGCGGATTGGGCCGAACGGCAATGGTTCGAAGGCCCCTCCGGACGGGACTGGTATATGGCCATGGGCAAGGTCGAAGGGCGCTTGCAGGCGATCGGGCCGGAGGCCGACCGATCCTGCTGGTTTTCCTGCGTTCTCGCCCTTGCCTGGCCGGATGGAGAAAGCCTCACCTACGAAGGGCGGGTGGACGGGGCGTTCACCTGGCCGCCGCGTGGGGACAAGGGCTTCGGCTACGACCCGGTGTTCGTGCCGAACGGACGCAATGAAACTTTTGGCGAGATCGACCCGGACGAAAAACACCGGATCAGCCATCGCGCCAATGCCTTCGCAAGGCTGGTGGCGGATCAGTTCGGCTGAAGGAGGGGCGGATCAGCCGACCTTCCGGCCCAGCCAATTGCCGCCCGGGCGATAGCGGCACACCAGGAAATCGTTGACCTTCCCGCGCGCGACCGCGCAGCCGACCTCGCGCGTATCGGCCCAGATGATCTGGGTATAGTGGCCCACGTCCTGCCAGCGCCCGGTGCGTGACACGTCGGGAAATTCCCCGGCGCGGAAATGCTTCCTCTCCTCGAGGAATGTCTCCACCATGCTGCGCGGCGTGAAATATCCGGCCTGGCCCATCCAGAGATTTTCCCCGGTGCTCTTGCGCTGCGCCTGCGTGGTATGCTGCATCCGCCCGAGCCCGGCGAGATGCCCCGCCCATTGCTGGGCGTCCCGCGCGAGTTCCTGGCTCCACTTGAGGCGGGGGAGCTTCATGCGATCCCGTTCCAGATTATGCGCGGCGAGCAATTCCCAGGCGAAATTGCGCGCGGGGTCTTCGGGGGCAGCCGCCGAGGGCGCCGCGAAACCGGCGGCAACCGCCACCATGCCACTGCCCAGCAGGGCCGCGATCCGTCCCTTTCCCATGCCATCGACCTTGACAGGGAAGCGTTAACCGGCGCTGAAAGCCGGTATGGCCCGCGCGCTCTATATCCATTGGCCCTTCTGCCTCGCGAAATGCCCTTATTGCGACTTCAACAGCCATGTCCGCAGCGGGGTGGACATGGCGCGCTGGGAAACGAGCCTGCTGGCCGACATGCGGTTCGAGGCCGAACGTGCCGGCGGCGAGCAACTGCAATCCATCTTTTTCGGCGGCGGCACCCCTTCCCTGATGCCGCCCGCGCTGGTTGGCGCATTGCTGGATGAAGCCGAGCGGCTCTGGGGTTTCGCGCCGGAGATCGAGATCACGCTGGAAGCAAATCCCTCCTCGGTGGAAGCAGCCAATTTCGCTTCGCTGGCCCAGGCCGGGATCAATCGCGTTTCCCTGGGGTTGCAGGCCTTGGACAATGAAACCCTGCGCTTCCTTGGCAGGCTGCACGATGTGGCCGAAGGGCTAGCCGCGCTGGACATCGCCCAGCGCCACTTCGCGCGCGCCAGTTTCGATCTGATCTATGCTCGGCCCGATCAATCGCCCGGGCAATGGGAGCGCGAATTGTCGCGCGCCTTATCGTTCGGAACCGAGCATCTCTCGCTCTATCAGCTTACCATTGAACCGGGCACGCGGTTCGCCACCCTGTTTCGCGAAGGCAAGCTGGCTCCCCTGGATGACGATGCGGCGGCGGATCTGTTCACCCTGACCCGGGAACTTACGGCTGCGGCGGGTTTGCCTGCCTATGAAATCAGCAACCACGCCCGGCCCACCTCCGAAAGCCGCCATAACCTGACCTATTGGCGCTATCAGGATTATTGCGGGATCGGGCCGGGGGCGCATGGGCGGCGCAAGGGTGCAGCGACGGTTCGCCATCGCAAGCCGGAAAACTGGCTGGAAGCGGTGGCGTGGCACGGACATGGAATTTCGGAACAGCGCGAGCTGGGAATTGCCGAGCAGGCTTCCGAAGCCTTGCTGATGGGCCTGCGGCTTGCAGAAGGTATTGACCTGGACGGCTTGTCCCGGCGCTTCGGTCTGGCGGCGGACGATCTGCTCGATCCCGCCAAGCTGCGGTTCCATGCGGCCAACCGGCTGCTGTGGCAGGACGGATCGCGCATCGGCGTGAGCGAGGCCGGAATGCCCGTGCTGGACGCCCTGCTGGGCGAACTCGTGCCCGGCGATCTGGTGCGGGCGTGAGCAACGCCGATCTTCTGGAGGAATGGGGCGCGCATCTCGCGCGCAACCGCAGGCGCTCGCCGCACACCGTGCGCGCCTATGTTGCCTGCGCGGCCCGGCTTCTCGACAATCTGCCGGAAAGCGACTGGGGGGCTGTGGCGCGGCTCGATGCGCAGGCGCTACGTCGCCAGCTGGCCGCGCGGCGGATGGAGGGCATCGGCAATGCGTCCGCCGCTCGCGAGCTTTCCGCCCTCAAGGGTTTCCTAGCCTTCGCTCGCGAAAAGGCGGGAATGGCGGAGGCGGAGCCGGTTCGTCTGCGCGGCCCCCGGCTGAAGAAAGGGCTGCCCCGCCCGATCACCCCCGACGATGCGATCAATCTGGCGGATGTGGTGGCCGAGTTTGCGGAGGAACCTTGGATCGGCGCGCGCGACCGGGCCGTTCTGCTGCTGCTCTATGGCGCGGGGCTACGCATCGCCGAAGCGCTGTCGCTGACCGGAAAGGACATTCCGCTGGGCGAGACGCTGGCGGTCACCGGCAAGGGCGGAAAGCAGCGCATCGTCCCCATCCTTCCCATCGTGCGTGAAGCAGTGGCGGCCTATGCCGCGCAATGCCCCTGGCCCGCGCAGGCGGACCTGCCGCTGTTCCGTGGCGCGAAGGGCGGCCCGCTCTCGCAGGGGATGGTCCAGAAGGCCGTCGCCCGGGCGCGGCTTGTGCTGGGTCTGCCCGCCACCGCCACTCCTCATGCGCTGCGCCACAGCTTCGCCACGCATCTGCTCGGCGCGGGAGCGGACCTGCGCAGCCTGCAGGAATTGCTGGGCCATGCCAGCCTGGATTCCACGCAGATCTACACCAAGGTCGATGCCGCGCGGATGCTGGAAACCTATCGCAGCGCGCATCCCAGGGAGCGCGATTAGGATTGGCGCCGCGCGCGGGGCTTCCAGGTCCTCACCCGATGAATGTAGGCGATGATCGCGATCACCGTCAAAGCCAGGACCAGCCAGCCCATCCATTGCTGGGTTTCGTCGAGATAATAGGCAAGCAGGCGCCCACCCTGGATCAGCATCACGTTCCAGATCGCGGAGCCTGCGAAGGTGAAGATCAGGAAGCGCCAATGCCCCATTCTCGCCAGCCCGGCGGGCAGGGAGATCATGGTCCGCAGGAACGGGGAGAAGCGGAGGAAGAATACCACCCACGGGCCATGCCGCTTGAAGAAACGGCGCGCCTTCCGGACATCGTGCCATTCCACCGTGAGCCAGCGGCCCCACCGGCGGACGAATGGCGCAAGCCGGCGCGCGCCCCAGCGGTCGCCCGCCAGATACCAGGCGTAATTGCCGAAGGTGGAGCCGATCGTCCCGGCCAGCAGCAGGGGCCAGAACTGCATGTTTCCACGCGCCACGCTGATCCCGCCGATGCCCATGATGACTTCGGACGGAATCGGCGGGAAGATGTTCTCCAGCGCCATCAGCAGGGCGATACCGACATAGCCGCCCCGCTCTATCGCTTCGATGATGAAATCCTGCATCGAACGATAATGCCTCAGCGCGAGGAAAGTCTCCGTTCGATCGCGTCCCAGATACGGCCTGCCGTATCGGTGCCGTTGAAACGGTCGATCGCGACGATCCCGGTCGGAGAGGTGACGTTGATCTCGGTCAGCCACTTGCCGCCGATCACGTCGATCCCGACGAAGATCAGGCCGAGCCGCTTCAGCTCGGGGCCGAGCGCGGCGCAGATTTCCTCTTCGCGCGGGGTCAGCGCCGTTGCCTCGGCGGAACCGCCCACGGCAAGGTTCGAGCGGAACTCCCCCGCCCCCGGCTTGCGATTGATCGCCCCCGCCAACTCGCCGTCGACCAGGACGATGCGCTTGTCCCCTTCCGCCACTTCCGGGAGGAAAGGCTGGATCATGTGCGGTTCCGGCCAGGTCTGGTTGAACACTTCGAACAGGGCCGCGAGGTTCTCTCCATTCTCCGGCACGCGGAAGATGGCCTTGCCGCCATTGCCGTGGATCGGCTTCACGACCACCGAGCCGTGCCGGGCCATGAACTCGCGCGCTTCGTCCGTGCTGCGCGTGACCAGCGTGGGCGGCATGAACTGCCGGTAATCGAGGACGAAGACCTTTTCCGGGGCGTTGCGCACGCTGACCGGGTTGTTGACCACCAGCGTCTCGCGCTCGATCCGTTCCAGCAGATGGGTGGCGGTGATGTAGCCGGTGTCGAAGGGCGGGTCCTGCCGCATCAGCACCACGTCCACGTCGCGCCCGAGATCGATCCGCCTGCCCTCGCCCTTGCTGAAATGATCGCCCTCGACGCGCTGGACCCGCACGGGATGCGCGCGCGCGAACAGGCGGTCGTTCTCGTCCAGCGTCAGGCTTCCTACATCGTAATGGAACAGCTCGTGCCCGCGCGCCTGTGCCGACAGCATCAGGGCGAAGGTCGAATCTCCCGCGATTCCGATATTTTCCAGCGGGTCCATCTGGACCGCGACGCGCAAGCTCATTGATATTCCCCTATGGCCTAAGGCTGCCAAGCGTGGGTGATGTGGCGCGGCAAGCGCCAGGGCGCAAGGAGAAGAACGTCGATACGCGCCCGGTCGGCCTGCTTGCTGAAGCGATGCGCCACCGCCTCGGCCGCTTCCGCGACCCTGCGCAGGCGATAGCCGTCTATCGCGAGGTCGAGATCGCGCTGCTCCTTGCGCCATTTCACTTCGACAAAGGCGATGGTCCGGCCGCGCCGGGCGATCAGGTCGATCTCGCCGCGCGGGGTTTTCAGGCGGCGGGCGAGGATTCTCCAGCCCAGCAGCCGCAGATAGAACGCGGCCCAGGCCTCGGCCCGCCTGCCGCGTTGCTCGGCGGCTTTCCGGCTCACGATTTCCTCAGTTCCAGCGCGCGCGCATAGAGCGTCTTGCGCTCCATCCCGGTTGCCTTGGCGACCTGGGCGGCCGCTTGCGAGGGCTTCTCCTGTTCCATCGCGGCCAGGAGCAACGCGTCCACGTCGACCTCGGTTTCGCCATTCTCGACAGGCGGGCCGACCATCAGCACGATCTCGCCCCTGGGAGGATGGCTCGCATAATGGCCGGCGAGCGATGCGGCTTCTCCCCGCCTGCATTCCTCGAATGCCTTGGTAAGCTCCCGGGCGACAGCCACTTCGCGGCCGGGAAGGCGCGCGGCAATCGCTTCCAGCGACTTGCCCAGGCGTTGCGCGCTTTCATAGAACACCAGCGTGGCGGGAATCCGCGCCAACTCTGCGAGAACGTCGTCCCTCGCCTTGTCCTTCACCGGAAGGAACCCGGCAAACAGGAAGCGGTCGCTCGGCAGGCCGGAAAGCGTCAATGCGACGATCGCCGCGCTCGGCCCCGGCAGGCTCGTCACGGGAATCCCCTGTTCCTGCGCGGTCTTGACCAGGCGATAACCCGGGTCGGAAATCAGCGGCGTGCCTGCGTCGCTGACCAGCGCCACCGCCTTGTCGTGCATCGCGGAGACGAGATTTTCGCGCTGCTGGTCGCTGCTGTGGTCGTCATAGCGCCAGAGCGGCTTGCGAATGCCGAGATGATTCAAAAGCTTTGCGGTGACGCGCGTATCCTCGCAGGCTACAGCGTCGCACCGTGCCAAAATATCGACGGCCCGTTTGGTGATGTCCCCGAGATTGCCAATCGGGGTTGCCACTATATAGAGCCCGGGGTCTAAAGAGTCCTCATTCACGAAAAGCCTCTTGGACCAGACAGGCAGGGAGCGGCAAGCATGATGGGTAAACCAATCAATCGGCGCAAGCTGATGGCAATCGGGCTGACAGCGCTTCTCGCCGCTTGTCAGGTGGTTCCGAAATCGACTGGCCCGAGCACGCCCGCGCCGCCCCCGCCCGAAGACAGCCTGCCCGCCGACGAAGGAAGGCACCGCGTTGCGCTGCTCGTGCCGCTTTCCGGGAAGAATGCGGCAGTGGGGCAATCTATCGCCAACGCCACCACCATGGCCCTGCTGGATACCAATGCGAGCAACCTGCGGATCACCACCTATGACACCGCCGCCGGGGCGAGCGCGGCGGCATCGCGCGCGATGGCCGATGGAAACAAGCTGGTGCTCGGCCCGCTGATGGGCGACGACACCGGGGAAATCGTCAAGATCACCCGGCAGCGCGAAGTGCCGCTGATCAGTTTTTCCAACGACATCACCACGGCATCGCGCGACGTTTTCGTGATGGGCCATATTCCCGGCCAGTCGATCAAGCGGGTAGTGACCTACGCCAGGGGCAAGGGTTTCAGCCGTTTCGGGGCGATCATCCCGAATGGGGAATATGGCGATCGCGCCCAGTCAGCCCTGACCGACGCCGTGAAGGATGCGGGCGGCGCCCTGGTGGGCATAGAGAAATATGATCGCGGCAACACGTCGATTTCGGCGGCGGCGCATCGCCTTCAGGAAAAGGGCGGGATCGATTCGATCCTGATCGCCGATGGCGCCCGTCTCTCCGGCCTGGCTGCCGCGCAGTTCGCCAAGGCGACCCAGAAGCCCAAATTCCTCGGCACCGAGCTGTGGAGCGGGGAAGCGACGGTGGCCTCCACGCCGGCGCTGCGCGGATCGTGGTTCTCGGCCGTTTCGGATGCCCGCTTCAAGCAGTTCGTGGATAGCTACAAGTCTCGCTTCGGCTCGCAGCCGCACCGCATCGCCACGCTGGGCTACGATGCCGTTCTCCTCACCCTGCGCGTCGCGCGGGACTGGACCCCCGGCAAGAGCTTCCCCACAGCCCGGCTGACCGACAGGGCGGGCTTTCTGGGCCTCGATGGTCCGCTGCGCTTTTCCTCCAATGGAATCGTCGAGCGGGCCATGGAGGTGCGGGAAGTCGGGAATAATACCGTTACCGTGGTGTCCCAGGCGCCAACTCGCTTCCAGGATTGACGATAACCTCAAGCCGCCGCTTGTAACGCCGTGAATCCGCGGGTTATGGCGCGGGCATGGCCGATGATCTTTTTGACAAGCTGCCTCAGGGCGGCGGCGATTACGACAGTTCCGCGATCGAGGTTCTGGAAGGGCTGGAGCCGGTTCGCCATCGCCCCGGCATGTATATCGGCGGCACGGATGAGCGCGCCCTTCATCACCTCGCGGCCGAAGTGCTCGACAACGCCATGGACGAAGCCGTGGCGGGCCATGCCACGCGGATCGAGGTCCTGCTGGAGGAAGGCCGTGAAGGCACTGCCGGGCGGCTCACGATCTCGGACAACGGGCGCGGCATCCCGGTCGACGAGCATCCGAAATTTCCGGGCAAATCCTCGCTTGAGGTCATTCTCACGACGCTCCATTCCGGCGGCAAGTTTTCCGGCAAGGCCTATGCCACCAGTGGCGGCCTGCACGGCGTCGGGGTCAGCGTGGTCAATGCGCTTTCGGAGCATACCCGGATCGAGGTCGCCCGGAACCGGGAGCTTTACGCCCAGGAATTCGCCAAAGGGCAGGTGCTCGGCCCGCTTCAGAAGCTGGGCGCGACACCCAACCGGCGGGGGACCACCGTCAGTTTTACCCCCGATCCGGAGATATTCGGCAGCCAGCGTTTCAAGCCTACCCGGCTTTTCAGGCTGGTCCGGTCCAAGGCCTATCTCTTCGCCGGGGTGGAAATCCGCTGGAAATGCGCGGCGGCGCTCACTTCCGACGATGTTCCCGCCGAGGCCGTCTTCCAGTTTCCCGGCGGGCTGTCCGATCACCTCAGGGAACAGGTCGGTGAGCGCGAATGCATCACCGCCGATTTCTTCGCCGGTTCACAGGAATTCCCCGCCAGTGAGGCCGGATCGCCCCAGGGCCGGGTCGAATGGGCGGTGGCCTGGCCGCTGTGGTCGGACGGTTCGTTCAGCTGGTATTGCAACACCATCCCCACCCCCGACGGCGGCACGCATGAGCAAGGGCTTCGCGCGGCCCTGACCAAGGGCATTCGCGCCTTCGGGGAGCTGGTCGGCCAGAAGAAGGCGAAGGACATTTCCGCGGACGACATCGTCACGGGAAGCGAGGTGATGCTTTCGGTGTTCGTCCGCGACCCCCAGTTCCAGAGTCAGACCAAGGACCGGCTGACCTCGCCGGAAGCCGCGCGCCTGGTCGAGAACGCCGTCCGCGATCACTTCGATCATTTTCTTTCCGACAATATGGAGCGCGGCAAGGCCCTGCTGGGCGCGGTGATGGAGCGGATGGACGAGCGCCTGCGCCGCAAGCAGGAGCGCGAGATCAAGCGCAAGACCGCGACCAACGCCAAGAAGCTGCGCCTGCCGGGCAAGCTCACCGACTGTTCGGGCGAAGGGGACGGCGAAACCGAATTGTTCATCGTCGAAGGCGATTCGGCCGGGGGCAGCGCCAAGCAGGCGCGGGACCGCAAGACCCAGGCGATCCTGCCGATCCGTGGCAAGATCCTCAACGTCGCCAGCGCCACGGCGGACAAGATCCGCGCCAATCAGGAAATCGCCGATCTGGGCCTCGCTCTGGGCTGCGGAATCCGGAAGGATTGCGACCCCGAAAACCTGCGCTACGACCGCATCATCATCATGACCGATGCCGATGTCGACGGCGCCCATATCGCCACCTTGCTGATGACCTTCTTTTTCCAGGAAATGTCGGAAGTGGTGCGGCGCGGCCATCTCTTCCTCGCCCAGCCTCCGCTCTATCGCCTGACCGCCGGCAAGGAGAGCCGCTATGCCAGGGACGATGCCCATCGCGCCGAACTGGAAGAGACGGTGTTCAAGGGCAGGAGGGTCGAAGTGGCGCGGTTCAAGGGCTTGGGCGAAATGAACCCGCAGCAATTGCGCGAAACCACGATGAATCCCGAAACCCGCAGCCTGATCCGGATCACCCTGCCGCCGGAATATGAGCAGCGCGCCGCCGTGAAGGAACTGGTCGATCAGCTGATGGGGCGCAACCCCGAGCACAGGTTCAACTTCATCCAGAACCGCGCCTCCGACCTCGACCGGGATCTGATCGACGCCTAGCCGCTTGCCCGGCCCCGCCGGGCTTCTCTCCGCCGGGGTCCTCTATCGCGCGATCAGCACGGCGCCGGTTCCGACAAGAGCGCCTTGGCAAGCGCCGCCTCATCCATCACGTCATAGCGGCAGCCGGCCATTTCCAGCGCATCGAGCAGTTCGGGCGCGCAGTTTTCGCGGGCGGTGGTTAGCACGATGCGTTCGCAATTGGGCGCGATCAGCTCGAATATCCGGGCGATGAAGCCCGCATGCGATTTTCCCGCCATCTTTTTGGGCAGCGGGATCGCTTCGCCGCTGAGCGCGAGAATGTCGATCCGGGGCAGCGGCAATCCGGTACGCAGCGCCGCCCCGTCCCAGATGCCGAGCACCATGGCGTCCAGACTGCGCTGGCTGGCGAGGAACCGCCCCGCCTCGAGGATCGCCACCCTGCCCTTCAGCATCCTGTTTTCGCCCAGCCACACGCCGTCAGGCCCGTGCCTGCCCACCGTCCCGCCGCGCGAAAAGATACCCGCAAGGCTTGCGGAAAGGCGTTTCGCCTGGGCCGTTCCCATCACCGCCAGCACGGGAACCCGGCCGGTTCCGCCCACCAGCTCCTTCAGGATCTGCGGATAGAGATGGCCCGAGGTGACGCCGCCAAGCTGCGGCTGTGCGTTGACTTCGCAGATCGCGCCGCCGCTCTCCTGCCAGGAAACCGCGATGTCCGGCAGGAGCAGGTCGATGCCCGCAAGATCGAGGCGGAACGCATCGGCCGCCTGTATCGCTAGCGCGGCATTATCGGGATGAACCTTGTCGAACACCGCCACCGGCCGCCCCCCGGTCGCCACGTTCGCCGCGCGCCTTATCCGGACGAAGCGGTTGGCGGGAAGCACCGAGGTTTCATCCAGCCCGGCGCGGGCAAGCAGGTGCCGCGCTTCGTCATCCAGCGTCAGCAGCTTCATCGGCTGCAACGGGCCACTGCCGCGATTGGGATCGCGATTGGCGATCTCCACCAGCTGCGCGATCGTGGAGGTCCCGTCGCCGGTGACGCCGCCCGGCTCGCGCTCCACCGCCCAGACAAGCCGCCCATGGAACACCACCAGCCGATAGTCGCGGCCCGGCACGAAGCGCTCCACCAGCACATTGGGCGAAATCTTGCGCGCGATGGCATAGGCGGCGCTTACTTCTTCCGGGGTGCGCAGGTCGGCCGCCACGCCCAGCCCGCCATCCCTGTCGTTCGGCTTGACCACCACCGGGTAGCCCAGTTGGCCCGCGACATTCAATGCATCCTGCTCATTCGCGACTTCCCGGCCGGGCGCGACCGGCAGCCCCATGCGCCGCAGCACTTTGCCGCCGGAAAACTTGTTCTTCGCCAGAACCGCGCCGATCGCGGAGGTCCGGTCGGTGCAGGTGCTGTCCATCAGGACCGAGCGCTTGCCGATTCCGTATTGGGTCAGCGTATTGGAAATCTCGAGGAACGGAATATTCTCATCCATGGCCGCCCTCAGCAACCGGGCCGGATTGGTTTGCAGCAATCCCCCTTCGTTCAACTGGCGAAAAGCCTGCTTGCCCGCCTTCGCCAGCGCGGCCCTTCGCGGATCGCCCCGGGGCAATGCGATATACTGGACCAGAAGTTCGATGATCCGGCCGAGCGGGGCAAGGCTGCGCAGAAGCGTAGGGACGATGCATTCCGCGACATCGCCCTTGCGCCGGACCGCCTTGGCGCGGGACAGCAGCGGTATGTTGGAGAGCGATTGGACGTGATCGACCAGGCCCAGGAAAAATTCGATGAAATCGCCGTCCGCGCCCGCGAACTCGATGGGGCTCGGCCCCTTTTTTCCGGTCAGCGCGCCGATGAAGTGATGGGCCAGCAGGCCGCGCCGTTCCACCGGCAGATCGACCGCTCGCAGATTGAACATGATGACCGGGAGCCGTTCGCCGAAGGCGAAGCCTTCGAGAAATTTCGGCGGCGACATCAACATGGGAGACTTCCCTCGGCTTTGCCCGGTCGGCATTTCAGGCGGGCGAGGAAACGACGGTCATCAACGACCAGCGCATCCCGATTCCGCCATCGGGCAAGGCTTCGGTGCCGAGCATCGTTTCGATTGCCTCGATGATCCCCTCCGCTTCGATACCTCCGATATCGAATAATTTTCCGCAGAATGCCGCCATGTCCTGCTTGTTCGCGAAGCGCCACAGGAAATCGTTGATCCCCGATGCTTCCACCTGCCAGCCGGCATCCGCCAATTCGCGCAAGGTCGCCGCGCCGAGATAGACCCCTTCATGGCCGGTGCTGTTCCAGCGCCCCACGAAATCGTCGAGGAAGCGGGATACCCTGCTCCCCTCGGCGACGTCGGAAAGGGCGAAGCGGCCTTCGGGGCGGGTGACGCGATATATCTCGCGGAACAGGGCGGTCTTGTCTTCCAGATGATGCACCCCGGCAAGGCTGTAGACCACGTCCAGATAGCGGTCGGGCCAGGGCAGCGGCAGGAGCGGCTTGCTGGGCGCATCGGCCACGACATCGCCGTGATTGGTGAAGCTGGCGCAGGGTTCATGCCCGAACCATTCCACCCCTTCGGGAAGGAAGCCGCGCATATATCCGCCGCCCGCCGGCACATCGCCGGCTTTCATGCCCGGCCTGGCGGGCGCCGCGTCCAGCACTTGCGCGAACTCCTGCCGCCGCGCTTCCGGGAAGGCGAGCATTGCCTGATCGTAGGATGAGCCGCGCTGCTCGAATAGTTCGGAATAGGATTGCATGGCGCCCGTCTCGCAACTCGATCCCGAAAAAGCAAGGCGTGGGGACGCTTGCGCGAGCGGCTTTCCCAACCTATCCCTTTTCGCAAACGCGAAATGGCAGGAATTTGACGAGAATGACCCAGCGCTTTGAAGGCACGCAGAATTACATCGCCACCGACGACCTCAAGGTCGCGGTCAATGCAGCCGTGCTGCTGCGCCGCCCGCTTCTGGTCAAGGGCGAGCCGGGCACGGGCAAGACCGTGCTGGCGCATGAGATCGCCAGGGCGATCGACGCGCCGCTGATCGAATGGAACGTCAAATCCACCACCAAGGCGCAGCAGGGCCTTTATGAATATGATGCGGTCGCCCGTCTGCGCGACGGCCAGCTGGGCGAGGAGCGGGTCCACGACATCCGCAACTACATCAAGAAAGGCAAGTTGTGGGAAGCCTTCACCGCCCCGCAGCTTCCCGTTCTCCTGATCGACGAGATCGACAAGGCCGATATCGAGTTTCCCAACGACCTGTTGCAGGAACTCGATCGGATGAGCTTCGACGTTTACGAAACGCAGGAGCGGATCGAGGCGAAGGAACGGCCGATCGTGGTCATCACCTCGAACAACGAGAAGGAGCTGCCCGACGCCTTCCTGCGCCGCTGCTTCTTCCACTACATCAAGTTCCCGGACCCGGAAACGATGCGGGAAATCGTGGAGGTCCACTTCCCCGGCATCCAGAAGCAGCTCGTCACCAAGGCGATGGAGATATTCTACGAGGTTCGCGAGGTGCCCGGCCTCAAGAAGAAGCCCAGCACGTCGGAGCTGCTGGATTGGCTCAAGCTGCTCCTCAACGAGGACATGCCGCTGGAAGTGCTGCAGGATCGCGATCCGACCAAGGCGATCCCGCCGCTGCATGGGGCGCTGCTCAAGAACGAGCAGGACATCATGCTGTTCGAGCGCCTGGCCTTCATGGCGCGGAGGAAAGGGTGACGGCCCTGTGCCGCCGCTTTCCTACACCGGCCCCCATGGATTAAGTTCGCGCAGATGACTTGTCCCGACGCCCCGCCTTGCCCGCTTCTGCCCCGCCGTGGGGCGATGGATGGTCGCGCATCGCGAAAGGTCACACACTTCGGCGCGGCAAAAGCGAGGGATGGCCAGCGTTTCGGCCGCGCTGCCAGCTCTCGGGCAAAGCCACATTTTCGCCGTTCTGCGTCAACTTCGGTGGGGGGGCGGTAAGCGATGTTCTTCAACTTCCTCGACGAGCTGCGCGCCGCGGGCATCCCCGCGAGCCTGAAGGAGCACCTCGTGCTGCTGGAGGCGCTGGACCGCGACGTGATCGAGCAGACGCCCGAGGCATTCTACTATCTCGCCCGCGCGACCTTCGTGAAGGACGAAGGCCTGCTGGATCGGTTCGACCAGGTCTTCTCCAAGGTCTTCAAGGGCATCCTGACCGAATATGGCGAGCAGCAGGTCGATCTGCCGGAAGAATGGCTGAAGGCGATCGCCGAGAAGTTCCTCACTCCCGAGGAGATGGAGCAGATCAAGTCGCTCGGATCGTGGGAAGAGATCATGGAGACGCTCAGGAAGCGGCTCGAGGAGCAGGAAGGACGGCACCAGGGCGGCAACAAGTGGATCGGCACCGGCGGCACCAGCCCCTTCGGCAATTCCGGCTATAATCCGGAAGGCGTGCGGATCGGTGGGGAAAGCCGGCACAGGCGCGCGATCAAGGTCTGGGAAAAGCGGGAGTTCCAGAATCTTGACAGCACGCGGGAGCTGGGCACCCGCAACATCAAGGTCGCGCTGCGGCGGTTGCGCCGCTTCGCGCGCGAAGGCGCGGCGGATGAGCTGGATCTGGAAGGCACCATCCAGGGCACGGCGCGGCAGGGCTGGCTCGACATCCGCATGCGGCCGGAGCGGCACAATGCGGTGAAGCTGCTGCTGTTCCTGGATGTGGGCGGCTCCATGGACCCCTATATCCGGCTGTGCGAGGAATTGTTCAGCGCGGCCAACAGCGAGTTCAAGAACCTCGAATTCTTCTATTTCCACAATTGCCTCTACGACAATGTGTGGAAGGACAACCGGCGGCGCTGGACGGAACGGACCAAAACCTGGGACGTGCTCCACAAATATGGACATGATTACAAGGTGATATTCGTCGGTGACGCGGCGATGAGCCCCTATGAGATCACCCATGTCGGCGGCGCGGTCGAGTTCATGAACGACGAGCCGGGTTCCGTCTGGATGCAGCGGGTGGTCAACACCTATCCGGCGACGGTCTGGCTCAATCCGGTGCCCGAGAACCAGTGGAAATATACGCAGTCGACCCAGATCATGCGCCAGATCATGGGAGACAGGATGTATGGCCTCACTCTGGAAGGATTGGATGACGCGATGCGGGAATTGAGCCGCAAGCACGGATGACCGCGCTGAAAGGATTTCTTCCCTTGCGAAAGCACCGGGTGCGCACGATCTCCGCCTGATGGAGAATACGGCTCGCCAGCCCGCCCTGTTTCTCGGCCACGGATCGCCGATGACCGTGATTACGGACAATGCGGAACGGCGCGCCCTGGAGGAACTGGGGCGGCGCCTGCCCCGCCCGGATGCCGTCCTTCTGGTCACGGCGCATTGGGAAACCCATGGCGAAACCAGGCTGACCGCCGGTGCGTATCCCCGCACGATCCACGATTTCCGGGGGTTTCCCCAAGAGCTTTACGAAATCTCCTATGCCGCGCCGGGCGCCCTTGCGCTTGCCCATCGCGCGGCGTCCCTCATCGGCGAAGGCGCGGTGCTGGATGAGGAAATGGGGTTGGACCATGGGGTGTGGGGCGTGTTGCGGCCGATGTTCCCGGAGGCCGACATTCCCGTCGTGGCGATGAGCGTCGATATGTCGCTCCCTCCCGAGGGGCACCTTGCGCTCGGCGCGGCGCTTGCGCCCTTGCGTGACGAAAACGTGCTGATCGCGGGCAGCGGCAATATCATTCACAATCTGGCGCTATGGCGGCAGTCGGCGGGCACAGTTCCGGCCTGGGCGGACTCGTTCCGTAACCGCATGAACGCCGCGCTGAGGGGCGGCGACGAAACCTCGCTCACGCAATTTGCGGCGGAAGACGAGGAAGCGCGGGCGGCCATCAACAGCGGCGAGCATTACCTCCCGCTGCTCTATCCCTTGGGTGCGAGGGGCGAGGAGGACGATGTCGCCATCTTCAACGACAGCATCGACGGCTCCCTTTCCATGACTTCCGTCTTGTGGGGCGACGCCCGGCTTGCCGAAAGACTTCAGTAAAGGAGCAGCGAAGCGATCTCGTCCCGCCATCGGGCTTCGTCGGCACCGGCGATCCTGTCCAGGTCGCCGGGCTGCGCGGCAGTGTCGTCCACCCATTCCCGCAAGGCGGGGCCGCCGTTGATTACATCGATGGCCAGCCGCTCGAACTCATACTCGTAGGGAAAGTCGCGCCAGATCGGATAGTCCGGATAAAGCCGCCGGATCGTCTTGAAGGCCAGGGCCTGGAGACGCCAGGGACGGAACGCGGAGTGATCGTAGAATGCACCTTCGGCATGGATCATCAGGGCGCTGCACAGGCTCCTGGCGTGCTTGTGGAAGGTAGGCTCGAACCAGCACTCGCGGATCGCGCAGCCCGCCAGCCATTCGGGCGACAGGCGCTGCATTTCCGCCAGCACCGCCCGGGCATCCACGTCCGGCGCGCCGAACAGCACTTCGAGCGGGCGAGTGGTTCCCCTGCCCTCGCTCAGGTTCGTGCCTTCCAGCATGACCGTGCCGGCATAGGCGCGCGCCATGTTGAGATTGGCGGCATTGGGGCTGGGATTGATCCAGATGCGGCTTTCCGGCCAGCCGAAGCCGGGTGCCGCATCGGGCCGCCAGCCGTCCATCCCGATCACGCGATAATCGACATCGAGCCCTAAATGCCGGACGAACCAATGCCCCATCTCGCCAAGCGTCAGTCCATGGCGCATCGGCATCGGCCCCGCCCCGACGAAGCTCTCTTGCCCCGGCAGCAGCAGCGTGCCTTCCACCGGCCTTCCCGCCGGATTGGGCCGGTCCAGCACCCAGACGGCCTTGCCGGTGCCTGCGGCGGCTTCCAGCAGATACAGCAGCGTGGTGACGAAGGTATAGATCCGGCAGCCGAGATCCTGCAGGTCGAACAGGAAGACATCGGCCGCGTCGATCATCGCCGGGGTCGGCCGGCGGACTTCGCCATAGAGGCTGAAAATGGGGATGCGGTATTGCGGATCGATCTCGTCCGCCGTCTCCACCATATTGTCCTGCTTGTCCCCTTTCAGCCCGTGCTGCGGCCCGAATGCAGCCGTGAGCCTTATCTCCGGGCAGGCGGCCAGCGCATCCAGCGAATGGACCAGCCTCTCGGTGACGGAAGCGGGGTGCGCGACCAGGGCAACCCTGCGGCCCTCCAAAGGCTGGCGCAGTGACGGTTCGGCGAGGAGACGATCGATCCCGAATTTCATGGACGCTTCGGTTACAGCGGCTTTGCGGCAAAGCAAGCGGGATGATGGAAATCGGGGCGGCCTTCCGGGTGGGCCAAGGCCCAGTAGGACAGCCGTCCGCCCTCCTCCTCGACTATCGCGCTGACCCCCAGGCGAGTCGCGCCGCGAATGTCATTGCTTGCGAGACAGGCAGTGAGCAGGAATATCTCGGCGCCTCGCTCGCTCCTGATTTCCGGCTGCATCGACAGTTCGGGTTGGATTGGCGCGCTTCGGTAACTTTCGAAGCCGTAGCTCGCCCATCGGCCCGATGGAGAGAAGTTGAACTCGAAATAGGCGGGCGACCCATCGCTCAGGAACAATTCGAAGCAGGTGGTTTTCCAGAGCTCGTCGGCTCGGCCGCTTCCGGAATAGGCCGGCGTTATCAGGCTGCCGCAGCCGTCGAGCCGGTAGCGCAGCATGGTGCGGCCGTCATCGAGATACACCCAGCGCAGCGATACGCCCGTCACGGCCAGCGGCGGATGATCGGGATGCGCGACCAGGCGATGCGTTTGCAACTGCTTTTCCCCGTGCTAGGCGCCCAGCGCGAAAGAAGGGCACCATGAGTCAATATCGATCCGACCTGCTGCGCCTGCTCGATGAGCGGGGCTATATCCACCAACTGACCGATGCGGCCGGGCTGGACGCCTTGGCAACCGGGCAGGTCGTGCCGGGCTATATCGGCTTCGATCCCACCGCGCCATCGCTCCATGTCGGGCATCTGGTGTCGATCATGATGCTGCGCCAGCTGCAGCGCGCGGGCCACAAGCCGATCGTTCTGATGGGCGGCGGAACCGGCAAGATCGGCGATCCCAGCTTCAAGGATGAAGCGCGCCAATTGCTGACCGAAGATACCATCGCGCAGAATGTCGCCTCCATCCGCCGGGTGTTCGAGAACTTCCTGACCTTCGGGGACGGGCCCACCGATGCGATCATGGTCGACAATGCCGAGTGGCTGGACAGGCTGGAATATATCCCTTTCCTGCGGGACATCGGTCGGCATTTCTCGGTCAACCGGATGCTCAGCTTCGATTCGGTCAAGCTGAGGCTGGATCGCGAACAGTCCCTGAGCTTTCTCGAATTCAACTATATGATCCTCCAGGCCTATGATTTTCTGGAACTGTCGCGGAAGGCGGCCTGCCGCCTGCAGATGGGCGGTTCCGACCAGTGGGGCAATATCGTGAATGGCGTGGAGCTTGCGCGCCGGGTCGATGGCACCCAGGTCTTCGGGCTGACCACTCCCCTGCTCACGAATGCCGACGGCACCAAGATGGGCAAGACCGTGGGCGGCGCGGTGTGGCTCAACTCCGACCAGCTCAGCCATTTCGATTATTGGCAGTTCTGGCGCAACACGGATGACCGTGACGTCGGCTCGCGCCTGCGCCTGTTCACCGACCTGCCGCTCGACGAGATCGCCCGGCTCGAGGCGCTGGAAGGAAGCGAGATCAACGCGGCCAAGATCGTTCTCGCCAACGAGGCGACCAGGCTTTGCCGGGGCGAGGAAGCGGCGCGAAATTGCGAAGCCACGGCGGCGGAAACCTTTTCGGGCGGAATCGGCGCGGATTTGCCGAAGCTGGACATTCCGGCGGAAGGCATCGGGTTGGCGGCCGCCTGCACTGCCATCGGCTTCACGCAATCGAATGGCGAGGCCAAGCGCAAGATCGCGGAAGGGGCGGTGCGCCTGGACGATGCGGCGATCAAGGACCCCGCATATCTTGTCCGCCTGGAATCCGGCCAGACCGCGCGCCTGAGCCTGGGCAAGAAGAAACACGCCATCCTGCGCCTTGCCTGATTTTTGCCGCTTGCCGGCAAAATCTTGCAGGCTTTACGGTTTGTCAGCCATTTGATGGGATAAGCGGTTTTCCAATTAACTATCGGGAGGCTGAACATCATGGCTGGTGGAGCACAATTGTCTGTGACGGACCTGCGTCGCGCGGCCCGGCATCCCGTGGATTATCCGGTCATCGGAGAGCATCGCGAGCGGGGCGATATGGGGTTGCATATCGTGAATGTCTCCGCTCACGGCTTCATGATCAACAGCTCCCCGGATTTGCAGCGTGGCGACCGGGTGACCATCCGCTTGCCGGCAATCGGCCGGATCGAAGCCCATGTTATCTGGACGATGGACGAACGGGCCGGCTTCCAGTTCGAGCGGATCATCCGCTTCGAGGATTTCGTGAAGATGATCGATCAGATGCAGCCCAATCCCAAGCTGCGCCGCCGCCGCTGAAATAGCGCATCGAACGCAGCCATAGATCAATCGCTCTCTTGGCAAGAGCCTTTCATCCTGCCATGCGCAATATGTGCTAGAGCCAAATTCGCCGCTCCAGATCCGCGATTATCGCTTCTTCTGGCTTGCCCGTTTCCTTTCAGTCTTCGCCACCCTCTCGATGGTGGTGCTGATCGGCTATCAGACATACGACATAGCCCGCTCGGACTATGGCATGGACAAGCCGGAGGCCGCGTTCCAGCTCGGCTTGCTTGGCCTGGTACAGTTCATTCCGCTGTTCCTGCTCACTCCAGTGGCCGGTTTGGCCGCGGATCGTTTCGACCGGCGGAAAGTGGCCGCGCTGGCCAATCTGGTCGATAGCGGGCTTGGCGCCATCCTCGCCCTGCTGACGTGGTATGATGCGCTCAATCTGCCGATCCTGTTCAGCCTGGCCGCGACTCACGGCGCGGCGCGGATTTTCACGAACCCGGCGATGAGCGCGATCGCGCCCAATATCGTGCCGCCGCGCCTGTTGCCGCAGGCGATCGCCTTGAGTTCCATCGCCTGGCAAAGCGCCAGCGTGGCCGGTCCCGCTATCGGCGGGCTGCTTTTCGCGCTTTCTCCGTCGGTTCCCTATTTCCTTTCGGCGGTGCTGATGATTGCCGCCGCAATCCTCATCATAGCGGTGCGGCCATTGCCGCCTGCCACGTCCGACAGCAAGGAACCGCCCCTTCGCCTGATCGCGGAAGGCCTTCAGTTCACATGGAAGGAGCGCTTCCTGCTCGGCTGCATCACGCTGGACCTGTTCGCCGTGCTGCTTGGCGGAGCGACGGCGATGCTGCCGGTTTTCGCCCGCGACATCCTTGCGGTGGGTTCGGAAGGGCTTGGCTTCATGCGCGGCGCGCCCGCCGTGGGCGCGGCCCTCGTCGCGTTGTGGCTTTCGTTCAAGCCGATAGAGAACAATGTCGGAGTGAAGATGCTCTGGGCTGTGGTCCTGTTCGGCGCGGCGACCATAGGCTTCGGCCTGTCTCGCAATCTGGCGCTGTCGCTGGGTCTGCTCGCCGTGCTTGGAGCCGCCGACATGGTCTCCGTGTTCATTCGCAACTCGCTCATCCAGCTCAACACGCCCGACGCGATGAGGGGGCGGGTCTCGTCGATTTCCGGCCTTGCGATCTCGGCATCGAACGAACTGGGCGAAATGCGATCAGGAATGGCCGCGGCGCTGATGGGCGCCACGGGAGCGGTTGTGTTTGGCGGTGCTGGTGCGATAGTCATCACTGCAATCTGGGCATGGATCTTTCCCGAGTTGCGCCATGCCAAGACCTTTTCCGCGCAATATCGCAGTGACGAGAGAGGAAATTCGCCATGAAAGCCGACAACGTTCTCGCGACAATCGGAAACACGCCTCATATCCGCCTTGCCCGGCTCTTTCCGGATCATGAGGTCTGGGTGAAATCGGAGCGCGCCAATCCCGGCGGTTCGATCAAGGACCGGATCGCGCTGGCCATGGTCGAGGCCGCCGAGGCCGACGGCAGCCTCAAGCCGGGTGGCACGATCATCGAGCCTACGTCGGGCAATACGGGCATCGGCCTGGCGATGGTTGCGGCCGTGAAGGGCTACAAGCTCGTCCTGGTCATGCCGGAATCGATGTCGCTGGAACGGCGGCGCCTGATGCTGGCCTATGGCGCGAGTTTCGATCTCACTCCCCGGGAAAAGGGCATGAAGGGCGCGCTGGAACGGGCGCAACAGCTTGTGGACGAAACGCCCGGTGCGTGGATGCCGCAGCAGTTCGAGAACCCCGCCAACGTGGCGGTGCATGCGAACACGACCGCGCAGGAGATATTGCGCGATTTTGCCGATTCCCCGGTGGATGTGCTGATTTCCGGCGTAGGGACCGGCGGGCATCTGACCGGATGCGCCGAAGTATTGAAGAAGGCCTGGCCCGAACTGAAAGCCTTTGCGGTCGAGCCGGTTCTTTCGCCGGTGATTTCGGGCGGGCAGCCCGGCCCTCACCCGATTCAGGGAATCGGCGCCGGATTCATTCCGGGGAACCTGCACACGCAAGCAATAGATGGGGCGATCCAGGTCGGCGCGGATGAGGCCAAGACCATGGCCCGCCGCGCCGCTCTGGAGGAAGGGCTGCTGGTGGGCATCAGCTCAGGCGCGACCCTTGCCGCGATCGCCCAGAAATTGCCCGAACTGGACAAGGGCGCCTGCGTGCTCGGCTTCAACTACGATACGGGAGAGCGCTATCTCTCGGTGCCGGATTTCCTGCCCGAATGATCGAGTTGAAACCCCATCCCTATGGCGATGGGGAAACGCCGCTCTCCGGTTGGCTGGCCATGCCGGAGGCAAGCCCACGCGCTTCGGTTCTGGTATTCCCGACCATTGCCAATCTGACGCCGCGAGTGGCGGAAAAGGCGGCGCTGCTGGCCCGGATGGGATATATCGCCTTCGTCGCCGATTATTACGGGGATGCGGTGAGCGGCGGCGATGTGCAGGGTTTGGCCGCTTCGCTGCGGAAGGATAGCGCTGTCTATCGCCGGCGGCTCGGCGCGGCGCTGGATGCATTGGCAGCTTTGCCCCAATCCCGCCAGCTTCCCCGTGCCGCGATCGGCTTCTGCATGGGCGGGCAGGCCGCGCTCGAAATGGCGCGTGCGGGCCATGATCTCGCCGCCGTGGTGAGCTTTCACGGATTGCTCGAAACCTCGGCCCCCGCCCGGCCCGGCGACCGGATCATTCCGAGGATTCTGGTCTGCCATGGGGACAAGGACCCCCTGGTTCCGCGCTCCCATGTCCGGGCGTTCATGCAGGAAATGGACGACGCCGACGCCCGCTGGCATCTGCATGTCTATAGCACGGCGCTGCATGGCTTCACCGATCCAGCCAATGACGGCCGCCCGCTCGATGCCGTGGCCTATGACGCAAGTGCGGACCGGCAGAGCTGGGCCGCGATGACCAGCCTGTTCGACGAGATATTTAATTAGAACGCGTTTCACGTATTTGCATTCCGCAAAGTTTTCATCCAGAATGAATACAAAGAAGAACATATTTTCTGGAGAGAGCGCATGTCCGCAGCCGCCACGGCTGACAGCGTAAAGACGCATCGCCGCATCTGCCCTTTTTGCGAGCAGAATTGCGCCACCATAGTTACGGTCGATCATTCCAGCCGCCAGGTGCTTGAAGTTCGAGGCGACAAGGACGATCCGCTGAGCAAGGGCTATATCTGCCCCAAGGCCTATGCCGTGAAGGATCTTCATCATGATCCTGATGTGCTCACCGGCCCGGTCATCAAGCGCAACGGAAAGTTCGAGCCGGCAAGCTGGGACGAAGCGCTGGATTTCGCGGCCGCGCGTATCCAGGCTATTCAAGACGAATATGGGCGCAATGCGCTGAGCTTCTTCTTCGGGACTACGATTGCCCATGTTCCGGGGCTGGCGCTTTATACCGGCCCCTTGCTCAATGTCCTTCAGACCCAGCAGATCTACTCGACTTCCAGCATCGACTGCCATCCGCATTTCCTGGCGGCGGCGAGCATGTTCGGCGGGCTGGCCTCGCTTCCGGTGCCGGACATCGACCGCAGCGATTATCTCGTGCTGATCGGCGCCAATCCGCTGCAATCCAACGGCAGCTTCATGACCGCGCCCAATGTGCCGGGGCGGTTGCGGGCCATCCGCGCGCGCGGAGGCAAGGTTGTCGTGATCGACCCGCGCCGCACGGAAACGGCCAGGGCTTCAGACTGGCATCTTTCCATCGAGCCTGGCGGAGATGCCGCGCTTTTGTTCGCGGTGGCCCGGACCTTGTTCGAGGAAGACTTGGTGGACCTCGGGCACCTGGAAGGGCGTATCCGGAATCTGGGCGAACTGCGGCGTCTTGCCCAGCCCTTCGCTCCGGAAAGGGTAGGTCCGGCGATCGGCATAGATGCGGAGGATATTCGCACGCTCGCCCGGGAACTGGCCTCGGCCGAGCGTGCCTGCATTTACGGGCGCATCGGCTCCTGCATGCAGCAATTCGGTTCGGTGACGAACTGGCTTATCACCGCCGTCAACGCGATGACTGGCAATCTGGACCGGGAAGGCGGGGCCATGTTCCCCGGCGGCGTATTCCAGCCTGTCATCATGTCCGACACTTACCGCGACGGGCAAATTCCCTACGATCGCTATCGTTCCCGGGTAAGCGGCTTTCCCGAACTCGCCGGCCAGTTTCCGTCGGCGTTGATGATCGAGGAAATGACGGTTCCGGGCGAAGGCCAGATCAAGGCGCTGGTGACGATGGGCGCAAACCCCGCCCTGTCGAGCGCCAATGGCGGCGGTCGCCTGACCGAAGCGCTGGAAGATCTCGAATTCATGATGGCATTCGACATCTATATCAACGAGACGACCCGCCACGCGGATGTGATCCTGCCTTCGCCGCCGCACCTGTCCCATTCGGATTTCATGATCTTCTTCACCTTCCTGACGGTGAGGGACTACATCAAATATGCCCCGGCCATCTTCGAGAAGCAGCCCGAGCAACGGCATGACAGCGAGATCTTCTGCGGGCTGATCGCCCGCCTCACCGGCATGACTGTGCAGGAAGCCGACGATTCCGCATTCCGGATGCTGTTCGATCAGCTTCGCGACCAGGGGAACGAAGTCTTGGAGGGCATGACCTTCGAACAGGTCATCCAGCATGTCGGCACGGAGCCGGGCGAGGAGCGTATGTTCGACATGCTGCTGCGTTCAGGCCCTTATGGAGATCATTTCGGCGAACGCCCGGACGGGCTGACGCTCCAGAAACTCAAGGCGCATGGAGAGGGCATCGATTTCGGGCCGATGAAGCCGCGTATCAAGAAAGTGCTTCATTTCCCCGACAAGCGTGTCGATCTCGCTCCTTCGGCGATAATCGGGGATGTTCCGCGCGTGGCCGAGTGGGTGGACGGCGAGCGGGCGAAGGGCCTTCATCTGGTCGGACGTCGCCAGATCCGGACCTGCAATACCTGGATGCACAACTTCCCGTCCCTCGCGAAGGGACCGGAGCTTTGCGTTCTGCTCATTCACCCGGAAGATGCCAAGGAACGAAGCATTACGGATGGCGATCGGGTGACCGTGCGGTCGCGCACCGGGGAAGTGAACGTTCCTGTCAAGCTATCGGACGAGATGCGGCGCGGCGTGGTCAGCCTTCCGCATGGCTGGGGACATGCGGATGACGAGGTTCCGGGAATGCCGCAGGCCAAGGCGCGACCGGGGGTGAATTACAACCACCTTGCCGATGAAACCCTGCTCGATCTGCCTTCCGGCATCATCAACCTGAATCATATCCCGGTGGAGGTCGTCGCCGACCCGGTGCCGTAAGTCTGCACGACGGTCAGTGTTTCGGCTGCGCCATGCGGTCCACGACGGCAATGCCGAGGGCGGACAGGATGAAGACGCTGTGGATGATCGTCTGCCACATCACCCCTTCCCCCGTCACATTGGCGGTCGGCGAGCCGATCCTGCTCGCCTCGATGAAAGTGCGGAGCAGGTGGATCGAGGATATTCCGATGATGGCCATGGCCAGCTTGACCTTGAGGACCCCGGCATTGACATGGCTGAGCCATTCGGGCTGATCCGGATGACCCTGCAGCCCGAGCCGGGAAACGAAGGTTTCATATCCGCCGACGATCACCATCACGAGCAGGTTGGAAATCATCACCACGTCGATCAGGCCCAGCACCACCAGCATGATTTGCTGCTCGCCGAAGTTGTGGGCGTGCGTCACCAAGTGAACCAGTTCCTTGATGAACAGGAAGACGTAGACGCACTGGGCCACGATCAGGCCGAGATAGAGCGGGAGCTGCAGCCAGCGTGAGCTGAAGATCAGAAGGGGAAGCGGGCGAAGCGGGGAGTGTGATTCTTGGTCCATGGCGGCGATTTATACGCATGGCCGGATATCCGCCAGTCCTGACCCTAGCGATGGACGAAGGCCTCGGGCGGCAGTTCCATCATGCTGGCGGAACCCGTTTCGATCCGGCGCCGCAATGCCCCGCAATCAGGGGTGAAGCGCTCCGCGAAATAGCGGGCCGTGGTCAGCTTGGCCTGATAGAATCCGGCATCGTCGGTGCCTGCGGCAAGATTGCGCGCGGCAATCTTGGCCATGCGCAGCCACATCAGCCCCAGCGCCACGATCCCCGCGATATGCATGTAATGATGGGCGCCGGCGCCCAGATTGTTCGGATTGGTCATGGCGTTCTGCATGAACCACATGGTGGCGGCCTTCAGTTCGCCATTGGCCTTGCCGAGCCGGGCTGCAATGTCCGCACAGGCGGCGTCCTGTTCCGCAGGGGCGCATTCCTCGTCCACCATCCGGAAGAAGGCCTGGATCGCCCGCCCTCCGTTCAATGCGAGCTTGCGGCCGCAAAGGTCCATCGCCTGCACGCCATTCGCGCCTTCATAGATCATGGCGATCCGCGCATCCCGCACGAACTGTTCCATGCCCCATTCGCGGATATAGCCATGACCGCCGAAGATCTGCTGCATGTTGGTGGCGACTTCATAGCCCTTGTCGGTGCCGTAGCCCTTGATTACCGGAGTGAGCAGGCCGACCAGTTCATCCGCCTGCTGGCGCTCCTGTTCGCTGGAGGCCTTGTGGGAAAGGTCGACCTGCAAGGCGCCCCAAAGGACGAGCGCCCGCATTCCCTCGGTAAATGCCTTGGCATCCATCAGCATCCGCCGCACATCCGGGTGAACGATGATCGGGTCGGCGGGCTGATCCGGCTCGGCAGGCCCGGTAAGCGCGCGTCCCTGGCGCCGTTCCAGGGCATAGGCGGCTGCATTCTGATAGGCCGCATCCGCTTGCCCCAGCCCCTGTATGCCGACCCCGAGCCGGGCAGCGTTCATCATGATGAACATCGCGGCGAGGCCCTTGTTCTCCTCGCCGACCAGCCAGCCCGTGGCTCCGTCGTAATTCATCGCGCAGGTGGCATTGCCGTGAATGCCCATCTTTTCCTCGATCGAGCCGCAGGAGACGGCATTGCGCTCGCCCAGCGAGCCATCCGCGTTCACCAGCACCTTCGGAACGAGAAACAGGGAAATCCCCTTCGAGCCTTCCGGCGCGTCCGGCGTTCTCGCCAGAACCAGATGGATGATGTTCCCGGTCAGATCGTGCTCGCCGGCGGAAATGAAGATCTTGGAGCCGGTGATCGCATAGGACTCATCGCCCCGCGGTTCCGCCTTGGTGCGGATAAGGCCGAGATCGGTGCCGCATTGAGGCTCGGTCAGGTTCATCGTGCCCAGCCATTCGCCCGCGATCATCCTGGGCAGGTAGGTCTGCTTCTGGCTTTCGCTTCCCTTCGCCATGATGGCCGCCACGGCCCCGGTGGCCAGGCCGGGATACATCGCAAAGGCTTGATTGGCCCCATTCATGAACTCTTCGACCGCGAAATTGAGGACATGCGGCAGGCCTTGCCCGCCGAATGCCGGGTCTTGCGCCAGAGTAGCCCAGCCCGCCTCGCGAAGCTGGGCATAAGCCTCGCGAAAGCCTGTGGGCGTGGTCACGCTGCCGTCGGAATGGCGTGTGCAGCCTTGCGCATCGCCGATCTGGTTGAGCGGCGCCAGCACCTCTGTGCAGAATTTTCCAGCTTCCTCCAGCAGCGTGGAGATGAGATCGTCTGCTGCACCTTCAAACCCCGGAAGGGCGGAGTATTGCTGCAGCCCGATCAGTTCGTTGATGACGAAAACGGTATCGCGCACGGGCGCATTGTATTCGGCCATGGGTGGGTCTCCTCCCCCTCGATCATCAATCAAAGGCTGCGCAAATATTCGAAGATCATATCGTTATTCAGCCGCCCGATTCCAATCCTGTCTTACGGGATATTCAGCCGCCGCCCGTTACCAGCGTATCGCCCTTGAGGCGGCGATAGAAGCAGGTCGCTGCCCCGGTATGACAGGCAGGCCCGGCCGGGATCGCCTTAATGACCAAGGCGTCCTGATCGCAATCCACGAGAATCTCCTGCACCCGCAGGACATGGCCGGATGTCTCCCCCTTCATCCAGAGGCGCCCCCGGGAGCGGGAATGAAAATGCGCCAGACCCGTTTCCCGCGTTTTCTCCAATGCCTCGGCATCCATGAAGGCGACCATCAGCACTTCGCCCGAACCGGCATGCGTCACGACAACGGTGAGCAGCCCGTTCTGATCGAATCTGGGCAGGAATTGCGTGCCGCGTTCGCGAGCGGCGGTAACTTTGTCGTCGGTAGAAATGGCGCCTGTCCTCCGGGAGTATATGAGCTTGGGCTGCAATGCGGTTGTTGCACGATAACCACATCTCCCCGCCAAAATCCATCGAAGGGATGAATGACGCTTCCGTGAACCAGGCTTTAATGGGAAAAGCCAAGTGCTCAACAAGGGCATTCCGCCAATCCGGCGGCGCTTCGATGAACAGCGCCAAGGGGCAGGGGTTTTCGGCAGCAGCCCGATCAAGGGCGCGCCGATGAAATATGAGGGACAAGGCACCGCCGGCACAGGGGCCGGCCTAGCCTTGAAGAATTCGTCACGCTGGCGCCCGGATCTCTGGTCCGGGCGCCTTGCATTTATGCAGGATCGATATCCAGCGACGGATTCAAGGCATCATCGAGAACCCGGGCGAAACATGCGACAACGACCTTGCTCGCTCCCGCGTTCTTGAGCGCGGAGACGCAGGCATTGCTGGTCGCGCCGCTGGTGAGAACGTCATCCACCAGGATGATTTGCCGGTCGCGGATTCGATCGGCCTTCCCCGGCCGGATGCGGATCGCGCCCGAAAGCGCGCGCGCTCTTGCCTTTTTTCCGAGGCCGCGCAGCGGCGCCGTGTATTTCCTGCGCACCAGCGCATCGATTTCGAGCGGTTCGCCCCGTATCCTCGCGATCTCCCTGGCAAGCAGGGCGGATTGATTGAACCCCCTGCTCCACAGCCTGCGCGGATGCAGCGGCACGGGAACGATCACCCATTCGCCCTCCGCATCGGAAAGCCGGGCGGCCATCATTCGCCCCAATGCCCTGGCAAGGCCGATCCGGCGGCCGTGCTTGAAGGTGAGCACGAGACGCCGGGACGCATCGTTGTAAAGCGTCGCCGCCGCTATGCCGTCATGCCTCGGCCGGGCGGCAAGGCAGGGCACGCAGAGGGAGCCGGGCTGTGCCACACCGTCGCGGAACGGGCGCTTGCAGGCCGTGCAGGCAGGCTCGCCCGGAATGTCCAGCTTCAGCCAGCAAGGGCCGCAAACGCCGGTCTGATCCGCCATCCCTTCGCCGCAAAGCGGGCAGCGCGGCGGATAGATCAGATCGATGATGGGCGTCAGAGCCGCGCCGATGGTTCCGAGCATATATCCCCAATCTAACCAGCCCACGCCTGCCCGGGCAATGCTTGCGCTTGGCCCCACGGCACGGCAGGGAGCCACCATGTCCGCACCCGCTCCACCCATCATATTCTCCCGCAAGCGCAGCGATACCGCGCGGCGCAGGGCGCTTGCCCTCCACAGGCAATCGGCCTCGGCGCGCTATATCATCGACGACATGGTCGAGGATGTGCTGAATCGCCTCGATTTCATCCGTTTCGAACCGAAATCTGCGCTGATCGTCGGGGACTGGACGGGAAGCCTGGCGGAAGCCTTGCAGACACTCGGCTGCGCCGTGACCCAGGCTGATCCCGCCGGGCTGAAGCAGGCGATTCCGCTGGATCAGGAGCGGCCCTATCCATTCGGCCCGTTCGATTTCATCGCCAGCCTGGGGACGCTTGACACGGTCAACGACCTGCCCGGCGCCTTGATCCATATCCGTAACGCACTGACTCCCAGCGGAATGGCCATCGCCAGCTTCGTCGCATCGGGCAGCCTCCCCAGGCTCAGAACCGCCATGCTCGTTGCGGATGGAGATCGCCCCGCGCCGCGGCTTCACCCGATGGTCGATGTCCGGGCGGGCGGGCAGTTGCTCCAACGGGCGGGCTTCGCGAAGCAGGTGGCCGACGGGCGTGGTCTGGACGTCCGCTTCGGCTCCCTTGCCTCCCTGATTGCCGACCTGCGGGCGCAAGCGCTGGGCAATGTCCTGGCCGATCCGGCCCCGCCGCTGACCCGCGACATGCTGGCCCGCGCCGAACAGGCGTTTCTCGAAGCGGCCGACCCCGACGGGCGAGTGACGGAACGCTTCGAGATCCTGACCTTGAGCGGTTGGCGCGCCTAGGTCCTGCCCCTAGCCCTGCTTTGCCCGCAAGGCCGCCTGCGCCGCCGCCAGTCTGGCAATCGGCACGCGATAGGGCGACGCGCTGACATAATCGAGCTGCTGTTCCTCGCAGAAGGCGATGCTGGCCGGATCGCCGCCATGCTCGCCGCAGATGCCCAGCTTCAACGCGGGCCGGGTGGCGCGCCCGCGCTCCGCGCCCAGCGCGACAAGCTGCCCGACGCCCTCTATGTCCAGGCTTACGAACGGATCGCGCGGGAAAATCCCTTTTTCCACATACTGAACCAGGAACCGGCCCGCATCGTCCCGGCTGACGCCCAGCGTGGTCTGCGTCAGATCGTTGGTGCCGAAGGAGAAGAACGCCGCTTCTTGCGCGATCTCACCTGCCATGAGGGCGGCGCGGGGAAGCTCTATCATCGTCCCCACCAGATATTCGAGCGTGCGGCCTTTCTCCCGGAAAATCTCCCCGGCAACCCGGTCCACCAATTGCTTGAGGATCGCCAGCTCGCGCTGGGTGGCGACCAGCGGGATCATCACCTCGGGAATCGGCGAATTGCCGGATGCAGCGGCCACGTCGCAGGCAGCTTCGAAGATCGCGCGGACCTGCATCTCGTAGATTTCGGGATAGGTGATGCCGAGGCGGCAGCCGCGATGGCCCAGCATGGGGTTGAACTCGTGCAGCTCCCCGGCGCGGCGCTTGAGGTGATCCACGCCCAGGCCGGTCACATCGGCCAGCTCCTCGAACTCGGCATCGCCATGCGGCAGGAATTCATGGAGCGGCGGGTCGAGCAAGCGGATCGTCACCGGCAGCCCGGTCATGACTTCGAAGATTGCATGAAAATCCGCGCGCTGTTCCGGCAGCAGCTTGGCCAGGGCGGCGCGCCGGCCCTGCTCGTCCTCCGCGAGGATCATCTGGCGAACGGAAGTGATCCGGCTTTCGTCGAAGAACATATGCTCGGTGCGGCATAGCCCGATGCCTTCCGCGCCGAATTGCCGTGCCTTGCGGCAATCCTCGGGCGTTTCCGCATTGGTCCGGACCTTCATCCTGCGGTAGCGGTCGGCCCATTCCATCAAATGGGCGAAATCGCCGGCCAGTTCCGGCTCCACCACCGGCACCTCGCCGGCCATCACCTCGCCCTTGGAACCGTCCAGGGTGATGAGATCGCCTTCCTTCAGCTGGCGCTGCCCCACTTGCAATGTGCGGGTCTTGAGGTCGATCGAGACTTGCGAAGCGCCGGAAACGCAGGGGCGGCCCATGCCGCGCGCCACCACGGCCGCATGGCTGGTCATGCCGCCGCGCGCGGTGAGAACGCCCTTGGCGGCGTGCATCCCGTGAATATCCTCCGGGCTGGTCTCGACCCGCACCAGAATGACGTTCTCGCCCCGCGCCGCGCGCTGTTCGGCAATATCCGCCTCCAGCACGATCGCGCCCGAGGCCGCGCCGGGAGAAGCGGGCAAACCCTT
Organism: Tsuneonella sp. CC-YZS046; assembly: GCF_035581365.1. Taxonomy (NCBI): domain Bacteria; kingdom Pseudomonadati; phylum Pseudomonadota; class Alphaproteobacteria; order Sphingomonadales; family Erythrobacteraceae; genus Tsuneonella; species Tsuneonella sp. CC-YZS046. The sequence continues at coordinate 1,175,151 of NZ_CP141590.1, read as the reverse complement.
GGTCAGCACATCGCGCGGAGCATCCGGATCGAGCGCGGGATGGAGCAGCTGGTCGAGAGCCATCGGATCGACGCGAAGGATGGCCGTTTCCTCGTCGATCAACCCTTCGGCGACCATGTCCACGGCCATCTTGAGCGCGGCCTTGGCCGTCCGCTTGCCGCTGCGGGTCTGCAGCATCCACAGCTTGCCGCGTTCAACCGTGAATTCGATGTCCTGCATGTCGCGGTAATGCCGCTCCAGCAGCTCGAACACCTCGGCCAGCTCGGCATAGGCTTCCGGCATGGCCTCTTCCATGCTCGGCTGCTTGGCCCCGGCAGCTTCCTTCGCCGCCCTAGTGAGATATTGCGGAGTGCGAATCCCGGCAACGACGTCCTCGCCCTGCGCATTGACCAGCCATTCGCCGAAATAGGCCTTGTCGCCATTGGCCGGGTCGCGGGTGAAGGCGACGCCGGTGGCGCTGGTGTCGCCCATGTTGCCGAACACCATGGCCTGCACATTGACCGCCGTGCCCCAGTCGCCCGGAATGTCGTTCAAGCGGCGATAGACCTTGGCCCGGTCGGAATCCCAGCTGTCGAACACCGCGCCGATGGCCCCCCACAGCTGCTCATGCACGTCCTGCGGGAAAGGCTTGCCCAGTTCCTGCTGGGCAATCGACTTGTATTCGGCGACCAGCGCCTTCCAATGTTCCGCGCCCATTTCGACATCGGCGTGAAAGCCGTTGTCTTCCTTGGCGATTTCCAGCGCTTCCTCGAACAACCCGTGATCGAGGCCCAGCACCACGTCCGAATACATCTGGATGAAGCGGCGGTAGGAATCCCAGGCAAAGCGTTCATCGCCGGAGACGGCTGCCAGGCCCTGCACCGTCTCGTCGTTCAGGCCGAGATTGAGCACGGTGTCCATCATGCCCGGCATGGAAACCCGCGCGCCGGAGCGGACCGAAACCAGCAGCGGATCGGCTGGATTGCCGAAACGCTTGCCGACCACGCCTTCGATATGGGCCAGCGCGGCGGCGACGGTGGAGCGCAGCCCATCGTCAAAGCCGCCATCGGCGAGATAGCTGGTGCAAACCTCTGTGGTGATGGTGAAGCCGGGCGGCACGGGCAGGCCGATGGAAGCCATTTCGGCCAGATTGGCCCCCTTGCCGCCGACCACGGTCTTGTCGCGGGCACGGGAATCCTGCTGGGATGCTCCGCCGCCGAACGTATAGACCGTATTGCTCATCTCTCAGTCCTTCTAGTTGACGCAAAAGGCGGCAAAAGTGAACCTGTGCCAACCCTGCGTGCATGACGCAACCGTTTGAATATATGTGCTTATTGGTCCGTCAGGTGGTGTGGAATCCTGTGACCTTCTAACCTTCGATCCTAGAGAAGTCAGCAACATTGTGCACTGCAGCACGGAAACGATCAAGCAGCGCGAGGCGGGCTTCACGTTTTGCCGGATCGGGATCATTGACCGTGACCTCATCGAAGAAAGCGTCGATCGGCGCGCGCAGGGAAGCCAGCGCGGCCATGGCCCCGGCGAAATCTTCCGCTGCGATAGCGGCGCTTGCCGTAGGCTCGGCCGACTCAAGCGCGTCGATCAGCGATTTTTCCGCGGCTTCGGGCGTGTAGGACAGCGTTTTCTTCGCTGCGAGCCGCGCCGCGACGACTTCTTTCATGTCCGGGTCGTCCACCAGCGCCAACGGGTCTTCCTCGCCGGTATGCGGCTCGAGCACGCCCTTGCCCTCCCAGCCTTCCTTCTTGAGGATATTGGCGGCGCGCTTGTAGCCCGCCAGCAGGTTCTTGCCGTCTTCCGTGCCGACGAAAGCCTGGAGCGCATGGACCCGCGTCAGCAGGCGGACCAGATCGTCCTCCCCGCCCCCATCCTTGTTCTTGGCAGCGAACACCGCGTCGATCAGGTCGTGGCGGACGCCGGCTTCCTTCTGCTGCACCTTGAGCCGGTCGGCGAAGAAGTCCGCAAGCTCATCCGCTCGGGCTGAGCCTGTCGAAGCCCCGGTTTCCGTAGCTTTGAGCTGCCCTTCGGCAAGCTCGGGGCGAACGGCGGAAAGGTTCAGACGCAGGCCATTTTCGGTAATCAATCGGATGATGCCCAATGCCGCGCGACGCAAGGCAAAGGGATCTTTCGATCCGGTCGGCTTTTCATCGATGGAAAAGAAGCTGCGCAGCGTATCCAGCTTGTCGGCGAGGCTAACCGCCACCGTCACCGGCGCGGCGGGCACTTCATCCCCCTGCCCGACCGGCTTGTAGTGATCGCGGATCGCATCGGCCACCGCATCGGGCAAGCCCTCGGCGCGGGCGTAATAGCCGCCCATCAGCCCCTGCAGCTCCGGAAACTCGCCTACCATCTCGGTGACGAGATCGGCCTTGCACAATTCGGCCGCTTGCCGCGCCAAGGCGGGTTCGCAGCCCGGCACGATACCTTCGATAGCCAGCCACTCGGCCAGCTTCGCCACGCGCTCCACCTTGTCGGCCACGGTGCCGAGCTTTTCGTGGAAAGTGATCCGTTCCAGCTTCTTCGCCTGCTCGGGCAGCGGGGTCTTGCGGTCCTGCTCCCAGAAGAAGCGCGCGTCTGATAGCCGAGCGGCCAGCACCTTGCGATTGCCCGCGACAATCGCCGCGCCACCATCCGCCGCCACGATATTGGCGGTGCAGATGAAGGCATCCGCGAGCTTCCCGCCACTATCACGGCAGATGAAATATTTCTGGTTGGTTCGCGCAGTTAGCTGGATGACTTCAGGCGGAACCTCAAGAAATTCGGGATCAAAGCGGCCCAGCAGCGGCACTGGCCATTCGGTCAGCCCGGCGTTTTCCACCACCAGCCCTTCATCCTCGACCAGTTGCAGCCCGGCAGCCCGTGCGGCCTCCGCCGCGCCGGAGCGGATCAGCCCTTCCCGCTCCTCATGATCGACGATCACATGGCAGGCGCGCAGCTTCTCCCGGTAGTCGTCCGCCCCGCCAACGGTGATTTCACCCGGATGATGGAAGCGATGGCCCAGCGTGACGTAGCCGGAAGCGACTCCGCCCGCTTCGCATTCGACCAGCTCTTCCCCGAAGATCGCGACGATGCCGGACAGCGGGCGAACCCAGCGCAGGCTTTCCGTGCTGATCGAGGCCGCGCCCCAGCGCATCGACTTGGGCCAGGGGAAGGCGCGGACGATGGCCGGAATGGCTTCGGCCAGCAGATCCTTCACCGCGCGGCCCGGCTTTTCGACGATCGCGTAATAAACGCCGTCGCGTTCCTCGAGCTGGTCCTGGGTCAGCCCGGTCTTGCGCAGGAAACCTTCCAGCGCCTGCGGCGGGGCGGAGCTGCGCGGCCCCTTCGTCTCCTCCCGCACCGCTTGCGTTTGCTGCGGCAGGCCGCGCGCGATCAGCGCAAGGCGGCGCGGGGTGGACCACACGGTGATTTCGCCGGGCGAGACGCCGGCGGCGGTCAATTGCTCGCGGAACAGCCGCTCCAGATCGGCGCGCGCGCCGGCCTGCATCCGGGCGGGGATTTCCTCGCTGCGCAGTTCAAGGAGAAAATCAGTCATGATTTTCTCCGCAGTCCCAGCGCAGGCTGGGACCTTGTGCCTCACAGCATGAGATTCCCGCCTTCGCGGGAATGACGAGAGTTGGTTGATTCATACCGTCCACCCCGGGAATTTTTCGGCCCACTGGGCTTCGTTCTTCGCGATCCACGCCTGGCACGATCCCTTGGCGAGATCGCGCACGCGGCCGATGTAGCTCGCCCGTTCCTGCACGCTGATGACGCCGCGCGCCTGCAGCAGGTTGAACAGATGGCTGGCCTCGATCGCCTGGTCGTAGGCGGCCAGCGGGATGCCCGCATCGATGCAGCGGTTGCATTCCGCCTCGGCGTGCTGGAAGCCCTTGAACAGCTGGTCGGTGTCGGCGATCTCGAAATTATATTTGGAATGTTCCCGCTCGTTCTCCAGGAACACGTCGCCATAGGTTACGCCATGGTTGTTGAAGGCAAGGTCGTAGACCCGGTCCTTGCCCTGGATATACATGGCGAGCCGTTCCAGCCCGTAGGTCAGTTCGCCCGCCACCGGCTTGCAGTCGAACCCGCCGACCTGCTGGAAGTAAGTGAACTGGGTCACTTCCATCCCGTCGCACCAGACTTCCCAACCAAGGCCCCAGGCGCCCAGCGTGGGCGATTCCCAGTCATCCTCGACGAAGCGGATGTCATGCGCCAGCGGATCGACTCCGATGGCGGCCAGGCTTTCCAGATAGAGTTCCTGCAGGTTGGGCGGGTTGGGCTTCAGGATCACCTGATACTGGTAATAATGCTGCAGCCGGTTGGGATTTTCGCCGTAGCGGCCGTCGGTCGGGCGGCGCGAGGGCTGGACATAGGCCGCATTCCACGGCTCCGGCCCCAGCGCGCGCAGCGTGGTCGCTGGATGGAAGGTGCCTGCGCCCATCCGCATGTCGTAGGGTTGCAGGATCAGGCAGCCCTTCCCGCTCCAGTAATTATGGAGCGCGAGGATCATGTCCTGGAAGCTTTGCGTAGAGCCCTGGTTCATGGCCGGGGCCATGGCCAAATCCCGCAATCGGGTCAATGCCGCACTGCACCGCCATGCGCATCGGCGGCTATTCCCTTCCCGCCCCGCAGCCCCCATAGATGCCTCGATTCATCCTCACGCAAGCATTACCCGGCAAGAAGGGCGCGCATGAACTGGCTGAAAAAGATATTCCGCCGCGTGGCAGCCGTCGGCGCGGCGGTGAGCCTCGGCAGCGCGATGCCGGGCCTCGCCACTCCCGAAGCGCTCGCCCCCGCCGCGTCGGAAGAACGGGCAGGCCCCGCCCTGTGGAAAGTCGCGGACGACGACACCACGATCTACATCTTCGGCACGGTCCATGCGCTTCCCGAAAAGCTGGAATGGATGGACGAAACGATCGCCGACGCGCTCGGCAGCTCCGACGAGCTGGTGACGGAGATCGACCTTGCGGATACCGCCGATGCCGGGGCGGCGATCGCCAGCCTCGCCATGCTGCCGGAAGGGCGGAATTTGCGCGACATGCTCGGTCCCGAGGATCGCAAGGCCTATGAGGCGGCGTTGGCGCAGCTCGGCATACCGCTTTCCTCGTTCGACCGCTTCGAGCCGTGGTTCGCTTCGCTGACGCTGTCCACTCTGCCGCTGATCCAGCAGGGCTATTCGCCGGAATCGGGGGTCGAGAACACGCTTGCGGGCAAGTTCGCGCAAGGACGCCAGCGTGCCGCGCTGGAAACCATGCAATATCAATTGGGCCTGTTCGACAGCCTGCCGATGGAAACCCAGTTCTCCTACCTGCGGCAGGTCGTTGAGGGCGTGCCGGAAATGAAGGACAAGCTGGACGAGATGATCGCGCGCTGGCTGGAAGGGGATGCCGACGCGCTGGCGAATCTGATAAACGAGGAAGAGGTCGATCCCGTTCTGATGGACAGGCTGCTGACGCAGCGCAACCTGAACTGGGCGGAGTGGATCGGCCAGCGGCTCGAAAAGCCCGGCACCGTATTCATGGCGGTGGGCGCGGGGCACCTGGCGGGCGATGAAAGCGTGCAATCCGTGCTCGCCCGGCGCGGCATCACCGTAACCCGGGTCCAATGATCCGCCGCCTGGCGATTGCTTTCGCCGCTCTGTTCTGCCTCGCGCTCGCCGCCTGCGGACAGGGCGATCCTGCCGATCTCCCGCCCGCCAACCCGGCGCTGTGGGAAGTGCGCGGGGCCAATGGCGAAACCGGCTGGCTGTTCGGCACTGTCCACCGATTGCCGGAACAGCGCGAATGGCGCACACAGCGCCTGCGCCAGCTTGTTTCGCAGGCCGATCTGCTGGTGCTCGAGACGAGGGACGTGGGCGATCAGGCAAGGTTGCGCGCGGTGTTCGAGCGGCTTGCGAAAACCCCCGGCCAACTCCCTCTCGCCCGGCGCATCGCACCGGAAAAGCGAGGGGCGCTCGAAACCCTGATGAAGAAAGCCGGCTTTTCGGACAGCGATTTCGCGGACATCGAGACCTGGGCGGCTGCCCTGACGCTGGCTCAGGCTGTCCGCGAACAGGGGGCCGGCGAAGGCGTGGATGCGGGCCTGATCGCGCTGCGCAAGTCCATCCCGGCCGTAGAGCTGGAAGGCACCGCCGCGCAGCTTGGAATATTCGATGGCCTGCCGGAACAGGACCAGCGCGATCTTTTAGCGGCGGTGGTCGAGGAAGCGGGCGAGGCTTCCGCCAGATCCCGCGAACTGGCGGATTTCTGGGCCAAAGGAGACATGGAATCGATTGCCGGGGAAACCCGACGCGGAATGCTGGCCGACCCGGAACTGCGCGAAGCCTTGCTGCTCGGCCGCAATCGTGCATGGGCGGACAAGGTGGAGGCCCTGCTCCGCTCCGGCAGGCGCCCCTTCGTCGCGGCAGGTGCTGCCCATATGGCGGGCGAGGAAGGCCTGCCCGCGCTGCTCGCCGCGCGGGGCTGGCAGGTAAGCCGCATCCAATAGCGAGCTTTCCCGCGCGATTCGCTTGCATTGCAAGGCGGTTCTGTATAGGGGCGCGCCTTCCGTCATGGTCATCCCTGGAGGCGTGGCGGAAAGACCATCAAGCAATTCGAAAGGTATAGGACCATGAGCGACGCTCTCACCCTGCTGGCCGAAGCGCGCGAACGGGCTGGCAAGGGAGCCTCCCGTGTATTGCGCCGCGAAGGCCGTGTTCCCGCCGTCATCTATGGCGGCAAGGAAGAACCGCAGGCAATCCATGTGGAAGAAAGGGAGCTGGTGCGCCAGCTCAACACCGGACACTTCTCGAACTCGATCGTGATGATCGAACTCGGCGGAAAGATTGTCCGCACCCTGCCCAAGGATGTTGCCTTCCACCCGGTCAACGATCGCCCGCTCCATGTCGATTTCCTGCGCCTGGCCAAGGACGCCAAGGTCGAGGTGCAGGTTCCCGTCGTGTTCACGAACGAAGAAGCCTCGCCCGGCCTGAAGCGCGGCGGCGTGCTCAACATCGTTCGCCACGAGCTGGATCTGATCTGCGATGCCGACAGAATCCCGGCGGAAATCGAAATCGACGTCACCGGCAAGGAAGTCGGCGATTCGATCCATATCAGCCATGTTGCCCTGCCGGCCGGCGCGGAAAGCACGATTACCGATCGCGATTTCACCATCGCAACGATCGTCGCTCCGTCCGCGCTCAAGCGTGCCGACGCCGAAGCCGGCGCTGAAGGCGAAGAAGCGGAAGGCGGTTCGGAAGGCTGACCTTCCGGCCCTTTTCGGGATACAAGGCGCCGGCCCGCTTGCATCGCGTGGCCGGCGCTTTTGCTTTTGCGTCAGCCGTGGGAGGGATTAGGGCAAGGCCATGCAACTTTGGGTAGGACTTGGTAATCCCGGGCCGCAATATGCGATGAACCGCCACAATGTCGGTTTCATGGCGCTAGACGTGATTGCGGATATTCATGATTTCGGCCCCGTGCAGAAGAAATTCGCCGGTTGGGTGCAGGACGGCCGGATCGGCGGGCAGCGTGTTATATTGCTCAAGCCCGCGACATTCATGAACGAGAGCGGCCGCTCCGTTGCGGAAGCCATGCGCTTCTACAAGCTGGAGATGGATGCGCTGACCGTCTTTCATGACGAGCTGGATCTCGCTCCGTTCAAGGTGAAGGTGAAGATCGGCGGCGGTACCGCGGGCCACAATGGCCTGCGTTCCATCGACAAGCATCTGGGGCCGGATTTTCGCAGGGTGCGGATCGGCATCGGTCATCCCGGCCACAAGGATCGGGTTTCCCCCTATGTGCTCGGCAACTATGCCAAGGCCGAACTCGACGATCTGGCCGACATGCTGGTCGCCATCGGCTCGGAGGCCGCCTGGCTGGCTCAGGGCGACGATGCCCGCTTCATGAGCGATGTCGCCCTACGCCTGCAGGACTGACGCGGAAACCCCGAGGCTTTCCTGAACGAGGCTCCCTGAAGGCGCGCCATGCCCAACGTGGCCGAGCGCCATTGCGCCGCCATCGCACCCGTTTTCTGTCGGTTCTCTTTACAAATTCGCTCCCCGTGGAAATTCGTTAACCATCGAATCCAAGGGAAACAGCACATTGGCATGGTGCTTGCGTTAAATGGCGTAAACTATCCAGCAACAGAGGAATTACGCCCATGCTTCGCAAAGCTTTCATCGCAACCGCGGTTCTGACCAGCCTCACGATTGCCGCTCCGGCATCTGCCGGCGGATGGGGCGGCAGCACTTCCGGCGGCTGGTGCGGCAAGAAGTGCGGCGGTTCCTCCACGACCAGCTCGGGCGGCTCCACCACTTCGGGCGGTTCGACCACTTCGGGCGGCACGCAGGTGCCTGAGCCCGGAATGCTCGGCATTGCCGGCGCGGGCCTGATCGGCCTTGGCCTGATGCGCCGCCGCCGCGCCAGCAAGGACTGAACTCTCCGCACGGCAGCCGGCACCGTCCGGCTGAATCCGTGAGAGGCGCCCTTCCCGGTCGGGAGGGGCGCTTTCTCATGCGCGCGCAATCCGGCCACCCCATTGCGGTTTGCGTGTTCAGGCCTTAAGGCCCGCGGCCTGTCATTCATGCGGAGTTTTCGATGGGTTTCCGTTGCGGGATCGTGGGCCTGCCCAATGTGGGCAAATCGACGTTGTTCAATGCTCTCACGGAGACGCAGGCGGCGCAGGCCGCGAATTATCCCTTCTGCACGATCGAGCCGAATGTAGGGCAGGTCGCCGTGCCGGACCCGCGCCTGGAAAAGCTGGCAAGCATTGCCGGTTCGGGCAAGATCATCCCCACCCAGCTCGCCTTCGTCGACATTGCCGGGCTGGTCAAAGGCGCCTCCAAGGGCGAAGGGCTGGGCAACCAGTTCCTCGGCAATATCCGGGAAGTGGATGCCATCGTCCACGTCCTGCGCTGTTTCGAGGATGACGACATCCAGCATGTCGCCAACAAGGTCGATCCCATCGCGGATGCCGAAGTGGTCGAGACGGAGCTGATGCTGGCCGACCTCGAAAGCCTTGAGAAGCGCGTTCCGGCGGCGGCGAAGCGCGCGACCGGGGGCGACAAGGAAGCCAGGCTCGCGGCCAGCGTGCTGGGCCAGGCGCTGGACCTGCTCCGCGAAGGCAAGCCCGCCCGCCTGACAGAGCCGAAGGACGACGAGGAAGCGCGCATCTTCGCGCAGGCCCAATTGCTCACCGCGAAGCCGGTCCTCTATGTCTGCAACGTGGCCGAGGAAGATGCCGCCACCGGCAATGAACTCTCGGCCAAGGTGTTCGAGAAGGCCAGCGCGGAAGGGGCGCAGGCGGTGGTCGTGTCCGCCGCGATCGAGGCCGAGCTGGTCGGGATGGACCCGGAAGAGCGCGCCGAATACCTCAACGAGCTGGGCCTGGCGGAAACCGGCCTCGCCCGCGTGATCCGCGCCGGTTACGAGCTGCTTGGATTGCAGACCTTTTTCACCATCGGCCCCAAGGAAGCCCGCGCCTGGACATTCCATACCGGCGCCAAGGCTCCGCAGGCCGCCGGGGAGATCCATACCGATTTCGAAAAGGGCTTCATCCGCGCCGAAACCATCGCCTATGACGATTATGTAACTCTTGGCGGAGAAGCTGCCGCTCGCGAGGCGGGCAAGCTGCGCCAGGAAGGCAAGGAATACCAAGTGCAGGACGGCGATGTCCTGCATTTCAAATTCAACGTCTGATCGAGGGCTTCGGCGGATGCGCTATTTCGAGGACATGGTGGTCGGGGAGATCAGGCGCTTCGGCAATTATCACGTCACGCGCGAGGAAGTCCTCGATTTCGCCTCGCGCTACGATCCCCAGCCCTTCCACCTTTCGGATGAAGCCGCGGCCAGGACCCATTTCGGCAAGCTCGCGGCAAGCGGGTGGCATACCTGCGCCATGACGATGTCGATGATGGTCGGCGATTTCGAGGATGACCAGCAGGCCGGGCTGGGTTCGCCGGGGGTCGATGAACTGCGCTTCCTCAAGCCGGTATTCCCGGGAGATACGCTGCGCTGCGAATCCGAGCTGCTGAACAAGCAGCTCAGCCGCTCGCGCCCGAACCGGGGAAGCCTGTGGACCCAGATCAGGACCTTCAACCAGAATGACGAGATGGTGCTGCGCTTCATCGGAATCTCGATGATCCAGGCGCGGGGCGAATAGGCGAGGCTTATTCGAACGCCTCGATGATCGGGCAAGGCCCTGCCCCGCCCCTGGAACATTCCCGCGCCAGCCTGTCGAGAGATTGCCGCGCCTGCTGAAGCTCCGCGATCTGCCTGTCGAGCGAGGCGATGCGCTGCCGCGCCAGTTCCCGGGCGCGTTCCCGCTCGCTGGTGGCATCGAGTTCCAGCAGTTCGGAAATTTCCCTGAGCGCGAAACCGGCCTTCTGGGCCGATCTGATGAAGCGCAGCCGCCTGATGTCGTCCTGCCCATAGTGCCGGGTGCCGGGCGAGCGCCCTTGCCGGGAAGGATGCGGATCGAACAGCAGTCCCTTTCGTTGGTAGAACCGGATCGTTTCCACGCCCACGCCGGCGGTGCGGGCCAGTTCGGAAATTGTCACCGCCACAGCTTGACTCCGTACTATGGTACGGAAGCTATCTAGCCGGTCATTATGGATAACCAAGCACGAAAACCCACGGCCGAACTTTATCGCATGGCGATGGACAAGCATGTCTGCCCCTACGGCCTGAAATCCAGATATCTGCTCCAACGGCAGGGCTATCGCGTCGAAGACCATCATCTGACCACGCGGGAACAGACCGACGCCTTCAAGCAGGAGTACGGCGTCGCCACCACGCCGCAGACCTTTATCGATGGCAAGCGGATTGGCGGATACGACGCGCTGAGGGAATATTTCGGCGGCAAGGCGAAAGATCTGGACGCCACCAGCTATAAGCCTGTCATTGCGGTATTCGCCATGGCCGCGGGTCTGGCGCTGGCAATAAGCTGGTTCGCTTTCGCCAATCCCTTCACGATACGCGCGGCGGAATGGTTCCTCGCCTTCTCCATGGCGATGCTGGCCATGCTCAAGCTGCAGGACGTCGAGCAGTTCTCGACCATGTTCCTGGGCTACGATCTGCTGGCCCGGAGGTGGGTGCCCTATGCCAGCATCTATCCCTTCGCGGAGGGGCTGGCGGGCATCCTGATGGCAGGCCATGTCGCGACCTGGCTATCCGCGCCGATTTCCCTGTTTATCGGCACGGTGGGCGCGGTCAGCGTATTCTATGCGGTATATATCCAGAAGCGGGAGCTGAAATGCGCCTGCGTGGGGGGATCGGCCAAGGTTCCGCTCGGTTTCGTCTCCCTGACCGAGAACCTGGCCATGATCGGCATGGGCCTGTGGATGGGTGGAAACTACCTGTCTCAGCTGCCGCACTGAAAAGTGCCGAAGGATTCGTAGATCGACCGATCATAGGGGTCCAGCAAGGTCATCCTTCCGGACCATTGGGTCGCTTCGGAGCCCAGTGGCTTGCCGTCGCTGTCGTCCTTGGCGAATTTCAGGACATATTTCTTGCCGTCATATTTCGCCCAGGTGCCGAATGGCATCTGGTCGCCGCCCTTGTCGGCGGCCAATCGCTCCATCTTCGCATTCAGCTTGACGAAGGCCGCGCCGGGCAGGCCCACCGCAACCGGATTGCGCTGCCCGGTGGGGATGAAGTTGCAACTGACGCCCATCAGATCGCGATCCTCGAAGTCCGGGTCGGTGATCTCTTCAGGCGTCACCGGCTCGCGCGGCGGGTCGATCTTCTGCGCCGCCTCGACCATCGCGATGTCGCGCAAATCCTGCGCTTCCTTTTCCTGGGCATTGGGGCGTTCGCCGCCGCATGCCCCGGTCAAAAGCAGGAGAGAAAGAGCCACTCGCTTCATCAGTGCCGCCCAAACAGCTTTTCCACGTCCGCCATCGACAGCTTGATCCAGGTCGGGCGGCCATGGTTGCACTGCCCCGAACGCGGGGTTCGCTCCATCTCCCGCAGCAGTGCGTTCATCTCCACAACGGACAGCACCCTGCCCGCACGCACGGAACCGTGACAAGCCATCGTCGCAAGCACATGCTCGATCTTCTCGCCCAGCAAGAGCGGTGCGCCATTCTGTGCCAGATCGTCGGCAATATCCCGCAGCAGCGCCTGCGGATCGGCCGTTTTCAGGACGGAAGGCATGGCCCGGACCAGCATGGCGTCGGGGCCGAACCGCTCTATCATCAGGCCCAGCCCGGCAAAGCTCGCCGCGTTTTCCTCTAGCCGGTCGCACGATGGCTCATCCAGCTCGACCACTTCCGGGGAAAGCAGGGCCTGGCTGGCGGCGAGGGTTTCGCCGGTTCCGGCCGCGCGCAGGCGTTCCAGCACCAGGCGTTCATGGGCGGCGTGCTGGTCGACGATCACGAGGCCGTCGGATGCTTCGGCCACGATATAGGTCTGGGCGACCTGCCCGCGCGCGATGCCGAGCGGAAACTCCGCCTCCGGTGAAGCCGGTTCCTCCGCCACTTCCGCCCGCCCCTGCGGATCGGCCATGACCGCCTGCTCGTAGCCTTTCCAGGCCCTTCCCGCTTCGCTCACCCGATTGGCCGGTGGCGACCAGTCCCGCCCGGAAAAGAGCGAGGCCAGCGCCGGAGCGGGCTTCTCGGCAAGGGATTGTGGCTCGACCTGCCAGCGGCTCATCGCATCCGCGGCGGGCGCCTGCGTGCTGCGCCGGTCCCCGGTAGACAGGGCGTGGCGCAGGCCCGAGACGATGAAGCCGCGAACCGCCACGGCATCGCGGAAGCGAACCTCGGTCTTGGCCGGATGGACATTGATGTCGACGTCTTCCGCCGGAAGATCGAGAAACAGGGCGAGCACGGCATGGCGATCCCGCGCCAGCATGTCGGCATAGGCCCCGCGCACCGCCCCCGCGAGCAGGCGGTCCTTCACCGGCCGGCCATTGACGAAGAGATACTGATGATCGGCGACACCGCGATTGTAGGTCGGCAGGCCCGCGATCCCGCGCAATTGCATCGCTTCGCGTTCCAGCGAAATCGAAACGCCGTTGTCGGCGAGTTCGCGCGCGACGATCTGCGCGACGCGGGACTCCAGCCGGTCTTCGCCCTGGAGCCGGAATATCTGGCGTCCGTCATGTTCGAGGCTGAACCCGATATCGGGCCGCGCCATGGCAAGCCTGCGCATAATGTCCAGGCATGCCGCATATTCCGCGCGGGGCGAGCGCAGAAACTTGCGCCGGGCTGGGATGTTCGCGAACAGGCGTTCCACCCGCACCCTAGTGCCCGGCGGCAGCGCGGCTGGTCCCTCTTCCGTCAGGCTGCCATGGTCGACGACACGTTTCCAGCCTTGCTCCGCGCCGCGAACCCGGCTTTCGAGGCTGAGCCTTGCAACGCTGGCGATGGAGGGAAGCGCCTCGCCGCGAAAGCCCAGCGTGGCGACGCGTTCGATGGCACCTTCCTGCCCGACCAGGCTTTCGGGCAGCTTCGAGGTGGCGTGACGTTCCAGCGCGAGGGCCATTTCCTGCGGGTCCATGCCGCAGCCGTCATCCGTCACTTCGATCCGCCCCAGGCCGCCCTCGGCCAGCGACACCGCTATGCGAGTCGCATCGGCGTCGATTGCGTTCTCGACGATTTCCTTGAGCGCCGAGGCAGGCCGCTCGACCACTTCGCCCGCCGCGATTCGGTTTATGAGGTGTTCGGGCAGGCGCCGGATCGTAGGCATGGCCGGATCGTAACGGCGAAAGACGGACAATTCGAGATGAGTAGTGCAAAAGCTGTGGTTTACTGGCACAATTTTTTGGCCTTTACGCGAGCCTTGGGTTAAGGAGCCGCCCTTGTCCTCTCCCCATTTCCGCGCCGTGCCCTGCGGCGGCGGTCATCACACGGAATGCTAGATGAGTTGGTTCCTGTCCAATTTCTTCAAGTTCGGGTCGCAGAATATGGCGATCGACCTGGGCACCGCAAATACGCTGGTCTATGTTCAGGATCGCGGCATTGTGCTGAACGAACCTTCGGTCGTCGCGATCGAGACTATCAACGGCATCAAGAAGGTGAAGGCCGTTGGCGACGATGCCAAGATGATGATGGGCAAGACTCCGGACAGCATCGAAGCCATTCGCCCGCTGCGCGACGGGGTGATCGCCGACATCGAAATCGCGGAAGAGATGATAAAGCACTTCATCCGCAAGGTGCATGGCAAGCGCAGCCTGTTCCGCTATCCGGAAATCGTGATCTGCGTGCCCTCCGGCTCCACTTCGGTGGAGCGCCGCGCGATCCGCGACGCCGCTTCCAACGCCGGCGCCAGCCAGGTGTTTCTCATTCTTGAGCCGATGGCCGCTGCGATCGGCGCCGACATGCCGGTGACGGAGCCGGTAGGCTCCATGGTGGTCGATATCGGCGGCGGCACGACCGAAGTCGCCGTGCTTTCGCTGCGCGGCCTCGCCTATACCACGAGCGTGCGCACCGGCGGGGACAAGATGGACGAAGCCATCGTCAGCTATGTGCGCCGGCACCATAATCTGCTGATCGGGGATTCCACGGCGGAACGGATCAAGAAGGATTACGGCACCGCGATCCGGCCCGCCGACGACATCGGCGAACTGATCACCATCAAGGGGCGCGACCTTGTCAATGGCGTGCCCAAGGAAATCACGATCAACCAGGCCCATGTGGCGGAAGCCTTGTCCGAGCCGATCGGCGCCATCGTCGAAGGCGTTCGCATCGCCCTCGAAAACACTGCGCCGGAACTGGCCGCCGACATCGTCGACCAGGGTATCGTGCTGACCGGCGGCGGCGCCCTGATCCAGGGGCTGGACGAGCATCTGCGCGAGGAAACCGGCCTGCCGGTGAGCGTGGCGGAAGATCCGCTTTCCTGCGTTGCGCTGGGCACTGGCCGGGCGATGGAAGATCCGATTTTCCGCGGCGTGTTGATGACCGCCTGAACGGCAACTTCCGGCGCGATGGCCGCGCCGGCCAGGAAGGGAGCAGGCGCGGATGGCGCCGCCGGCAAACCGACGCCCTGGCTTTTCGCGCAGGGCGCAATACAGCCTCTTTACCGGCTATGTGGTGGCCGCGCTTGGCGCTGTGCTCGGCGCGGGCTTGCTCATCCTTTCGCTCATCAAGCCCGATGCATTTGCGGGGTTGCGGGGCGCGGCAAGCGATGTGGCCGCGCCGGTGGGCGAAACCGGCGCCGTGGGCCGCACCGAAAGCCAGGGGATATTCGAATATCTGGCCGGTTATATCCGCGCTGGCAGCAAGAATGCGCAGTTGCGCGAAGAGATGGAACTCGCGCGCATCCGCCTGGCGGAAGCCCAGGCGATAGAGCAGGAAAACAAGCGGCTGAAGGCCTTGCTTGCGCTTGATGATGGCGGAACCCCGCCGGTGGCCCGGGCAAGGCTGATAGGTTCGACATCGTCCAGCACTCGCCGCATAGCCTATATCTCCGTCGGCGCGAACGACGGGATCAGGGTCGGCATGCCGGTCCGCTCGCCGCGTGGCCTGATCGGCCGGGTGCTCGAAACGGGTGCCGAAAGCGCCCGGGTGCTGCTCCTTACGGATGGCGAAAGCATTGTGCCAGTGCGCCGCGCGAAGGACAATGTCGTCGCCTTTGCCGAGGGGCGCTCGGACGGGACACTGAGGCTGCGCCTGGTCAATCTCGGAATAAATCCGCTCCAGCGTGGCGACGTGTTCGTCACCTCCGGCGCGGGCGGCCTGTTCCAGCCCGGCGTGGCGGTTGCGGTTGTCAGCGAAATTACCAAGGACGGCGCCATCGGCCGCCTGTTGAGCGATCCGGCCGCTACCGATTTCGTGGTGGTCGACCCGATCTGGCAGCCTGAGGCTGTCGCCGTTGCCAACGCGCCGCCCAAAGACCCGGCCCCATGATCGACGAATATAATCCTCGCGCGCGCCGCGATCCTTTCGGTTCCAAGATCAATCGGGACCACTCGCCGGTCATCGCCAGCTCGCTGCCATGGGTCACTATCATGCTCGGCTCCTTGTGCCCGATGCTGCCGATAATCCCGCCCGCGCCGCTGTTCCCCCCTGCCGGGTTCATGATGCTGCTGGGCTGGCGCCTGGTTCGCCCGGGCCTGCTGCCGCCCTGGGCCGGGTGCCTGCTGGGCGCCTTCGACGATCTGTTCAGCGGCCAGCCGTTCGGTTGCGCGATCCTGCTGTGGTCGCTTTCGCTGCTGGCTATCGAAGCGCTTGAAACACGCTTTCCGTGGCGCGGATTCATGCAGGACTGGCTGGTCGCCGCCCTGCTGATCGCAGCCTATCTGGTATCCGGCGCTATTCTGGCGGGCAACGGGAGCGCGGCGGAGCGCATCGTCGCCCTGCCGCCGCAACTCTTGCTGTCCGTGCTGCTTTTCCCCATCTTCGGGCGCATGGTATCCACCCTCGATCGCTTCCGCTTGAGACGTTTCAGGACAGTGCGCTGATGCGTGGCGGGTTCAAGCCGCAAATGACTGAAACCATGCTCCGGCACAGCTTCGACCGGCGCGCGGTGGTGATCGGTGCGATACAGGGCGGCGTAGGCGTGCTTTTGGCCGCGCGGATGACGTATCTCGCCGTGGCCGAGAACGAGAAATACAAGATGGAGGCGGAGAGCAACCGGGTGAACCTCACCCTGATTCCGCCGCGCCGGGGCTGGATACTCGATCGCAACGGCGCTCCTCTTGCATCCAACCGCGCGGATTTCCGCGTGGACGTCATCCCAGACCGGATGGTCGACCCGGAAAGAACGATCGACGAGCTGGGCAAGCTGCTCAACCTCACCCCGATCCAGATTCAGGATCTGAAGGACAAGATCGAGGATGCGCGCGGCTTTCAGCCCGTGGAAGTGGCGACAAGGCTGGATTGGGACAAGTTCGCCGCCATCAGCGTCCGCCTGCCCGACCTGCATGGCGTGGTGCCCCAGCGCGGCTATTCGCGCTATTATCCCACCGGCCCCGCGGTGGGCCATCTGATCGGATATGTCGGAACGGCTTCGGCCGAGGAATATGAGAAGGATCGCAATCCGCTGCTGATCACTCCCGGATACAAGATCGGCAAGGACGGTGTGGAAAAGCAGTTCGAGCAGCGGTTGCGCGGCGTTCCCGGGGCGCGGCGGGTGGAAGTCACGGCCTCCGGCCGTATCGTCAGAGACCTTGAGACGCGCGAGGATGTTCAGGGCAAGGCGGTAAAGCTCACTATCGACGGTCCCTTGCAGGATTACGCCGCGCGCAGGCTCGGCCTGGAATCAGGCTCGGTCGTGGTGATGGACTGCAAGACTGGCGACCTTCTCTGCATGGCATCCATGCCCAGCTTCGACCCGAACAGCTTTTCCGACGGCATTGGCCGCATCGAATGGAAGATGCTGTCGGATGACGATCATGTTCCGCTGCGCAACAAGGTTCTCAAGGGCCTCTATCCGCCCGGCTCGACCGTGAAGCCGATGGTGGCCATGTCATTCCTCGAAGCCGGGCTCGACCCTGAGGAAACCGCATTCTGCGGTGGCGGCTTGCGCGTCGGCAATCGCGTGTTCCATTGCTGGAACCGTCGCGGACATGGCCAGGTCAACATGTCCAAGGCTATCTATCAGAGCTGCGACGTCTATTTCTATCACTTCGCGCAGCGCCTTGGCATGGATGTCATCGCGCCGATGGCGAAGCGGTTGGGCATGGGGCAGGAATTTCCGCTGCCGGTGTTGAGCCAGTTTTACGGCACGGTCCCCGATCCGGCCTGGAAGCTGAAGAAATATGGCCGCGAATGGCAGACCTTCGATACGGTCAACGCGACGATCGGCCAGGGATATATGTTGTCCAATCCGCTCCAGCTTGCCGTGATGGCGGCCAGGTTGGCGACCGGCAACAAGCTTATGCCACGGCTGTCGTTCGATCCCGCCCCGCCCCGGATCGAATCGATGAATTTCCATGGCGATCATACGCTGATCATTCGTCAGGCGATGAGCGATGTGGTGAACGGGCCGGGAACGGCAAGGCGGGCGAAGCCCCCGTTGGACGATGTGCTGATGGCCGGGAAGACCGGAACCGCGCAGGTCGTTTCCCTGAGCGTCGCCAGCGGCAAGAGCGGGCCGTGGAAGTATCGCGATCACGGGCTTTTCATTTTCTTCGCGCCCTTCGACAATCCGCGATACGCCGGGGCGGTCGTGATCGAGCATGGCGGCGGCTCGGGCGCGGCCTATCCGATCGCGAGGGATGTCGTGACTTTCTTGTTCGATCCGGTGAAAGGCATGGAAGCGCTTTCCGCTCTGGAAAAAGGATGGGGCGGCACGCCGACGGAACGGATCGCCAAGAAATACGCGGTCTATGCCTCGACATATGGCGCCACCGTGCCGAAACCTCCCGCCGAAGCCGCGCCAATAGATGAAAGCACGCGATCGCAATCGGTCGATCGTCCGGTGCCCATAGTCACTGAAGCGGCGACTCCCGCGCCGGAACCGGTCGCTGCGCCATTATCTCCGGCGGGCGCGGCTCCAGCCGATTCCATTCCTTCGAGCGGCCCTGGTGCGCAGCCGCCGCAGGGGGGAACGGGTCAATGACTCCATCCTTCGTTCCTCCGGCCCTCACCCATATTCCGTGGCGGGTCATCGTTCCGATAACGCTGCTCGTCCTGTTCGGCTCTTCCGTGCTTTACTCCGCGGCGAGCGGGAACTTCCAGCCCTTCGCCAGCTCGCATCTGATCCGCTTCGCTATTTTCCTCGCGATGGCCCTGGTCATGTCGAGATTTCCCCAGGATCTCGTCAAGTGGTCCGCTTTCCCGGTATACGCCGGAGTGCTCGTGCTCCTGATGCTGGTGGAAGCCCTGGGCGCGATAGGGGGCGGCAGCCAGCGCTGGCTGGATCTCGGGTTTATCGTTCTGCAACCGTCGGAACTGATGAAGCCCGCAATCGTCCTTGTGCTTGCGCGCTTTTACGGCAGCTTGCCCGCGGGGCTTGTTTCGAGCTGGAGAGGGCTGCTGCCAGCCTGCCTGCTTATAGCGATTCCCGCCGGGCTGGTGCTAATCCAGCCCGATCTGGGGACGGGCCTCGCAATCAGTTTCGGCGGTCTGGTCATCATGTTCCTGGCGGGCCTGCCATTGCGCTGGTTCCTGCTCGGGGGGGGCGCGGCCACAGTGATTGCCCCGATCGCTTATTTCTTCGTCCTGCATGATTACCAGCGGCGGCGGGTTACGACCTTCCTCGATCCGGAAAGCGATCCGCTGGGCGCCGGCTATCACATCACCCAATCCAAGATCGCGATTGGCTCGGGGGGCTGGTTCGGCAAGGGTTTCGGCCACGGCTCACAGAGTCATCTGAACTATCTGCCGGAGCCGCATACAGACTTCGTGTTCGCCACGATGGCTGAGGAATGGGGCTTGCTCGGCGGCTTCTTCGTTCTCATCGTATTCGGCATCGTGCTGAGTTGGGGGATGCAGGTCGCGCTTCGATCGCGCGATCGTTTCGCGCGGTTGCTGGCCGCCGGGATGACGGCCACGATCTTCTTTTACGTGGCCATCAACCTGATGATGGTGATGGGCCTCGCCCCGGTCGTCGGCATTCCGTTGCCCTTCATGAGCCACGGTGGGTCCTCCATGATGACCAACATGATCTGCGTCGGCACATTGATGATGATCGATCGATGGAACCGGAAAGCGCCCAGCACCCTGAATTGATCGAAAAATTGCCCAACACCCCCTTCCCTCACGCGCCGCAATCGCTATAGGGAGCGCTCCCGACGATTCGGGATCGCGGCAAGCCGCAGTGTGGACGCATAGCTCAGTTGGTAGAGCAGCTGACTCTTAATCAGCGGGTCCTAGGTTCGAGCCCTAGTGCGTCCACCATTTTTCAATGACTTAGCCAAGCGACCGCATCGCTTCCATGCAGCGGCGATCAGGCGCGCAGCAGATGCAAGATGAGCGGCGTCGCAATGCTCAGCAGAGATGCCACTGTCAGCGCAACGATCAGCATCGGCCTTAGCCGCAGATACGCCGGCAAAGCGACTGACAGCCCCAGGATCAGTGCCGCCAGGCCCCAGAAGATCGTAATGAGCGGAGCGCCATTGCCCAATATCAGCCTTGCCAGGAAGGTCGCCGCCAGCACCAGCGGAATACCCCAGACGACCCCGTGCCAGGCATTGCGGAGGCGGAAATTGTCCAGCCCGCGCCGCTGCCGTTTGCCGAGCCAGATCGAGGTTCCTGTCGCGACGACGGTTGTGAGCGCCAGCCCGAGCAGGAAATATGCGATCTTCACCGGAAGCCCTGCATAATTTCCGAAATGGAGCTTGTAGACCGACGCGGCAAATTGCTGGCCAGTTTCGCCATCGGACAGGCCAGCCTTGCCCTGGAACCGGCCTGCGGCATCAAAAAAGTAACTCTCGCCGAAAATCAGGCGGCGCGGATGGTGAGCGATGACCTGAACATGCTGACCTGCGGTCAAGGGGTCGTGAATGATGACGTAATAAGGCTCCACGCCCGGAAAATCGCTGACCATATGGCGCAGCGCCGCGGCAGTATCGGGGATGCCGGCCGGCGTGGAATCCGGCTCCGCCTCCGCGCCGAAGATCGGCGCATAGGCTGCCTCGATATCCCCATTGTAGAAAGCCGTGGCAAGCCCGAAGCCAGCTATATTCGCCAGCCCGATCATCGCTCCGGTAAGCGCGATGGCAAGCGCGAACGGCAAGGTCCACACTCCCAGCCGGTTATGCCAATCGGCAAGCCCCGCCCCGCCTATGCCGCGGGCTCTCAACCGGAACGCATCCCGAAAGATCCGCGGGTGCGCGATCACGCCGGAGATGGAAAGCGCGACGATCATCACGCCAAGGATGCCGACGAGAGTCATCCCGACGATGGCGGGCAGGTTCAGCTCGTAATGGAGACTCAGCAGGAATTCCGACCAGCTGTTTTCCTCCGGGCCTGCGATAGCCCCGTTCCGGTCGATATGGAAAGCCTGGCTGTCAGTGGTAACGGTGAGGCGAGGCAGCGCCTTCACCGGCAAATGCACGAACAGGTGGGTTGTTCGCGGCTTGCCTTTCTCGGCATCGAGCACGTTTGTGGCGGCTTTCTGAACTACATCCGGGGCCACCGCCGCCATTTCCGGAGCGGATGGCTGTTCGACCCGCTGCCATTCTTCATAGAATACAATCAATGTGCCGGTCAGGCAGACCAGATAGAGGAATGCGCCTGCGAGCAGGCCGATCGCCGCATGGGCCGAAAGCGCCTTGCGCACGGTGGGCTTTCCGATGGCGAGGTTCATGCCACGCTTCCCAGCCAGAGGATGCCCGCGCCAATCGTTGCAGGAACGATCAGCAATATCGCCTGAAACCGCCTGCGAGATGTCATCAGCAATGCAAATGCCAATATCGCCCAGCACACAGGGAGCAGGAAGATGGCCAGCACATTTGCATTGGCTTCGTGCCAGCCCGACCAGCCTGCCACTGCCCTTCCCGCAAGCGCGATCAGCAGGGCTGCGGCCATGGCCAGCGGAACGGCAAGGAGAAAGGTGAATATACGGCGGCCGATGAACAGGGACCCGGCGCCATCCGGCAATATATTGGCCCGCCTTTCAGAAGGCCTGTCCTTGCCGGGTTTCGATGTGACGATTGCCGGCGCAAGCATGGCGAAGGCGGCGCCCATTGCCGAAAGGCTGACAATCGAAAGACCCCAAGCGCCGTTTGCCCAAGCCCCCAGGACAAGACCGGCCGCCACCAAGGCCCAGGCTGCGAACAGCAATGGCGCGGAACGCAGCGGACGCCCCCAGGCAACCCGGAGCAGCGTGACTCCCGCCACGGCTGCCAGCGAGCCAGACAAGACAATGGCGGAGAAAACATTCATCGGAAGCGATAGGTCATGACGCCAAAGACATTGCGATTCTCTCGCATTATCACCGATAGCTCTGTGATCATCCTGGCTTGCCCTGTCAATGGAGTGATGATCGGCCTGGGTGTTTCCGTATCTGCTGGGTTGAAAGCGGATCGACCGGCATTCGCCGAGCCGGATAAAATTCGGTTCGGTGACTAGGAATCATCGCCCAGTCGGCTAAAGCTTGGGTCGTTCATCCGGCCGGATGCCGGACGGAAATTGGGAGACAGGTGTTTATGGGAAGGTTAGCAGGCAAGGTCGCAGTTGTTACCGGCGGCGTCAGCGGCATAGGCCTCGGTACGGTGGAACTCTTCGTCGAAGAAGGCGCCAAAGTGGCCGTCGGCGATATTCAGGACGATCTGGGCAAGGCGCTTGAGGCGCGCTTCCCCGACAAGGTCGTTTATGTCCATACCGACGTGACGGACGATTCCGCGATCGAGCGTCTGGTGCAGACCGCGGTTGACCGTTTCGGTAAGCTGGACATCATATTCAACAATGCGGGCGCCCCCGGCAATCGCGACTCCCTGGTGGATATTGATCTCGGCGGGATGAACGATACTTCGGCTCTCCTCGTCAATTCCGTGGTTTCGGGCCACAAGCACGCCGCACGGCAATTCATCAAGCAGGGCACGGGCGGCACCATTATCTCCACCGCCAGCACGGCCGCGATCCAGGGGGGCTGGTCCTCCGCCGCCTATACCATCACCAAGCATGCCGTTCTCGGCGTGGTGCGCCAGGCCGTCATCGAACTGGGCGCGCATGGCATCCGTTCCAACGCCATTTGCCCGGGCATCACGATGACGCCGATCATGGCTCGCGCGTTTGGCGTGTCGGAAGATCAGGCCACCGAGTTCGAGTCCTTCCTCGACAAGCGCCTCGGCACGTTGATCCCGTCCGGCCGCGTGGCCTATCCGAAGGATATCGCCGAAGCGGTGCTGTTCCTGGCCAGCGATGCCTCGGCCTATGTCAATGGCGTGGTGCTGCCGGTCGACGGCGGCTGCAGCGCGGTGATGATGGCGCCGTTTGCGGAACGCATGATCCAGGCAGGCACGGATTTCAACGAACTCAAGAACGGCGGGAAATAACCACCGCTATCCCGCGGATCGGGGGGCGCCACGCCGAAACCCGGCATTCATGGCGCCCGCCTTCCGCGGCAACCAGGAGAACAAGGCAAGATGCCTGAAGTTACGAAGCAGTTTACCGACTTTCCGGTCGAGAACGCATATCGCCACAAGCTGGCGCCGAACGGCAGGGAATCCCTGGCGCATATCTTCCTGATGCCGGAACAGCAGATGGCCGGATTTATCTATCCCAGCATGCTGGGCACTGGCGAAGCGCGGGCCATGGCTTGCTTCTTCGGGCCAAATTTTCCCGAACAGGTGGTCGAAGCGCATGACGGCACGATCAGCGAGGACATGAACTTCGACAACTGGCGGCTTGGCCCGCTGCACATGGAAGTGGCCGAACCCTTCAAGAAGGTGAATCTCGACTGGAACGGCGAACGCATCAAGGTGAAGGCCAGCTTCGAGGGCACGCACCCGCCTTATCCCTTCAGCACCCACCCCAAGGGCAACCCGCCTTATTTCGGCGACAACCGCACCGAGCAGCATGGGCGGGTCGTGGCCGATATCGAGATCGACGGCCAGAAATATCCCCACACGGGCTTTCTGGTGCGCGACCACAGCTGGGGTCCGCGCATCTGGGGGATCAATCAGCACTACAAATGGATTCACGCCACCACCGGCGATTCTTCCATGCATTTTTTCGAGATGCAGGCCTTCGGCAAGACCGAGCTGCGCGGTTTCCTCTTCAAGGACGGCGCGATGCGCCACATCGCCGATGTCGATTACGATTTCACCTTCGGTGATGACATGCTGCAGAAGACCTTCCAGGTGACGGTCACCGACACCGAAGGGCGCAAGTCATTCATCGATTACAAGATGTTCGGCATCCTGCAGTCGTCGCACGATCCGAAGACCATCATCAACACCGGCTGCGCGACGCTGGAATTCGACGGAGTGGCCGGGGTCGGCGTGTGCGAATTCAACTGGAACAAGAACTACTTCGATTTTGTGAAGGACTACGTCACCCAATATGGCTGAGTGGCGGCTCCCGGCGATGCGGTGACGCGTGGTCGGCAAGCTAGATGCAAAGGAAAGGGGCGGCACATGCGACCGCCCCTTTTCGGTTTCATCCGGGATCGGGTCCCCAGGATCAGACCTATGGTCAGGCGGGCGCGTAACCCAGCACCGCCTTCGCTTCCATGAATTCATGGAAGGCATGTTCACCCCACTCGCGCCCGTTGCCGGATTGCTTGTAGCCGCCGAACGGAGCCGCGAGATCGAGCGGCGCATAGTTCAGCGCGACCTGCCCGGCCCGTATCCTCGAAGCCACATCACGAGCGTGGCCGATGTCCCCTGACTGGACATATCCGGCGAGGCCATAGGGCGTGTCATTGGCGATCTCGATCGCCTGATCTTCATTGTCGTATCCGATGATGACGAGCACCGGCCCGAAGATCTCCTCGCGGGCGATCGTCATCTGATTGTTCACGCCGCCGAACACCGTGGGCCGGACATAATAGCCCTGATTCAGGCCTTCCGGCTTTCCGGGGCCGCCCGCGACCAGATCGGCCCCTTCCTCTATGCCCTTCTCGATTAGGGACTGGATGCGGTTCCACTGCACATCGGACACGACCGGGCCAAGATTGACCTCCTCGGTCGGCGCGCCGACTTTCTGCTGAGCGATGGTCCGCTTTGCGATCTCGCTCGCTTCCTGCATTCGCGCGGCCGGGACCAGCATGCGCGAGGGTGCATTGCAGCTCTGGCCGCTGTTCACCATCATTGCTGCCACGCCCTGATGGACGGCGGATTCGAAATCGGCGTCATCCAGGATGATATTGGCCGACTTGCCGCCCAGCTCCTGATGGACCCGCTTGACCGTGCTCGCCGCATTGCGCGCCACTTCCACGCCACCACGGGTCGATCCCGTGAAGGAAACCATGTCCACCCCGGGATGGGCGGAAATGGCGGCCCCCACGGTAGGACCATCGCCCTGCACCATGTTGAACACGCCGGCCGGAACGCCAGCGGCATCCATCACCTCCGCGAAGATCTGGCCGCTGAAAGGCGCCACTTCCGAAGGCTTGAGGATCATCGTGCATCCTACCGCGAGGGCAGGCGCGACCTTGCAGGCGATCTGATTGAGCGGCCAGTTCCATGGGGTAATCATCCCGACCACCCCGATCGGTTCCTTCGTAATCAGCGTGCTGCCGTGATCGACGTCGTAACTGAAATCGGGCAGCAATTTGCGCGCCGTTTCGAAATGCATCAGCGCGAACGGGACATGCGCGCCGCTGGCCAGCAGCGATGGCGCGCCCATCTCCTCCCGCACGGCATCGGCTAGATCCTTCTCCCGCGCCTTGTAAGCCGCGATGATCGCGTCGAGCAGATCGAGCCGTTCAGCCTTCGAGCTTCGGCCGAAGGATGAAAAGGCCCGCTGCGCCGCCGCGACCGCGCGATCGACATCCGCCGCGCTGCCCAGGCTGATCCTCCCTACCGGCTGCTCGGTGGACGGGTCGATGACATCCAGCGTCTTCGGCTGCGCGGGCGAGACCCATGCGCCATCGATATAGAAATCGAGATAATCTCTCATGCCTCTCGCTCCTGTGCTTTATCACTTCGATCTTTGATAAGTTCTGCAAACTGGCCGAACGTCTGCTGCAAGATCCGGTCGCCCGTAGGCAAGACCTTGCGCATGGTGGCCATCCCGTGAATGAGGCCTTCCGCTTCGAGGAAATGCACTTCACTACCCGTCTGGGCAATTCTGCCCACCAGCAGCCGTCCTTCATCGCGCAGCGGATCAAGCCCGGCGGCGAGTATCATGGTGGGCGGGAATCTGCCCGCCAACTCGCCCCGCAGAGGCGATACGCGCAGATCCGCGCGGGCCTCTACCGATGGAAGATATTCGTCAATGAAGCGATCCATCAAAGGCTTGTCGAGAAGATAGCCTTCGCCGAAATCCCTGTAGGATGCGGTATCGGTCCCGGCACAGTCCCCCACCGGGTAGATCAGCAATTGGGCGAGCACCCCCTCGCCGTAATGGCTCGAAACGGCAAAGGCGAGATTGGCGCCCGCACTGTCGCCGGCCACAGCCACCCCCGTTACTGGCGCGCCAAGCTCGGCAGGGCTGGAAAGCACATGCCCGACCGCCGCGATGCAATCCTCATGCGCGGCGGGGAATCTGGCTTCCGGTGCGAGCCGGTAATCGACCGCCACCACTCGCAGTCCGGTCTGCCCGGCAATCTGGGTGCAGAGCGAATGATGGCTCTCCAGATCGCCAATCACCCAGCCCCCGCCATGCATATACACGATGACGGGCGCCGCTTTCGGCTCGCCGGGATGATAGACCCGCATGGGAATGCTCGCGCCTGTAAAGTCGGCCGTGGTTATTCCGGGCACGGGCGGCAGGTCGAACAGATCGCCCAATTGCCCGTAGACGCTCCGCATTTCGGGTGCCGTCATTTCCGAGAGCGCCGGCCCTTCCTGCGCGGCCAACGCTTCCAGGATCGCCGCCGTTTCCGGCAGGACTACAGCCTTGCTCATTTGCCGCTTCCCTTTTCCGATTGCTTCAATGCAGCGGCGCGGTCCGAGATATAGGCGCGGATGCCTTCGGCATCGGCGGCGGTCATATATTTCGCAAAGCCGATCATGCCGCTATCCTTGAGGGCGCCGTCAATCACGATCTGCTTCCACATCTGCGCATCGCCGAGCGCGCCGGATCGGCGCAGATCAGGGGCGACACCGCTCGAAACGCTGCCGGGGCCGTGGCACATCCAGCAATCGGTGGCGAACTGTTCCTTGCCCCGCGCAATCTGCTGCGGCGTGAACTTGTCGGTTGCAGGATTGGGTGGGCCGAAAGCCAGCTTCGCAAGCTCCGGGATCGCGGCTTTGCCGCCGACCTTGAAAACATAGAGGCGGCCATTCTGCTGCGGGGAAGGATTGTCGTTGAAGGCGCTGGTCAGGGCATAAGCCCCGCCATAACCTGCCGCGACCGCGACATATTGCACACCATCGACCGCAAAGCTGGTCGGCGCGGCCATGATGGGCATGCCCAGCTTGGCCGTCCACAGGACCTTGCCGTTATCGGCCGCGAATGCGCGGAAATTGCCCTTCGTGTCACCCTGGAACACGAGATTTCCGGCTGTGGAGAGAACCCCGCCGTTCCATGGCTCGTCATAGTCGAAGGTCCATGCCGCCTTCTGCCCGATCGGGTCCCATGCGATCAGGCGGCCTCTCAGCATCTTGCGGATGGCCTGGAACTGATTGGCATCGTCCGGGGCGGCCGCTCCGATGGTGCCGATGCCGGTGTTCCAGCGGCCGGGGCGATATTTATATTGCTCCGGATTGTCATAGCCGAACACCGCGTCCTGCCCCGGAATATAGGCCAGCCCGGTTCTCGGGCTGAAAGCCATCGGCTGCCAGTTATGCCCGCCCAACGCGCCCGGTATGGCCACGAAAGAGCCTTGATCGTAGCGCGCTTCGGGGTTTTCGATTGGGCGGCCCGTATTCAGATCATAGCCGCTGGCCCAGTTCACCTCGACATAATTCTTTGCGGAGAGCAGCTTGCCGTTGTTCCTGTCGATGACGAAGAAGAAACCGTTCTTGGGCGCCTGCATCAGCACCTTGCGCGGCTTTCCTTCGATGTCGAGCGTGGCGAGAATGATGCTCTGGGTATTGGTGTAGTCCCAGCTTTCCCCGGGCGAGGCCTGATAATGCCAGCGATATTTGCCGGTATCCGGATCAAGCGCCACGATGGAGGACAGGAACAGATTGTCGCCCTTGCCCTGGCTGCGGATCTTGTGATTCCATGGGCTGCCGTTTCCGACGCCGATGTAAAGCTGATCGAGTTCGGGATCGTAGACGATCGAATCCCAGACCGTGCCGCCCCCACCCGCTTCCCAGAACTTGCCGAACCATGTCGAGGAAGCCTTGCTCGCCAGCACGTTGTCGGACGCGGCATTGTCCCGCCCGTCCGCCGGATTGCCGGGCACGGTGTAGAAGCGCCAGGCCTGCTTGCCGGTTTCCGCATCGTAAGCGCTGACATAGCCGCGAACGCCCAGTTCCGCTCCGCCATTGCCGATAACCACCTTGCCCTTCACGATACGCGGCGCGCCCGTGATGGTGTAAGGCTTGGATTGATCGACCGTAACCACTGTCCAGACCGGCTTTCCGGTCTTGATGTCGAGCGCGATCAGCCGTCCGTCGAAAGTGCCGAAATAGAGCTTGCCGTCATAGATCGCCGCGCCCCGATTGCCGACATCGCAGCATCCCTTGGCTCCCGCCTCGCCCGGAACTTCGGGATCGTAGCTCCAGATCAGCTTCCCGGTCGTTGCATCCAGCGCAAACACCTTGGACCAGGCGGTGGTGGCATAGATCACGCCATCATATGCGAGGGGAGTCGTCTCCTGCGCCCGGTTGGTGTCGAACTCGTAAGACCAGGCGAGGCCCAGCTGGCCGACATTGGCATCGGAGATTTGCGTCAGCCCGCTGAACCGCTGCTCATCGAAAGTGCCGCCATAAGTGACCCAGTCGTTAGGATTTTCGGCTGCCGCGAGCAGTCGCTCCCAATTGGGCGAGCCTGAGGCCGTGGTCGTGCGATCAGCCGAGCCGCAGCCAGCGAGCGCCAGACTGGCAATCAACGAGAACAGCCATTTCGGCCTGACGATTGTTGTCACTATCCCCTCCAGTGTCCCATTCCGAGTAGACGGACACTAAGCAAATGCCATGTTCGCTGTCGCCAACTTCTTGACGCAAATTGCCAGCTTGCTTGACGCACATTGCCTGTCTGCCTAGCGTTCGAAAAAACGAAAGGTAGAGAGGATGAGGTCAGATACGCTGCTGGCGGCGCTGCCCGATCTGAGTGCCCGGATAATGCGCGATGAACTGGTCCATCAGTTCCGCATCGGTTGGGATTCCTTCTGCAATTATCACCGGCTGAAGCCCCTCTCTTTCGAAAGCGGCACATGCGACTTGCTGGCCGAGGAAGAACTTCAGCTGCAGCGGGCCTTCGCGGATGTTACAGGGCAAAGCGCCGATCAATGGCTGCGGATGGGGCTGCGCTATCGTTCCATGAAATATGGAACTTTCGGCTTGGCGATGATGACGGCGCGAACGTTGGGCGAAGGCCTGAACGTGGCCTGCCGGTATCAGGAGCTTACCTATTCTCTTATCAGCTATCGCCTGGAGAGAGGCCCCAACAATGCTTGCGCGCTGATCGGCGAAGATAACGGCGTGCCGCTGCAACTGCGCCATTTCTCGCAATATCGGGATCTCGGCGCGATACGGACCCTGATCGCGGACCTGACGGGCGGCCAGCTTCCGCTGGAAGAAGTCTGCGTCGCGGCCCCGCCGCCTCCCGGATGGGAAATCGACAGCCGCCTGTTTCCCTGCCGTGTCCAATTCGATGCCGAACAGACTCAGTGGCGCTTCAAGCCCGGCACGGCGAATGCCTCGCTGCCGCTGGCCGATATGGAGCTGATGCTGCTTTACAGCTCGAAATGCGAAGGCCTGCTCAAGGCTGCGCGATCCAATGCCCGGATATCCCAGCGCCTGACGGCCATGCTGGGCATTGCGTTCGACAGATTTCCCTCGGCCAGCGAGGCGGCGGAAAGGCTGGCCCTCTCGGAGCGGACGCTGCATCGGCGCCTTGCCGAGGAAGGAACCAAGTTCTCGACCCTGATCGACGAAGCCCGCTATCAGCGCGCCTGCGAATTGCTCGCCGACAAGGCGATGTCCGTTGAAGCCATCGCTGCGGCGGTGGGCTTCGCCGAACCTTCGAGCTTTTCCAGGGCTTTCAAGCGCTGGTCGGGCATGGGTTCGCTCGAATTTCGCAGAACCCTGATCAATTCGGGCAAGGCGAATTAGGCCAGCCCGGCCCGCCCGGTTCAGCGATACACGAATTCCGGCCCGTCCAGATCGACAGCGGGAATATCTTCGCTTTCCTTCCAGTAGTTCTGGGTATGCCGCCACTCCGGACGCTCGCCGAGCCGCTTGGGCAGCTTGTCCACATCGCGCATGAGATAGCCGGGATTGAAGTTTTCCGACTCTATCCAGGGCAGGAGCGGGTCGTTCTCTCCACCGGAGGGGGCAACCACCTTCACCTGGCTCGCACCCTTGCTGTCCATGTGCTCGAGCAGGCGGCAGACGAAATCGCCCATCAGGTCCACCCGCAGCGTCCATGCCGCGCGGAAATAGCCGAAGACCCAGAGCAGGTTCGGCACTCCGGTGAACATCATCCCGCGATAGGTGGCCGTCTCGGACCAATCGATCTCTTTCCCGTCCACCTTGAACGGGATGTTGCCCATCACTGACAGCCGGAATCCGGTCGCCGCGACCACGATATCCGCCTTCAATTCCTTGCCGGATTTCAAACGGATGCCATCCGGCACGAAGCGATCGATCTCATCCGTCACCGCCGAGACCTTGCCCTCGCCGATCGCGCGGAACATGTCGCCATCGGGCACGAAGGCGAGGCGTTGCTGCCATACGCGGTAGCGAGGAGTGAAATCCGGGTCGAACTTGAAGTCGTCGCCCGCATATTGCCTTATCAAGGTCTTCAGTTCCTCGAAGACCACTTCCGGCTCTTCCTGGGAGCGGCGGTCGAGAGTCTTCAGGTCGTGAAGATACTGCAACCGCACCACTCTGTGGATTGTCGGCTCGTCCACCCCGATCAGGCGCAGTTGGTCGGCAAGATCGCTGCGGTTGGGATAGCAGAAGAAATAGGTGGGGGAGCGCTGCAGCATGGTCACATGCCCGGCCTTCCCCGCCATCGCCGGAATGACTGTCGCGGCGGTGGCGCCCGACCCGATCACCACCACCTGTTTGCCTGCATAATCCAGGTTTTCATCCCACTTTTGGGCGTGGACCAGGGTTCCCCTGAAATCGTCCAACCCCTGCCAATCGGGCAGAAACGGGTTGTCGTGATCGTAATAGCCCTGGCACATCCAGAGGAAATTGCAGCGATAGGTTTTGCCTGGCCGCCCGTCTTGACCGCCGACCTCGACAGTCCATTTGCGGTCCTCGCTAGACCAAGAGCATCCCGTTATCTTCGAGCCATAGCGGATGAAGCGATCCAGGCCGTTCTCGTCGATGACTTCGCCGAGATACTTGCAAATTTCCGCCTTCGTCGCGATCGGCGGACCGACCCAGGGCTTGAAGCGATAACCGAAGGTGTAAAGATCCGAGTCGGAGCGCGTGCCCGGATATTTATGGGTCCGCCAGGTTCCGCCAAACCCCTCCTGCGCCTCCAGCACCACGAAGCGTTTGTCCGGGCACTGGGTAAGCAGGTGATAGGCGCTGCCTATACCGGAAATCCCCGCTCCAACGATAAGAACATCGAATTCCTCGGCTTGCGTACCGGTATCGGAACGTTCTTGCACTGCGATGCTTGCCATGAATCCTCTACCCCATTCAGTTCAGCCAGTGGTGCGCCTGACGCATCACTTTCATCGCAAACTGCCTGAGGGCCGGGTGATATGCCACGTCCCGATTTGCCAAGATTTTGCCAGATATCGCCAACCCTGGTCCGGGCCAGCCAGCTCCGCGCGAAAACGAGCCGGGGATATGCCGGCGCAGGATTTCGCTATTCGCTTTCGCCCGAAGCTGATGTAAAATGCATGCGAAGTGCGGGAGGGGTCATCCGAGGAGGACACTCCAATGATCGAGTCCGATTTTCGTTCGATTCATGCAAATTACGGTGTTCGACAACGCCCGAATCTGGATCCTTTGCTAAGGCGCATGATCTACGGCCCGATCAGGCCGATGGAGAAGCCAAGCCTGCTTTCGAAAATCTTTCATTGGCGTTGACGAGTATCGAGGAAGAATATCGGGAATGCCTGGCGCCGGATGGAACGACCGGCTTGAGCCGGCCTGTTTTCAGGGCCCGTTTTCAGGCGAGGTCCGGCGCTTGGGAAATGTCGATGTAACGCCGGTCGAAATAGGTAAGCGGCTTGGCATTGTCCCGATGCCGGGCCCCGATCACTTCGCCCACGAAGATCGTGTGAGAGCCGAAGCGGTGCCGGTCGGCGGTGCGGCAGACCAGGCTGGACTGGGCATCCACGAGCACTGGAACGCCCATTTCCTCTTCCCAATCCCCTATTGAAAAACGCTCTTCACCCTTCTTCATGGCGCAGGCATCCGCCACATTGCGGTGGGAATGACCCAGCACATTCACACAGAAATGTTCGGCTTTCATAAGCGGAGCATGAATGGAGGTTTCCTGATTTACGCAAATCAGGAGAGAGGGCGGATCGAAGCTGACCGAACTGAATGCTGTCGCCACAATGACCGAGCGGACGCCCTCATATTTCGTCGAGATTGCGAAAACAGGGGCCGCGATATGACGCATCGTGTCCCGAAATGCCTCAAAAACATCATCTTCGAGCATGCTATCTCCTGAACTGGACGTTCCGCCGGAATGAGGCCATACCGCCCTCATTGCAAGTCCATCCCTGCATTCAAACGCCGATATTGGCAAGTTGCACTCACATTAAAATGTGGTATCCGCACATTCATGAACACACCAACCATCGAGCGAATCAAGCAGATCGTCAGCGAAGGCGAAATGTCGCGCTATGCGCTGGCGCGCGCCGCCGGACTTCACGCGAATACCCTGCGGGATTGCACCGAAGCGAACTGGAACCCCACTTCGGAAACACTCACCAAGCTTGAACGCTTCCTCTCATCCAACAATGAAACGCCAGTGATCGTGCCGATCGAGGAAATCATCGAGGAAGCGCGCAATGGCAGGATGTATATCCTGGTGGATGACGAGGATCGCGAGAATGAAGGGGATCTGATCATCCCCGCGCAAATGGCGACGCCTGCCGCGATCAATTTCATGGCCACTCATGGCCGGGGTCTGATCTGCCTGGCCATGGCCCACCAGCGCGTGTCCGAACTGGGCCTCGAATTGATGAGCCGCAACAATCGCACGCGGCACGCCACCGCCTTCACCACTTCCATCGAAGCCCGCGAAGGCGTCACCACCGGAATAAGCGCGGCAGACCGGGCGCGCACGATCTCGGTGGCAATCGACGGATCGAAAGGCCCGGAGGACATCGTCACGCCGGGGCATGTCTTTCCGCTGGTGGCCCGCGAAGGCGGAGTCCTCGTCCGTGCCGGCCATACCGAGGCATCGGTCGACATATCCCGCCTTGCCGGCCTGAATCCGTCGGGCGTGATCTGCGAGATCATGAATGACGATGGATCGATGGCGCGGATGGAGGATCTGGTCCGCTTTGCCCGCCTCCATGATCTGAAGATCGGCACCATCCGCGACCTTATCGCCTATCGCATGGCGCACGACCATCTGGTCCAGAAGACCGCGGAAACCCGTTTTTCGAGCCGCTGGGGCGGCGATTGGACCGCCTACAGCTATTTCAACAAGGCGACCCAGGAAGAAACGATGACCCTGGTCAAAGGGCACATCGATCCGAGCAAGCCGACGCTTGTGAGGATGCATGCGCTCTCGCTGTTTCCCGATGTGTTCGCGGATGAGACGCCTCGTTCCGGGCTGCTTGCCAATGCGATGAGGATGATCTCGGAAGAAGGTTCCGGCGTCGTGGTTCTCCTCAACCGCCCCGGCCGCAACTTCGCCAGCACGGCGATTCGTTCCCGCAACGAGCATGGTCCTTCACCGGACCCCGCGCCGGGTGAAATGCAACGCGACTATGGCGTGGGGGCGCAAATTCTCACCGAACTCGGCGTGCGGGACATGATCCTGCTCACCAACACCAGCCATTCCCTGGTCGGTCTGGGTGGCTATGGGCTTGCGATTGTGGGCCAGAAGTCGATCGACCTGCCGGAAGGGGCTGAATGACATGGCGAGTTTCCTGATTGTTGAAGCGCGTTTCTACGATCATCTCAACGATCTGTTGGTCGCCGGCGCCCGCGCGGCCTTGGAAGGAGCGGGTCACGAGGTTTCCGTCCTGACCGTGCCGGGAGCGCTTGAAATACCGGGCACTATCGCACTGGCTGCGGAATTGGGCGATTATGACGGCTTCGTCGCGATCGGTGTCGTCATCAGGGGCGAAACCTATCATTTCGAGATCGTGGCCGGTGAAAGCGCGCGGGGCATCATGGCTCTCACCATGGATGGAATCCCTATCGGCAACGGCATCCTTACCGTGGAGAACGAGGCGCAGGCCCTCGTGCGCGCGGACCCTGCGCAAAAGGACAAGGGCGGTGAAGCGGCGAAGGCCGCCATTGTCCTTCTCGATTTGCAGGAACGCTTCTCCCGCTAAACGGGAACTGCCCGCTGTGGCCGGCATTTTCCTGTCATGAACGGGCCGATGGAGTGGTTTGGCGCGATTGGCGCCATCGTGGCTGCGGGCCTGATAGCTTCCGATCTTGGGCGGCGGATCACTGGTTGGGCTTTCGTGCTGTTTGTATTCGTAGCCCTGGCGTGGATCGCGGCCGGGCTCCTCAGCGGCAACACGCCTATCGTGATCCAGAATATCGCCATGCTTTTCGTCAATGGCTGGGGCGTGTGGCAATATCTGCTCAATCCCCGAAAAAAGCGAGAGATCGAGCGGATGGAAGCGCTGGCCGAAAAGGCCCATGAGGAAACCGCGCCTCGTGCCGTCGCCAAGTGACGGAACCGGAAAACAGGGTGCGCAGCCCTGAGAAAACCGTGAGGAACAGGCAGGATCAGAGCCCCGGCCGGAAAACTTCCGGGGCTCCCTTGCGCTCCTGCCTTAGCGGGCCAGGCGCCCGAAAGCGCTTTCGCCGGCGTAGCGCGCGGCCTGGCCAAGCTCTTCCTCGATCCGGATGAGCTGGTTGTATTTTGCCAACCGGTCGGAACGGGCAAGGCTGCCGGTCTTGATCTGGCCGCAATTGGTGGCGACCGCGAGGTCGGCAATCGTGGAATCCTCGGTTTCGCCGGAACGATGGCTCATCACCGCGGTGTAGCCATTGCGCTGGGCGATGCTGACGGCTTCCAGCGTTTCGGTGAGCGACCCGATCTGGTTGACCTTGACCAGCAGGGAATTGGCCAGCCCCTGCCCGATGCCCATTTCCAGGCGCTTCGGATTGGTGACGAAGAGATCGTCGCCGACCAGTTGCACCTTGTCCCCGACCTTGTCGGTAAGCGCCTTCCAGCCTTCGAAATCATCCTCGCTCATGCCGTCCTCGATCGAGCGGATCGGATAGGCGGCGCAGAGATCGGCAAGATAATCGGCCATTTCCTCGCCGGAGAGGGACAGGCCCTCGCCCGCAATATCGTAACGGCCGTCAGCGAAAAATTCCGTCGAGGCGCAATCCAGCGCCAGCGCGATTTCCGTGCCCGGCTTGAAGCCCACCCGCTCGATCGATTCCATGATGAAATCGAGCGCGGCGCGAGTGCTGGCAAGGTTGGGCGCGAAGCCGCCTTCATCGCCAACCGCGGTGGAAAGGCCTTTTTCGCCAAGCCCTTTCTTCAGGGTATGGAATATCTCGGCGCCCCAGCGCACGCCTTCGGCGAGGCTTTCCGCGCCGACCGGCATGATCATGAACTCCTGGAAGTCGATCGGATTGTCGGCGTGCTCTCCGCCATTGATGATGTTCATCATCGGCACCGGCAGCAGATGCGCGGAGACGCCGCCGATGTAGGAATAGAGCGGCAGGCCCCGTGCATTGGCGGCAGCCTTGGCCACGGCCAGACTGGTGCCGAGGATCGCGTTGGCGCCAAGCCGGCCCTTGTTTTCCGTCCCATCCAGTTCCAGCATGGCGAAATCGACATCGCGCTGGTCTTCCGCATCGACGCCGAGCAGCCGGTCCGAAATCTCGCCATTGACCGCATCGACAGCCTTGCGGACGCCCTTGCCCATGTATCGGCTCGTGTCCCCATCGCGCAGTTCGACCGCCTCGTGAGCGCCGGTGGAAGCGCCGGACGGCACCGCCGCGCGGCCAAAGCTGCCGTCTTCCAGCAGAACGTCGACCTCCACGGTCGGGTTGCCACGGCTATCCAGCACTTCTCGTCCGTGAATGTCGATAATGGCGGTCATCTGAGAAACTCCATGCTGTGGGATCGGTCGCGGTGGGGATATCGCGCGCCTCCTAACTTTCGGAACCGTAGCAGGCAAGCTGCGTTGCGATTTTACGGTAGTTCACCTATCGTAAGGGATGCGGATCGGCACACGTCATCATCGATCGACACAAGGAAACCAACATGCCTGAGACCACTGCCAGCAAAGCCCCGAAGCGCAAGCCCGCCAGCAAGGCAACCGCAGCGTCGTCCAGCAACGCGGACGAGGCGAAGACCAAATTCGCCAAGGCGATCGAGGAAGCCAAGGCTGGCGCTCAGGCGCTGGGCAAGGAAGCTCACGATCGGGCGGACAGCTATCGCGAACAGTTTCGCGGGAAGGCCGAGGATTGGCAATCCCAGGCCAAGCAATACGGCGACCAGGCCAAGGTGAAGGCTACGGAGCTTGCGGTGGAAGGCAAGGCCAAGACCACCGAAGCGATCTCCAGCCTGAGCAAGCTCGTTTCGGAAAATGCATCCACGATCGATGAGAGGTTCGGCGTAAAATACGGCGATTACGCGCGGAAGGCCGCTTCCTCGATGCAATCCGCAGCGGACAAGCTGGATGCCAAGGATATCGACCAGTTGGGCGAGGACGCTCGCGAATTCGTCCGCAAGAGCCCGGGCCTTGCCATCGGTATGGCGGCGGTGGCCGGCTTCGTGGTCGCTCGCCTGTTCCGCGGCTCGAAGGATTGAGCATCCCGCAAACGGAAACTTCAGAAACCATGCTGGAAGACGAAGGGGGCGCCGAACGCGTTGCCGCACCGGAGGGCAGCGAGGATGACGGGCGCTCCCTGTTCGCCGACATCGAAACATTGATCGATGATGGCCGAACCTTCGTGGAAGCGGAGATTGCCTTCCAGAAAACCCGTATGGCCTATACGGGACAGAAAGGGCGCAACGCCGCGATATTCGGAGTATACGCCGCGATATTTGCCGTTTTTGCGCTATTCGGACTCATCGTCGGGCTCATAATCGCATTATCGCCCCTGTTGACCGCTTGGGGCGCGACAGCGGTGATAGTGGGTATATTGCTGGCGGCGGCTCTCATCTGCGCGATGATCGCCCTGCGCAATGTCCAGAAGATTCGCGCCGCATTTCGGAAGGACCAGGAATAGTGGGCAAGCTTGACTGGCAACTGGACGAGGATCGGGCCTTGCGGGATGCCGCCAGCGTGGTGCTCAAGGAAGACCTGGCCTTGCTTCGCGACAAGCTGTCCCCCAACGAATTGGCCAACCGGCTCGGTCACAGGGCTGAGGAAAGCGGCGGTGAAGTGGTCGAGAAGGCCTCTCGCTTCATTCATGAGAACAAAGGTGGCGTTCTAGCCGGGGTGGCTGCCGCAGGCGGCCTGGCCGCTCTTTTTCTGTTTCCCAATCCTGTCCGTTCGGCGATTGCGCGCCGAATGCCGATAAGGGGGAAATCTCAGGAACCGGAACGCTCGCAATCACGTTTCCCGGAGGAAGCGACCGATATCGAGCGAGAAGGCAAATCATGAATTACGACTCAGGCAGGCAAGCGATTTGGCGGAAGATCGAAGCAGCCCAGGCGCGCAACACCAGGCGCCTTGCCGAACAGGCGGCAAGCGCCCGCGATAATGTCATCCGGATCGCAAAAGAGCATCCCCTTCGCGTTATTGGCGGCGCGGTCGCCGTAGGCGTGCTGGCCGCGGTGCTGCTGCCAAAGAGAAATCGCCGCAAGCTCGGGCGCAAGACGTCCGCCCTTGTCACCATGGCCACGAAGTTCGGCCTCGATTACGCGCTCAGCACCCAAAAGGCCGCCAGGAAGGCTGGGCGGGCGAGCCAGAAGAGGATTTCCGATCTCGGCGAAACTCTCATGGACAGTACCGAATCTTTTCGCCAAGAAGTTGATCGGATAGCTTCGGAAGCGAGTGGCACTGCACGCGGGATCGGCGGAAATCTGGCCAGGCAGGGCACACGAGTGGCGGAGAAAATGAAGGCGCGCATATGGCGATAACAATCGCGCAAAACGAAGCGGCTATCCTGGGGAGGTTCGAGTCAATCTAACCGGGGACCTTATTATCGATGCAACTTCTCCACCTCGTGATGGGCGGCCGGGTGAAAGATCCCCGCGGCCTCGAATTTGCCGATCTCAACGATATCGATCTCGTCGGCGTCTTTCCCAGCTATGCGCAAGCCGAGGACGCATGGCGCGCCCATGCGCAGCGCACCGTGGACGACGCGGAAATGAAATATGTGATCGTGCATCTGCACAAGCTGCTTGAGCCCGACCTGCCCGAAATGGATTGAGGCCGGGCCGTCGCGCCAGCAGAGATCAGATGAATTCGATCTTTTCGACCAGATAGAAACGATCGCCCGAGGGAACCGTGACTTCGATCTCGTCCCCCACCTTGCGGCCGATCAGGGCCTTGCCGAGAGGCGAATTATACGAAATCCGCCCCACCTTGGCATCGGCCTCGGTCTGTCCGACAATCTGATACCGGATCGGCTTTTCATCGTCGTCCAGCAAGGTCACGGTGGCGCCGAACACGATCCTGTCGCCCGAAAGCGTGCTGGGATCGATGATCTGCGCCCGGCTCACGCGATCTTCGAGATCGGCGATCTGCGCCTCGACCTGACCCTGCCGCTCCTTCGCGGCGTGATATTCGGCGTTTTCCGAAAGATCGCCATGGGCGCGCGCTTCCTCGATCGCGTCGACGATCTTCGGCCGTTCCTCACGCAGGGCCTTGAGGTCGGCGGTCAGCCGCTCATACCCTTCAGCCAGCATCGGCACCTTTTCCATAGAAGCTATCCCATTCCTTTTTCAGACTGCCCGGCGAAACCTAGCCCCCCGCCCTTTCATGCTCATGGCAAGGAAATGGCGATGGAACGGTCTCGATGTCGGGAAGACGCTCGTATTCAGCTGTAATAATCCTGAAGGGACCGCACTTCAAGGTCGCTGACCTTAACCGACGCCAAGGCGTTGGCTACAGCGACCGAAGCGGCCGCCGTTGTGAAGTATGGCACCTTCCCTTCCAGCGCCGAAGCGCGGATCGATTGTGAATCCTTGAGGCTTTGCCACCCTTCGGTGGTGTTGAAGATAATGGATACCTCACCGTCGATGATCTTGTCGACGATATGCGGCCGCCCTTCCGCAACCTTGTTGATCCGCTCGACCGGAAGCCCGGCCTCTGCAAGGTAACGCTGGGTCCCCCCGGTGGCGATAACCTGGAAACCGCTTGCAAGCATCTGCTTCACCGCAGCCAGAATCTGGGCCTTGTCGCCATCCTTGACCGAGACGAAGAGAATGCCGCCATCGGGCAGGTTCATGCCCGACCCCAGCTGCGCCTTGAAGAAGGCTGTCGGAAAATCGCGGTCGATGCCCATGACCTCGCCGGTCGACTTCATCTCGGGCGACAGGACCGGGTCCGTACCGGGGAAGCGGCTGAACGGGAAAACTGCTTCCTTGACAGCCATATAGCCGATTTCGCGCCGGATCGGCGGAAGGTTGGCCAGCTTCTCTCCCGCCATCACCCGCGCGGCTATCTTGGCAACAGGATCGCCGATCGCCTTGGCGACGAAAGGCACGGTCCGGCTTGCGCGGGGATTGACTTCGATCAGATAGACCTGGTCTTGGGGCTTCTCGTCCTTGTCCCCGCTGGCCTTCACGGCGAACTGCGCGTTCATCAGCCCTCGCACCCCCAGCGCAAGCGCAAGCGCTTCGGCCTGCCGCTCCATCTCGGCGATGATGTCCCCGCCGAGGCTGTAAGGGGGCAAGGTGCAGGCGCTATCGCCGGAATGGACGCCGGCTTCCTCGATATGCTGCATCACCCCCGCGACCACCACTTGCTCGCCATCGCATAATGCGTCCACGTCGCATTCGATCGCATCGCGCAGATATTGGTCGATCAGCACGGGGCTGTCGCCGGAAACCTGCACGGCGGTCGCAATGTAATCGTCGAGCTGGGCCACGCTATCCACGATTTCCATGGCCCTGCCGCCCAGCACGTAGCTCGGGCGAATCAGCACGGGAAAGCCGATGCGATTGGCGACCGCGACCGCTTCATCCCGGCTGCGCGCGATGCCATTGGCCGGCTGCTTGAGCTTCAGCTTTTCGACCAGCGCCGCGAAGCGCTCCCTGTCCTCGGCAAGGTCGATGGCATCGGGCGACGTGCCGAGGATCGGAATGCCTGCATCCTCAAGCGGCTGAGCGAGCTTGAGCGGGGTCTGGCCGCCGAACTGCACGATCACTCCCACCAGTTCGCCCTTCTCCTGCTCGACCCGCAGGATTTCCAGCACGTCCTCCGCTGTCAGCGGCTCGAAATAGAGCCGGTCCGACGTGTCGTAATCGGTGGACACCGTTTCCGGGTTGCAATTTATCATGATGGTTTCGAACCCGGCATCCTCGAGCGCGAAACAGGCATGGCAGCAGCAATAATCGAACTCGATGCCCTGCCCGATCCGGTTGGGGCCGCCACCCAGGATCACGATCTTGCGCCGGTCCGAAGGCCAGGCTTCGTCCTCGGGCTCGCCAAAGCTCGGGGCTTCATAGGTGGAATACATGTAGGGCGTGACCGCCTCGAACTCCGCCGCGCAGCTGTCGATCCGCTTGAACACCGGAAATACGCCCAGCTTGTGGCGCAGCTGGCGCACTTCCTCTTCGCTGGTCGCGCCGGCCATCGCCTTCAACGCATCATGCAGCAGGCCGGACCGCCTTGCCTGAGTTTCGGCCATGCCGCCGGCCACGCCGATGGCGCGCACCGCCAAGGTGGCGAGCCGCTTGTCGGAAAAACCCATGGCCTTGAGGCGACGCAGCCCGGCGGCATCGGTGGGCAATCCATCGGCGATGATCCTCGCCTCTTCCGCCACGATTTCCTCGATATGGCGAAGGAACCATGGGTCGTAATGCGTAAGCGCGTTCACTTCCTCCACGCTCATTCCCTCGCGGAAGGCCTGCGCGATCTGGAGGATGCGGTTCGGCGTCCGGCGGGAAAGCGCCTCGGTCAGCGCGTCGCGATCCGCGCCTTCCAGCGCGACCACGCGGTTGAAGCCATCCAGCCCCGTTTCCAGGCCGCGCAACGCCTTCTGCACGCTTTCCTTGAAGCTCCGGCCGATCGCCATCACTTCGCCGACCGACTTCATCGCGGTGGAAAGCTCTTCCTTCGCGCCCTTGAATTTCTCGAAGGTGAAGCGCGGGATCTTGGTGACGACATAGTCGATCGTCGGCTCGAAGCTGGCGGGCGTCGCCCCGGTGATCTCGTTGGTGATCTCGTCCAGCGTGTAGCCCACGGCCAGCTTCGCGGCGACCCGGGCAATCGGAAAGCCGGTCGCCTTCGATGCCAGCGCCGAGGAGCGCGAAACGCGCGGGTTCATCTCGATCACGATCAGGCGGCCATCCTTGGGATTGACGGCAAACTGCACGTTGGAGCCGCCGGTTTCCACGCCGATCTCGCGCAGCACCGCGATGCTCGCGCTGCGCATGATCTGATATTCCTTGTCGGTCAGCGTCAATGCCGGCGCGACCGTGATGGAATTGCCGGTGTGGACGCCCATCGGGTCCACATTCTCGATCGAGCAGATGATGATGGCGTTGTCGTTCCTGTCGCGGACGACCTCCATCTCATATTCCTTCCAACCGAGGAGGCTTTCCTCGATCAGCACCTCGGTAGTGGGGGAGGCATCCAGCCCTTCGCGCACGATCTGCTCGAACTCGGCCTTGTTGTAGGCGATGCCGCCGCCGGTTCCCCCCAGCGTGAAGCTCGGGCGAATGATAGCGGGCAGGCCGGTGGTTTCCAGCACCGCCAGCGCTTCGTCCACACTATGAGCCACACCGCTGCGCGCGCTTTCCAGGCCGATCTTGTCCATCGCCTCACGAAAGCGCTGGCGGTCCTCGGCCTTATCGATGGCGTCAGCATCGGCGCCGATCATCTTGACGCCGAACTTCTCCAGCGTGCCGTCATTGAACAGCGCCAGCGCACAGTTCAGCGCGGTCTGCCCACCCATGGTGGGAAGCAGCGCATCGGGCCGCTCCTTCTCAATGATCCGGGCCACGATCTCCGGCGTGATCGGCTCGACATAGGTGGCATCGGCCATGTCCGGGTCGGTCATGATCGTGGCGGGGTTGGAATTGACGAGGACCACGCGATAGCCCTCTTCCTTCAGCGCCTTGATCGCCTGGGTGCCGGAATAGTCGAACTCGCACGCCTGGCCGATGATGATCGGGCCTGCGCCGATGACGAGGATCGAGGAGATGTCTGTGCGTTTGGGCATTAGCCGAGAGATCCAATGAATTTCTGGAACAGGTAGAAGCTGTCCTGCGGACCGGGCGACGCCTCCGGGTGGTATTGCACCCCGAAGGCCTTCTTGCCCTTGATCGCGATTCCGCAGTTCGATCCGTCGAACAGGGAGATATGCGTTTCCTCGACCCCCTCGGGCAGCGAGGCATTGTCCACCGCGAAGCCGTGGTTCATGCTGGTGATCTCCACCACCCCGTCTTCCAGTCGCTTCACCGGATGGTTCGCGCCACGATGGCCCTGATGCATCTTGGCGGTCTTCGCCCCTGCCGCCAGGGCCAGCATCTGATGGCCGAGGCAAATGCCGAACAGCGGCACATCACGCTCCAGCAAGCCTTCGATCACCGGCACGGCATATTCCCCGGTCGCCGCCGGATCGCCCGGCCCATTGGAGAGAAAGACGCCGTCCGGCTTCATTTCGAGAATGGCGGCGAGCGGCGTCTGGGCCGGAACCACCGTCACACTTGCGCCAGCCTTCACCAGATTGCGGAAGATATTGTCCTTCGCCCCGAAATCCATCGCCACGACATGCGGGCGGGGAGCGCGCGGGGAGCGCGCGTAGCCCTTGCCCAGAGTCCACACGCCGCCTTCCCAGCCTTCCTGCTTTTCGCGGCTGACCATGCGGGCAAGGTCCATCCCTTCCAGCCCCGGCCAGTCCCGCGCGCGCTGCAGCAGAGTGGGAATATCGAACCGGCCTTCGGGATCATGCGCGATCACCGCATTCGGCGCGCCGTTCAGGCGGATGCGGCGGGTGAGCGCGCGCGTATCCACCCCGGCCAGGCCGATCTTGCCGAGCGACTTCATCCAGTCGATGAACTCGCCCTCAGCCCGGAAATTGGAGGCAAGGGTAATATCCTCGCGCACCACGCAGCCGACCGCGCCATCCACCCTCGATTCGATATCTTCCTCGTTGATCCCGACATTGCCGATATGCGGGAACGTGAAGGTGACGATCTGCGCCGCGTAGGACGGATCGGTCAGCACTTCCTGATAACCCGTCATCGAGGTGTTGAAGCACACTTCGCCCACGGCATTGCCCGTCGCCCCGAATCCCTTGCCCCAGATTACGGTTCCGTCCGCCAACACCAATACGCCGGTTGCGCCATCGGGTTGGGGCGCGTGCGAAAATGCGGCGTCGGCCATGGGGCTGCTCCGTCGGAATAAGTGTTTCGGCGATGTGCGCTAAGGCCCAGCGGCTAGACGCGGCGCGCGCTCGGGTCAAGCTATCGAAATACAAATATATCGGCTAAGCTCTTCGCCCCGTCCCGAAATCCCTATAAATCCTTGAGAGGAAATCTCTTTCCATGCTCCGCGATTCGATAACGCAAGCGCAAAAAGATGCCATGAAGGCGCGAGAGAAGGGGCGGCTTGCCGCGATCCGGCTGATCCTGGCCAAGATCAAGGACAAGGATATAGAATTGCGCACCGCCCAGCCCGCAGGCGATGACGATGCGATCATCATCGATGTGCTGCAGAAAATGGCCAAGCAGCGCCGCGAATCCATCACCCTTTACGAACAGGGCGGCAGGCAGGAACTGGCCGACCAGGAAAAGAGCGAACTGGCCGTCATCGAGGAATTCCTGCCCGCGCAGATGAGCGAAGAGGAAGCCAGCGCGGCGATCGCCTCGATCAAGGCGGAGCTTGGCGCGGACAGCATCAAGGACATGGGCAAGGTCATGGCGGAACTGAAATCCCGCCACGGCACCCAGCTCGACATGAGCAAGGCCAGCGCGCTGGTGAAAGCCAGCTTCGGCTGATCCTGCCCGGCGATGGCGCTTTCCCCGCAATGGCTGGACGAATTGCGGGCCAGGGTCACGCTGTCCGCCATTATCGGCCGCACGACCAAGATCCACAAGGTCGGGCGCGAATGGAAGGCCTGCTGCCCGTTCCACAATGAAAAGACCCCGAGCTTCACGATCAATGACGAGAAGGGGTTCTATCACTGCTTCGGTTGCGGCG
The DNA here is from genome assembly GCF_035581365.1 of Tsuneonella sp. CC-YZS046. Classification (NCBI taxonomy): domain Bacteria; kingdom Pseudomonadati; phylum Pseudomonadota; class Alphaproteobacteria; order Sphingomonadales; family Erythrobacteraceae; genus Tsuneonella; species Tsuneonella sp. CC-YZS046. The sequence continues at coordinate 1,131,127 of NZ_CP141590.1, read as the reverse complement.
CGCATGGCGACGTGATCCGCTGGATGACCGATCAGCGCGGCCTTTCCTTCATGGATGCGGTCAAGGAACTGGCCGCGCAGGCGGGCATGGAAGTCCCCGCTCCCGATCCTCACGCGGCCCGGCAGGCCGAGCAGCGCGCCACCTTGGTCGACGTCATGACCGCCGCGCAGGACTGGTTCCGGGCGCAGTTGACCGGCCCGGATGGCGAAGCTGCCCGTCGCTATCTCGGGTCCCGCGGCTTCAAACCGGCCACGATCGAAGCGTTCGGGTTCGGCTATGCCGCTGAAAGCAGGAACGCGCTGCGCCATGCGCTCGCCCGGTTCGACGAGGATCTGCTGATCGAAGCGGGCCTGCGCATCGCGGTGGAGGAACGCGATCCCTATGATCGCTTTCGCGGCCGCCTCATGCTGCCGATCCAGGATGCACGCGGGAGAGTGATCGCCTTTGGCGGGCGCATTCTCGAAAGCTCTAAAACCGATGCCCCCAAATATCTGAATTCGCCCGATACTCCGCTATTCGACAAGGGGCGGACCCTTTACAATCTGCATCGCGCGGCCCCCGCTTCGCGGCAGACCGAGCGGATCGTCGTGGTCGAGGGCTACATGGATGTGATCGCTCTGGCCGACGCGGGCATCGCCGAAGCCGTGGCGCCGATGGGCACCGCGCTTACCGAACGGCAGATCGAGCTGCTCTGGAGGATCGGCAATGCACCGATCCTTTGCTTCGACGGCGATGCGGCCGGGCAGCGGGCGGCCATGCGGGCGATAGCGCGCGCCCTGCCCCTGCTCCGTCCGGGCCACACCCTGCGAATCGTGAGGCTGCCCTCCGGCCTCGATCCCGACGATCTGATCCGGCGCGATGGCCGCGCGGCTCTGGAGGAGTTGCTTGCGGGGCCAAGCTCCATGCTCGACACGTTGTGGCAGCATGAACGCGATGCGCTGCCGCTTGCCACGCCGGAAGACAAGGCCGGGCTGAAGCAGCGCCTGCTCGAACACGTCGAGATGATCGCCCATCCGGACATCAGGGCATTATACCGGCGGGATCTGATGGACCGCTTCTCGGCCTTCGCCTTCCCGGCCCGGCCACCCCGCTTCTCCCCGCGCCGGGACGGCGACAAACGCCCAGCGCTCGACACCTCGCCCGAAGCCATGGCCCGCCTGCGCCGGATCAATACCGGAGCGTCCAGGGACAAGCTGGCCGGGGCGGTTCTGGCCGGGCTGGCCCGCCATCCGGATCAGATCGACCGCCATGCCGAGGCGCTTTCCGCGCTGGCGGTATCGGACCCCTCGCTCGAAGAGGCAGTGGATCTGTTGATTGAAGCGGCCGATATCCTTGAACATGGCGGCGCTGCTTCCATATTAGGCAAGCTGGCTAATGGCGTGGAACCGAAAGGCATGCGTTTTTCGTTCCTTGCCGATGATTTCCCGACCAAACTTGCGAGAGAGGATCTCGCTGAGGCGGTCGGGCTGCTCATCGAAAGGCCGGCGCTTGAGCGAGCGCTTGCAGCGGCTACCGACAGCTTCGCAAGCGATCCCGAAGGAGCCTATGCGGAGCAGCAACGTTTGCTCAAACGAAAGCTGGCATTCGAGGAGCGACTCAGGCAAATGGCATCGAAACGCGCCGCGCTGCCGGCGCATGGAGTGGCTGCGCCGAATAACGATGCGGCGCAGGATCGACAGAAACTGGATTGAAGCGAGACGAGATGGCGTCCGAAGCGAAAACAGACAATAACGATGCTCCGCTGATCGACCTCAACGAAGCGTCGATCAAGAAGCTGATCGCCCGGGCGAAGCGCCGGGGCTACGTCACCTATGACGAGCTGAACGAGGCGCTACCGCAGGACGAGCTTTCTTCCGAGCAGATCGAGGATGTGATGTCCGCGATTTCGGAGATGGGCGTGAATATCGTCGAAAGCGACGAAGACGCGGAAAACCAGGAAGACGATGGCCCGGTCGACGAGATCGACAACGCCGACGATGGCCCGAAGCCGCTTGGCGACGCTCCGAAGAAGAAGGAAACGATCGAGCGCACGGACGATCCGGTGCGCATGTATCTGCGCGAGATGGGCGCGGTCGAACTGCTCAGCCGCGAAGGCGAGATCGCCATCGCCAAGCGCATCGAGGCAGGTCGCGACACGATGATCATGGGCTTGTGCGAAAGCCCGATCACCTTCCACGCCATCATTCAATGGTCGGAAGCGCTCAACAAGGAAGAGATGCAGCTGCGCGAGATACTGGATCTCGACGCGATGCTTTCAAAGGAACCGGCGCCTGAAAACCTCGAGGACGAGGATGGCGACGACGATGGCGAAATCAGCGAGAAGACCGCTGGCCCTTCCTACAAGGAAGAGGAAGACATCGAGGAAGAGGAAGAGGTCGGCGAGGAGGACGAGGATGGCGAGCGCCCATCCCGCCGCCGCGAGGAAGAGGACGAGGATGACAACACCCTCAGCCTTGCCCAGATGGAAGCGGCGCTCAAGCCCGAAGCGCTGGAACGGTTCGCCCGCATCACCACCCTTTTCCGGAAGTTCGAGAAGATCCAGGCGGAACGGCTGGACGCGCTCGGCATGGGCGGCGAGTTCCCCGACGCCAAGGAAAAGAAGTATCAGAGTCTGCGCGAAGAACTGACCGCGGAAGTCGAAAGCGTTCAGTTCCACGCCACCAAGATCGAATTCCTGGTGGACAATCTCTATGCCTTCAACCGGCGCCTGACGGCGCTCGGCGGGCAGATGCTGCGCCTTGCGGAGCGTCACAAGGTTCCGCGCAAGGATTTCCTCGACAGCTATATCGGCCGCGAGCTGGACGATGGCTGGCTGGCCGCAATGGCCAAGAAGGACAAGAAGTGGGCCGCCTTTGCCGAGAACGAAGGGGAGGCGGTGGAGCGGATTCGCGCCGAGATCGCGGATATCGCGGCCGCCACCGGCATGTCGCTCAACGAATTCCGCCGCATCGTGAACATGGTGCAGAAGGGCGAGCGCGAGGCAAGGATCGCCAAGAAGGAGATGGTGGAAGCCAACCTCCGGCTCGTGATCTCGATCGCCAAGAAATACACCAACCGCGGCCTGCAGTTCCTCGACCTGATTCAGGAAGGCAATATCGGCCTGATGAAGGCGGTCGACAAGTTCGAGTATCGCCGGGGCTACAAGTTCAGCACCTACGCCACCTGGTGGATCAGGCAGGCGATCACCCGCTCGATCGCCGATCAGGCGCGCACGATCCGCATCCCGGTCCACATGATCGAAACGATCAACAAGCTGGTGCGCACGTCGCGCCAGTTCCTGCACGAGCAGGGCCGCGAGCCGACGCCCGAGGAAATGGCCGAGCGGCTTTCCATGCCGCTCGAAAAGGTCCGCAAGGTGATGAAGATCGCCAAGGAGCCGATCTCCCTCGAAACGCCGATCGGCGACGAGGAGGATTCGCATCTGGGCGATTTCATCGAGGACAAGAACGCGATCATCCCGGTGGACGCCGCGATCCAGGCCAATCTCAAGGAAACCGTCACGCGCGTGCTGGCCAGCCTGACCCCGCGCGAGGAACGCGTGCTGCGCATGCGCTTCGGCATCGGCATGAATACCGATCACACGCTGGAGGAAGTGGGCCAGCAATTCTCGGTGACGCGCGAACGTATCCGCCAGATCGAGGCCAAGGCGCTGAGGAAGCTCAAGCATCCGAGCCGCAGCCGGAAAATGCGCAGCTTTCTCGATCAGTAATCGCCGCTTGGCAATCGCTGGAAAAGCCATCATTGGCGGGTGGCCTCTTGCGGCCTACCGGCCTATGGGGGCCTAGCACGATTCACCCGCAACAGATTGTCAGCACGCCATGCGCATCGCCATCGCTTCCGATCACGCCGCCATCGCCCTCAAGGCGGAGCTGGCAGAATGGCTGCGCAGCCAGGGCCACGATGTGAACGACCTTGGGCCGGCAACCGAAGATCGCGTGGATTATCCCGATTTCGGCTACAAGCTGGCCGATGCCGTCGCCTCGGGAGCGGTGGAGCGGGGAATTGCGCTGTGCGGCTCCGGCATCGGCATCTCGATTGCCGTCAATCGCCACCCCGCGCTGCGCTGCGCGCTGGTGTCGGAACCCTTGTCCGCCGCGCTTGCGCGCGAGCACAACAACGCCAACGCGATTGCGCTGGGCGCGCGGCTGACAGGCGCGGATATGGCCAAGGCTTGCGTCGAGGCATTCCTGAATACGGAATTCGGCGGCGGCCGGCATGAAGGCCGGGTCGCGAAACTTTCTTCCCCATCCCTCACTTCGGATAAAGGCCAAGCCCGATGAGCACAGCAACCATTGCCCAGCCCGATACCATGAGCCGCTTCTGGGGCGATACGCTGGCCCAGGCCGACCCGGAAGTGGCGGAAGCGGTCCGCAATGAGCTCAATCGGCAGCGCAACAAGATCGAGTTGATCGCCTCGGAGAACATCGCGAGCCGAGCGGTGCTGGAGGCGACCGGATCGGTCTTCACCAACAAATATGCCGAAGGCTATCCCGGCAAACGCTATTATGGCGGTTGCGACTACGCCGACGTGGTCGAAACCCTCGCCATCGAACGCGCGAAGAAGCTGTTCGGCTGCCAGTTCGCCAATGTGCAGCCCAATTCCGGCAGCCAGATGAACCAGGCCGTGTTCCTGGCGCTGCTGCAGCCGGGCGACACATTCATGGGGCTGGACCTGAATTCGGGCGGCCATCTTACTCATGGCTCCCCCGTCAACATGTCCGGCAAATGGTTCAATCCGGTCGCATATGGCGTGCGCCCGGACGATCACCTGATCGACATGGACGAAGTCGCCCGCATCGCGCGCGAGAACAAGCCGAAGCTCATCATCGCCGGCGGCACAGCCTATTCGCGCATCTGGGATTTTCCGCGCTTCCGCGAGATCGCGGACGAAGTGGGTGCCTATCTGCTGGTCGACATGTCGCATTTTTCCGGGCTGGTCGCGGGCGGCGCGCACCCCTCTCCCTTCCCCCATGCGCATGTAGTGACCAGCACCACGCACAAGAGCCTGCGCGGACCGCGTTCGGGTATCATCCTCACCAATGAGGAGGATCTGGCGAAGAAGTTCAACTCGGCGGTCTTCCCGGGCCTGCAGGGCGGACCGCTGGTGCATGTGATCGCCGCCAAGGCAGTCGCCTTCGGCGAAGCGCTGCGCCCCGAGTTCAAGACCTATGCGACCCGCGTCGTGGAGAACGCACGCGCGCTCGCCGCAAGCCTGCAGGACGCGGGGCTGGCGATCGTGTCCGGCGGCACCGACAATCACCTCATGCTGGTGGACCTCACCGCAAAGGACGTCACCGGCAAGGCCGCCGAAAAGGGCCTCGACCGGGCATGGCTGACTTGCAACAAGAACGGCATTCCGTTTGATACCCGTTCGCCCTTCGTGACCTCGGGCGTCCGCCTTGGCACCCCGGCCGGCACGACGCGCGGCTTCGGCCCCGAGGAATTCCGCACGGTGGGCAAGCTGATCGCCGAAGTGGTGGACGGCCTTTCCCGCAATGGGGAAGAAGGCGATGCCCAGGTCGAGCAGAAGGTGCGCTCGCGGGTCGAGGAACTCTGCTCGGCCTTCCCCGTCTATCCCGGCATGTGATCGGCACGAGCGGAGCCTGAACCATGCGCTGTCCGTTCTGTGCCCATGATGACAGCCAGGTGAAGGATTCGCGTCCGACCGAGGACAACACGGCGATCCGCCGCCGCCGCCAATGCGAAAGCTGCGGTGCGCGTTTCACCACTTTCGAGCGGGTCCAGCTGCGGGATATCGTCGTCCTCAAGAGCGGCGATCGGCGGGAAGCCTTCGATCGCGGCAAGATCGAGCAGTCGGTCGCTCTGGCGAGCCGCAAGCGAGGCATCGCGCAGGAACGCCTGGATCAGCTCGTTTCGGGGATACAGCGCCAGATCGAAACCCTGGGCGAAAGCGAGATTCCCTCGTCCCAGATCGGCGAAATGGTGATGGACGGACTGCGGCAGCTGGACAGCGTCGCCTATATCCGCTTCGCCTCGGTCTATCGCGATTTCAGCGAGGCTAGGGATTTCGAGGAATTCGCCAGCTCGGTGCGCGATGTCGGCCAGTCCTGACATCACGCCCATCATCGTCCTGGTCCGCCCCCAGCTAGGTGAAAATATCGGCAAGGCGGCGCGGGCCATGCTCAATTTCGGACTCACCGAAATGCGCCTCGTCACCCCCCGGGATGGCTGGCCCAATCCCTCCGCGGGCCCAGCTGCTTCCGGCGCGGATATTGTACTGGAGCGCGCGAAGGTCTTTGAAACCGTGGGGGAAGCAATCGCCGATTGCGAGCATGTCTATGCCACCACGGTTCGCAAGCGTGGCGTGACCAAGCCGGTTCTGACACCAGAGCAGGCGGCTCGGGACATCACCGCTCTGACCGGGCGTCATGCGATCCTGTTCGGGCCGGAGCGATCCGGGCTGGAAACGGACGATGTCGCGATTGCGCGCGCGATCATCACCGTGCCGATCAACCCTGAGTTTGGCTCGCTCAATCTCGCCCAGGCGGTGATCCTGTGCGCCTATGAGTGGTCGAAGCATCGTGCCCTGGCGCAACCCACCACGGAGGACCAGCTTCCCCCTGCCCCGCAGGCCGAACTGGACGGGCTGATCGATCATTTCACCCGGCTGCTGGAACCCAGGGGCTATTTCCGGCCGGAATCCCGCGCGGCCGCCACCGCTCGCACCTTGCGCAACATGCTGACCAAGCCGGGCTGGAACGCCCTGGAAGTGCGCACCATGCGCGGCGTGCTCAGCGCACTGGAGAAAGGGCCGCGCTGAAAGGCGCTCCAAGGCTTGACTTTCCGGGCTTCGGCGGCAATAGGCGCGCCTTCGCAATTGGCCCCGCACCCCGGTGAAGCGGCGGCCGCATTCCGCAAAACAGGTGGAATGGTGCGGTTCCGGGCATGGATGGGCGGCGATGGTCGTGGCCCGGCAAATTGAAGGATAGAGGCGCATGTCGAAGCGCAAGGCATCGAAGTATAAAATTGACCGCCGGATGGGCGAAAACATCTGGGGTCGTCCGAAAAGCTCCGTAAACCGCCGCTCCTATGGTCCCGGCCAGCATGGCCAGCGCCGCAAGGGCAAGCTGTCGGACTATGGCATCCAGCTGCGCGCCAAGCAGAAGCTCAAGGGCTACTATGGCGACGTCACCGAAAAGCAGTTCAAGCGCACCTATCAGGAAGCGTCCCGGATGAAGGGCGATACCGGCCAGAACCTGATCGGCCTGCTCGAGCAGCGCCTGGACATGGTGGTCTATCGCGCCAAGTTCGCGCCGACGATCTTCGCCGCGCGCCAGATCGTTTCGCATGGTCACATTCGCGTCAACGGCGTGAAGTGCAATATCGCAAGCCGCCGCATCGTGCCGGGCGATATTGTGAGCCTTGGCAACAAGGCCAAGGAAATGGCGCTTATCGCTGAAGCGCAGAGCCTGCCGGAGCGCGACATTCCCGATTATGTCGCTGCCGATGGCAACGACAAGGCCACCTTCGTCCGCGTCCCCACGCTGGATGAAGTGCCCTACCCGGTGACGATGGAACCGAACCTGGTGGTCGAGTTCTACTCGCGCTGATCGACCCGGCTTCGCTGGAACAAGGAAGGGCGGCCAATGGGCCGCCCTTTCCGTTTATGGAGAGGCGCGGATAGCCAGGCCCGCGCCGCAACCATCTCTTCAATCCCGCTCAGGCGCTCAGGCCGCGACCGATTTCCTGATCCCCATGGAGCGGACGGCCTGGACGATATCGTCCTGGGACGGGATCACCGCCACTTCCAGCTCGTCATTGTAAGGCATCGGCACGTCGCGGGACGCGATCCGGACCACCGGCGCATCGAGCCAGTCGAACGCCTTTTCCATCACGATGGCCGACACTTCCGCGCCAAAGCCGCCCGACAGAACAGCCTCATGGGCGATCACCAGGCGATTGGTCTTGCGCACCGACGCAAGGATGGTTTCCTCGTCCAGCGGTTTGATCGTGCGAGGGTCGATCACTTCCGCGCTGATGCCCTCGCGTTCCAGCACCTTGGCGGCGGACAGCGCGCGCTGGACCATGACCTGGGTGGCGACGATGGTGACATCGGTGCCTTCCCGCTTGATGTCCGCCTTGCCGATCGGAATCACGTAAGGTTCCTCCGGCACCGGCGCGGTCTGGCCGAGATACAGGATCTTGTGCTCCAGGAACACGACCGGATTGTCCTCGCGGATGGCGGCGGCCAGCAGGCCCTTGGCGTCGTAGGGCGTGGACGGCGCGACCACGATCAGGCCCGGGATATGGGCGAACCAGGCCTCCAGGCTCTGGCTGTGCTGCGCCGCCATGCGAATGCCGCCCCCTTGCGGGCCGCGCACCACCACCGGCACCTTGCCCGTGCCTCCGTTCATGAAGCGGAACTTGGCGGCCTGGTTGACCAGCATGTCCATCATCAGCGTCACGAAATCGAAGATCTGCACTTCCACCACCGGGCGCAGTCCGGCGATGGCGGCACCCACACCAGCGCCGCAGAAGGTGGATTCCGAAATCGGCGTGTCGCGCACGCGATCCGGTCCGAACTTGTCGGCCAGCCCGGCCGTCACCTGAAACACGCCGCCTATCTTCGCGATGTCCTCGCCCATCACCAGAACCGCGGGGTCCCGCTCCATCTCCTGCTCCAGCGCCTCGTTCAGCGCCTGGGCATAGGTCAGTTCGCGCGTGCCCGGCGCGGGCGGTTCATCCGCTTCGGCGCGCGGGGCATAGACCGCATTGTCGAGGATCGAGAGATCGGGCGTCGGGCTTTCCTTGCCGAAGGCGACCGCATCTTCGATCTCCTTGTCGATGGCCTTGCGGATGCGGGTGATCTGCGCCTTCGCAATTCCCGCTTCCAGCATCCTTTCTTCCATCCGCAGCAAGGGGCATCGGGCCTGCCAGGTTTTCTTGTCATCCTCGCTGCGCGGATCGACCAGATTGGTGCGCATGCTGTGCCCGCCCCAGCGCCAGGTCTTCGCCTCGATCAGGGTCGGACCGCCGCCCTCGCGGGCACGCTCGACCGCTTCACCGATGACATTGAACACCTCGACGGCGTCGTTGCCGTCGATCGTCAGCCCCGGCACACCATAGGCCGATGCTCTCGACGAGATCTCGGTGACCGAAGTCGTGCCGGTGATCGGCGTGGAGAGCGCATATTGGTTGTTCTCGCATACGAACACCATGGGCAGCTTCCAGACCGAAGCGAGGTTCAGCGCCTCATGGAAGACGCCCTGGTTGGACGCGCCATCGCCGAAGAACGCCACCGACACCTGCTTGTCGCCGCGCAGCTTGGCGGCAAGCGCCGCGCCGGCGCCCAGCGGCATGGTCGCGCCGACGATGCCGTTCGCGCCGAGGATGTTGAGATCGAGATCGGCAATATGCATCGACCCGCCCAGCCCGCCGCAGGAGCCGGTCGCGCGGCCCATCAGTTCGGCCATCATCCTGGAGACATCGGCCCCTTTGGCGATGCAGTGGCCATGGCCGCGATGGTAGCTGCCGATGTAATCGGCCTTGGTCAGATTGGCGCAGGTTCCGGCGGCAATCGCTTCCTGGCCCGCATAGCTGTGCGCCGGCCCCTTGATGATGCCCGCGTTGAACAGTTCGGTTGCCATTTCCTCGAAACGACGAATCCGGCACATGACCGTGAAAAGTTCGCGCATCCGCTCAGGCGACACGGCCTGGTTGGTCTTGCCGGTCTGGTTGGTTCGCTTGCTGGCGCGAGCCCGGGTTGCCATTCGCAATCTCCCAAATAGAATCCCAAAACCCGGTTCATTGCCGAGATTTTGTCGAGTTTATTGGTAGGACGATGGCTGCCGCAGTCAATGGCGGAAAACAGCCCCGGAGCGTTTCAGCCGCCGAAATAATCCCGCCGGAAATCAGACGCGAAGGCGGAGAGCCGCCCTTCCCCGATCGCCGCGCGCATGGCCTGCATCAATTGCTGGTAGAAGAACAGATTGTGCTCGGTCATCAGCATCGCCCCCAGTATCTCTCCCGCCTTTATCAGATGGTGAAGATAGGCGCGGCTGAACTGGGTGCAGGCCGCACAGCCGCAACGTTCATCGAGCGGCGCTGTATCCTCCGCGAAGCGCGCGTTGCGCAGATTGAGCGGGCCGTGCCAGGTAAAGGCCTGGCCGTTCCGTCCGGAACGGGTCGGCAGCACGCAATCGAACATGTCCACGCCGCGTTCCACCGCGCCGACCAGATCGTCAGGCTTGCCCACCCCCATCAGGTAGCGCGGGCGGTCCTCGGGCAATTGCGCCGGGGCGAAATCCAGCGTGGCGAACATCGCTTCCTGGCCTTCGCCGACGGCAAGCCCCCCGATCGCATAGCCATCGAAGCCGATCCCGATCAGCGCCTCGGCGCTCTGGCGGCGCAATTCCTCGTCCAGCGCGCCTTGCTGAATGCCGAAAAGGGCCGCGCGCCCGGCATGGTCTTCCGCACTGTCGAAGCCGTCCCGGCTGCGCCTGGCCCATCGCATCGACATTTCCATGGAGCGGGCGATCACCTCGCGCGGCTCGTCGGCACGCGGGCACTCGTCGAACGCCATCACGATGTCCGAGCCGAGCAGGCGCTGGATTTCCATCGAGCGTTCCGGTGTCAGCATATGCCGCGAACCGTCGAGATGGCTGCGGAAGCTGACCCCTTCCTCGGTGATCTTCCTGAGATCGGCGAGGCTCATCACCTGATAGCCGCCGCTGTCGGTCAGGATCGGGCGCGGCCAGTTCATGAATTTGTGCAGCCCACCGAGCCTTGCCACCCGCTCCGCGCCGGGGCGCAGCATCAGATGATAGGTATTGCCCAGGATGATATCGGCGCCCGTGGCGCGCACATCGTCCGGCTTCATCGCCTTCACGGTGGCGGCCGTGCCCACCGGCATGAACGCCGGAGTGCGGATTTCCCCACGTTGCATGGAGATGCGGCCAAGCCGGGCCTTGCCATCGGTGGCTTCCACGGTGAAGGAAAATCGGGTCATTTCGGGAAGCGGCGCATAATGCGACTTGTGGCAACTGGCAAATGGACGATGCGCCGATGGAACTGGAACCGTGGATATACGCCGCCCTGGTGGCAACCGGGATACTCACCGGCTTCATCGATGCGATCGCGGGCGGCGGCGGGCTGATCATGATGCCTGCCCTGCTTTCGGCCGGGCTGCCCCCGCATCTCGCGCTCGGCACCAACAAGCTGCAGTCGACGATGGGCGTGGCGATGGCCACCTGGACCTATCACGGCAAGGGATTGCTCGACATCCGCGCGAACTGGCCGCTGGTCCTGTGTGTGCTGGTCGCCTCGGCCGCCGGGTCGCTGGCGGTGCAGGCGCTCGACCCGGACGTCCTGCAACTCGTGGTGCCGGTGCTGCTGATGCTCTGCGCGGCCTATGTCCTGCTGTCTCCGCGAATGGACGATCATGACCGGCATCACCGGCTCTCCCGCCACGCCTATGCGCCGGTGACCGGGTCGATCGGCTTCTATGACGGCTTTTTCGGACCCGGCACTGGCAGCTTCTTCACCACTTCACTGGTGGCCCTGAGGGGCATGGGCCTGACCAGGGCGACCGCCCTGGCGAAGCTGTTCAACTTCACCAGCAATTTCGGCGCGCTGCTGATGTTCATCCTGGGCGGCAAGGTGATCTGGATGCTGGGCATCGCCATCGGGTTGGGCTGCATGGCCGGAAGCTGGCTCGGCTCGCACAGCGCGATACGTTACGGCGCGCGGCTTATCCGCCCGCTGCTGGTGGTCATTTCGCTGGGACTGACCGCACGCCTGCTGTGGGGTTATTTCTCGGGCTAGGCCAGAAACCTGCAAGGTCGGGAATATCCCATCGGCCAAAGATGGCGCAATTGGCAAGATTGGATGGAAAGCGGCCGTCGCCTCGCACTCCCCCTGTCGACTCCAAAACGGAGATTGTCTGAGTCGACATAAGTTGATCGCTTTGTTGTGATTTCCCCGGGTTGGGGGGACACGCATGGAAGTTTCTGTTGAGAGCCGATTTAGGCTGAAGCGCTTCGAAATCTTCCTTTCGGTGATGGATTTGAAAATCAAACCAGCGGGGTCGGTGCATATTGCCGACCTGGGCGGGACGCTTTCCTATTGGAAAGCGCTTGAGTCCCTTCTCCCGGCCTCGATTGCGAATGTCACGATCATAAATCTGGACCGTCAGGATATGGAGGCGGGGCGCTTTCAGGTTCGGTATGGCGACGCCACCGATCTGAGAGAATATCCTGATCGCAGCTTCGATATTGTTCATTCCAACAGCGTTATCGAGCATGTTGGACAGTGGCGGGAAATGGAGAGGATGGCTGGCGAGATACATCGCCTTGCCCCACGGCATTTCATTCAAACGCCGAACTTCTGGTTCCCTTTTGAGCCTCACTATCGGAGGCCGCTCTATCAGTTCTTACCAGCGCAATGGCGGGCGAGCAGTCTGGTTAAAAGGAAGCGAGGGTTCATGGGGCCTGCAAACGCATATGCCGATGCCCGATCCATGGTGGATACGATAAATCTTCTCAGCTTCCGTGACATGGCCGCCTTGTTTCCAGCTTCCACAATTCACCGGGAGAAGCTGGCTGGTTTTACGAAATCACTCATAGCCATAGCCTAGCGAGCGGATCACCGGCAGGCCCAGAAATCACCCTAATGGCGCAGGCGCCATCCGGTCCTGAAGATCACTGTTATGATCGTCACGCACACTGCCAGAAAGGCCAGGGTCAGGCCCAGCGAAAGCCGAATGTCCACATCGGATTGGCCATAGAAGGTCCAGCGCAGGCCATTCACGAGATAGACTATGGGATTGGCGAAGGCCATGCTGCGCCATGGCTCGGGCAGCATTCCAATGGAATAGAACGTGCCGCCGAGGAAGGTCAGCGGAGTCAGCACCAGCATCGGGATCGCCTGGAGCCGCTCGAACCCATCGGCCCAAACCCCTAGTATGAAACCGAACAGGCTGAAGGCGGCCGCGACGAGGATGACGAACGCCGCGGCCAGCAAGGGGTGGACGATGGTGTAATCGACGAACAGCTTGGCCGTGACCAGGATGATGGCTGAAATAATCAGCGATTTGGTCGCCGCCGCGCCGACGAAGCCCAGCAGGGTTTCGGCGACTCCCACCGGTGCGGAAAGCAGTTCGTAGATCGAGCCGGTGAAGCGCGGCATATATATCCCGAAGCTCGCATTGGCGGTGGTTTCGCTCAGCAGCGTCAGCAGCAGCAGCCCGGGCACGATGAATGCGCCATAGGACACTCCCCCGACTTCATCGATCCGCCCGCCGATCGCGGCGCCGAAGACGATGAAATAGAGCGAGGTGGTCAGCACCGGGGCCAGGATGGTCTGGAAGAAGGTGCGCCAGGCGCGGGACAGCTCGTATTTGTAGATCGCCCATGCGCCGCGCCAGTTGAAGTAGATTCCGCTCACGCCCGCTTCTCCACCAGATCCACGAAGATGTCCTCCAGGCTTGATTCGTGAATATCCAGCGCGGTGAAGCCGATCCCTTGTTTCACGAGCGCCTGCACCAGCGCGGCCACCTCGCTGTCCGCGCCGTCCCCCGCGCCGCGATAGGACAGCACTCGCCCGCTGTCGTCCAGGCTGACGGGGAAAGGGGACAGGGAATCGGGGATGGCGGGCAGCGGTTCCGCCAGCGTCAGCACCGCTTCGACCCGGCCCAGGCGCGCCATCAGGGCGTGCTTTTCCTCGACGAGCAGTATCCTGCCCCCGTCGATCACCCCGACCCGGTCCGCCATTTCCTCCGCTTCCTCGATGTAATGGGTGGTCAGGATGATGGTCACGCCCTGGTCGCGGAGCCGGCCGATCAGCCGCCACATGTCCCGCCGCAATTCCACATCGACGCCAGCGGTCGGCTCATCGAGGAACAGCAGTTCCGGTTCGTGCGCCAGCGCCTTGGCGATCAGCACCCGGCGCTTCATGCCGCCGGACAGGTTGCGGATCTCGGTCTTGCGCTTGTCCCACAGCGACAGCGCCCGCAGGATTTCCTCGGTGCGGGCGGAACTGGGCGCAAGCCCGAACAGCTCGCGGGAGTGCCGCACGACTCTTTCCACATTCTCGAAGATGTCGAAGCCGAGTTCCTGCGGCACCAGTCCGATCCGCGCACGGGCGCGGCGCCAATCCCTCGCCAGATCCATGCCGAACGCATGAATGGTGCCCGAACTGGGCCGCACCATGCCGCAGACCGCGCCGATCAGCGTCGTCTTGCCAGCGCCGTTCGGGCCGAGCAGGGCGAAGATTTCCCCCTGCCGGATGGTCAGGTCCACATTGTCGAGCGCGGTCAGCCCACCGGGATAAGTCTTGGTGAGGCCTCGCAATTCCAGAATCGGTTCCACGAAGCGCAATCTGGCGTGTGCCGCCCGCTTTGCAAGGGGCGTTCGCCCTGCCCGCGCGGTTGCCTGATGCGCGTGGCGGCAATGCGACAGCTTGCCGCGCCCGGCTCGTCAGGGGATCAGCAGGCTGGCGTCGCCATAGCTGTAGAAGCGGTAATGCTCGCGGATCGCATGGGCGTAGATCGCCTGCATCCTCTCGCGCCCCATCAAGGCGCTGACGAGCATGAACAGGGTCGAACGCGGCAGGTGGAAATTGGTCATCAATCCGTCGACAGCGCGAAAGCGATAGCCCGGCGTGATGAAGATCGCGGTATCGCCCGCGAAGGGGCGGATCAGCCCGCTCTCGTCCGCCGCGCTTTCCAGCAGGCGCAGCGATGTGGTGCCCACGGCGATCAACCGGCCGCCGCCGGACCGCGCGCGGTTCAGCCGATCCGCCGTGGCGGCGTCGATCCTTCCCCATTCGGCATGCATGCGGTGATCTTCGGTATCGTCCGCCTTGACCGGCAGGAAAGTACCCGCGCCGACATGCAGAGTCAGCGTTTCGCGCTTCACTCCCGCCTCGTCGAGCGCGGCCAGCAGCCCGGGCGTGAAATGCAGCGCGGCGGTCGGCGCCGCGACCGCGCCGTCCTCGCGCGCGAAGATGGTCTGGTAATCCTCCCGGTCCTGCTCATCCGTGGCGCGCTTGCCAGCGATATAAGGCGGCAGCGGCATTCGCCCCGCCCGCTCCAGCAGCACTTCGACCGACTCGTCCCCGGCGAAGGCCAGGGTCCAGCTGCCATCGTCGTGGCGGTTCTCCGCGATAGCCTCGACCCCGGCCGGGAAGCGGATCGCATCGCCTTCGCGCAGGCGCCTGGCATTGCGGATGAAGGCCTGCCAGCGCCTCAGGTCGATCCGCTTGTGCAGTGTCGCCCCGATCCGGGCATCGCCGCGCATTCCCTCGAGCTGGGCGGGAATGACGCGGGTGTCGTTGAACACCAGCACATCGCCGGCGCGCAGCCAGTTCGGCAGATCGCTGACGACGGCATCCGTCAGCCCGCTTTCGCCCTGCGCCACCAGCATCCGCGCGCTGTCGCGCGGGCGCGCCGGGCGCAGCGCTATCCGCTCAGGCGGCAGGTCGAAGTCGAACAGGTCAACACGCATGGCGCGGCCCTTAGGCGGTGCCGCGCCCGATTGCCAAGGCTTACTGAGACGGGGAGTTGCTCAGCATTTCGGGAGTGATCGGCTCCGCAGCCGGGGGCACGAAGGTGGGGCGCGGCTTGTTGTCGGCCGCAATGGATGCCTGCAGGATGCGGGTGGGGTTGGCCGGCGGCTCGCCCCGGGCGATGGCGTCCACCGCATCCATATTGTCGATCACGCGCCCGAAGTTGGTATATTTCCGATCCAGCGCGAAACGCGGGTAAAACACAATGAAGAACTGGCTGTTCGCGCTGTTTTCCGCCTGCGCGCGCGCCATGGATACGGTCCCGCGAACATGCGGCAGGTCGTTGAATTCCGCGGCCAGATCGGGAAGCTGCGAGCCGCCCGTGCCCGTGCCGGTGGGGTCGCCGGTCTGCGCCATGAAACCCTCGATGACGCGGTGGAAGATGACGCCGTCGTAGAAACCTTGACGGGTCAGCGTCTTGATCCGTTCGATATGGTTGGGCGCCCAATCCGCCATCAGCCTGATCGCTACCCGCTGGCCGGTGGAAAGATCGAGCAGCAGGATGTTTTCCGGATCATGGGAAAGATCGTAGTCCACCTGAGCATAAACCCTGGGAGCCGCAGCGGCCTGCTCATCGCGAGCCTGGGCAAGGCCCGGCATGAAACCGATAAGAAGGGCAAGCGCCAGGCGGATCAGGCTTTTATACATTGGCGTCTCGATTGCTCTGCTTGGAGGATGGCGACGGGCCTTACCGGCTGCCGACTGTCGGTTCAATGAACGATGCATGTTTGTGCCCGGCGGGTGTCAATAATCGCCAAGCCGGCCAAGTTTCCGCACTCTGGCAATCACTTCGTCGCGCACCGGCGCGCTGACGAACGGGGATATGTCGCCCCCGAACAGCGCGATCTCCTTGACCAGCTTGGAGGCGATGGGCTGCAGGCTGACGTCCGCCATCAGGAAAACCGTCTCGATCCCGGCATTCAGCTGCTGGTTCATCCCGGCCATCTGATACTCATATTCGAAATCCGCCACGGCGCGCAGGCCCCGGACGATTACGGTCGCCCCCTGCCTTTCCGCGAATTTCATGAGCAAGGCGTTGAACCCCGTCACGGTTACGTTGGCAAGGCGGAGCGATGCGATCTCCCGCTCCACCATTGCGATGCGCTCTTCCGGCGAGAACATGGGATTTTTCGAAGGATTGGTGGTTACGCCGATAATCAGCCGGTCGACCAGCTTGGCCCCTCGGCGGATGATGTCGGAATGCCCCCGCGTAATCGGATCGAACGTTCCTGGGTAGACCCCTACCCGCTCGCCCTGCCCTATGCCCCCCATCAGTGATCCCTTTCCAAAATAAACCTGGCAACGCTGCGCAGCAGATCGGCCTCGGCCCCATGTTGCGAAAGATGGCCGATCGCCTGCTCCACCAGGATGCGCGCCTGATCCCGGGCGCGCTCCGCCCCAAGCAGCGTAAGAAACGTCTGCTTGCCCGCTGTATCATCCTTGCGAAGCGCCTTCCCGGCCTTGCTCTCGTCGCCTTCATGGTCGAGCAGATCGTCCGCGATCTGAAAGGCCAGCCCGACATCTCGGGCATAGCCGCGCAGATGGGTTCTCCCTTCCGGTGAAACATGGCCCAGGATGGCCCCCATTTCCACCGCAGCGCTGAGCAATGCGCCGGTCTTGAGCTGCTGAAGGCGGGTGATCGTGGCAAGATCGAATGCGGCGGTCTGGGCGGCTATGTCCATGATCTGCCCCCCGGCCATGCCATTGAAACCGCTGGCCGAAGCCAGCGTGCCGACAAGCTCCGCCCGAAGGAAAGGATCGCCGCTGGTCCGGGGGTCGGCCAGTATCTCGAATGCGAGGGCATGCAGCGCGTCACCCGCCAGCACGGCTGTGGCTTCATCGAAGGCGCGATGCACGGTCGGCTTGCCATGGCGGAATTCGTCGTCGTCCATGCAGGGAAGATCGTCATGGATCAGCGAATAGGCATGGATCGCCTCGATCGCACAGGCGGCGCGCAACGCGACCTCCCGATCCACCCCATACATCTGCGCCGTGGCCGTGAGCAGCAAGGGCCGCACCCGCTTGCCGCCGCCGATAGTGGCATGGCGCATGGCTTCTACTAGGCGCACGCGGAAATCCGATGGAATGGGGAGCAAGGCGTCGAACAGGCTATCGACTTCCCGCTGTATCCGAATCAGTTCGTGCTTCAGCAAGCTGTCGACCGCAGCCATGATCGCGTTCAATCGGCTGTGCCGAACGGCTCTGTGCCGACGGGCCTGCCGCCGCCCCCGGACACGATCTTCTCGATTCGCGCCTGGGCCGCATCGAGCCTGGCCTGGCAATGCTGGCGCAGCAGTTCGCCGCGTTCATACAGCTCTATCGAATCATCGAGCGGAACTTCCCCGCTCTCCAGCTTGCGCACGACTTCCTCGAGAGCGCGGAGCGCATCCTCGAAGCTCATGGCAGCGATGTCCCGGGCCTGTTCATCCATCCGCGCGAGCATTGACGGGCCAAAGCGCTCCGGTCAAGCATCGCAGGGCTAGCGGGATCGCGCAGGCGCGGCTAAGGCGCGCGACATGAGCCAGATCACTCCCGAAATCGTCGAGTCCCACGGCCTTTCTCCCGAGGAATACGAGCGTGTCCTGAACGCGCTGGGACGCGAGCCGAACCTTGTCGAACTGGGCATCTTCTCGGTCATGTGGTCGGAGCATTGCTCCTACAAATCGAGCCGCCTTCATCTCAAGAAGCTGCCGACACAGGCCCCCTGGGTGATCTGCGGGCCGGGCGAGAACGCCGGCGTGATCGATATCGGCGACGGGCAGGCCGCCATCTTCAAGATGGAGAGCCATAATCACCCCAGCTATATCGAGCCTTACCAGGGCGCGGCGACCGGCGTGGGCGGTATCCTGCGCGACGTTTTCACCATGGGCGCGCGCCCCGTCGCCAATATGAACGCACTGCGCTTCGGCCGGCCGGATCATCCGAAGATGAGGCATCTCGTGCAGGGGGTGGTGGCCGGAATCGGCGGCTATGGCAATTGCGTGGGCGTGCCCACGGTCGGGGGGGAAACCAACTTCCACAAGGCCTATGACGGCAACATCCTGGTCAATGCGATGACCGTGGGTGTCGCCGATACCGACAGGATCTTTTATTCGGCGGCTACCGGGATCGGAAATCCCATCGTCTATGTCGGCTCCAAGACGGGGCGGGACGGGATTCATGGCGCGACCATGGCCAGCGCCGATTTCGACGAGAATTCCGACGAGAAGCGGCCCACCGTCCAGGTCGGCGATCCGTTCACCGAAAAGCTGCTGATCGAAGCCTGCCTCGAACTGATGGCGACGGATGCGATCGTCGCGATCCAGGACATGGGCGCCGCCGGCCTCACCTCATCCTCGGTCGAAATGGCGAGCAAGGGCGGCGCGGGCATTCGGCTCGACATGAACAAGGTGCCATGCCGCGAAGAAGGGATGACGCCTTACGAAATGATGCTGAGCGAGAGCCAGGAGCGAATGCTCATGGTCCTCAAGCCCGGCAAGGAAGCGATGGCCGAGGCGATTTTCCGGAAGTGGGAACTGGATTTCGCCGTGATCGGCGAAGTGACCGAAGCTGGCCCGGATGGGGGCCACATGGTGCTGGAATTCGATGGCGAGGTGGTCTGCGATATTCCGCTCGGCCCGCTGGCCGACGACGCTCCGGAATATGACCGGCCCTATGTGAGCCGCGAGGAATACAAGGCCTGGGCAAAGGTAAAGCCGCTGGGAGATATCCCGGAAAGCACCGATATCGCCGCGGACCTGCTCAAGCTGATGGGCAGCCCCGACCTTGCGAGCCGCCGCTGGATCTGGGAGCAGTACGACAGCCAGGTCGGCGCCGACACGCTCCAGCTTTCCGGCGGCGACGCGGCGGTGGTGCGCGTGCATGAGACGAAGAAGGCGCTGGCGATCAGCACGGATTGCACCCCGCGCTATTGCTATGCCGACCCCTACGAGGGCGGCAAGCAAGCGGTGGCGGAGAGCTACCGCAACTTGTCGGCGGTCGGCGCCAGGCCCCTTGCGATCACCAACTGCCTCAATTTCGCCAATCCGCAGCGGCCGGAGATCATGGCGCAGATCGTCGGCTGTCTGGCAGGGATGGGCGACGCCTGCAGGGCGCTGGATTATCCGATCGTGAGCGGCAACGTCAGCCTCTACAACGAGAGCAAGGCCACGGGCGGCGGCTCCGCCATCCTGCCCACGCCGGCCATCGGCGGGGTCGGCCTGCTCGACGATTACGAAAAGATGGCAACCATCGCCTTCAAGAGCGAAGGCGAGGCGATCTTCGTGATCGGCAAGAACGCCAATGGTTCTTTGGGGGGCCATCTCGGCCAATCGCTATGGCTGCGCGAGCTTCATGGCCGCGAGGACGGCTCGCCGCCGCCGGTCGATCTGGCTGCCGAGCGCGCCCATGCCGAGTTGGTCCGCAAGCTGATCGCCGAGGGCAAGGTCAGCGCGGTGCATGACGTTTCCGACGGCGGCCTGCTCGTCGCGCTGGCTGAAATGGCGATGGCGAGCGGCATCGGCTGTGAACTGGAGCAGATCGGCGATCATTTCACCGCCTTTGGCGAGGATCAGGCGCGCTATGTCGTGACCAGCGCCGTTGCCGACACCATCCAGGCCGCCGGTATTCCCATGACGCGCATCGGCACGACCGACGGTTCGTCGGTCAAGGGGCCGGGATTCAACGTCGCAGTCGACCAGTTGCGCGAGACGAACGAAGCCTTCTTCCGGAACTGGATGGCGGTCTGACCCTTTCGGCTCGTCTGCCAGTGCCGGAGAAAGGTTGAGGGGCCGAGCACGGGCGGGGGGTACACAGGTTCGGCCCCTCCAGTTTTAGCCTCAGAAACGGTAAGGCAACCTGATGCTTACCGCCATATCCGGGCTATCATCGGTCAGTCCGATCCCCACATTGGTGATCAATGACAGCCGATTACTCAGGGAGAATGTCGCGCCGAGATTGACCAGCCCCACATTGGCCTGGCTTCCGACAATCCTCTGCATGTCCTGCCCTTCCCGACCGACCTTGGTGCGCTGGACCAGGCGCTGGGTATAGGACATGCTGATGCTCGAACGGTCGTTCAGGGCATAGGCCATGCCCGCCCCGATCTGGATCGCATTGCCCACCGACACGCGGCCCGGCTGCTCGCCCGGAGCCTCGTCGATGTCGCCAAAGTTGCGCTTGAAGTTGTGAAAATAGGTGACGCTGCCGAAGACCACCATCGGATCGAGCGTCTTCAGCGCCGACACGCCGATCGAGGCGCCCCAGACGCCGCTGCCTGTCGAAAGCCGCTCCGGCACCGTGAGATTGCCTTCGCTGCCGGCGACTTCGATCAGTTCCACACCGTATGGATGCTTTCCGGTGGGGGCCTTGACGCGGGTGTTGATGACAATGTCGGGGCGCCCGTTTGTTTCCCGGAACAAGCGATAGCTGGCCCCGATGTTGAGATCGCCGATGCCGTGATCCTTCACTCTCCTTTCGATCAGCCCGCTCGCGTCGGCGCCGGCCCCGCCCGACTGGAAGTTGGAAGTCCGATAGAGATAGGAGAGGTTGGCATCCAGGAAGAGCCGGTTGCTCAGCCCCATTCGCAGCACGGGATCGAAAGAGAAAATATCCGCCGTGACCTGATCGATGCTGATCCTGCCGAGGAAGATGGAATCCAGCGCCAGAAAGCCGGTGAGATTGAGACGGGCATTGTCGAAATGGGTATAGCTCGCTCCAAGCTCGATGCCGATGCGATCGCCAAAACGGCCCTGCCGCTGCTGGGTGAGTTCCGTCACGGCTTCCGTCGGCGCGGGCGCCTTGCGCTCCTCCTCCGCGCTATCGGAGGAAATGCCCTGGCCCCTGCCCGTCTCCGGCACATCCTCCCTCTGGAAGAAGGCCAGAGACGGCTCATCGGCCCAGGCACGCGCGGTCGGATAGGCATACTTGCCCCTCAGTTCGGCGGCGTCGAGATCGCTGATACGGGATCGTTCAAGCCGCTCGAGCCGGGCCTCCAGCTCGTTTACCCGCTGCACTGCCGCCGCTTCGCGTTGCTGCAGGTCTTCCACCTGCCGCTGCAAGGCTCCGATGTCGTCAGGCACGGCTTGCGCCCATGCCGGCTGGCTGATGAAGAGCATCAGCGACGCTCCTATCGAAGCCAGATGCTTCCGGTTGCTCAAGCTCATGATATTCTCCCCCTTCTTGGCTTCACGGATTGAGTAGCGTCCACAATGTGGCTGGGTCCGGCACGCCGGTGGCCGGCAATTTCTGCTGTTCCTGGAAGCGCTTGAATGCATCGCGCAGGGCCGGAGAATAGGCTCCGTCCTCGGGGCCGTTGTAGAGCCCGCGCACTCTCAGGAATGCCTGGGAACGCTTGAGGATGGCTTCGTAGACGAAAGCCTTGTTCTTGCCGTCTCCCACTTCGAGGAGCCGGGAAAACTGGGCGATACGAATGGGACGGAAGCTGATGGTCAGCTTCTGCAGCGCCCCGATCAGGGTTTCCCTGGGGTATTCCGTGCAGTGCTTTTCGAGGATCAGCCCGAATGCGGCTTCATTATGCCAGGGCGACAGGTCGAATGTGTTCGGCTCATAGCGGTTCGCCGCGGTCTGATAGCCTTGCACGAAGCCGATCAGCTGCCTGTATTCCGCCGAAGCCTGATCCTTGCGGGCGTTGAGGAATGTCTGGCAGCTTGCCCTGCCCCCGCCCTCGACCGCGAACTGCTTGTTCGCGTCTTCGGCATGGGCCGGAGCCGCCGACGCCAGGCCCGCAAGGGCCATCGCCCTGGCCATCCTTCCAAACTGCATGTTCCCCCCTTTTCAGGCTAGAAGCCGAATCCTTTCATGCTCAGCCGAGCCCCCTCCGTTCGTATGCGGTCGAAGCTCTGGAGCGGGTCGATGCCGAGCACGATCGACGCGCTGTTCAGCACGTCATTGCCATTGCTCTGGATCGTGATCTGCTGGATGAACTGGCTGAAATTCCCGCCAAGGCTCTGAAAGCTGCTGTCCAGGCCGTTGCCGCTGGTCAGCGCCAGGCCGATCTCGTTGTTGGCGAGCCGGAATTGCACGCCGTCGCCATCCTCGAACCGTATCGCGGTCGAACCGGAGATCGGTTGCAGTCCGGCGGTCGGCAATTGCGGCACCGCACTGCGGGGCACCACCGCGATATGCATGGTGTTGCGGGTGCTGTTGTCCGCCCCGGCGACGACATTGACCTGCCCCGCCCCGGTCAGCGTATCGAGCGCGCCGATGGCCACCATCTGGCCCGGATCGGGCGTGACCGCGACATAACCGGCCGGAATGCCAGGCACATCCATGTCGGGATCGCCATTTTCCCTGACCCATCCCACCATCAGCCGGGGAACGCTGCCGGCACCCGACATTCCGGGCAGGAAATCTATGTTGAAGGCCAGATTGGCAATGGTGGTGACGCCGGCTTCGTCCTGCCAGCTCGTCACCAGGGAAATGCCGAAATAGCTTACCGCGTCGGGGCTGACGAACTTGCCGCGCATCTCTCCCAACTCGTCGTCGGCAAGAGGCGCGCCCAGCGCCGCGAGAATATCCGGTTGAGCCGCGCCCGGCTTCCGGGCATCGGCGGGAGCGACGGCATCCGGCGATGCAGCCAGCGCAGGCGTGGCGAAGCCGAGCGCAATCGCTTCGAGGCTTACCAGAACGACTGTCCGAATGCTGGCCATGGCCATTGTCCTGCTCCTAAAAACTGAACTGATATTTCGGCCCGAAGCCGAATTCGGCCGTTTCCGCGCCGGGAATCACCGCGTGCTGCTTCAGCAGGCGGCTCGCGGAAAGCGGCTCGGGCGGGTCGATCAGCGCATTGGCCGGATCGTAGCCGTCGCCGGTGATGACGAAGGCGACCTGGTTCCATGCGACCTCGAAGGCGCGCCGTTCCATGATCCGGTTGCCCAGCGCCGGATCGCCGATCGCGACATGATCCGGGAATGTCTTCCGGATCACCACGAAATGCTTGTAGCCCTTGATGTTTATCAGGGCGATCACCGGCAGGTTGAGTTGCCGGAGCATATCGTAATCGAGCCGGTAACCCTCGCCCGACATGCCGACCAGCTGCACATAGGTCTTCATGTCCAGCAGGGAGAAGCCCTTCTCCCGCACGAGGTCCGGGTCCGCGACCTTGAGCATGTTCACCAGAACCTGATGCTCGGTGGTGCCGTGGCCGAAGGCCTCGTTGAAGATGGTCGCAAGCACCGCGGCGCCGCAGCTGAAATCGCTCCTCTGGCGGACGATGCCCGCGAATTTGAGATCCTTCCAGCTCTGGACGGGCCGGGTAACGACAGGTGCGCCCATTCCGACCTGACCCAGCCAGATCGGCACGTCAGTCGGCGGAGCGCTGACGCATCCTGCGAGCTGCGTCCCAGCCATCAAGGCAATCGCGGCCCAGAGTCTCCCAGAAGATCCGCGTCGGGTATGATTCAGCCTTGGGCGCACCTGCGTTCGCTCCCGTGAGAGGAATTGAATGGAATGCGGATGAGAAGGGGAGGAACCGAAGCTCCTCTCCTTCCTATGCGCGAGGCTTAGCTTGGATCGGTGCCGCCCCCGCCACCGCCGCCATTGCCGCCCCCGTCGGTGCTGCCGACCGAGGATGCCGCCATGGTGAGCGAGTTCAGCTGCTGGTTGCCGACACCGGCTGCCATGTTCAGGCCGATATTGCCGGAAGCATTGGCAATGGTAGCCGCCCCAACCAGATTGATGCTGTCCTGCTGTTCGACACCGTTGAACAGGGCAAGCTGGATCAGTCCGGCATTGGCTTCCGCCAGCGCCGCATCCGTCGCCACCGCCAGGGTCATCAGGTTGGCCTGCTGGTTGAGGCTGCCCGCCGCAACGTTGACGCCGATATTGCCGTCACCGCTGATCGCGCCGCCCTGGACAGTGTTACGGTCGCGGAAGTTGTTTCCACCACCGCCAATCTCCTGCTCATCTTCATTGAGAATCTCGCCGGGAGTGGCAAACTGCCCCACACCTGCAAGTGCCTGGAGCGAGGTAGTGGAAGCTTCCGCCCAGCCACCGGCCGCTTCTGCATTGTTGACTTCCGAAGATGCAAGCACCGCGGAGTTCAACTGCATGTTGAGATAGCCCGCTGCCAGGTTGACCCCGATATTGCCGGAGCCGCTGATATCGAAGGTGGCAACGTTGTTGATGATCGGCGCAAAGAAACCTGCGCGAATCTGCGGCTGCACGACGCCATCCGTCAGTTCGTCATTCGGATCCTGACCGGCTTCACTGACGCCCTGTCCGAACACTTCATCGACCCAGCCATTTTCGGCATTGAGTTCGTTCTCTTCGCGATAGGTCACCGCATTGATGCCGGAAAGCTGCTTGACGTCATTGACGGCCACGGCCGAGCTGTCGACATTGATCGCTCCCGCGAGGGTAACGGTGCCTTCCAGCGCTACTTCCTTGGTGTAGGAAACATCGGTTTCGACCTTGGTGTCGATCTTGTTTTCATAATCGATTTCAATGTCGAGAGGATCTCCGCCCCGGCGATCGGCCAGCGCGGGAGATGACACTACAAGCGCGGAAACCGCGGCTGCAGCGAGTAACATGCCTTTCATTTCATTTCTCCTTGGTAGCGGTTACGGTGTGCCCCCGGCCAAGACATTCAGCACGAAGGTGTTGGCGGAGGAGTTCCTCTCGCCACCGATCAGGTTGACCTGGACTAGGCCGCTACTGTCCCGGAACGCGTCCTTGCCGACGGCAATTGCATCGTTCCGGTCCCCAGTGCCCCCAGTAGACCCGCTCGGTTCGGTAGAGGCGCGGGACTGCTCGAGCAGTTCATCCGAAATCGCCCCAATTCTGCCAATTGATAAGACGGCGACATTCGCCAGCTGGTTCTGAGTTCCAGCGGCGGCATTGATGCCGACAAGGCCGCTGGACTCCGCGAAAGCATTTCCTTCCAGCACGATCCGCGTGGAACGGTCGCTGCTGCCCGATCCCGCCATTCTCTGGTGGACCCGCTCCAATCCGGAGGAAATATCGCCCAGCGTGGCCACTGCCGCGTTGACCTGCTGGTTGCTGTTGCCCGCCGCCGCATTCACCGCAATCCGTCCGTTCGCGCCTGCGTTGCCGTCGCCCGGTATCACGATCTCATCCTGAACCTGGGCGATCGCGACAGCGGGAGCGATCAGCGCCAGCCCGGCGAGAAGGCATGACGCCGCGCGGTTCACTTGTCGCCTCCCAGGACATCGCGCATGACGCCCAGCGCCGAAGGCAATGCTCCCATATTGTCGCGAATGACTCCCCCGGCGCCGCCTGCCTGTTCCTGCGCGATGGACCGGGAGTCCATCCCATGCTGGCTGGCCATGACATCGAGGCCTTGCGTGGTGGCCTGGGAGAATTGCTGATACATCGGCGTGGTGCGCGCCAGCACCGCCGATTGCTCTGAATCGGTCAGGGGCGTCAGGCCCAGATCGACCGCGGAAACCACTTCATCCCGGCCGCCCATCACGACATAATTGGGGGGCGCGGGCGGCGCGGGCAGTTCCGCGGCGCGGGTCGGCACTTGCCGCAATGTGATGAAGCTGCCCGAGGGTAGATTGTCGCCCGGCTGGGATGCCGTTGCGCCTGCCGGAACCAGCGCAGTAATCAGCAATGTAATGACAATGCCGACCACAGAATTGGTATATTGACGAGATTGCTTGTTCATCGCCATCCCCAACCCAATATCCATACGCACAAGTCGTCTGGTTCACTGAAGCGGATATGCTCCAATGTTCGCGCAATTAGAGAGTATGAGGAAGAATCCTCACCCAAGATTTATTTAGTTAATGAGATGTTAAGGCGATTCGTTTTCTATTTCATCGCCATAAAAACCTAATCATCGAAGTATATATTATCTATATTAGGTAATTTCATCTAAGGTATGATGATTAGATGGCATCCACTAGTCAATTTTGATTAGTCGGTATGCGCATGGCCGCAGAAACGGCGCAGGCAATGCCGACCGCCGCTTCGCGTTTGCCATTTGCGACAGGAACCGAAGGAAAGTCCGGCAAGTCCGGCGATTTCCCGCCGACTGCCGATGAAGCGCTGGCCGCTCCATACAGGGAGAAGCGGCTGTCTTCGCGGTCCGCCTAGAGCTGGTAGGCGCTTACGCGATGCCAGAATTGCTCGCGGGAATTTATATGCATCTTGTCGTAGCACCGGCGGAGATGCGCCCTCACCGTGTGGATCGAAATGTCCAGCTTGTCGGCCACATCGTGCGCGGAAAGACCATTATACAAGGCATCGGCGACCTCCGCCTCGCTGCGGGTAAGCCCGAAGGCCTCGCGGAGATCGACAAGTTTCGCATGATGATCCGGCGCGGCTTGCTGCAGGGTGACGAACACCTGCCGGTCTTCCGACGCGGTCGCCCGGAATATCCAGTGCCCGCCCGTTCGCAGGCAGGGATGCAGCAAGGTTTCCACACCCTGCGCGTTCACCATGAGCAGCTTGTCGAAGCTGGCGCGATAGCGGCTGTCGACCGGGACGACGAAGCCATGCTCCAGGCGCAGGCAATCCCGGTCATCGATAATCCGCCGGGCAAGACCGCTGCACGCGATCAACCGGCCGTCTCTCTGGAGAATCAGGCGCCCCTTGCCATCGAGCCTGGACCAGCAATCCAGCGCGCGCTCAAATCCCTGTTCGGGATGCTCGCTGAAATCGAACAGCAATTCCTGTCCGCTATCCATATCCGAGGAATGCCTCAGCCAAGCATGTTCCTCGAACTCGCTTCCTCTCAGTGCCCCTGCCATTATGGTTACCCCAAAACACGCCTGACCGGTTTCTTGCCCGGCCCCGATGTCAGTTTGGCGACCCATTTTATTTTTTCGTTCTTGGGAGAATTGAGACAATTCTCCGATCATCCACTATATCATACGAATTAACCTTGCAATCCAAAAGGAATTTTTCAGGATTGCCGGACTGTATCTTATCGGGTCACCCAATCCGCCGAAGGTATACCCAGAAGTTGAAGGATTGATGTCAGGTCGCCGCGATCGATCCACCCGTCGGATGCCGCCCGTGCCTTGGGTTTCGCGCGAAAGGCCATGCCGAAAGTGGCTGCCTCGAGCATGGGAATGTCATTGGCTCCGTCGCCCGCAGCCAGGCTGACCGCCCAGGCGCCGAGCGATTCCATTTCTTCCAGAAGAACCGCCTTCTTCACCCCGCTATCGGTGATCGAGCCGACCAGGCCGCCGGTAAGAACCCCTTGATCTACTTCGAGTCGATTCGCGACAACCCGTTCAAAGCCGAGTTGCCCGGCAACCGGATCGGCGAATTGGTGAAACCCGCCGGTGACCAGAATGGTGCGGCACCCCTTCTCCTTCAATGTCGCCACGAGAGTGCCAGCGCCGGGCATCGCGGCGATGCGGGTTTCGAGACATTCGGCGATCGCGCTTTCCGGAAGGTCCCGCAGCAGGCTGACGCGTTCGCGCAGCGCGCTTTCGAAGTCGAGTTCGCCCTGCATCGCCCGTTCCGTGATTGCCGCGATCTGCGGCTTGATGCCGGCGAAATCGGCAAGTTCGTCGATGCATTCCGCGGAGATGATGGTCGAATCCATATCCGAAACGAACACATGCGGAATGGTGATGTCCCGTTCGGCGACCAGCAGATCGCTGGGGGTGAAATGCTTGTCGAGCAGCATGCGCAGCAGCGCCGGATCGCCTTCCGGCAGTTCCAGCTCGAGGACATTTCCGCAGAAGTCGAGCATTTCGGCCATGGCGAGACGCAAGCCGTGCCGCGCCAGATCTTCTTTCGCGACTTCAAGTTTTTCGGAAAGGTCCTGCGAGTTTGCTATCAGCCGGGCGATGAGCAAGCGAAATTCTCCTGACATGGGCGGCGCAGCGCCACCGCTGGCGCTCATTGCAGGGCCGACCGCAAGCGGCAAGACCGATCTGGCGATCCGGCTCGCCCTGGCCCTGCAGGATACCGGCAAGACGGCGGCGATCATCAATGCCGACAGCGCCCAGGTCTATCGCGATCTGCGCATCCTGAGCGCCCGCCCATCGCCCGAAGAAATGCAGGGCGTGGACCATCGGCTGTTCGGGGCCTGGGATGGCGCGGCCGCCTGCTCCGCCGCGGATTGGGCGCAGGCGGCGCGGCGCGAGATCGCGCAACTTCATGCGACAGGCGGGGTTCCGATACTGGCAGGGGGAACCGGGCTTTACCTTCGCACCCTGCTCGAGGGCATCGCGCCCGTGCCGGAGATCGATCCGGCTATAAGGTATGAGGTGCGCGTCCTTCCCACCCCGGATGCCTATGCGGCATTGGGGCTTGAAGACCCCGGTCGCGCGGCGCTGCTCGACCCAGGCGACAGTGCCCGGATCGCAAGGGCGCTTGAAGTGGTCCGCTCCACCGGCAAGCCGCTTGCCCACTGGCAGGAACGCAAGGAAGGCGGGATAGCGAGGGCCGTGGCGCTCCATCCGCTCCTGCTCCTGCCGCCCCGGGACTGGCTGTATGAGCGCTGCGACCGGCGTTTCGAGGCAATGCTGGATGGCGGGGCGGCGGAGGAAGTGCGGCAACTGCTCGACCGCAGGCTGGACCCGGACCTGCCGGTGATGCGGGCGATCGGAGTGCGCGAGATTACCGGATGGATTCGCGGGGAATGGAGCCGGGAAGAGGCGCTTGCCCAAGGAGCGCAGGCGACACGAAATTACGCGAAGCGGCAATATACGTGGTTTCGTGGGCAATCTCCTGTCGAATGGAAAAGGATTGAGACACCTAATTTCTCCGACATTTCCTATTTTGAAATATTATTCCAATCCTGATGATTGACATATCATTTCCTTTCTTATACCCGCGCATCGTTCTGTCAGTACAAGAAGACCCGGTGCAGCCCCCATGCGCCGGGTCGCTTTTTGTTCCTGACCAAAGCTGTGAATGAGGAATTATCGTGACTGAAGAGCGTAGCGGCGCGGCCATTCTCGTCGAATGCCTGGTGCGGCAGGGGGTCGAATACGTGTTCGGCTATCCCGGCGGGGCAGTCCTGCCGATCTATGACGAATTGTTCAGCGACCCACGGATCCGGCATATCCTGGTACGCCATGAAGCTGGCGCGGCCCATGCGGCGGAAGGCTATGCCCGCTCCACCGGCAAGCCGGGTGTGGTGCTGGTCACCTCCGGCCCTGGCGCGACCAACGCCGTCACCGGCATCGCCGACGCCTTCATGGATTCCATTCCGATGATCGTCATCACCGGGCAGGTCGCCACCAACCTGATCGGTTCCGACGCCTTCCAGGAAGCGGACACCATCGGCATCACCCGCCACTGCACCAAGCACAACTATCTGGTGAAGGACCCTTCGGAGCTGGCGGCGACGATCGACGAGGCTTTCGAGATCGCGACCACCGGCCGCCCCGGCCCGGTTCTGATCGACCTGCCCAAGAACGTCCAGGTCGCGACCGCCAGCCTGACCGACCAGGCGCCGCAGCGCCCGGCGCGGTATCGCCCGCGCCTCGAAGGATCGCAGGACGAGATCGCCCGCGCCATCGAAATGATCGCGGCGGCGAAGGAGCCGGTGCTTTATACCGGCGGCGGCATCATCAATTCGGGGCCGCGCGCCACGGAGCTTCTGCGCAAGTTCCAGGCGCTGACCGGCATTCCGCTGACCTCGACGCTGATGGGCCTTGGCGCGTTCCCATCCGATCATTCCGACTGGCTCGGGATGCTCGGCATGCACGGCACTTATGAGTCCAACATGGCGATGAACCGGGCCGACCTGATCCTGTGCGTCGGCGCCCGCTTCGACGACCGGGTTACCGGCAGGCTCGATGCCTTCGCTCCTAATTCCAAGAAAATTCATATCGATATAGACCGTTCTTCCATCAACAAGACGGTTCCGGTCGATCTGCCGATCATCGGCGACTGCGCCCAGGTCCTGGAGCAGCTGATCGCGGCATGGGGCGACCGCCCTACCCCCGACCTGACGGAGTGGAAGGCCCGGATCGACGGCTGGCGCGCGCGCGACAGCCTGGCCTATCCGAAAAACACGCCGGACCTGATGCCGCAACTGGCGGTGGAACGGCTTTTCGCCCTCACGCGCGACAAGGACCCAATCATCACCACCGAAGTCGGCCAGCATCAGATGTGGGCCGCGCAGTATTTCGGGTTCTTCGGCCCGAACAAATGGCTGACGTCGGGCGGCCTCGGCACCATGGGCTATGGCCTGCCCGCCGCCATCGGCGCGCAGCTGGGCAATCCGGACACGCTGGTGATCGACATTGCCGGCGAAGCCTCGATCCAGATGAACATTCAGGAAATGGGCACCGCCAGCCAGTATCGCCTGCCGGTCAAGGTGTTCATCCTCAACAACGAATATATGGGGATGGTCCGCCAATGGCAGGAGCTGACCTATGAAAGCCGCTATTCGAATTCCTATTCGGACAGCCTGCCCGATTTCGTGGCCCTTGCCGAAGCCTATGGCTGGAAAGGCATCCGCATCCACAACGAGGCCGAGCTGGACGCGGGCATCAAGGCGATGATGGAGCACGATGGCCCGGTCATGGTCGATTGCCTGATCTCCAAGGAGGCCAATTGCTTCCCGATGATCCCGTCGGGGGCGGCGCATACCGACATGATCCTTTACGGAGACGAAGTGGCCGGAACTATGGAAGATGAAGCGAAGGCTCTGGTCTAATGAAAATCAGCACACTCGAATCCGAACGCCATGTCCTGACCATCACGGTCGATAACGAGGCGGGCATCCTCGCGCGCATTGCCGGGATGTTCACGGCGCGCGGCTATAATATCGACAGCCTGACCGTGGCTGACATCAGCGAGAACCACTCGGTCAGCCGCATCACCATCGTCACCCAGGGGCCGCCCGCGGTGATCGACCAGATCCATGCCCAGCTAGAACGGCTCGTGCCGGTCCACAAGGTAACCGACCTGACCGAGATAGGCCCGCATGTCGAACGCGAGCTTGCGCTGGTAAAGGTTGCAGGCACCGGGGAGAAGCGCGTAGAGGCGCTGCGCGTGGCGGATGTGTTCCGGGCCAAGGTAGTGGATACCACCACTTCCAGCTTCGTTTTCGAGCTGACTGGCGCCCCGGACAAGATCGACAGCTTCGTCGCGATCATGCGCGAACTCGGTCTTGTCGAAGTGGGGCGGACCGGGATTGTCGGAATGATGCGCGGGGCCGAAGGGGCATAGCCGCCAACGGGACCGATCTCTTCGCCGCTGCGAGCCGCAGGGGCGATTCCACCGATCGCCATGGAGCGAACTTGATTTTGCCCCTGTCATGCAGGGGAGACGAAAAGGGCAGAAAATGAAAGTTTATTACGACGCCGATTGCGACCTCAATCTGATCACGGACAAGAAGATCGCCGTGCTCGGCTATGGCAGCCAGGGCCACGCACATGCGCAGAACCTGCGCGATTCCGGGGTGAAGGAAGTCGCCATCGCGCTCCGCCCCAATTCCGCCAGCGCCAAGAAGGCGGAAGCCGCCGGCTTCAAGGTCCTGTCCAATGCCGAAGCGGCGAAGTGGGCCGATATTCTCATGATCCTTGCCCCGGATGAAAACCAGGCCGGTATCTGGGACGCCGATCTCAAGGACAACATGAAGCCGGGCGCGGCGCTCGCCTTCGCTCACGGCCTCAACATCCATTTCGGCCTGATCGAGCCGCGCACCGACATCGACGTAATCATGATCGCGCCCAAGGGCCCGGGCCACACCGTGCGCAATGAATATGTCACCGGCGGCGGCGTGCCCTGCCTGGTCGCCATCGCGCAGGACACCACCGGCAATGCGCACGACATCGCGCTGGCTTATGCCTCGGGCGTCGGCGGCGGCCGTTCGGGCATCATCGAAACCAACTTCAAGGAAGAATGCGAAACCGACCTGTTCGGCGAGCAGGCCGTTCTGTGCGGCGGCATTTCCCACCTGATCATGGCTGGCTTCGAAACCCTGGTGGAAGCCGGCTACGCGCCGGAAATGGCCTATTTCGAATGTCTCCACGAAACCAAGCTGATCGTCGACCTGATGTATGAAGGCGGCATCGCCAATATGCGCTATTCGATCTCGAACACCGCGGAATACGGCGATTATCACACCGGCCCGCGCGTGATTACCGACGAAACCAAGGCGGAAATGAAGCGCGTCCTCAAGGACATCCAGGAAGGCAAGTTCGTCCAGCGCTTCATCACCGACATCAAGGCCGGCTATCCGGAAATGAAGGCCAAGCGGAAGCTGCAGGGTGCGCATCCGATCGAGGAAACCGGCGCCAAGCTGCGCGCGATGATGCCCTGGATCGGCGCGAACAAGCTGGTCGACAAGTCCAGGAACTGATCCGGCGGGGCGCTCATCGCGCCACGCTCTGAAACGATTTTCCGCGCCCGCGCGTTGCCCTCCAAATTACCGGCGGGGTCGACGCGCGGGCGTTTCTGTTTCTCGGCGAACGATGTTACAGTCCTGTCATGCGGTTGCATTACGGCCGCTTGCGCGCCATCTCATCCATCTTCCTTTCAATTTGGGCCTTCCCATCGCAAATTTCGGAGCCAGATCATGAGACTGATTGCATTTGCCGCCGTTGCCCCCGTCCTTGTGCTTGCCGCGACCCCGCTTCTTGCCGATCACCATCAGCAGCCCGCATTGCCGGGCGTGGAGGATGTCAGCCGGGTCACAGCCGGTTCCTATGCCGCCGATCCCGCGCATACCCTGGTGGGCTGGCGCGTCGACCATCTGGGCTTCAATGACTATTTCGGCATCTTCGGCAATGTCAGCGGCACGCTGGAGCTGGACCCGGCCAATCTCTCGGCCGCCAGGCTTTCGGTCACGATCCCGATTGCCGAAGTCACCACGGCCAGCGCTGGCCTGACCGAGCATCTTTTCCGGCCGGGCAAGGATGGCGCCAAGCCCGATTTCTTCGGCCCCGCCCCTGCCGCGGCAACTTTCGTTTCCACCTCGGTCAAGCCCGGCGAGGATGGCAAGGAAGCCCTCATCACCGGCGATCTGACGATCAACGGCATCACCAAGCCCGTCACCATCGAGGCGGAATTCACCGGCGCCGGAGCCAACCCGATGAGCAAGGCCGAAACCGTGGGCTTTGAAGGCGAGGCGAAGATCAAGCGTTCCGATTTCGGCATCAGCGGCTTCGTCCCGCTGGTATCGGATGAAGTGGAACTGGACATCACCGCCGCGTTTGAGAAGAAATAACCCGGCATCTCTCAACGCCCGGCTTGCGCGCCAGCACTTTCCTACAGCGCTGGAAAAAGGCTAAAGCCGGGCGATGAACCTGCCTGTTTCAGCCGTTTTCCCGCCTTCTTTCGCCCCGTCCCGGGGGAACGGTTTTTTCACCCTTGAACAGTGTCAACTGTGTCAACCCCCTCTCCGTAATGCTTCGGACTGGACTTTGGCGCGCATATACTCCATATGCGCGCCAGCCATGACGGAAACACATCCTATCCAGGCCCTTGGCCCGCTGCTGCGACTTACACGCCCCCG
The DNA here is from genome assembly GCF_035581365.1 of Tsuneonella sp. CC-YZS046. Taxonomy (NCBI): domain Bacteria; kingdom Pseudomonadati; phylum Pseudomonadota; class Alphaproteobacteria; order Sphingomonadales; family Erythrobacteraceae; genus Tsuneonella; species Tsuneonella sp. CC-YZS046. The sequence continues at coordinate 1,097,199 of NZ_CP141590.1, read as the reverse complement.
GGCGTGAACCTTGTGCTGCCCGCGGGCGGCGCACGCCGTCCGGGGGAACCGATCAGCCCTCCACACCACGCAGCAAGAGATTGTTTCCAGATGTCGATGCTTTCCGATCCATCGGTCAAATACCGGCCGTTTCCGCAAATCGCCCTGCCTGACCGGCAGTGGCCGAACCATGTCATCACCGCACCGCCGCGCTGGCTCTCGACCGATTTACGCGATGGCAACCAGTCCATCATCGACCCAATGGATGCCGCGAAGAAGAACCGCTTCTTCGACCTGCTGGTCGATGTCGGTCTGAAGGAAATCGAGATCGGCTTTCCGGCCGCCGGAGCGACCGAATTCGATTTCATCCAGGGCCTCGTCCGTTCGGGGCGGATTCCCGACGATGTCCTGGTTCAGGTCCTCACCCAGTCGCGCGAGGACCTGATCCGCACCAGTTTCGACAGCCTGGAGGGCGCGCGCGCCGCGATCATCCACCTGTATAATGCGGTTTCACCCGCCTGGCGCCAGATCGTCTTCCAGATGAGCCTGGAAGAGGTGAAGGAAATCGCGATCAAGGGTGCAAAAGTCCTGCGCGACGAAGCCGCAGCCCGCCCCGGCACGGACTGGCACTTCCAATACAGCCCGGAAACCTTCTCCACCGCGGAGATCGATTTCAGCCTGGAAGTCTGCGAAGCGGTGATGGATATTCTGCAGCCCACGCCCGATCATCCGCTGATCCTTAATCTGCCGGCGACGGTCGAGGCGGCGACGCCGAACATCTATGCCGACCAGATCGAATATTTCTGCCGCAACATTCCACGGCGGGACAGCGTGGTCATCAGCCTGCACACCCATAACGACCGGGGCACCGGGGTGGCGGCGGCCGAACTGGGCATGATGGCCGGGGCCGATCGCGTCGAGGGCTGCCTGTTCGGCAATGGCGAGCGCACGGGTAATTGCTGCCTGGTGACAGTAGCTCTCAACATGTATACGCAAGGCGTTGATCCCAGACTGGATTTCTCGAATATCGACAAGGTCATCGAGACGGTCGAATATTGCAACCAGATCCCGGTGCATCAACGCCATCCCTATGGCGGCGAACTGGTCTTCACCGCCTTTTCGGGCAGCCACCAGGACGCGATCAAGAAGGGCTTCGCCGCGCACGAAGTCCAGAACGACGAGCTGTGGCGAGTGCCCTACCTGCCGATCGATCCGGCCGATCTGGGGCGCACTTACGAAGCGGTCATCCGGGTCAATTCGCAGAGCGGAAAGGGCGGTTTCGCCTGGGTTCTGGAGCAGGACAAGGGCCTCAAGCTGCCCAAGCGGATGCAGGCGCATTTCTCCCGCCATGTGCAGGATCTGGCCGACCAGTTGGGCCGCGAGCTGAATGCGGAGGACATCTGGGAAGTCTTTCGCAAGACCTACCATATGCAAACCGCCAACCGGCGGTTCCAGCTCGTCGATTATGACGAGACGCGCGCCAGCGACGGCACCCGCGTGTTCAGCGGGACCATCCGTGTCGATGGCGAAGCGCAATCGGTAAGCGGGCGCGGCAATGGATTGATTTCATCCGTCCTCGCCACTCTGAAAGACACCTTCGGGCTGGAAATGGAAGTGCTGGATTACGGCGAACATGCGCTCAGCAAGGGGACTGACGCACGCGCGGCGGCGTATGTGGAATGTGCGCGCCCTGATGGCACGATCGTATGGGGCGTGGGCATAGATCCGGACGTGGCCACGGCAAGCGTCAGGGCGATACTGAGCGCCGCCAACTCGGCATCGGTAGATTGAAGCGCTGGTAGATCGAGAAGAGCGAGGGGTGAGCGGGTTTTGCGCAATTCGGGCGCAAGATCCGCCCCTCTCCACTGCTGAAACCCCAAGTTCAGCTTGCGCTCCAGACCCGGACAAGGCGGCCGTTTTCGGAAGGCTCTATTCTGAGCAGCCGCCCCTCCGGCCCGGCGATATCCACGGTCCGATCAAGGGAGCCATTCGTGACGAGATGATCGATCAGCCGGACTGCAATCCTGGTCGCCGCTGCCGGATCGCCCATAAGCTCCGGCTCGATCCGCAGTTCCTGCCCGGTGAAGAATCCTACCCCTTCGGTTTGCATCGCGCCATCCGCCACTTCCCCCAGGCTGACCAGACCCCTTGCGGGAAACACGCCGCCTTCCAGCCAGTTCGCGACGATCGCGGAGAAATAAGCCGGGGCGATGCGGCTTCTTGCCGGATGCCAGACCACCGCAGCCAGATCCGGCAGGCTGCACAGCGCCGCCGCAAGCCCAGCCATCGCGCGGACGATGGGGACAAGACGCTCTCCTCCCCGCAAATGCGGGCCAGGCAGGATGCGGACCGCTTCATGGCCTGCAATGTCGAACCCGGGCGGAAGCTCGAAGTCGTATGGGCAGGAAGGCAAGGGCGCGCCTTCTCCCGGGGCCAGGCCGATCACATCGAACGTCAAGCCCCATATCAGCGCCTCGACCGAAACCGGGCTGCCGCTCTCGCTCAAATAGGAAGAAGTAATGGCACCAGCACAATCGCCGACACCCAGATGCTGGCTTATGGAGAAACCGCCGCTTGCCTGGGCGCAAGCATCCAACTGGCAGGGATCAGGGCGCAATCCCGGCGGGAAGGCCAGGGAAACGCCATACTCACCTTTGTAATCGTTCATGTTTTGCCATCGCCCTGTTGAACAGGTCCGGTTTGTGAAGCCAAAGAATGGGCAGGTCGAGTCCTCCGACGGGGGATGATCCCGTTACGGATGCATCTGTCAGAATATGCCCAAAGCCAATCCTTCCGAGAGAGCGGCGCCAAGCTCCGCGCAACTGCGCAATTGGGCTTCGGAGAGGGTCTTCGGGGCGAGTATCTCTTCCGGTGTCTGCGCCTGAAGATTGACGATCAGGGGATCGGCCACACGTTTCAATCTCCACCCCGTCACGATCCGGTCGATTTGCGCGGTGGCGCCCGCGCCGTCCGATCCCGCCGCAATCGCCGTGGCGTAAGCGCGCCCCTCTATCCGGCCGAGAACCGGATAGTAACAGCGATCGAACATCTCCTTCATCGCCCCGCTCATGCTCGCAAGGTTTTCCGGGCAGACGAACAGATAGCCCTTCGCCGCCAGAAAATCGCCCGGCCGCACCTGCTCCGCGCCAATCAGATATGCTCGCGAACCTGCCCCAGCAGCCGCAGCTTGCGCCATGGCCTGCGCGGCCCCGGTCCGGCTATGCCAGATGATCGCCAGCAAGAATCAGCAGCCGGACGAACCCATCACTCCGCCGAGCAGACCCCCAAAGCCGCCCTTCGGCTTGCACTTCTGCTGGGGCGCGGATTGCCCTTCGGAGGAGGAGTTACCCATCCCGCCCATCGACATTCCCTGCGCCTCCATCCAGCTAGTCATGGAACGATGCCGGATGCGCGCCGTCCATTCCAGATTCCAGGGCGTGGATGCGGATGTCGGACGCGGCGGATAGGCGAAATTCTCTTCCGGGCCGAACGCGGTCAGCGTGCCGAAGCGGAAATCCGGCGCATCCCGTTTCACTTCCGCCGGGATCAGGCAGCTCGTGGTGGAAGGCGCCATCACCGTCTTGTCGCGGACCAGGCCGGCGACTTGGGATGGCGAAAGCCAATCGGCCAGACCGCCGCCGAATTGACGGGTGGAGCTGCTCGACCACATCACCATATCGGTCATCTCGCCATTGGCACCCTGGCGGCCGCCGAACAGGAAAGCGAGATAGCCGGTCGCATCGGGAATCCCCGTCCAGCTCAGCACTGTGGCGCCGCCTGCCTGCGTTCTTGTCGACGAATTGAGCGCGGCCATGAAATCCTTGGTGAGAGTGAAGGAAATCTCCGGCGAATAATTCCCGGCAATCCTGTGCGCACCGATCAGGGAGCTATCGGGCTTGGCGTATTTCCCATCTTCCGCGGGCCAGCGCCCGAACGTCCGGCTGTTGTTGATGGTCGGCCCGAGATCGCGCGCGATCGCCGATGTCCACAGCCCCGGCGGCACCTGCCCTGCAGCAAGCTTGGAAAGATCGATCACCACCGGCTGCCCTTTCGGGGCGGTGGCACCACATCCCCAATAGACCAGAATGCGCCCCTTCGGCTTTTGCGGGAGTTCGTCGGTCGCTTCCCGTTCCTCGCGAGGCGTGACCAGCGCCACCGATTTCCCGAGCTTGGCGACCGGAGGCATGAAGTGATCCGCCTTTGGCGCTCCCTTCGCCGGAGCGCTCGACGAGCCGAGTCTCAGCAACAGCTCATGCTGGGCGTTGTTCGATCGCCCCCCGCCGAACATCATGCCCATCATGGAGCCGGCGCCCATGCTGCCCATGCCGGAAATCGTGCCCGCACGCATATCATACCGCGCGATCGGGCCGCTGGACGGCTTTTGTTGAGCATATACCGACACGGCAGCGCCAGCCACCGCACACACAGCCGAAAGAAGCAACGCCTTGCGAGCAACACCCATCCACCCAACTCCCTGACAAAGTATGATCGCTTCATAATCGATTCGCAGCCATCGCGCCTGCAAATTCGTATGGGGAAACTGACCGATCAATCTTTGCGCATTCCTATGCGTAGTCTAGTTGAGAGGAATGGTTTCTCGCGTGGCAATGACTGCATTGGGAGTGGACTGCTCGCTCGGCGGGCGGGCATGGCGCTGGCGCGGCGGCAACATGGACATGGCGGCAGGCGCCGCCGGTCTGCAGGATGACATCATTTCCCAGCTTCTGCTGGCAAGAGGCGTAGCTCGCGAGGATATTGCCCGCCACAGCAATCCGACCTTGCGGGAATTCCTGCCGGACCCATCCGCCTTCAGAGACATGGATGTCGCGGCGGAACGGCTTGCCCAGGCAATCCTTACCAGCGAGAAGATCACGATCTACGGAGATTATGACGTGGATGGCGCAACCAGCAGCGCCTTGCTGGTGAGGCTTGTGAAAGCCCTGGGGCACAGCGCGGATTTCTACATTCCCGATCGCTTGCTGGAAGGATATGGCCCCAGCGCGGAAGCGCTCGTCCGGCTTGCCGCCAATGGCAGCAGCCTGATCGTCACGGTCGATTGCGGAGCGATGGCGCATGATGCCCTCGCCCAAGCACACGCAGCCGGAGTGGACGTGATCGTGGTGGATCACCACAAATGTTCGGCGCAGCTTCCGGTCGCCACCGCTCTCGTCAATCCCAACCGGCTCGACGAGAGCGATCTGGCCGCCGCGCATGGGCATCTGGCAGCGGTCGGGGTCGCCTTTCTGCTTGCCATCGCTACGTTGCGCACCTTGCGCCATCGCGGCTTCTTTGAAACCAGGGCCGAGCCGGACCTGTTCGCTCTGCTCGATCTCGTCGCACTTGGAACGGTGGCGGATGTCGCCGCGCTCCATGGCCTGAATCGCGCGATGGTAGCGCAAGGCCTGAAAGTGATGGCCCGGCGGGAAAACACCGGCATGGCGGCGCTGATAGATGCAAGCCGCCTCAACCGCGCGCCTACGTGCAGCGATCTGGGGTTTGCCCTTGGGCCGAGAATCAACGCAGGCGGCCGTGTCGGCGAATCGACCCTCGGTGTCCGCCTTCTCACCACCGAAGATCCGGAAGAAGCACGGGCTATCGCAACACAGCTTTCAGCCCTGAACGAGGAGCGGCGAGCGATCGAGGCTGCTGTGCAGGAAGCCGCCGAGGCCCAGCTGGATGCGCAGCATAACCGGGCCGTGATCGTTGCAGCCGGTTACGATTGGCATCCCGGCGTGATCGGGATAGTTGCCGGCCGCCTGAAGGAGAAGACGGGCAAGCCGGCATTGGTGATCGCGCTGGGCGCCGATGGAAACGGTCTGGGCAAGGGATCGGGCCGGTCGATCACGGGCGTGGACCTTGGGGCAGCGATCATCGGTGCGCGTGAGCAAGGCCTGCTGGTGGCTGGCGGCGGACACGCGATGGCTGCGGGCCTGACGATCGAATCGGACAAGCTTTCACATCTGGCCGATTGGCTAGATGACCGGCTCGGCTCCGCCGTTGCAAGCGCCACGGCAAATCAGGAAATGCTCGTCGATATCGGTCTGGCGCCTGGGGGGCTGACGCCAGAGCTGGTGGAGACGCTGGAACGTGCCGGTCCTTTTGGCGTGGGCTGGCCCGGACCGAGGGTCGCGGTCGGTCCCATCCGCGTGCTGAAGGCCGATATTGTGGGGAAGGATCATGTGCGCGTGATCGCCAGGGGCAATGATGGCGCCTCTTTCAAGGCCGTTGCGTTTCGCGCAGCGGAAAGTGAATTGGGCCAGACACTGCTGCATGGCTCCCGCAACCGCGCGCTCTGGCTGGTCGGGCGTGCGAAAATCGACGATTGGGCCAGCAAGCGCCAGGCGGAATTGCATATTGAGGATGCCGCCTGGGCGGACAATGCGACAAGGGCTTGACCCTGCCAATCGCTCCCCCTAAGTGCGCGGCCACGCCACCGACGTGGCCCCTTCGTCTAGCGGTCAGGACGCGGCCCTTTCACGGCTGAAACACGGGTTCGATTCCCGTAGGGGTCACCACGGTGCGCAGACAGCAAGTTCTGTCGCACCGGCACAAGGCCCCTTCGTCTAGCGGTCAGGACGCGGCCCTCTCACGGCTGAAACACGGGTTCGATTCCCGTAGGGGTCACCATTCAGACCGATCCCCTGTGTTCCCGGTAAAGACCGCGCAGTTCCGCAAGGTCATGTCACAAGCTGTCACAATGGGCTGGTTCTTCCAGAGCCTTGCCGTTAAGGGCGCTCGCGATGAATCAGCGCCGTCCCCTGCCTTGGCCCGGCATCCTGCTGGCCCTTGCCAGTGGCGGCTTCATGCTTGCTGCAGGCAGCGATCCGTTCCTTGTTCTGGCGGTGGTCGTCCTCTGGATCGCCACCCTCTGGATCACCCAGCCACCGCCGCAGGCGCAAAGTTCGGAACGGCTCGGCGTCAAAATCAGCCGGGACAATATGCGCGACCTGATCGAGCATTCCGGCCTTCCCCTGCTGTTGCTTGACCGCAACCGCATCCTGATCGCCAATTCCGCCGCCAGAGAAGCCCTCGGCCCGCATGTGGTGGGGCAGGACGCGCGGGTGGCCTTGCGCCATCCGGCCGCGGTGGAACTGCTCGACCGGCAGGGAGGCGGAAGCGCGACCATAGCCGGTCTCACAGGGCCGAGGAGCATCTGGCAAATCAGCCGATATCCGGTTGATGAGCGATATTGGATGGTGGAGCTCGTCAACCGGACCGCTGAAGCGGACATCAGCCGCGCGCATACCGATTTCGTCGCCAACGCGAGCCATGAACTGCGAACCCCGCTGGCTTCCATCATCGGTTACATGGAAACCTTGGCGGATTCGCAACAGCAAGTCGATGGAAAGACCAAGTCCCGCTTCTACGAGATCGTCCTGAACGAAGCCCGGAGGCTGGAAAGCCTGGTCGACGATCTGATGTCCCTCTCCCGCGTCGAAGCGGAAAAACACGATCAGCCGAACGAGCGGCTGGAGCTTAATGGAACTTCCGCCCAGGCCGCGCGGGATGCCGGCAGGCCGGAAGACAAGCCTCGAATCGAAGTCATCAAGTCCGATACGCCGCTTTATATTCGCGGCGATCGGCAACAAATCGAACAGCTTGTGCGCAATCTCGTGGACAATGCGCTCAAATACGGAGCGGCGGGCGAAAAAGTCACTGTCACCCTGGACAAGGACGAGAATGGCTTTGCCCGGCTCGCGGTGAAGGATCGCGGGGAAGGTATCTCGCCGGAACATATTCCCCATTTGACGAGGCGCTTTTATCGCACCGATCCCGGCCGCAGCCGCGCCGCGGGCGGAACCGGCCTGGGCCTGGCAATCGTCAAGCACATTGTGGAGCGCCACCGGGGACGCCTGGACATCTCGAGCAAGCAGGGACAAGGGACGACTGTAACCGTCCGTTTCCCGACGATTGTGGAAGACACCGGGCACTTGTCATGACGACGTCACAAAAACTACACACCGCGCGGCTGTGAGCCGCCGTGTGACGGTTCCGACTAGGGAGCTCCTCATCATGAAGAAGTCGGTTGTAATGGCATTGCCCGTTATCGCAGCCAGCGCTCTGCTTGCCTCCTGCGGCAGCAACGCCGGTAGCGCGACACGCGATTCGATCCGCGCAGTCGGATCATCGACCGTATACCCCTTTGCCAAGGCGGTTGCAGAATCTCTTGCCAGATCGAATCCCGACATCAAGTCCCCGATCATTGAATCGACCGGCACGGGCGGTGGGATGAAGCTTTTCTGCGCCGGCGTCGGCGCGCAACATCCCGATGTCGCGAATGCATCGCGCCGGATAAAGAAATCCGAATTCGAAGAGTGCCAGGCCAATGGCGTCAAGGAAATCGTGGAAATACAGGTTGGCCTCGACGGTATCGCCTTTGCCGATGCCAAGCGCGGCCAGAACCTCAAGCTGACTCCAGCCATCATATACAAGGCTCTGGCGGCCAAGCCGTTCGGCAAGGACCAGACCGCGAAGACCTGGAAGGACGTTGATCCCTCCCTGCCGGCCGACCCCATACTGGTGTATGGCCCGCCTTCGACTTCCGGCACCCGCGATGCACTCAAGGAGCTGATTCTCGAAGTCGGCTGCAAAACCGACCCCGCCATGGAAGAGCTGAAGAAGAATGATGAGGACGAGTTCAAGAAGGTCTGCACCGAGGTGCGCAATGACGGCGGCTATGTCGATGCGGGCGAAAACGACAATCTGATCGTTCAGAAGATCGAAGCCAACCCCAAGGCAATTGGCGTTTTCGGCTTCAGCTACCTTGAAGAAAATGCCGACAAGCTCAACGGCCTGGCCATGAACGGTGTCGAGCCGACTTATGAGACGATATCCAGTTTTTCCTATCCAGGCGCCCGCCCGCTTTATATCTATGTGAAGAAGGCGCATCTCGACGCAATTCCGGGCCTCAAGCAATATGTCACGGAATGGACAAAAAGCTGGGGCAAAGGCGGAATGCTGGCGCAAGTCGGCATGGTCGTGTCACCGGATGACGTGCTGGCCAAGAACCTGGATAATGCCACCAAATTCACGCCGATGACTGGCGACGACCTGAAGTAAGGATTGCCGAAGAACCATGTCGCCAGCTATTCTGCTTCTCCTCGCCTTTGGGCTGGGGCTTGTTGCGTGGCTGGCGGCACGCGGCCGGGCATGGAGCTTTCGCCGCCAGGCGGACGGCGGGCGGATTGCCGCCCTGCCCAGCTATCATGGGTGGTATGTCGCACTCTGGACGGTGATTCCCACTCTGATCTTCATCGTCTTGTGGAGCATGGTGGCTCCGCAGATCGCAACCAATTCGGTGCTGGCCGATCCTGCGGCGGCCAATCTTCCCGAGTTCGGCTTCGAGCGCCAGAACGTATTGAATGAGGCTGCGGCCGTGGCGAGCGGCGCTGCCCGGGGTGTATTCAACCCCGCGGCGGAAGCGCTGGTCGAACCATATCGCATTGCCTTCTTCCGTATACGCCTGATGGGCATTGCCATCACGCTGATTATCGCCTTTGCCGGCGGCGCCTGGGCGTTTCTGCGCCTGAAACCGGATTTCAGGGCGCGGACACAGGTTGAGCGCACCGTGATGGCGTTTCTCCTGCTTGCCTCGCTGGTCGCAATTCTCACCACGCTCGGAATCATCGTTTCGCTCGTTTTCGAGACGATACGTTTCTTCGGCATGGTCTCGCCCTCGGATTTCCTGTTCGGCACGCATTGGGGGCCGGACCCGATGAGCAACCCCGCCAATCCGGACCCCGACCGTTACGGCGCCATTCCGCTTTTCTGGGGCACGATCTACATAGGCGCCATAATCGCCATGCTGGTGGCCGTGCCGCTTGGCTTGATGAGCGCGATATATCTCACCCAATATGCCGCCCCCAGCTGGCGCAAGTGGCTCAAACCGGCTCTGGAAGTTCTCGCGGGCGTTCCCACGGTGGTCTATGGCTATTTCGCCGCCTTGACTGTCGCGCCGGCGATCCGCGACGCCGCCCTCGCCGTCGGCATTTCCAACGCATCCAGCGAAAGCGCGCTCGCCGCCGGCCTCGTCATGGGCGTGATGATCATTCCCTTCGTGTCGTCGATGGCGGACGATTCGATCGCCGCCGTCCCCCAGGCCATGCGCGATGGCAGCCTGGCAATGGGCGCGACCCGATCCGAAACCATCCGCCGGGTTCTCATTCCCGCCGCTCTCCCCGGCATCGTCGCCGGAGTGATGCTGGCCATCAGCCGCGCTATCGGCGAAACGATGATCGTGGTGATGGCGGCGGGCGCGGCGGCGAATCTCACAGCCAATCCGCTGGAAGCCATGACGACGGTCACGTTCCAGATCGTGGCGATGCTGACCGGCGAAGGCAGCTTCGATCATCCCGCCACTCTCAGCGCGTTCGCGCTCGGGATGGTTCTTTTCCTCGTCACGCTCGGGCTTAATTTCATTGCCTTGCGCGTCGTCAAACGGTTCCGCGAAGCATATGAGTGAGCAAATTCGCCCGACCCGCACGGCCGCTTTCGAGGGCCGGCTCAAGAAGCGCTATGCCGCCGAGAAGCGCTTCAAGATACTTGGCCTGCTTGCGGTTCTATTCTCCGTGGCCGTTCTCGCCCTGCTTATCTTCAACATGACGATGAATGGCGTGGGCGGGTTCCAGCGCGTGGAAATGAAGGTTCCGGTCGATTTCCGCGAGGCGGGAATGACCGTCGACCCTCGCGCGCTCGAACAGCCTGATCCGCAAGGGGTGCTCGAAAGATCAGGCCTGCCGATGGTAATCCAGACCGCGGCCGAAAAGGCACTCGGGGCGGATGGAGCGGCCCAACTTGGCCAGAATGCGTGGCGCGACGCGGCAAGAGAGATCATCGCAAAGCCTTCGCTCCTCGCAGGCACAACAACCTTCTGGCTGCCTGCAAGAGAAGACATGGCGACCGCATTGCGCGGAGATGGCAAGGCCGACCTGCAGCCCCTCGCGGCAAAACTCAGCAAGGCAGGCGTATTGGAACGGCGGTTCGACTGGGGTTTCCTGAACCGCGCCGATGCCACCGATCCGCAAATGGTCGGCATCTGGGGCGCGCTCAAAGGCTCGATACTCACGATGCTCGTAACCCTCGTCCTGGCCTTCCCCATCGGCGTGCTCGCGGCACTTTATCTTGAGGAATATGCGCCGAAGAACCGCTGGACCGACATAATCGAAGTATCGATCAACAATCTCGCCGCGGTTCCGTCGATCATTTTCGGATTGCTCGGCCTGGCCGTATTCCTGTCGATCTTCCCGAATTTCCGGTCCGCCCCCCTGATCGGCGGTATGACCCTGGCGCTGATGACGATGCCGGTTATCGTGATCTCCGGACGCAATGCGATCAAGGCCGTACCCCCTTCCATTCGCGACGGAGCGCTGGCCATCGGCGCATCGCCCGTGCAGGTGGTGTTCCACCATGTCCTGCCGCTCGCATTGCCGGGCATCCTCACCGGAACGATCATCGGAATGGCGCGCGCGCTGGGTGAGACCGCTCCGCTGCTGATGATCGGAATGCGGGCCTTCGTCGCCACGCCGCCCGACAGTTTCACTTCCCCCGCAACAGTGCTTCCCGTGCAGATCTTTCTGTGGTCCGACGAGATCGACCGCGGATTTGTCGAACGCACCTCGGCTGCAATCATCGTGCTGCTGCTGTTCCTTCTGGTTATGAACGGGCTCGCGATATACCTGCGCAATCGCTTCGAGAGAAAATGGTGACAGACGAACTTCCCCAGATCGACGAGAGCAACGGCGCCAAGATGAGCGCCCGCAATGTCTCCATCTTCTACGGCGCCAAGAAAGCCATAGACGACGTATCGATCGATATTCCCGTGAGTTACGTCACGGCCTTCATCGGCCCGTCCGGCTGCGGGAAATCCACGTTCCTGCGCAGCCTGAACCGGATGAACGACACCATCCCGGGCGCACGGGTGGAAGGAGAGATCTCGCTGGACGGTGAGGATATCTACCATTCCGGCATGGACGTGGTGCAATTGCGCGCGAGAGTGGGCATGGTGTTCCAGAAGCCCAACCCGTTTCCAAAGAGCATCTACGAGAACATTGCCTATGGCCCCCGCATTCACGGACTGGCTGAAAGCCGCGCGGATCTGGACTCGATCGTCGAGCGCAGCCTGCGTCGGGCCGGCCTGTGGGAAGAGGTGAAGGATCGCCTCACCGATAGCGGCACGGCGCTTTCGGGCGGCCAGCAGCAGCGCCTTTGCATTGCGCGGGCCATCGCTGTCGATCCCGAAGTGATCCTGATGGACGAGCCATGCTCCGCGCTTGACCCCATTGCCACCGCCAAGATCGAGGAACTGATCGACGAGCTGCGCGGGCGCTACGCCATCGTGATCGTAACCCACTCCATGCAGCAGGCCGCACGAGTATCGCAGCGCACCGCATTTTTCCATCTCGGCACGATGGTGGAATATGGACAAACAAGCGACATCTTCACAAATCCGCGCGAGGAGCGCACGAAGGATTACATCACAGGGCGGTATGGCTGATGGCGGAACATACAGTTAAGGCGTTCGACGAGGACATCACCCGTCTGCGCGGCCTGATCGCCGAAATGGGCGGCCTGGCCGAACTCTCGATACAGGAAGCGCTCGATGCGCTGGTCAAGGGCTCCAACGATATTGCCCGGGGGGTGATCGCTCGGGACAAGAAGATCGACTTGCTGGAAACCGAGGTCGACAAGCTTTCCGTCCGCGTCATCGCCTTGCGCGCGCCGATGGCGGACGATCTGCGCGAAGTGATTGCCGCATTGAAGATCGCCGGCGTGGTGGAACGGATCGGCGATTATGCCAAGAACATTGCCAAGCGGATCGGCGACATCGAGAGCCGGAAGCAGTTCGAGCCTCTCACCCTTCTCCCGGCGATGGGAGAACTGGCCGTGGAGATGGTTCACGATGTCCTGACCGCCTATGGGGCGCGGGACCCAGTGCTGGCGCTTGAGGTAATCAAGCAGGACGAGAAGGTCGATGCTTTCTACAACAGCATCTTCCGCAATCTGGTTTCATACATGGTGGAAAACCCGGCGACGATCAGCAGCGCGGCGCAATTGCTGTTTGTCGCCCGCAGCATCGAACGGATCGGCGACCATGCCACGAATGTGGCCGAAATGGTCTATTACGCCGCAACCGGCAATTATCCGCCGGAATCGGAGGATGATGGTCGATCCAACGACCCGATTGTGTCATAACTTTGTAACAATTTTGCGGAATGGGGACGGATAAGTCAGGAATTTGCCTTGCCGCTACCCAAACTTCTCCTTGTCGAAGACGACCCCGCCCTGGCCGAACTGCTCGAGTTCCGCTTCAAGGGCGAAGGCTATCAGGTGCAAGTCACCGACGACGGTGACGAAGCCCTCATCCTTGCCGTGGAAGATCTGCCCGATCTCATCATCCTGGACTGGATGATCGAGGGCACCAGCGGGATCGAGGTATGCCGCCGCCTGCGCCGCAACAAGGAAACCGCCAATGTGCCGATCATCATGCTTACCGCGCGCGGCGCGGAGGATGATCGAATCCGCGGGCTAGATACCGGCGCCGACGATTATGTGACCAAGCCGTTCAGCCCTCGCGAATTGCTGGCGCGGGTGTCCGCAGTGTTGCGGCGCGTGAGGCCGGCGCTTGCCGGGGAAAGCCTGGTGGTGGGCGACCTGAACCTCGATCCCACCGCGCATCGGGTCGAACGGCGCGGCCGCAAGCTCGCGCTGGGCCCGACCGAATATCGCTTGCTGAAATTCTTCATGGAACATCCCGGGCGGGTGTTCTCCCGCAACCAGCTGCTCGATGCGGTGTGGGGGACAGGCAGCGAGATCGAGGAACGCACTGTCGACGTCCATATCAGACGCTTGCGCAAGGGAATTGAAATGGAGGGAGCGCCGGACCCGATCCGGACCGTGCGTTCCGCCGGCTATTCGCTGGAGCCTGTTTGAGCCCGCGCGGCCTGCCGCAAGGAAATCCCCGCCACGCGGCATGATCTGATGCCGGTTTCACTTTTCATGCAATGCTGGAAAAGCGGTTCGCACTTCCCTGTGCGATGATCTAAGCGGGCGTATGATCAAGCAAAAACCGGAACTTCGCGCCTATGCCATGCTGGGGCTGGTCATGCTGTTCTGGGCGGGCAATTCCATTGTCGGCCGGGCCGTGCGCGGCGACATTCCGCCCTTTACCCTGGCCTTGGTCCGATGGGTCGGCGCCTTGCTCATTCTGGCCCCGGTGGCTTTGCGCCATGTAATCGCCGAGTGGGACGCCATTCGCAGGAAATGGCCGGTCATATTGCTGTTAGGGCTTGTAGGTGTGGCGGGTTTCAACGCCTTCCTTTATTCCGGTCTTCACTACACCACGGCCAGCAACGCTCTCCTGATCCAGGCATTGATCCCGGCTCTGGTGCTGCTGATCGGGGCAATGCTGTTTCACGATCGCTCGCCATGGAAACAGGTCGCAGGGGTAGCGCTATCGACCTTGGGCGTCGTGATCATCGTTTTTCGCGGCGATCCCATGGCGATCCTGCGGTTGCACTTCGGCTTTGGCGATAGCCTGATCCTCGGCGGTTGCCTGGCCTGGGCGGTCTATACGGTCTGTCTGCGCCTGGCGCCCCAGGTTCACCCGCTTTCCTTTCTCTTCACCACCTTTGCGATCGGTGCGATTGCAATGGCTCCGCTGGCAGCGAGTGAAGCGCAGAGAATTGCGCGAATTCCCTGGAAGCCCGAGATTTTCGCCGCCTTTGCCTATGTCGCGATCTTCCCTTCGGTCATCGCCTATTTCCTCTACAATGCAACGGTAGCGAATATCGGCTCCGGAGCTGCTGGGCAGACTATCAGCCTGATGCCGCTATTCGGGGCGCTGCTGGCGGCTGCCTTGTTGAACGAGAAGCTCCAGGCTTATCACGGCGCCGGCATGGCGCTGATCCTGACCGGCGTGCTCCTGTCCGCCCTCGCCAATGCAAAGCGTGCCGGCAATTGACTAGGCGCCGCTGGCCGCCTCCCATCCAACCCGAGGGCGGATCGGTCGATCAGATTTCTCTCGTGCAGCACTTCCATGGGCTCTTCCGGGAAGGAACAAAGGCCTGCCGCTTCCGTTGGTTGGCCAGATAGCAAAACAGCGAGAGGCCACCATGAAACAGGAAAGCGGAAATTCCGACAGGCTGAAAACCAAATTCTGGCTGGAATTGACGGATTCGCCCCTTTTATTCCTTCAACTCGATGGCAACCCCGAAAGCGCCGTGCCCATGCGGGCGCATCTGGACAAGGATGCCGACAGTGCGGTCTGGTTCTATGTGGCGAGCGACAGCCATCTGGCGCGGACCGGCCCGGCCACGGCAATGTTTGCAAGCCAGGATCACGATATATTCGCGCGGTTCCATGGCATATTGGCCCGGGAAACCAGTCCGGAACGCCGCAAGAAACACTGGGGCAACCATGTGGAGGCATGGTTCCCGAAAGGGCTGAATTCCAATGCCGTCACCATGCTGCGCATGGATCTCGGTTCAGCCGAAATCTGGGATCACAATCTTGGAATCCTCACCGCCGCCCGAATGGCTTTGGGAATGGATGTGAGAGACAAGGCGAAGCATACGGAAACCGCGCTCTGACACTACCAGCATCTGACCTTGCAAGGCTGCGACTTCTCCAGGAAGGCGGCCTTGCAAGGAAGATCATTCCCCGCTTGCAGCCCCCATCCTAATCCAGTTGAGTGCCGCCCGGCATAGGTGGAACGGGTTGGGGAGGCGTTTCCGGATCATCCTCGTGCACTTCCACGAGGCCCCGGCCGACATGGCTCTTGCGGTAGCCATAGAGAAAATAGACCAGCAGGCCGAGCGCGCCCCAAATCGGCAGGACCAGCTTGGCGTCATAGGGCAAATTCCAGTACAGCAGCACACAGCCCGCGGTGGCGATCGGCCCTACAATCCATATCAGGGGTGTGCGAAACGGCCGCACCCGATGCGGATCGCGCAGCCTGAGCATCATAACCGCCATCGCTACCATGAAGAAGGCGAACAGGGTGCCGGAATTGGAAATATCCGCCAACTGGCCCACCGGAAGAAGCGCGGCGGCAATCGCCACGGCAATGCCTGTGATAAGAGTGACCACATGCGGCGTCTTCCACTTTGTATGAACGGTGGCCAGCTTTTCCGGAAGCAGCCCATCCCGCGCCATCACGAAGAAGATGCGGGTCTGCCCATACATCATCATCAGGATCACGGAAGGCAGCGCAAGATTGGCGGCCAGGCCGATCAAGTCGCCTGCCCAGGTATAGTTGATGGCGCGCAATACATGCGCCAACGCTTCCCTTGAGCAGACCAGCGGTTCCTTGCCCTGCGCCGCAAGCGCCGCGCATTGCTGGTTGAATTCCGCCGAGCCGGGCGCGATCCCCAGCGCTGTGGGCTGTGAACCGATCGCACCGATCGCGCCTGCCGCGACCAGCAGATAGAACACCGTGCATATGCCCAGGCTGCCGATCAGGCCGATGGGCACGTTCCGCTGCGGATTCTTCGTTTCCTCGGCCGCGGTGGAAACCGCATCGAAGCCCACATATGCGAAGAAGATCGAGGCGGCCGCGCCAACCACGCCCATTCCGGTGGTTCCCGCCGGACCGAACCAGCCGTTAGGCGTAAAAGGAGCGAAATGCTCACGCTCCAGAATCGGGAGGGTAAGCGCTATGAACATCGTCAGCGCCGTGACCTTGATGGCCACCAGCACTGCATTGAAAACCGCGCTTTCCCTGGTTCCGATCATCAGCAGCCAGGTTACGCTCAGGGCCACCACAATGGCCGGCACATTGATTACCCCGGTGGAAAAATCGGCATGCGGCAGCCAGCCGTTCATCGACCAGGTCGGCCCCGCCGCCAATGCCGTGGGCAATTCAAATCCCGTCCAACTCTTGACCAGCCCCATGAAATAGCCGGACCAGCCGACGGAAACCGCCGAAGCGGCCACGGCATATTCAAGGATCAAAGCCCAACCAACCGTCCAGGCAATCAATTCCCCCATCACCGCATAGCTGTAGGTATAGGCAGAGCCGGACACCGGGACCATGGAGGCAAGCTCTGAATAGCAAAGGGCGGCTACAGCGCATACGAAGCCCGCGATAACGAAGCTCCACACCATGCCCGGGCCGGCCTTCTGGGCCGCAGCCGCGGTCAGGACGAATATCCCGGTCCCGATAACAGCGCCGACCCCCAGCAAGGTCAGCTGCACCGGACCCAAGGAGCGGTGGAGGGATTTCTTTTCCGCAGTTGCCATAATGGCATCAAGCGATTTGACGCGACCGAGCATATGCCCCCCCGAAACCCTGAACGCATGGATAAGCGCAAGAAGCTACCGGACTCAGCATCTTTGACAAGCGAGGACCGATGGCATTTCCCCAGCTTACGCATATCGTGGCGCGACGGCTTTCCCCACCGCCGAACTGGCGCTAGAACGCAGCCATGTCCACGACCTTCCAGCTCGACACCTCGACCAGCCGCGCCAACCCCACACCGGCGCCGATGAAGCGGCTCACTGTTCCGGCCATCCGCCAGCGCAAGAAGGATGGCGTTACGGCCGAGCCGGTGGTGATGCTGACCGCCTATACCGCGCGGCAAGCGCAATTGCTCGACGCGCATTGCGATCTTCTGCTGGTGGGGGATTCGCTCGGCCAGGTGATCTACGGCCTGCCATCCACCATTCCGGTCACGCTCGAGATGATGGCCAATCATGCCGCCGCCGTGGTGCGGGGCAGCTATCATACCGTGGTCGCTGTCGACATGCCGTTCGGAAGCTATGAAAAATCCCCCGAGCAGGCGTTCGAGAATGCGTCCTACCTGCTCAAGCAAAGCGGGGCTGCGGCCGTAAAGCTCGAAGGCGGCGCGGCGATGGCGGAAACCGTGGCCTTTCTTAATGCGCGCGGCATCCCGGTGATGGGCCATGTCGGCCTGACCCCGCAGGCGGTCAATATCCTCGGAGGCTATATGGCGCGGGGTCGCAGCGATGCCGAAGCACAGAAGATCGTCAGCGATGCGGTGGCCCTGGACGAGGCCGGCGCCTTCGCGATCGTGGTGGAAGGGGTGGTGGAACCCATCGCCATCGAAATCACGAAGGCAGTTTCCTGCCTGACCATCGGTATCGGCGGATCGGCCCAATGCGACGGACAGGTCCTCGTGACCGAAGACATGCTCGGCATGTTCGAGCGGGTCCCGCGTTTCGTGAAGCGATATGAAAACATTGCGGAGACGATAGAGCGCGCGGTCGTTCGTTATGCCCAGGAAGTGAAAGACCGCACATTTCCCGCCCCCGAGCAGACATATCAACCCAAGGGCTGACCGAGGCTGCCGGAAAAGCCGCCTCAGCAGATAGATCCCAGCCGGAAGTGCTTGCGCGGATCGACAACTCCTCCTAGCCCGAGCCGCATTTTTTCGAAGGGAAACCGGAATTGCTTCGCTTTTATCGCGGCTCAATCATCTTCACCCTCACCTGCTTTGCGCTCGCCGCATGGTATGGATGGGCACAAAGCGGCAATCTCACCGCTACCGCGCAGCTTTTGTGGATCGTCGCCGTGCTGTCGGTGCTCGAGGTTTCCCTCAGCTTCGACAATGCGGTGGTCAATGCGACCGTGCTCGAAGAGATGGACGAGATCTGGCAGAAGCGCTTCCTTACCTGGGGCATGGCGATTGCCGTGTTCGGCATGCGCGTGCTGTTTCCCCTCGCCATCGTCGCGATTGCAGCGGGACTGGGGCCGATCGACACTATCCGGCTCTCACTCAACCAGCCCGCGGAGTATGAACGGATCGTTTCGTCCGCTCATGTCGGCATTGCCGGTTTCGGCGGCGCCTTCCTTGCCATGGTGGGATTGAAGTTCTTCTTCGACGCGGACAAGGAGATTCACTGGATTGCAGCGATCGAGAGACGGCTTGCCAGCATATCCGCCGTTCCCGCGGCGGAAATCGGACTGTTGCTGCTGACCCTGTGGGGCATTTCATCGATGCTGCCGAGCGATGAAGCGCATACTTTCCTCGTCGCGGGCATGTTGGGAATTGTCACTTTCATCACGGTCGAGGCCATTGGAACGATCCTCGAGCTGCGCGAGGCAGCCGCCAAGGCGCAAGGCGCGGTCGTGCGTTCGGGCCTCGGCGGATTTCTTTATCTGCAGGTTCTGGACAGCAGCTTCTCCTTTGACGGCGTGATTGGGGCCTTCGCCCTGTCGAACAATATGATCGTGATAGCCCTGGGCTTGTCGATCGGCGCAATGTTCGTCCGGTCGATGACCATCATGCTGGTCCAGAAAGGCACGCTCTCGGAATATCGCTATCTGGAGCATGGCGCATTCTGGGCCATCCTGGTCCTGGCCGCGATCATGCTGCTTTCGGCCCGATTCCATATTCCCGAGACTATCACCGGCCTGATCGGGGCAACGCTCATCGGAATATCGCTGTGGTGGTCGGTGCGGCACAATCGCAAAGCGCCGGCAATCTCCTAATTGGCCCAATCGGCGCGAAGGCGATTGGCGAGCGGCGCCGAAATCACCAATTGCGCCAGGTGATAGATAAGCGCCGGTAACAGCACGAGCCCCGCAATGTGATGGGGAAACATGATGGTTGCCAGCGGCGCCCCCATGGCAATGCTCTTCTGCGCCCCCGCATATAGAAACGCGATGCGGTCCGGACGATCCAGCCCGATCGATCCGCCAAGAAACCACGCGCCGTAGAAGGCGAAGATCAGCATGACACCCGTTGCAGCGATCAGGATACCCCATTCGCCGAGACCGATCCGGGTCCATATCCCCTCATCGACAGCACCGGAAAAGGCGACATAGACGGCGATTGCAATCGACATGCGATCCATCCATGTCACCAGCGACCGATGATCGACGACCCAGCCTCGCAGCCAGCCTTGCGCGAACTGCCCAATAGCGAATGGCAGCAGCAACATCACCACCACGTTCACCAGGCCGTTCACGCCCATGCCGTTCTGCGCCCCGCCTGCAATCGCGGAAAACAGCGGCGCGGTGATGAAGACCCCCATCACATTCAACAGTGCCGCCGCGATCACCGAATTCGCGACATTGCCGCCAGCAAGGGAGCTGTAGGCGGTGGCGGACTGAACCGTCGAAGGAAGAGCGCCCAGATACAGGAAGCCGATAGCCACCATCGGCGGGAGAAATGGGCTTGTGGCCTTCACCATGCCCCAGCCAATCAGCGTCATGGCCAGGAATACAAAGCAAGCCAGAGGAAGCAGGAAACGCCAATGCCCGATGCCGCGCACCACTTCCGCGCGCGGAAGCCGCAGGCCATTGAGAAAGAACAGCACGAAAATCGCGCAATCCGAAACGCTCTGGGCATATGGACGGATATCGCCCCGGGCAGGGAGAAAGGAAGCAAGAAGCAATGCCGCGAAAATCAGCCTGACCAAGGGATCGACGCGGGACAAATTTCGAAAGATCATTTTGCGGCCACCGGCTTTCTCACTGATTCTATTGCCCCCTGCCCGGCCCTTCCTGAATTTTGGGGCCTCGTGCCCGCACTAGCCGGGTCTGTCCAGTGGATACGGTTAATCGATTCATGCCATGCCATTCATGCCGCGCATTCGGTGCGGTATGGCACAGCCTGGGGGAACTGCAGCGCCCCCCTTGCCAGTTACCGAATCCCCCGGCATAGATATTCGAAGAGAGTTGGGAGAGGAGGAAAGGGCGGCCGCCAAGGTCGCTCTTTCTTTTTGGGATGCGATCAGGGCTGCCCCAGAGCAGTGCTCCCGGTTGCGGTTGAAAGCCGCTCCGCCTTGGCCAGCATCGTGCCAGAACTGCCTTCTTCGCCTGCTGCCTTTAAAGTCAAGCCATATACTCTTGTTATATAGGCATTTCCCGGCTGCAAGCGATATGCCTTCCGTGCCTCGGCCAGGGCCGCCTTGCTATCTCCCAAACCGACATGCGCCAGAGCGGATCTGGCAAGCAGCAAAGGATCGCGGGCATTGCCGCCTTGGCGCAAGGCGAATGCGAGCACTGCCTCGGCGCGCTGCCAATCCTTCCTGTCCGCCGCGAATTGCGCGATTCGCGACGATGCCGAATCATCCATCGGGTGCTGGAGGAAATAGGCGACGATCATGGATTTCGCCGATTGGGCCTGGCCCAATGCAAGCTCGGCCTTAACCATTCTTTCCATCAATATTCCGGACATGCGAATACGCGCGACACGGCGATAATGTTCGAGAGCCGCTTGCGGATTGCCAGCCATCAACTCGACATCGCCGGAAAGAAACAGGACATCGCTCGAACCGGGAAACTTGCCCCGGACTTCCGCCACGATGGATTGCGCCTTCGCATAGTGCCCGAACGCCAGGAGTTGCCGGACCAAGGAAAGTATTCGCCTCGGCTCGCCAGGGGCGTCCCGCCAGCGGGCTTCCAGGACATCGAGGGGAGCAGAATCAGGTAAGGCGGCAACGAGGCCACCCTTCAACATGGCGGCGCGATCCAGGAAAAACGCCGCTTCGTCGCGCCGTTCAAGGGCTTCGTAGGAACGGCCCACGACTTCCAGCAGATAGGGCGATGCATCCCCCCTGCGCGCCAGCTCGGCAAACCGGCTGACAAGCTCGGCATGCCTTCCATCCAGTTGCAGCGCCCGGGCCACCAGCACCGCGACCTGCCCATTGTCGGGCTGCATCCGCCACAAGGCGTCAAGGACATCCGCCGCCGTCTGCACATTTCCCACGCGCAGTTCCAGCACGCCTGTCAGGAGCATCGCGGCCGGTGTCTTGCGATAGGCATCTCCTGTCCGCCACAGCAGCCGCCGGGCAAGATCGTCCTTACCGGCTCGGGCCGCCAGCACCGCTTGCAGATAGAATGCGCGCG
Source organism: Tsuneonella sp. CC-YZS046 (assembly GCF_035581365.1). NCBI lineage: Bacteria > Pseudomonadati > Pseudomonadota > Alphaproteobacteria > Sphingomonadales > Erythrobacteraceae > Tsuneonella > Tsuneonella sp. CC-YZS046. The sequence goes on along the minus strand of NZ_CP141590.1, from coordinate 1,075,406 downwards.
GATCGCGACGATCGATTTCGATCATGCGGCGAGTGATGGCGAGCATATCGCGGGCCCGGCCCGCCTCGCCCAGCGTTGCGGCATACTCGCCAAGGATGCTCAGGTTGTCCGGCGCCTGCTTGAGCGCAGCGGCGAAGAATGGCAGGGCAGCGCGCGCGCCCTTGCTGTCGCGAATGAGCTGGCCTCGAAACTCCAGCGCGCCCGGCTCCTTGGGTTCGATCTGGAGCGCACGTTCAGCGGCATCGAGTGCGGCGAACTGATCCCCAGCCAGATAACGCAAACGGCCTATATCGACCCAGAGCACTGCATTTCGGGGGGCGGCTCGCAGCGCTTCATCGAAGGCCTTGCCAGCCGCTTCGAGATCGCCTTCCATCATCTCCAACCGGCCTAGCATCCGGTAACCGTGAGCCTGTTCCGATGAGGAGAAATCTCCCGGACGAAGCCAGCGCCCCGCTTCCAGGAAATCTTGCTGCAGCAATTCCGCTTCGCCCATCTGCGCGGCTACCTCGCGGGCGGGGGTTCCACGGTGAAGCGCATCGCGCAGCAAGGCCTCTGCCGCGATGCCGTCGCCACGGCGCAAGGCCTCGCGGGCATCCGCCAGATTACCCCGCCCTTCGCCCAGCGCTGGCCCGGCCAGCAGGATCGCCGGCAGCACCACAAGCCAGGGCCTCGATCGCTTGCGGTCAGCCTTGCAGATCATACTGCTTAAGGAGGTCGTACAGGGTGGGGCGGCTGATGCCCAGCAGCTTGGCCGTGCTTGAGATATTGCCTTCGCTGCGTGCGAGCGCATGACGGATCACTTTCCGGTCCGCCGCTTCGCGCGCACTCTTGAGATTGAGGGGTTGGGCCGCTTCGTCTTCCTCGCCTTCCAGATCGAGATCGGATGCGTGGATCATTTTGCCATCGGCCATGATTACGGCCCGCTTGACCCGGTTTTCCAGTTCGCGAACATTTCCCGGCCAGCCCCAGCCATCGATCGCGGCCAATGCATCCGCGGCGAACCCTTTCACCTGCGGGTTCATTTCCTGGGAGAAGCGCTTGAGAAATGCCTTGGCGAGCAAGGTCGCATCGCCCGGCCGTTCGGCAAGCGATGGTATCTTCACCACGATTTCCGCGAGACGATAGAAAAGATCTTCCCGGAACCGTCCATCGCCGATCATGGCTTCCAGATTCTGATGGGTGGCGCAAACGATCCGGGTGTCCACGGAAATGGATTTACGTCCGCCGATCCGTTCGATCGTCCGCTCCTGCAGGAAGCGCAGCAGCTTGACCTGAAGAGGCAGCGGAATGTCGCCCACCTCATCCAGAAACAGGGTGCCGCCATGGGCCTGCTCGATCTTGCCCTCGGTGGTTTTCACGGCGCCGGTGAACGCGCCTTTCTCATGCCCGAAAAGCTCGCTTTCCAGAAGGTTTTCCGGGATCGCTGCGCAATTGATGGCGACAAAGGCCCCGCCTTTTCGGCCGCTCGCATCGTGAAGCCCGCGAGCCAGCAATTCCTTGCCCGTGCCGCTGGCGCCGAGCAGCATCACGGAAACATTGGCATTGGCCACGCGCTCGATGGTGCGCGCGACGCGGATCATTTCCGGAGCAGCGGTAATCAGCCCGCCCAGCACGCGATTGCCGCCGTCCGCCTTTGCCGCCAGCCTGCGGTTTTCTTCCTCGATCCGATGCAGGTTGATCGCCCGCCGAACAATGAGGCCCAATTGCTCGATGTCGACCGGCTTCTGGTAGAAGTCGTATGCGCCGCTATCGATTGCCTTCAGCGCGCTTTCCCGCGCGCCATGGCCGGATGCGACAATCACCTTGGTATCGGGCTTAATCGCCATGATCTCATCCAGCAGAGCGAAACCCTCGCTGGTTCCGTCGGGATCGGGCGGCAGCCCCAGGTCCAGCGTGACGACGACAGGCTCCTCGGCGCGCAATGCCGCGATAGCCGCCGGACGATCCCCGACAACTATCACCTCGAAATCCTCATAGGCCCATTTGAGTTGAGCCTGCAGGCCCGGATCGTCTTCGACGACGAGTATCTTCGGTTTGCTTGCATTGATCTGCGGTTGGGCCATCATGCCACCTCGGCCTTGCCGGAATCGAACTTGCTGATGAGATCCGCCATCTCGGCCAAGGGCAGGCGGATGAAGAAGCGGGTGCCCAGCCCTTCCCGGGATTCCACGTCGAGAGTTCCCTTCATGGCCCGGATCAACTCGCGGGCTTCGAAGGCCCCGATACCGAAGCCTCCAGGCTTGGAAGATACGAAGGGTTTGAAAAGGCGGGTTCTGACAAATTCAGGGCTCATTCCGCATCCTGAATCGACAATCTCTATCACGCCCTCGACGCGATCCCGCCGCACTCGAACGAACACCGAGGCATCGTCCGGGCTGGCGTCGATCGCATTCTGCACGATATGCACGAGCGCCTGCTCCAAAGCCTCGCGGTTCGCGGTGACGAGGCAGGGCTGGCTTTCCACAACCATGATCTGGCTGCTTACGCTGAACCGCCTGGCGAGATCCGCGGCGCATTCGTCCAGATTGACGGCTTCGAGCGTTTCGGCCCCATGCTTGCCGTAGCGGCCAAGCCGCGCAAGCAACCCATTCAGCTTGTCGGCGCTGTTGCGCAGAGTAAGCAGCATATCGGCCCGAAATTCAGGATTGTCGGCATGGCGTTCGGCGTTCCGTGCCAGCAGGGAAAGCTGGCTGGCAAGGTTCTTGATATCATGCATCACGAAGGCGATGCGGCGATTGAACTCGTCGAAATTGCTGGCTTCTCTCAGCGCATCCTGCCCCGCCTGCTCGGCCAGATAGCTTGCGAGGTGCTGGCCCACCACGCGCAGCAGATCGAAATCCTCCCAGTCCAGTTGCCGGGCGACAGGGGGATGAGCCAGCACGACCAGCCCTGTGAGGCGCTCGTAATGGAGCAGGGGCACAAGCGTCCATGCCTTGCTTTCATCCAGCAGCCATTGCGGAACTATCGCGGCCTCGCCGCGCTGCTCGTGCCCATTCCTCAGATCGTCGAGATTGCAGACGAAATTCTCCCGCTCGAAGAATTCAACAGCCGAAGGCGGCATCGCCTCGGCGGGAACATCCGCCAGTGGCCATTGCCAGCTTGCGGCGAGCACCAGCTTCCCGTTTTCGCCAGGCAACAGCAGCAGGCCGCTGGGGCTGTCGCAAATATCCGCCACCGCCTTGATCGCCCGCTCGTGCAGCGGCGGCGCATCTTCTCCTGCGAGACCGATGGTCCGGGTAAAACGCAGCCACTCCGCCCTGTAATCGTAGCGGTGCTGGAACAGATGCTTGACCGCCGTTACCCGGAGCCATCGCCGCATATGCTCCGACGGCAGCCACAGGAGCGCAAAGACGCTGGCCGCGAACACGAAACCGATCTGGGTCAGCCGGGCAAAACCGCCGCCAATGAGGGCGATGGAATGCGCGATCCCGACCATGGTCACCAGATAGGCGCCGATCGCCAACAGCGAGAGGCTCTGAAAGGTCACTACGCGGGATGGCTTGAATTTCAGTTGGGACGCGCGCCGGCTGAACCCGATCGCGAGCGGCGCGACCATGGCGGCGGTAATCAATCCCCGCATCGCCGCCAGTTCGATGGGAAAGCGATCGCCCAGATAGCTGATCGTGTAGAAGTTGAGGTCGTATACCCACATCGCGGCCAGCGCCGCCGCCGGCCACCGCAGGATCGAGCGCGCCACCTGCTCCGCACCCACGTAAAGATTGTGCAGAAGCACGAGCGCTCCGACCGTGACCATCAGGCGGAATGTCACCAGAAGATGGAAGATCGCATCCTTCAAGGAGGCGGCCAGACCAGGCTGGACCGAAGCGAGAACCACCAGGGGCAGCAGCAGTTCGACAAAACCCAGCGCGAACAGGACCGGGCGGATCGGCCGCAAGCTCGCGTGGCGGCCGTCCGACGCGAACAGGAAATACAGCGCGACAAGCCAGCCTATATTCCGCAGGCTTTCAAACAGCAGCGCGGCAGGGGAAATCGGAGAAGTGCTGGCTGCTATCAGGCTCCACAAGGCGCTCAATGCCAATGCGGCGATAATCGCCCAGCGATTGGCTTGCCCTTCCTTCCTGCCCAGCAGCCATACCGCCAGCGATACGCAGGCAACCGCGCCGATCAAATGGCTCCAATAGCCGAACGCAATCCAGAACACGCTGCCGCCGCTCATCGCGCGCCCTCACCCCACAGGATGACGCGAAAGGTCTGCAACAGGATCAGTAGATCGAGAAAAGGCGTATAGTTCTTCGCGTAATAGAGATCATATTCCAGCTTGTGCCGGGCGTCCTCGATCGAGGCGCCATACGGATAGTTGATCTGCGCCCATCCGGTGATACCCGGCTTCACCATGTGCCTTTCCGCATAATACGGAAGTTTGTCCTCGAGGTCCGTAACGAATTCGGGCCTTTCCGGGCGCGGCCCCACGAAGCTCATCTCGCCTTTCAGCACAGTCCAGGCCTGGGGAAGCTCGTCGATCCGCACCTTGCGGATAAAGCGGCCGATCCGGGTTACGCGCGGATCGTTTTTCTGCGCCCACTTCGCCTCTCCGGCCTTTTCCGCATCCGACCGCATGGAGCGGAGCTTTATTACGTCGAAACTCTCGCCATACAGCCCCACTCTGGTCTGCCTGAAAAAGGCCGGCCCCTTGCTGTCCAGTTTGACCAGCAAGGCGAACAAGGCGATGATCGGCCATGTGACAAGCAGCAACAAGCTGCTGGCCGTGACGTCAAATATCCGCTTGGAGATACTCGACATCATGCGGCCGGAGGAAAAACCGTCCGAAAATATAAGCCAGCTCGGATTGACGGAATCCAGATCCACCCTGCCGGTTTCGCGCTCGATGAAGCTCGAGAAATCATTGACATGCACACCGGCGGTTTTGATCCGCAGGAGATCCTTGAGAGGCAGAGCGTTGCGCCGTTCCTCCAGCGCGAGCACGACTTCGCTTACGCCGAGATTTTCGACAAAGCGGCTGAGATCGTGAATAGCGGAACGGTTGATGGCTTCCTCGATCAGCGGCTTATTTTCGCTCATGCCGATGAAGCCGACGATCACGAAACCGCTGCCTTGGCGATTGGCCAGATCACGCAATCTCTCGGCACGCCGGCCGGCACCCAGCACGAGCACCCTGCGGCGGAACGCGGATGTCCCCAGCAGGCCGCCCACCACGATGCGGTTCACGATCAGCAGAATGATCGAAAACACCATGGCATAGGCCAGGGTGGAGCGCCAGAAATCGAGGCCCGGCACGACAAAATCGACAAAGGATAGCGCAATTATCCCGAGGCTGACCGCAACGACCAGACGCGCCAGCGCATAGCGCAGGGATCGCAGCGCCTCCGCGCCGTAGACGCCGACCGAGATCATGGCGATCAGCACAATCCCGGCAAACACGGAAAGCGAGGACAGGCGGTCGCCAATATGCCCGGCATTCATATCCAACTGCCCCGCGCGCAATTGCCAGGCCAATTCACCCGCAAGCATCAGCAGCAGGAGATCGACCAGTCCCAGCAACAGCACGGCATGGGGGATGTAATGCTTGAAGAGACGGATCATTGCTCCCCTTCACCCTTCACGTCCCAAGGACGACAAAGGACGCCTTAACCGAGAGAAATGAACTGTCGGTAAATTTTACAGAACTTTAAAAATCCAAGCGATTGCATTCGCTTGGAAGGTTTCCAAGCCCTTACTTGCCGGCAGATCGCTTATGGGGAGGAAGCAGGCATCAACTCGAGCGCCGCTAGCGCAAGCGCTTCGGCCGCCGTGCCGATCACCTTCTCGGCATCGGGCGCCCAGAACGGGCTGTGCAGCGAAGGGAGTTCCCGTTTGCCGGCCTGCGCTTCCTCCCACTGAGTTGCAGACACACCGCCCACCCAGAAAATCAGCGATTTGATGTGCTCCGGGTCCGCGCGACGATAACGGCCGAAATCCTCTCCGCCCATCACGGATGGCACTTCACGGACATGCTCCGCCCCAAACCGCGACGCGAACACAGCCGCGATGTCCCTGGTGAACGACGGGTCATTATAAGTTGCCGGGGTATAGCTTTCCGCAACCGTGACCTTGGGCATCCGGTCCTCCGGAACACCCGCGGCCAATGCCTCGCCCCGAGCGATGCGGGAAATTCCCTCAAGCAAGGCCTTGCGGGATTCGTCGCTATAGCTGCGAACCGTCAACTGCAGCCGCGCCTCATCGGGAATGATATTATGCTTCGATCCCCCATGAAAGCTGCCGACCGTCACCACGGCAGGTTCGAGCGGATCGTTCTCGCGGCTCACCAGGGTCTGCAGTTTCATTACAATCGAACTGGCCAGGACGATCGGGTCCCTGGTCGTATGGGGATACGCGCCATGGCCGCCCACTCCCGAAACCAGAATGTCCACGCTATCCACATTCGCCAGGGCATAGCCCGGCGAATAGCCGATCATTCCGGCGGGAAATTGCGCGGCATTATGGAATGCAATCGCATAATCCGGTTTTGGAAAGCGCTCGAACAGGCCATCGGCCAGCATGGCCGCCGCGCCTTCCCCGGTCTCCTCTCCGGGCTGGGCAATCATCACCAATGTGCCGGACCATTGCTCCTGGCGTTCGGATAAAAGCCGCGCAGCGCCGATCCATGCGGTCATATGGGTATCATGGCCGCAGGCATGCATTACCCCGGTTTCGAGGCCGGAGGCCGGTATGGCCACCTGCCTGGATGCAAAGGGCAATCCGGTCTGCTCGACCACCGGCAGCCCATCCATATCCGCGCGCAGCATCACCGTAGGCCCGGGGCCATTCGCCAGCACCGCGACTATGCCGGTCTTTCCGACTTTTTCCGTCACCTTGAACCCAAGGCCGCGCATCTGCCCGGCGAGCTTTGCGGCGGTTTCGACCTCCTGCATGCTCAACTCGGGTTGACTGTGGAGATCGCGATAGAGCGCCATCAACTCGAGCATATCTTCCGCGACAGCCGTCTTGAGATCATCCGCACGCGCCGGAGCAGAGAATGCCGCCAGCACCAGAAGAGGCAGAAGTATCCTTCTCATGATGCCATGCTATCTCAGATCGACGGCCATGCAAGCTCGCAGCTGAAGCTCATGAACCAGGCTCCGCAGCAGGAACGCCCCACCGGCCTTCACGGTCAGGCCGGAGGGCGAACGATCTGCACATGCCGAGAGTGAGGAGTGACCAGATCATAGGTGAGGCGGATCAAACCGCTCAAAGCCTGGCTTGTATCGGCGGATTCCAATAGAATTTTTATCGTATCGAAATGCGCGGACGCGAGGCCATGCCGCTTCAATTCCTCATCGCTTGTCACGATCAACGCGCCGGTCAAGGATTTGTCGATAAGCAGTGACCTGGCCGCAGCGAGATCATTGTCGAATGGTCTGGACCAGCCGAAACCGTCGATCCAGCTGCGATTGCGGAATGCCAATCCATTACAGCCCAGCTTAGCCGCCATTCGGGCGGCATTGAATTTCGGCACTTTCTCATTCTCAAGTATGATGAGATGCAAAGGAATTGTGGCCTTGCCGGGCATCAGCTTGCGCAGGATCTCCTTGAATATCTCGGGGGTGTCACGATAGCCGATCTGGGGCTGCGCATTGACCTCGCAGATAATGGCATGGCTTTCGCGCCACGATTTCGAAATATCCGGAATCAATAAATCGACACCCGCAAAATCGAGCTGCAGGATCTCGGCAACCCGCACAGCCATGCGCAGATTATCGGAATGAACCTGATCGAACGGGATCAGTTCATGGAAACCGCCCGCCGACACATTGGCCTTCCGGCGCAGGGGAACGAACACGCCCTCTTCCGGAATAGTGTCGGGAGAGCATCCATCTTCGTGCAGGATGGCGAGCGCTTCATCATCCAGCTTCAGGGAAACACGGTTCTTCCACGAGCGCCCGGACTCTTTCTCCGATGCTTTCCGCACATCCTCGAGCAATAGGGCGACAGACCTTTTTCCATCCCCCGTCACACCGCCCGGACGCCGCCTCATGATCTTTATGACTTCGCCATTCATCACGGTGATACGGAAATCCTCGCCTGCGACGTGCTGTTCGACGAGGATCAATTTCGATATCTTTCTGGCATCGGCATAACGCGCGCGCAGCGCTTCTTCCGTCCTTATGGATGGAAAAACTCCGACTCCCTGTTCCTGATCGGTTGGCTTGACCACCACGGGATAACCTAGAGCCGCCGCAGCTTCGACCGCAGCTTCCTCATCGGATACGAGCCGATGATTGGGCGCCGGCAAGCCGAACCGGCGCAGGACCTGAGCCGTCAGATATTTGTCCTTGGAAAAGATCCCACCCATCCATGTGGTATGTTCGCTGATAGTGCTGAACAGGCGAATGGAATTCTTGCCCTGGCCATAGGCTATCATATCATGGACAACGGTATGATACGGAATGCCCAGTTCCATGGCGGCTTCCATGAAGCGGAAACCATTGGTTCCTTTCATGGCGTAAGGCATCAGACTGTTCTGCATTGCTGCGAGCGAATTGCCCAACTCGCTTAATGTGCCATCCAGATTGCCAACGCCGGCGGCCAGGCGATTGACCGCCATGATCGTCCAGGCGAGCGCCATTCTGGTCGCTTCCAGATGGTCTGATGGAACGGCAAAACGAAAGCGTACTTTTGTCGCTCCCTCGGCTCCGCCGTTCATTCTCGAAATGCTGCAGGGGCCGAATACCGGCACGCTGCGATCCCGCTGGACCGCCGCCTGCCAGGCATGGACGCATTGCAAGAGATTCTCCTCCAGGGATGCCTCCGAATCCGGAGGCATCAATCGCGCATGAGGCACCAGTTGGGTCATTGCGGCCTTGATCGGGTCGATTTCCAGATCGGCCGGAGATTGAAGCGATACGACGCAAATCACGCTCGATTGCATGAGTCCAAGGATGGAACCTGCCAGCCAGAATGCCGTTTCCGGTTCGACCAGGATCAGCGGCGCTTTTGCGCGCTCCGTCTCTTCCCCCTGCGACGCCAAATCCGATGCCCTTCCCTGCGGATGAGAGATGATAATGGCGTCGACAAAGGGCGAAAACCAGCACTTCCAATCGAACGGGAAACCGTTCGCTATCCTGGGGTGAGTTTTGGACGCAAAACAGCGGGGATGAACGGCTTTCCTGTAAAGGCCGCTTCGTTTCCGCCTGGTGCCCCTGGCCCGACTCGAACGGGCACTTCCGAAGAAACTCGATTTTGAGTCGAGCGCGTCTACCAATTCCGCCACAGGGGCTTCGGAGGTTGCCGCCGTCTAGCGGCCTCGCATGGCTCCTTCAAGCCGCATCAGGGAATTTGCCCTCAATCCTTGAGAGCTTCGACCAATAATTTGTGGAGACGGGAATGAAGCGGATCATTTCCAGCCAGCACCTGACTATCGCAGATCGCCTGGGACCGCCCTCGCCAATCGGTCACAAAACCGCCCGCTTCCCTCACCAGCAGGCAACCCGCCGCCGTATCCCAGGGCTGGAGGTTGCTTTCCCAGAAAGCCTCATACCGGCCCGCGGCAACCCAGGCGAGATCGAGCGCGGCGGAGCCGAAACGGCGGATTCCGGCCACGCGCGGCCCGATGGCCTGATAAATCCGGCTCCATTCGCCCACATCGCCGGCACCGGCGAAAGGGATGCCCGTGGCGATCAGGGCTTCATCGAGATGGCGCCGCCCGGACACGCGCAGGCGGGCGTCCTGCAGCCATGCACCGCGCGACTTTTCCGCCCAGAAACTCTCGTCAGTAATCGGCTGGTAGACCAGCCCCGCCGTAACTTCCCCCCAACCGCTGCCATCGAGCTTCGGCTCCTGAACCGCGATGGAGATGGCGAAATGCGGGATTCCGTGGAGAAAATTGCTGGTGCCGTCGAGTGGATCGATGATCCAACGCGGCTTGCCCGGATCACCTTCCACCTCACCGCTTTCCTCAAGCAGGAAACCCCAATCGGGACGGGCCTGTTTGAGGTCATCATATAGGCTGCGCTCGGCGGCCCGATCAGCCTTGGACACAAAATCCGCCGGCCCCTTTCGGCTGACCTGCAGATGCTCGACCTCTCCGAAGTCCCGACGCAATCGGCTGCCCGCACGGCGGGCGGCGCGCTCCATCACGCGTAAAAGTCCTGAAACGGCCATTTAATTTACAAGCCTACGCGATGCAGTTGCCGCCCGATACAAGTTCACGCGATCAGCGGCCCTTGGCGGGAGCGGGAGTCGCCGAAGTAGCCGGCTTTTCCGCCTTGGCGAACGAGGGAGCCTTGGTCACTCCGCAGATCGTGGCAGCAGCCTGATAGAGGTTCTTCGGATCATTCGCGTCGAGCTTCGGATTCTTCGTGAAAACCTCGCCAGTCGCGACGCTGATGTTCTCCAGCTTGTTGTTGTAGAGGCAGGAGAACAGATAGCCTTTCTGGTCTTCCGGCACTTCCTTGTTCTGCAGGGCGCTGCTGAAGAGGCTCAAAATCTTGACGCCGCGCTCCACATTCGCCTTCTGCTGTTCAGGCGTGAGTGCAGTCTGTGCGGGAGCCGGCGCCTTGGCCGCCTCCTTGGAATTCTTGGCCGGCTCTGCGGCATGGAGCGCGAGCGGAATCGCGAGGACGGCAAGCGTAGCGACGATCGAGAAGGTACGCATAATCAATCAGCCTTTCGTACATATTCGCGGGCATAAACGTCGACCACGATCCGGGTGCCACTTTCGATATGCGGGGGAACCATCACGCGAACGCCATTATCAAGCACCGCAGGCTTATAGCTGGAACTGGCTGTCTGGCCTTTCACCACAGCATCCGCCTCTACGATGGTCGCCTCGACCTGTTCGGGCAGTTCAACACTGATCGGCCTCTCGTCATAAAGTTCCAGTGTGACATCCATCCCATCCTGCAGAAACGCGGCGGCATCGCCGAGAAGGTCCGCGGGAAGCTGGATTTGGTCGTATGTCTCCTTGTCCATGAACACGAGATTATCGCCCTCGGCATAGAGGTACTGAAAATCCTTCGTATCCAGCCGGACGCGCTCGACGGTATCGGCGCTGCGGAAGCGGACGTTGGTCTTGCGCCCATCGATCAGGTTCTTCATCTCGACCTGCATGAACGCCCCGCCCTTTCCGGGCTGGGTATGCTGGGTCTTGGCAACCTTCCAGATTCCGCCTTCATATTCGAGGATATTACCGGGGCGAATGTCAACGCCACTGATCTTCATGGGCCATACTTTCGAGAAACAGGGAAGCGGTTGCGCGCCCCTAGCGCCTGCCCGTAGCGAGAGCAAGGCAGCTAATGCTTCCGCTCTCCCAACAATTCGGTAAATCCGCGCATCGCCTCCGCTTCATCGCCGCTCCACACGGCTGCTGAAACCGCCAGGAAATCCGCTCCCGCCTCGATCAAGGGCCGGCAGTTGCCGAGCGTTATTCCGCCGATGGCGACGCAGGGCAATTCGAACAGATCCTGCCACCAGCGCAACAGCTCCGGTTCCGCCTTGTGCTTCGTTTCCTTGGTGACACTGGGGAAGAACGCCCCGAACGCAACATAATCGGCCCCGGCTTCCCCTGCTTCCATCGCCAGATGACGGCTGGCATGGCAGGTGACGCCGATCTGCACATCCCGGCCCAGCAACTCGCGGGCTTCGCGCACGTCGCCGTCCTGCTGGCCGAGATGAACTCCATCTGCCTTGATCCGGCGGGTCAATGATACGCTGTCATTCACGATGAATGCGACATCATGCGCAGCGCAGATTTCCTGCAGCGGGCCTGCGAGCCGGGCCGCTTCGTGCTCGTCCAGCCCCTTGACGCGAAACTGGAAGGCAGCCGCCGCGCCAGCCTGGAGCGCACGCTCCAGCCGTTCAGGAAAAGGGCCGCCCACTTCCAGCGGAGAAATCAGATAAAGTTGGCAAGTCTGCATGGACTTTGCCCTATCCTGCCTTTGCCAGGCCGCCAAGTCCGCTCTGGAGCAGGCGCCGATCATCGGGCATGATGGAGCGATGGCTATTGTCACTTTGTCGAAACGGCGGGCTTTGCCCGCAAGCATGTTCCTGTTGTTGACCATCCCGCTCATGGCTGGATGCGTGAGCTACAAGGTCAGGCAGGACGGCATTGCCAGAGCGGGACTGGGTGAAACAGTCTATGTCGATGGGCCACGGGTCACGCCGCTAAAGCTGCTGGAAGACAGCCGATGTCCGGCCAAGGTGCAATGCGTCTGGGCCGGGCGGATACGCATAGAGGTGCGTATCGATCTCGGATCGCGGAGCGAAACGCGAGAACTCACGCTGGGCGAGCCGATAACGGTCGCCGACGGGGCGCTCGATCTGGTGGAAGTATATCCCGAAGCGAAGGCCGACCGGAGCATATCTCCGGAAGACTATCGCTTCGGATTTCGTTTTGCGGGAGGAATTTAGAGATCAGGCGTCGGCCGGAGCCGCCACCGAAGCCTTGTAGATTTCGTCGATCGCACCGGCCAGCGAGGCGTCGAATTCCTCGTCGCTCATCTGGGCACGCAGATCTTCCAGCAGCGCGCGGCTGAAGCTAGCGATCACGCCCCGGTTCCGGGAAAGCTCCACGCAGGCCTCGGGCCGCTTGTAGCCGCCGGAAAGGGCAACCACGCGCAGCACCTTCGGATGATCCACCAAAGGATCGAACAGGCCCGGCTTGACCGGCAGGCTCAGCTTCAACATCACTTGCTGTCCATCCGGCAAGGCATCGAGATTGTTGAGGATTTCCTCGAGCAGGATCTGGTCGCACTCGGCGCGGGTCTCGCTCTTGATGTTCACTTCCGGCTCGAGAATCGGCATCAGGCCGTGGGCCGTCACCTGCGCGCCCACCTCGAACTGTTGCTTGACGACAGCGGCAATGCCTTCGCGATTGGCCGAGTTGATGACCGAACGCTCCTTGGTACCGAACACGCCAAGCGCCTTTGCGCGGGTAAGCAGAGCGTCGAGTTCGGGCATCGGCTTCATCAACTGAACGCCGTTCGCCTCGTCTTCCAGACCCTTGTCGATCTTGATGAACGGCACGACACCGCGTTCGATCAGCGCCTGCGGAGTGGGCTTTCCATCGACAGCGCCATCCATGGTCTTCTCGAACAGGATCGCGCCGATCACCTTGTCGCCCGTGAAAGCGGGCGAGGTGATGATCCGGCTGCGCATCTGGTGGATCAGACCAAACATTTCCTCGTCATTGGAATAGGCGGTTTCCTCGATCCCATATCCACGCAGCGCCTTGGGAGTAGAGCCGCCGCTCTGATCCAGAGCCGCGATAAAACCGTTCCCATTGGAAATCTTTGCCAACATGTCCTGATGAGTCATCGTGCCTTCCTGCCTTCTGTATGTCTTGCGCGCCTTAGCCAGCGGCGCAGGCTGCCGCAACACAGTCAACCATATCCGTTAAGCCCTCGTGACGGGCCACGGCGTTCTGCCTCAAGAATCCAATTCCCTGGATGGTCCCTTCAACTCCAGTACGTTGCCTTCCGGGTCGGCAAGGTAGATGCTGGGACCGTAGCCTTCCGCGCCATAACGTTGCGCGATTTCTGCCTCCGGAATGCCATGCGTAGCCAAAAAGGCAAGTATAGCCTCTCCGTTCCACGGGTCGAGCCGGAAGCATACGTGTTCGATATTGCGCCCCTCTACACCTGGCGGCGCTCCGCCCCGTTGCCCCAGCCTGCCGGCGCAATCGACCAGATCGATCAGGCAACCACCGGCCCGAAGCTGCACAAGGCCAAGCTCCTCGACCTGACGCTCGATCCGGGCGCCCAGAACATCTTCATAGAAACGAACCATCGCTTCCATGTTTCTCGCGCGGAACACGACATGGTCGATGGCCTTGATCGAGATCACTTCACCAGGGCCACCACGCCCGGCAGTTCCCGGCCTTCCATCCATTCGAGGAAAGCTCCGCCTGCTGTCGAGACATATGTGAAATCGGCGGCAACACCCGCATGATTGAGCGCGGCAACAGTATCGCCGCCCCCGGCGACCGAAACCAGCGATCCTTCACGGCTGAGTGCGGCCGCAGTCCTGGCGAGGGCCACGGTGGCAGCGTCGAACGGCTCGATCTCGAACGCGCCCAAAGGGCCATTCCAGACCAGCGTGCGGCAGGTCTTCAGCACATCGCCCAGCGCCTCAACAGCTTGCGGTCCGACGTCCAGGATCATCTCGTCGGCACCGACTTCATGGACATTGCAAATCCGCAACGACGCGGGATTGGCCGCAAATTCACGCGCAACCGCCACGTCATAGGGCAAATGCACCGTGCAGCCCGCCTTGTCGGCAGTTTCCATGATCTCTTCGGCCGTGCCGGTCAGTTCATGCTCGCACAGCGACTTGCCGACAGCGACCCCGCGTGCGGCGAGGAACGTGTTGGCCATCCCGCCGCCGATGATAAGGTGACCCACCTTGCCGACGAGGTGCTTGAGCACGGCCAGCTTGGTCGAAACCTTGGCGCCGCCAACCACTGCCGCCACGGGCTTCCGTGGGTTGCCGAGCGCCTTCTCCAACGCTTCCAGTTCCGCCTGCATGGAACGCCCCGCATAGGCTGGCAGAATGCGCGCCAAGCCCTCGGTCGTGGCATGGGCACGATGGGCTGCGGAAAAGGCATCGTTCACGTAGATGTCGGCATTCGCGGCGATCGCCTTTGCGAATTCCGGATCGTTCTTTTCCTCGCCCGGCCAGAAGCGGGTATTTTCCAGCATTCCGATATCGCCCGGACGTAGGATGCCGATGGCCTGAGCGGCAACAGGCCCTGAAACCTCGGGAATGAACATGACTTCGCGCCCCAGCACATGCTCCACCGCACCCTGCACGAGGCTCAGCGACATGGTCGAGTGACGCGCGCCCTTGGGGCGGCCGAAATGAGCCAGCAGGAGCACCTTAGCGCCCGCATCCGCCAGTTCGAGGATAGTGGGGGCGGAAGCCTTCACCCGGGTCGTATCGGTGACATGGCCCTCCTGCATCGGAAGGTTCAGGTCCACGCGAACCAGAACGACCTTGCCGCTCACGTCACCAATATCATCCAGAGTGCGAAAACCGCTCATTCCTCGATCCTCACTTCATCGCCGATGGCAATCTCGCCATCATCCAGCACCCGGCCCAGCACGCCGCCCCGCCAATCCGGCATCAGGGCCGCCTTCAAACCCGGGACAATCTCTTCCATACGGCTGCAAGGATCGCATTCGCAGGTTACTTCGATCCGAAGCGCATTGCCGATTGCGATCACCTTACCCGGCTCGCGCGGCAAGCGCAGCCCTTCGATCAGCAGATTGGCCCGGCGTGCATACCATGGCAGCGCCGTCCCATCCATCAAGCCGAGATCGGCAATGGCCGCACCCCAGCTTTCCGCCTCGATCAGTGAAACCTGACGGCGGGCGCTCTTGCCGGGACGGATGGCCCCACGAAAATCGCCGGCAACTCCACCCATGCGACTTACCGAAACTGTTTGCAGGGTTTCGATTTCGCCGCGTGGGCGGGCATGCCGTGCTATTCCGGCAAGGCGCCCGGACATTTCAAAGGAAGCTCGCCATCACTCCTGCCGTATCCAGCATGCGGTTGGAGAAGCCCCATTCATTGTCGTACCAGCTGACAACGCGCGCCAGTTGCCCTTCGAGGACAGCGGTTTCCAGGCTGTCGACGGTCGAGCTGGCCGGGTAATGGTTGAAGTCTGACGAGACCAGCGGCTCATCCGTATAATCCAGAATGCCCTTCATGGCGCCTTCAGCCGCAGCCTTCAGGGCGGCGTTGAGTTCCTCCTTCGACGTATTCCGCGAAGGCGTGAAGACCAGATCGATGAGGCTGACGTTCGGCGTGGGCACGCGAACCGAGCTGCCGTCCAGCTTGCCGTTGAGTTCCGGCAATACCAGACCGACAGCGCGAGCAGCGCCCGTCGTGGTCGGGATCATGTTGGTCGCACCGGCGCGAGCACGACGCAGGTCGGAATGCATCTGATCCAGCATCCGCTGGTCGTTGGTATAGCTGTGGATCGTGGTCATGAAGCCACGCTCGATGCCCACCGCCTCATGCAGAACCTTGGCCACGGGGGCGAGGCAGTTGGTGGTGCAGCTGGCATTCGAAACGACGATATCGTCGGCCGTCAGAGTGTCCTGATTGACGCCGAACACGATGGTCTTGTCGACGCCATTGGCCGGCGCGGAAATCAGCACGCGCTTCGCCCCGGCTTCGAGATGAGGGCTGGCCGCATCCTTCGACTGGAAAAACCCGGTGCATTCGAGCGCAATATCGATGCCCATCGCCTTGTGCGGCAGCTTGCCCGGATCGCGTTCCTTCGTGACGACGATTTTCTTGCCGCCCACCGTCATGCTGTCGCCATCCGACGTTACTTCGGCGGGAAACCGCCCATGAGTTGAATCATACTTGAACAGCAGGGCGTTGGATTTCGCATCAGCGAGATCGTTGATCGAAACCAGCTCCAGTCCACAATCGGGCCGTTCCAGGATAGCCCTGGCGACAAGCCGCCCGATACGTCCGAAACCATTGATCGCAACCTTGGTCGCCATATGAAGAACTCCTGCTAGCTGGCTAGTTTAGCTTTGATTTGCGGAACAATCGCTTCGACGGTGAAGCCGAAGTGCTTGAACAGATCGCCGGCCGGAGCGGAAGCCCCGAACCTGTCGATTCCGACGGTCAGACCATCGCTTCCGACGATCCGTTCCCACCCCAGAGTGACGCCGGCCTCTATCGAGACCTTGAGCACATCCCCGGGCAGCAGATCGGCGCGATAGGCGTCATCCTGAGCGAGGAAGCGCGACATGGACGGCATGGATACCACATCCACGCCAATGCCTTCCGCCTCCAGCGCCTCCCGCACATTCACAGCGAGTTCGACTTCCGAGCCGGTGGCAACAATCACGACCTTGCGCGGAGCAGACGCACCCTTCAGCCGATAGCCGCCTTTCGCGCTCAGATTCTCACCGCCCTGACGCAACTGCGGCAGGTTCTGGCGGGTCAAGGCCAGCACCGAAGGCTTGTCGCCGCTCTGCAGCGCAAGCTCCCAGCATTCGCCCGTTTCAACGAGGTCGCAGGGGCGAAACACCTCCAGATTGGGAATCATCCGCAGCGACATGACATGCTCGACCGGCTGGTGAGTTGGCCCATCTTCGCCGAGGCCGATGCTGTCATGCGTCAGAACGTAGATCACGCGTGCATGCTGCAAGGCCGAGAGACGGATCGCATTGCGGCAATAGTCCGAAAACACCAGGAAGGTGCCGCCATAGGGAATGACTCCGCCGTGCAGAGCCATGCCGTTCATCGCAGCGGCCATCCCGAATTCGCGAATGCCGTAATAGAGATAGCGGCCGGAATAATCGCCAGCGGAAAGCGGGCCGGTCGCCTTGGTCTTGGTATTGTTCGAGCCAGTGAGATCCGCCGATCCCCCTACCATTTCGGGAATCAGCAGAGTCAGCACTTCGAGCACCAGTTCGCTGGCCTTGCGGGTCGCAACAGTCTGCGGTTCGGCAAACAGCGCCTGCAGCCCCTGTTGGACGGCATCCCCGGCAGGCAGATCGCCATTCATGCGCCGCGAAAGCTCGGCGCCGCGAGCATCGGCGGCAAGCCGCCCTTCCCATTCGCTGCGGGCGGAAGCACCTTTCGCGCCAAGCGAGCGCCAGTCGGCCAGCACATCGCCCGGAACCTCGAAGGGAGCGGCGGTCCAGCCCAGGGCTTCGCGCGTGGCCGCAATTTCATCCCCGCCAAGCGGCGAGCCATGCACATTATGGCTGCCCTGCTTGTTGGGCGCGCCCTTGCCAATGATCGTGCGGCAGGCGACAAGCGACGGACGCCCATCGGCCACGGCAGCGGCAATCGCGCGCTCGATGTCGGCGAAATCGTGGCCGTCGCAGGATTCGGTATGCCATCCGGCAGCGCGGAAGCGGGCCGACACATCTTCGCTGGTGGAAAGATCGGTACCGCCATCGATGGTGATACGATTATCGTCCCACAGCACGACCATGCGGCCCAGCTTGAGATGCCCGGCGAGGCCGATCGCCTCATGGTTCACCCCCTCCATCAGGCAGCCGTCGCCGGCGACCACCCAGGTACGATGATCGACCAGATCGTCCCCGAAGCTGGCGTTGAGGTGCCGTTCGGCGAGCGCCATGCCCACCGCCATCGCCAGGCCCTGCCCCAACGGGCCGGTCGTGCATTCGACGCCCGGCAGCAGGAAGTTCTCCGGATGGCCGGCGCAAGGGCTGGTCAACTGACGGAAGTTGCGGATCTCTTCCATCGTCGGGTTCGCATAGCCGGTGAGGTGCAGCAGCGAATAGATCAGCATCGAGCCATGACCGGCCGACAGCACGAAACGGTCGCGATCCGGCCATTTGGGGGCCGCAGGATCGAACTTGAGGAAACGCGAGTAAAGCACGGTGGCTACATCGGCCATGCCCATCGGCATGCCAGGGTGGCCGCTATTGGCGGCCTGCACCGCGTCCATCGACAGAGCGCGGATGGCATTGGCCATAGGCGCCAGGCGGGACGGATCGAGGCTCATGCGAATTCTGCTCCTGCGAAGGCGCCGTGCGAAAAACGATCATCGGGGGCCGATTCGGCGCGCGGTTTCCTTTGCGGACGCGCCGCCTGCCGTCAAGCGCAGCGCTTTCGCAGATGCGCAACGATTTTCCTCAGATTTGTTTGCCGCTCCGGCGTGCAAATCTTTGCGGCAGCCCGCCTTTACGCTAACAAACCGCATGTCTCGGGACCGCATCGACATCGCCGTGAGGCGCATAGAGTCCGCTTTGGCGCGCATAGAAAGCGCTGCAGGCGATACAGAACGGCACGCACCGGAACCCGATCTCGTCGAACCCGACGAAGGCCTCCTGATCCGCCATGAGGCGCTGCGGCAAAGCGTGAGAGCCTCTCTTGCCGAATTGGACGCCCTGATCGGAGCCCTCGAAAAATGAGCAATGTCACGCTGGCGATTGGCGGCCGCCACTACACCGTCGCTTGTGCCGAAGGCGAGGAAAGCCATGTCACCCGGCTCGGACAGATGATCGCGGAAAAGCTTTCCGGGATGGGCAATGCCGTCGGGCAGAACGAGGCCAGGCAGCTTCTTTTCGCGAGCCTGCTGCTGGCCGACGAATTGCATGAAGCGCGCGCTGCCTCCTCCGCTTCCGAAGCTGCCGCACCACCTGCCGATCCGAGCGAGGATCTGGCGCCTTTGCTGGAACGGATCGCCGACCGCATCGAAAATCTTGCGGAACAGCTTGAGACGATGCCGGGCACTCCCTAAGTAGACCCATGACGGGTACTGCCCGGTACGCGCCGCTTGAACATCCCTGAGGCTATAAGCAATCCAAGGGGGCTGTCCCTGGCCGGGTCACTTTTTCGCATTGGGATTCGGCACATATGGCTCCCACCTGACGTTTTGGCGTCAGAGGATTTCCCGGCACCGGCCCATGGTGGTCCCGTCACCCTCTTTTGCCGGCCTGGACCGGCCCATCGGTGAAATATGGATTCCAAGCAGGAACTACGCAGCCGATTGCGCCGTTTGCGGCGGGAATATGCCGAAGCCCTGCCGGACAACATGCGTGGACTGATGTTCATGCGCCCGCCCCGGCTGGTGATGGACCATCTGCCTGCCCGGGCCACGATAGGCGTCTATCGCTCCAATTCCTTCGAGGCGCCGGCTTCGGCCTATGCGCGCTTCTTCCTCGAAGCGGGTCACGACATCGCCCTGCCCTGGTTTGCCGACCGGGAGAGCGGAATGGAATTCAGGGCATGGACCGATCCGTTCGGCGACACCGATCTCGAAATGGGGCCTTACGGGATTCTTCAGCCTGCCGGAGACGCCAGGCGACTTGTGCCCGATACGGTTTTCGTGCCGCTGCTGGGCTTCACGGCCGATGGCCAGCGGCTGGGCCAGGGGGGCGGACATTACGACCGCTGGCTCGCCGCCCATCCCGATACGATCGCAATAGGGCTGGCATGGGATTGCCAGCTGCTGGACAGCCTGCCGGTCGAACCGCATGATCGCCCGCTTGCGGCCGTCATCACACCGACCCGCCTTTTTGGAGCTTTATGATGCGTAAGGACCCTACCTGGCGTATTCCGGTCGGGATTCTCGGGCTACTCGGGGCGCTCGCGATTTATGCCCTGCTGGTATCCAGGGCAGCCGGCCCGATCGGAGGGCTGCCCGTGCTGGTGCAGACGGTGATCTACATCGTGCTGGGAACGATCTGGCTGCTTCCGCTGCGGCGGTTTCTGATCTGGATGGAGACGGGCCGCTGGCGTTGAGGGAGACGTCCGAACCAACCCCAGAACCGCGGAAATTCCCCAATGGCGCGAGTGACGGGGCTCGAACCCGCGACCTCCGGCGTGACAGGCCGGCGCTCTAACCAACTGAGCTACACCCGCGTATTCCTGGGCGTGCGTCCCTTGGGGAGCCGCGCCACTAGGGCAGCCCATCACGGCTGTCAACCGCCTCTCAATACCGGCGCGCAATCAAATCGCCGAACCGCTCGAAACGCCCCGCCTCACCCGCATCGTTAACCATATCTTGGCGCTTTGCGGCCTATTGCCTCGGCCTGTCCGGCAAGGGAGCGGACGGGGGGAATTGCATGCGTCCGATCTTGTTCGCCGCCTTTGCGCTATGCCTTGGCGCAGCCATCCATCCGGCCCAGGCCGAATTGATCTGGCGTCCTGCCCATGCGGTCTATGTCGAGAAATCCCATGTTCCAGGCTTGCGCCCGGTGCGCCTGCTGGAGCCGGCGGGCAAGATGTCGCCGGGCGACCGCGTGGTGCTGGTGCTCGATTGGCGCTCGCCCGCCAAGCCGGGCGGCTTCACCCTGACCAGCCCGGTTCCCAAGGCGCTTTCCTATGAGCGCAGCAGCAACGGGATGGAGGAAATCTCCGTCGACGGCGGCCGGAACTGGGGACGTTTGGGCGCGCTCACCATCCGTGATCCGGAAGGCGCCCGCCTCGCCACGCCCGAAGACGTGACTCATGTCAGGTGGCGCATTCCCGCACAGGCTGCCGCGCGCGGCAGCGGCAGGATAGCCTACAGCGCAATCGTGCGCTGAACCGGGTCAAACCGCCACGGGCGCCGGAATATGGGTCTGCGGCTCATACCCGCTGACCTGAAAATCCTCGATCCGGTAGGCGAAGATCGATTCGGGCAAACGCAGTATCTCCATCCGTGGATCGCCCGAAGGGGTGCGTGAAAGCTGCTCTTCCACCAAAGCCGCATGATTCAGATAGAGGTGGACATCGCCGCCCATCCAGACAAGCTCGCCCGGCTCCAGCCCGCTCTGCTGGGCCAGCATTCGGACCAGCAGGGCCGCGCCCCACAAGTTGAACGGCAATCCCAGCGCCACGTCGCAGCTGCGCTGATAGAGCAATCCGTTGAGACGGCTTCCGGCCACATGGAATTGATAGGTCTTGTGGCAGGGCGGCAGGGCCATTCCGTCCAGCTCGGCCACATTCCAGCCTTCGATGATATGCCGCCGGCTGCCCGGATTCTCGCGCAGGCTTCGCACCACCTGCGCCACCTGATTGATGCCCGGGCCAGCGCGAAACGAGCCGTCGCCCACAGGCTCATAGGTGGGCCAATCGACCCATTGCTTGCCATAGACCGGGCCAAGGTCGCCCCAGCGCTCCGCGAACCGTTCATCCTCGACGATTCTCGCGGAAAAATCTTCCCGGCTAATCGGATCGCCCGTCTCCCTGCGGTAGCGATCCAGCGGCCAGTCCGTCCAGATCTGAACGTTCTGCGCGCACAGCGCACGGATATTCGTATCGCCGGTGAGAAACCACAGCATCTCCCGGCTTGCCGTCTTCCAATAGACTCGCTTGGTCGTGAGCAAGGGCATCCGGCCGTCGGACAAATCGAAGCGAAGCTCGGCGCCAAAAACGGATCGCGTGCCGACGCCGGTGCGGTCGATGCGTTCGTCGCCTTGCCGCCAGATCCGGCGCATAAGCTCGAGATACTGCCATTCCCAGTGAGGGGAAGAAAGAGAATCGGTCGATTGTGCAAGACTGGCCATGGGCTATTCCTAAACCTGCAAATGCCCGCTTGCCACCCCGCCCTCTCGCTCCTATAGGGCCGCCTCTGCCTTGCTCCACAGCTTCTGTGGCGGCACCGGTCGGGGAGTAGCTCAGCCTGGTAGAGCACTGTCTTCGGGAGGCAGGGGCCGGAGGTTCGAATCCTCTCTCCCCGACCATTTTATTTTATATGTTCAAATCAGAGTAAGCGGCATGGCCCTCCGCAATGACGGGCTTGAGCCGCCCTGCCTTGGCAGGATTCAAGCGGCGGGTTTTCGGTCATTTTGCCAACCAGAGTCCTAAAACCGTCAGCAGGGTCCATCCTAGCGCAAAGCTACCAACTGCTCCTAGTATGAAGCCTACAATTAACTTCATGCCCCCCTCACATTCCATGGAAGTGAATAACGGTTAATTAAACCTGCTTCCAAACCCATGACTCCATCGACAGGCAAGCCATTCCAATCAAAGTTTGAAGGCATAGCCGCAAGAATTTCAAGTTTGCGGCCTTGCGCAAGCTCACTCTTGATGATGGCATTAATTCGTATGTTGGTAATCTGCCTTGGGCCTGGGCGAGTGTAAAAATATAAACGCTTTGCGATCCCCTTTGCGGCGACTCCAATATATTGAACGACATCGCCCTTACAGAACGCATAGACGCCCCGCTCAGTAGGTAAACGGCAATCGAATTCTATTACCTCTCCACTACTCAATCTCCAGGTCGCGCACATCTTAAAGCCACAGGTCAATAGGTAGGACTTGGTGAGGACGGGCTTTGCAGCAGACAACGAAGCTGGTTTTGATTCGAGCTTCGAGGCGATTATCTCTGGAGTTACAAAGCTTTTTTGGAGCGGATAATAGGCATACGGATCAGACTGGTATCCTGCGCCTCGACGTTCAATTTTCTGCTCTTTGACCAATCTGCGGCAAATATAATTTACCCTTTGCTGGACTCCTTCCTTTCCGAACAAATGCTTCGAAATCTCCAATTCCGTGAGGCCGGGCTTCTGCTGCACCAATTTCAAAACAGTGTTCGCGTGACTCATGTCCTCGATCCCCCTTTTCAAACGTAAACCGTCTTTCTCATGTTAAATTGAAATCGACAAACTGGCGCAAGTGCGCGGACCAATCAAAGCCACCGGAATGCACGGCGGCCACTCGTTCCTGCAGTCATGAAATGCAATCAGCTGATTTCAGCTTGGTTATCCACGCAAACGGCACCGCGCTACGGATCGCCGGGAAAATTTTCGAGCGAATTTCGTAAACCTGTTGACCTTTTTTCCGGACCACGCAATGTAAGTCATTACATAAATTCCGGGGAATTCGATGCCTACAGCCCTTCTCGTCCATGCCCATTCCGAACGCGATTCCTTCGTTACGGCGATGCGCGACCGGATTGCCGAAACGCTTTCCGCCAGCGGCCATGAGCTGATCCATTCCGACCTTTATGAAATGGGGTTCAATCCGGTCCTCTCCCCGGCGGATTTTGGCGAGCGAGGCAATCCCGACCATCTTGTTTACGCCTTGGAACAAAGGCACAATTTCAACGCCGGAACCCTGGCCCCGGATCTCGTCGCCGAGATCGAAAAGGTGAAGCAGGCCGATCTCATCGTGCTGACCTTCCCGCTGTTCTGGTTCGGCACGCCCGCGATCATGAAAGGCTGGTTCGACCGTGTTTTCATCTCCGGCGAGTTCTATGGCGGCAAGACCATCTATGAACGCGGCGGGATGGCCGGAAAGAAGGCCAGCGCGGCTTTCAGCCTTGGCGGCCGGGAAGACATGGTGGGCGCGCGCGGCATCCATGGGCCACTGGTGCATGGCATGCTGCGGCATCTTTTCCAGGGCACCCTGGGCTATGTCGGCATGGAGGTGATCGAGCCGTTCGTGGCTCACAACATTCCGTATCAGCCGCTGGAGGTAAGGCGGAAATGCCTGGACGACCTGGGCGCCTATTTCGCGGATCTGGACAGCAAGCCGCGTATTCCCATCCCTGATCTTGCAAACTTCGGCCCGAGATTCGAGCAATTGTAGGGGCCTGATGGCAAGGCAGCCCGACACATGCCGCCCCGCGTTGACCGGCGCCGAACGGCGGAGTAGCATCCCCTCCAAGCGCGATGGTGAGTGAGCCACGTTTTCGTGTGCGATCTGCTGGGCACAGGTCCGCATACGCCTCGACGATCGGCGCTCTCTCCGCAAGACGCGCATATGGATTGGAGAGCGAGATGTTCCAGATGGATACGGCGCAGGCTTGCTCGGCAGGCTACGACTGGTTCCGGAGTTGCTGGAACGTCGTGCCATCAAGCAAGGAAGATTGCACGATTTCGCAGAAGCATCGCCTGCAGGGCGATTGCCTGTTCGTTGATACGAAAATCAGGGGCTGCGAGGGGCACCGGGGAGAGAACGAGATCGTCCATTCGCAGGAGGACGGCCTCTACGTCACGCTCTACAATGCAGGCGGACTGCGCTTCTCCGCGGGAAGCCGGGAATCGGTAATGCAGGCTGGCGATATTCTGCTCTGGGACACCAGCCTCACCGGATCGTTCGATTGCAGGGCCGGCGCGAGCGGACGCACCATTCTGTTTCCTCGCAGGATGGTCGAAAGGCGGCTCGGGTCCGGCAACCGGATCAGCGGGATGCAGTCCGACCGGCATGATGCCAGAACCCTGCTTCTGCGATCATATCTCGAGAAATTGCATGATCTTGCCGGCAAAACCGCAGAATACATATTAAACGACCTGCTCGAGGCTTCGCTGGAACTGACCTATCTGTGCATGATCGGCGGCGATGACCTGCCCGACAGGGCCAGAACCCGCGCCGCGTTTCAGGACATAAGGAAGGATATTCGCGATCATATCGGCTCGGAAGACCTGACTCCGGCCGCTTCGGCGGCACGGCTGGGAATGAGCCTGAGAAGCCTTCAGACAACGCTTTCCACCCACGGCACCACATTCACCGCTCTGCTGGCGAACGAACGCATGAAGCGGGCCGCCCAGATGTTGCGCTCCCCGGCCTTGGCAGGCGCCTCACTCTCGGAGATCGCGCTGTCGCTGGGATTTTACGACCAGGCGCATTTCTCCAACGCCTTCCGGCGGTACTACAGAATGTCCCCGCGGCAATATCGGAACCTGTCCTAGCCGAACCGCGCGCCCGCACATATCGCGCCGCATTTACAAGTTTTCATGCAAGCGATTCCAAGAGTTGCGCCGGTTCTTCGGATAAACAGGCGGGATGACGCACGACGCTGGCGGCGAAGGACCATGACCGCGCCTTGAGGCCGAGTGCGTCGCACCGAAAGCAGAACGGACGAGGCGAGAGATGGAAGGTCAATATTCCCAATATGCGGAAGGCTTTGCCGAGGATGGCGTGGTCCTGATACCGGGCGCGCTGGATTGGCAGGAAATGGATCTGCTGGAAATGTGCTATGAAGCGCATTTCAATGCCGACAAGCAACTTGCGGAGCGGATGTATGGTGACGGGAAGGATGAGATCTACTTCCTGACAGACAACACCATCAGAAGCAGCGAACGCTATCAGCGGCTGATGTCGGAAACCCGCATAGCCGACATCGCGCGCGATCTCTTCGGAGGGCGGGACACCTATTATTATCTCGAGCAGATGTGGCAGAAGACCGGCGGCGCGCGCCGGACCGCCTGGCATCAGGATACGTCCTACATCCCCTTTTACGGCCCGGGCCTGCTGATCTTCTGGATTCCCCTCGATCCTCTCGATGAGGAGAACGTGCTCGAAGTGGTGCGCAAATCGCACAATGGCACCCTGTTCAACGCATCGATGTATGATCCGACCGACTTCACGGCGCCGCTCTACGATGAGAAGGACCTGCCCCGTCTTCCCAACATCGAAGCCGAGCGCGAGAAATGGGATATTTTCTCCACCTCCATGCAGCGGGGCGACGTGCTCGCATTCCATCCGGGCTGCCTGCATGGCGGCGCGCCGACCAGGCCGGACCAGCTGCGGCGCAGCTACACCTTCCGCTTTTTCTCCGACGAGGCCTATTTCCGTCCGCTGCCGGGCAAGCGCGATCTGGGGACGAACAAGTTTTCAAACCAGCGCCAGAACACCGATGACCGGATCGTGATGAAGGGCTTTGGCGTGCTTAATCCGGGGGATCCGCTCTGCAATAGCGATGAATGGGAGCGCGTCCGGACCGCAATCGATGCCTGAGGATCAAACGATGAGCCTGATCTCGAACTTCGATCATTATGCGACCCCGCTGGGGCCTGACGGCACGCCGTATGAATATTTCGAGATGATCCGCGATGAGGCGATTGCCGCAGGCGAGGAAATCGCCTGGAGCAATGCCCATGGCGGCTTCTGGGTGGTGACAAGCTGGCAGGCGAGCCGGGAAATTCATCAGAACACGGTCGATTTTTCGAACTCCGCGGTGACTTTCCCGCAATATTCGACCCCCAGCGGCAAGCCCTTCATGCTGTCCGGGCAGGACGAGCCTGATCACACCCATTATCGCCGGATGGTGCAGGCCCCCTTCACCAAGGTCCGCGCCAACCGCATGCTCGACGACATGCGGGCGATTGCCGATATGCTGGTCGACAGGGTGATCGACAAAGGCCGGATCGACGTCTGTCAGGCGACCGACCCCATGCCTGGCTATGCCTTCTGCGCGATCGTCGGCCTGTCGATGGAGGATGCCGAAAAATTTCGGCGCTTCGTTCATGCGATGGTGGAAGGGGCAACCGATCCCGAAGCCGCCGCGCCCGTCATGAAGGAGATGGAAGCCTATTGGCGGGAAACCGTGGAATTGCGGCGCAAGGAACCGAACGACGGGCTTCTGAGCGAAATCATCAACAGCGAATATGACGGGCAACGGCTGAACGACGAGGAACTGCTCGATTTCTTCACCGTGCTGCTGCTTGGCGGCTTCGACAATACGCTGCGTTTTCTGGCGAATTGCTTCTACCGCCTTGCCTGGGACAAGGAGTTGCGCCGCCAGCTCACCCGCAAGCCGGAGCTGATCCCCAGCGCTGTCGATGAATTTCTGCGGCTCGACGGCCCTGCCTGCATTTTCCGTAAAGTGGTCAATCCGATCACCATCGCCGGCGTAGATCTCCAGCCAGGGCAGATCGTGGGCATGATTCATCAGATCACCAATCGCGATCCGCGCCAGTTTCCGCACCCGGATCGCTTTATCCCCGATCGCAAGCCCAATCATCATTTCGCCTTTGGGATCGGCATCCATCATTGCCTTGGCGCCTATCTGGCCAAGGTCGAAGCCATCGCGATGATCGAGCGCTTCCTTGCCCGCATTCCGGAATTCGAGCTTGACCCCGAACGCCCGACACGATGGGTTTCAGGGCAGGTCGGCGGGATGCATGAAGTGCCGATCCTGTTCGAGCCGGGCAAGGTAAGCCAGTCTCTGGCCGCGTAGCCGGGCGGACAGTTTCCCGAACATCAATCGCGATCTTCCCGCAAAACGGCTTGTTCAGCACGGCATCGGCAGCCGCACCTGAGACTGGCCGCTAACCGCCCCGAAGCAGTTGCACGCCCCAGTCCCGCTCGAACAGGTAGAGCAGAATCCGCGCCGCTTCCCCGCGCGGGCTGGAAAGGCCGCCATCCCGCTCCACCAGCAGGCGGGCATCGTCATGGGCCAGCGGCAGCAACCGCTGGATCTGCTCCAGATTGGCCACATTGAACGGCGTATCGCCCGATTGCCGGGTGCCCAGCAGTTCCCCGCCGCCGCGCAGCTTCAGGTCCTCCTCGGCCAGGCGGAAGCCATCCTGCGTTTCCCGCATCAAACCCAGGCGCTGCCGCGCGGTTTCGGAAAGATGCTCCCCGCGCAGGAGAAGGCACACCGATTTCTCCGACCCG
The DNA here is from genome assembly GCF_035581365.1 of Tsuneonella sp. CC-YZS046. NCBI lineage: Bacteria > Pseudomonadati > Pseudomonadota > Alphaproteobacteria > Sphingomonadales > Erythrobacteraceae > Tsuneonella > Tsuneonella sp. CC-YZS046. The sequence continues at coordinate 1,047,617 of NZ_CP141590.1, read as the reverse complement.
CGCCCCACCCTGCCCCGCAACTGATGCAGCTGGGCAAGGCCGAAACGCTCCGCCTGCTCGATCACCATCAGCGTGGCGTTTGGCACATCGACGCCGACCTCGATCACCGTGGTCGCGACCAGCACGCGCGCATCGCCGCTGGCGAAGCGTTCCATGGCAGCGTCCTTGATTTCCGGCTTGAGCTGGCCATGCACAAGCACCACAGCGTCACCGAAACGCGCCTTAAGGGACGTAAAACGCGCCTCAGCGGCGGCCAGATCCTCCGTCTCGCTGTCGCGCACCATGGGGCAGACCCAATAGGCCTGCTGGCCGCTTGCGATATGCCGTTCGACTCCCGCCGCCACATCGGCCAAACGATCCACGGCGATCACGCGCGTGTCGATCGGCTGACGGCCGGGCGGCATCTCATCGAGCCGGGACACGTCCATCTCGCCATATTGCGCCAGCGTCAGGGTGCGCGGGATGGGGGTCGCCGTCATGGCAAGGCAGTGCGGCGTGCGCTTGCCCTTCTGCGTGAGCATCAACCGCTGGCCCACTCCGAAGCGATGCTGCTCGTCGATCACCACCAGCGCGAGATTGCGATAGCTCACGCTCTCCTGAAAAATCGCATGAGTGCCCACCACGATGTCGATACTGCCATCCATCAGGCCCATCAGGATCGACTCCCGGGCCTTGCCCTTGTCTCGCCCGGTCAGCAGCGCGATGTTCACTCCGGTCGGCGCGGCAAGGCCACGCAAGGTCTGGTAGTGCTGGCGCGCGAGAATCTCGGTGGGAGCCAGCATGGCGGCCTGTGCGCCCGCCTCCACCGCCAGCAGCATCGCTTCCAGCGCGACCACAGTCTTGCCCGCGCCGACATCGCCCTGCAGCAGGCGCAGCATCGGGGCGCCCTGGGCCAGGTCCCCCTCGATCTCGCGGATAGAGCGCTGCTGCGCGCCTGTGAGCGGAAACGGCAAGTCCAGCTTCGCCCTGAGCGAATTATCGCCCGTGAGCGGCGTTCCCTTGCGGCTGCGATTGGCGTCGCGCACCAGCATCAAGGCAAGGCTGTTGGCCAGCAATTCATCATAGGCCAGACGATCCCGCGCCGCGGGATGCTCCGCCTTATGCGCCAGCAGCAGCGCATCGCGCCAGACCGGCCATTGCATTTTGGCCAGCAGGCCCGGCTCGATCCATTCCGGCAATTTGGGCAACCGCCCTAGCGCCTGCTGGACGAGAGCGGCAATGCGCGGCTGGGTCAGCCCTTCGGAAAGCGCATAAACCGGCTCGCACAATTGCCCGAGCATCGCGCTGCTTTCTTCCGCGACATGGTCGGGATGCACGATCTGCAGCATCTGCCCATATTGATCGAGCCTGCCCGCCACCCAGCGCATCTCGCCGACCGGAAGCTGCTTCTTCGCGGTGTAGGAAGCGCGGCCGAAATAGGTCAGCGCGCAGATGTTCCCCGCCGCATCCTGCGCCAGCACGCGATATGGCCCACGCCCCGACGTGGAGCGGTGCTCGGTGGGCGTCAGCGCAATCACGATCTGCTCCCCCACCGACGCTTCATCGAGATTGCCCACGGCGCGCCGTTGCACGAAGCGATCCGGCAGATGATAGGCCAGATCCCGCAGCCGATTCAGCCCCAGCTTTTCAAGCGGCTTGCGCAGCTTGGGCCCGACACCGTCGAGACTGTCCGTTTCCGCAAAGACCGGGTTGAGGCATTCGGGCCGCATGGCCCTTCATAGACAGGTTGGCGGGAAAATCGCCAGATTTGACGCAGCGCATTGTTCCACCTCCATGCTATGATGAAATGCAGGCCATCGTAACGAGAGGAGCAATCGCATGTTGCTGGCCCACAATACCGTTATCGCCTTGATCGACGGCAAGCGGTTCGAATTGTTCAGGAACGCCGGAAACGAGGCGGAACCGCAGCTTGCGCCCCTCCCCGCCCCCAGGCTGGACAAGCACAACAAGGGCGCCGGTGCGCATCACTATTCCAGCTCGGGCAATCCGACCGGGCACTTGCTGGATGAAGACGCCCATGCCGCCGCTGTCGCGGACTGGCTGAACCGGCAGGTTCTGGATCACAAGATCGAAAAGCTGGTGGTGATCGCCGCCCCGCGCACGCTGGGCGAATTGCGCCGCCATTTTCACAAGCAGCTCGAATTGGCCCTGCAAGGCGAACTGGCCAAGGATCTGATCGGCAGGCCCGCGCCGGAAATTCTTGCCGCCCTGCGCGGAAAATAGGTCGAAGGGTGGGTTGCCTGCCCACGCCGCCTGCCTTACCGGCAAATTCATGTCCAATGTCTCCGCCCCCGGGTCCGTCCGTCTCGCTCGCCTGAAGTTTCGCGCCTGGCATCGCGGCACGCGTGAGGCGGACTATATGATCGGCGGTTTCTTCGACCGCTACCACACCCAATGGGGTGCGGCTGAAATCGACTGGTTCGAGGATCTGCTGGAAGAGGATGATGTCGATGTGATGGCCTGGGCGCTCCGCACCATGCCGGTTCCGGAGCGATTTGCAGGCGAGCAGATGACGCTGATGCAACAGCTCGACTACGTAGAAATTCCGCGCTGACGGGAACGGTCCCGGCGCTTACAGCTTCCGCACAAAGAATGCCCGATCTTTCCCGTATCCTTACTGCCCGCAAGCCGCTGACCCTGGCTTCGGTCGCGCGCGGGGCGCAGCCGCTGGTGCTCGCGGACCTGGCCCGGGCCGCCCATGCCAGGTCGAAGGGCGGCCGCGCGATATTCATAGCGCCCGATGAAGCGGCTATGCGCGCGGTGGCCGATGCGGCAGGCTATTTCGCGCCTGAACTGGAAGTGATCGAATTTCCGGCGTGGGATTGCCTTCCCTACGACCGCGCCAGCCCGGCCCATTCCGTCAGCGCCCGCAGGCTTTCGGCGCTGTACCGGCTTCAGGCAGGCGATCCCGGGACACAATTGCTGGTAACGACCGTCAATGCACTGCTTCAGCGCGTGCTGACCCCATTCCGTATCCGCCAATCGGTGCGCGAATTGAAACCGAGCCTGGAAATCGGCCGGGAAACGCTGATCGCGCTGCTCCAGCGGCAAGGCTATGCCCGCACCGATACGGTGGCCGATGCGGGCGATTTCGCGGTTCGCGGCTCGATCTTCGATATTTACCCATCCGGCCTGGAAGGCGGGCTGCGACTGGACTTTTTCGGCGACGAGCTGGAATCGCTGCGCCTGTTCGATCCCAACACCCAGCGCACGACCGGGGTGATCGATTCGCATCTGCTGCTGCCGGCCAGCGAAGCCTTGCTGGACGAGGAGACGATCAAGCGCTTCCGCACGCGCTATCGCGAGATGTTCGGGGCCAATGCCACCGGCGATCCGCTCTATCAGGCAGTCAGCGACGGGCGGCGGCTGGCCGGGATGGAGCACTGGCTGCCCCTGTTCGAGGAACGGCTGGACACGCTGTTCGATCATCTGTCGAAGGACGATGTCGTCGTGATCGACGGCAGCGCCCTGTCTGCCGGTGAAGAGCGCCTGTCCGACATCGCGGATTACCATACCGCGCGCAACGAAACCGCAGGCCAGGCTGCGGGCAGCTACCGCCCTCTGGCCACCGACGCGCTTTACCTGCCGCAGCAGGAATTGGACGCCAGGCTGGCGGAATGGCCGGTGCATCGCGCAGGCATTTTCGCCGAGCCTGAAAGCGAACGCGTGTTGGATTTCGGGTTCACCTCCTCGCGCGATTTCGGCGCGGAGCGGGCGCGCGGCGACAATGTCTATGAAGCGGCTGCCCGCCACCTCGCCGCCCTGGGCAAGGCCGGGAAGAAGCCCCTGCTGGCGACCTACTCATCCGGCAGCCGGGCGCGGATCACGTCGATACTCGCCGATGCGGGGACGGAAGCCCGCCTGGCCGATAGCTGGCAGGATGCGCTAGGTCTTGCCGCGAAGGGCAAGCCGGTGGCGATCGTGCTGCCGCTGGAAACCGGCTTCGCCAATGACGAACTGGAGCTGGTCACAGAGCAGGACATCCTGGGCGACCGCCTTGTCCGGCGACGCAAGCGGAAGAAGGATTCGGACGCATTCCTGGCGGAGCTTTCCGCCATGCACCCCGGCGATCTGATGGTGCATATGGAGCATGGCATCGGCCGCTACGCCGGGCTGGAATCGATCCAGGTCGGCAAAAGCCCGCATGATTGCGTGATGCTGGAATATGCCGGGGGCGATAAGCTCTATATTCCGGTCGAGAATATCGACGTGCTGTCCCGCTATGGCAGCTCGGAGGAAAGCGTCCCGCTGGACCGGCTGGGCGGCGAGGCCTGGCAGCGCCGCCGGGCGAGGCTGAAGGAGCGCATCCAGCAGATCGCGCATGAGCTGATGCGCACCGCCGCGGTTCGCGCGCTCAAATCCGCCCCGGCCCTGCTGGCGGAGGAGGCGATCTACAACCAGTTCATCGACCGCTTCCCGTGGCAGGAAACCGAGGATCAGGAACGCGCGATCGGGGATGTGCTGGGCGACCTCGGGGAAGGCAAGCCGATGGACAGGCTGGTCTGCGGCGATGTCGGCTTCGGCAAGACCGAAGTGGCCCTGCGCGCCGCCTTCGTTGCCGCCATGTCCGGCCAGCAGGTGGTGGTGATCGCGCCCACCACGCTTCTGGCGCGCCAGCATTATTCCAATTTCGTCGAGCGCTTCGCCGGCTTTCCGATCAGGATCGGGCGGCTGTCCCGCCTCGTCCCCGCCAAGGAAGCCGCCCAGACGCGCGATGGGCTGGGCGACGGCACGGTGGACATCGTGATCGGCACGCATGCGCTGCTGTCCAAATCCGTCAAATTCAAGCGGCTTGGGCTGGTCATCGTCGATGAGGAGCAGCGCTTCGGCGTCAATCACAAGGAAAAGCTCAAGCAATTGCGCACCGATGTGCATGTGCTGACGCTCACCGCCACGCCGATCCCGCGCACGCTGCAGATGGCCATGTCCGGCCTGCGCGAGCTTTCCACCATCCAGACCCCGCCGGTCGACCGCCTTGCGGTGCGGACCTATGTGATGGAATGGGACGACATGGTGATGCGCGAGGCCTTGCTGCGCGAGCATCATCGCGGCGGGCAGAGCTTCCTGATCGTGCCGAGGATCGCCGACATTGCCGATATCGAGGAATGGCTGCGCCAGACCGTGCCGGAAGTGAAGGTGGTGACGGCGCATGGCCAGATGGCGGCCAGCGAAGTCGAGGAGCGGATGAGCGCCTTCTACGAGCGCAAATACGATGTGCTGCTGTCCACGACCATCGTGGAGAGCGGGCTGGATATTCCCTCGGCCAACACCATCATCATCCATCGCGCGGACCGCTTCGGGCTGGCCCAGCTATACCAGCTGCGCGGACGGGTCGGCCGCTCCAAGCTGCGCGCCTATGCCTATCTGACCTATCCTCGCGACCAGGCGTTGAGCGAAGTCGCCGAGAAACGCCTGAAGGTGCTGGGCGATCTCGACAGCCTGGGCGCCGGTTTCCAGCTTGCCAGCCACGACCTCGACATTCGCGGGGCGGGCAACCTGCTGGGTGACGAACAATCCGGCCATATCCGCGAAGTCGGGTTCGAACTTTACCAATCCATGCTGGAAGACGCGATCCTGGCGGCAAAGGCGGGCGAAAGCGGATTGGGGCGGGATTCCTCCGGCCTCAGCCCACAGATCACGGTCGATGCGCCGATCATGATACCGGAAGATTATGTGCCGGATCTGGCCGTCCGCATGGCGCTTTACCGCCGCCTCAACGATGCACGGGATCATGCCGAGATCGAAGCGCTCGCGGCGGAAATGATCGACAGGTTCGGCCCCCTACCTGATCCCACCGGCAATCTCATCAAGCTGATCGAAATCAAGCAGCAGGCGATCCTGGCCAATATCGCCAAGATCGATGTGGGCGCGCGGGGCACGCTGGTTACGTTCCATAACGACGATTTCCCCGATCCGGCCGGGCTGATCGCCTATGTGGAGCGGCTGAAAGGCACCGCCCGGCTCCGGCCGGACATGAAGCTGACGATCAACCGGGCCTGGGGCGATCCCAAGAGCCGCCTCAACGGCCTTTTCCAGCTCACCAAAGGGCTTTCGGGAATAGCGCGCAAGGCGGCGCGATAGCCACCGCCCTACCGAATGCGAAAGTGCTGTGCGTTGTAGATTCCGGTGAAACTGGCGACCTGCGCGCCGAACAAGGCCCGCGCATTGGTGAGGAATTGCCGCGCCGAAGCGCAGCCGCCGCCGCTGAGCGTGGCATAGGTGTATGTGCAGCTCACGGGCGCATAGGAATATAGCGCCGTTTCCACACCCCAGCCGCCATCATGAGGCTCTTCCCGGTCACGATCTCCGCCCCTTTCGGCCGACCGGTCGACCACTCTCGCATTCTTCGCGCCGACCACTTGCTGACTGTGATAACCGGCCAGATAGACGCCCTTCACCGCACCCGCGCCCGGTCCGGTGATGTTCCATCTGACAGGCTCATAGGATGACAGGGCAAGATAGACCGGACGATCGCCCTGATCGTCGATCTCCACCGTGACGTCTTCGCGTGGGTGCAGGCCCGGGCCATGATCTGAGCCGCCTTCATAGATGCCGATGGCATGGATCACATCCCCATCGGTTGACGGCGCCTCGTAACGGTCAGCCTGGTAATCATCATATTGCCGGCCGACGACCTCGACTATCGGGCCACCCGCGCTGCAGGCACAGACCGCAAGCGGAAGGACGATCGCCGGATTGCCGCGCCAGCCTCGGCGTAGCGATGAAACGGTCGGCCTCACAATTTCACTTGCCGCGGTCAGCGCTGGCCAATTCGAGGAAATCCGTCGCGCTCATCGGCTGCGCGCGCAGGAATCCCTGATAGAAATCGCAGCCTTCGCGCCCGATCAGTTCGCGCTGCCCTTCGTTCTCGATCCCTTCCGCGATCACTTTCAGGCTCAATGCCTTGGCCATTGCGATGATCGCACGGAACACGACAAGATCGCGCGGGTCTTCCTCGATTTCATCGACCATCACCCGGTCGAGCTTCAGATAATGGAGAGGCAGCAGCTTCAGATAGCGGAAGTTGCAGAACCCGGCGCCAAAGTCGTCGAGCGCGATCCGGATGCCCAGGTCGACCAGCTTGCCGAGCGCTTCCGCCGACCTTTCAAGGTCGAACAGCAGCGCCTGCTCGGTAATCTCGAGCGTGAGAAGGTCTGGGGTAAAGCCGGCCGCCACCACCGCCGCGGCGATCTCGTTAGGGAAGGACTGCGAGGTAAGGTCGGCCGCCGTCACGTTCAACGAAAGGCGCAGGTCATCCGGCCAGCCGACCGCGCCCGCCAGCGCCCGCCCCGCGATGTGTCGAGAAAGCTGCGCGACATGATCGGCCCGCTCGGCAATCGCGAAAAGCGCGCCCGCGCCGATCCTGCCCAGCTCCGGATGCTGCCACCTGGCCAGGGCCTCGGCCCCGACCAGACGGTCCCCCGCTATGGAATATTGCGGCTGATACAGTATCTCTATCTCGCCGCGATCCAGCGCGCCGAGCAGATCGGCTTCGAGTTGGGCCGCGCTGCGCCCCACCGGACTGAGTTCCCCATCTGCCCACAGTATCCTGCGGCCGGATTGCCGCTGCGCGCGGCCGAGCGTTTCGGCCAGCCGATCGAACATCGTGCCCGGCCCTTCCCCCGGCATACCGCGCAGCAGGGCGATTCTCGGCCAGAGGCGCATGATGCCATCGCCATGCCTGTTGGGAATTGGGCGCGCTACGCTGTCCGCAAGCGCCTCCGCCAGCCATTGCCATCTTTCCCGGCTGCAGGAATTGTTCGCTGCAAGCAGGAAGTTTCCGCCGCCCATGCGGGCCACGAACCATTCGCGGTCCAATTCCTCCTTCGCGAACTCCATGATCCGGCGGGCGACTTCCACCAGCGCGCTATCGCCCGCATGTTCGCCATAGGCCAGGTTGACCGTCTCGAAACGCCTCAACCCCAGCATCATCGCATGAATGGGCGCAATCCGCCCGGCGCGTTGCGCCGCGTCCTCCCAATCGGCGATCCGCATCTGCGCATGGTCCGGCCCGGCCAGGCCGGTCAGCGCATCGCGCTCCAAAGCGAAGGCGGAATGGGACTTTTCGTGCATTCATTCCCCATAACATGATAAATTTAGATTTCCCTTCCGCTTTTGCGTTCGCCCCTTCACGGCGTTTGTTGCCAAATCGCGCCGCGATTCATACTGTCCGCGCAGTTGGGCCGGATATTCCGGGCAGGGAGACCATTGGGCGTGCGACATGATTTCAAGAGCCTGGCGTTGCTCGCCTCTCCCACGGATCGCGCGCAGGATGCCGCCAGATCGCTCGCGGCCACGGCCCCCTGGGTTCCTCTGGAACAAGCGGAGGCGGTGGTGGTGCTCGGCGGTGACGGCTTCATGCTGCACACGCTTCACCAGATGCTCGATAGCGGGCGGGTCGTGCCGGCCTATGGCATGAACCTGGGAACCGTCGGTTTCCTGATGAACCGTTTCGCACGGCGGCCGGACCTCCTCCGGAAGGTCAACGAAGCACGGGCCTTCGCGGTCGATCCGCTGCGGATGGAAGCCCTCACGCAAGATGGAAAGCATCACGAAGTCTTCGCCATCAACGAAGTCTCTCTCCTGCGCGAAACCCGGCAGACAGCGAAGATACAGGTCACGGTAAACGAGAAGATTCGCATCGACGAATTGTTCTGCGACGGAATCCTGGTCGCGACCCCTGCCGGTTCGACCGCTTATAATCTCTCCGCGAACGGCCCGATCCTGCCGCTCGATTCGAAGATGCTGGCGCTGACCCCGATCAGTCCGTTCCGGCCGCGCCGCTGGCGCGGGGCCATCCTGCCTGATTTTTCGCGGATCGACCTGCGCGTGCTCGATCCCGAAAAGCGCCCGGTGGCGGCTGTCGCGGATCAGAAGGAATTGCGGGATATCGCGGAAGTCCAGTTGCGGATTGCGCGCGACAGGGAACTGACGCTTCTGTTCGATCCCGGGCACAGCCTGGATGAACGCATCGTCACGGAACAATTTATCGCGTGATCCGCTTGCCAAAGCTGGCTGCCCTTAATATAGGCGGCCCGTCCGGTGCGCCGGACTGCTCCCCGATAGCTCAGCGGTAGAGCTCTCGACTGTTAATCGAGCGGCCGTTGGTTCGAATCCAACTCGGGGAGCCATTTCCTTCCAGCAAGATCAGGATACTGCGCCGCGCATCGGGCATATGCGCTTATCGTATCTTGTGCCCGTCCTGGCCGTTTCACTGGAAACCCATGCTTCTCTGCCGGTTTATTCGAGACACAGTTCCGCGAGAGGAGATTTCCTGATGAAATTGGCTGTTTTGAGCGCGATCGCTGCTTTGACGATTGCTGGTTCCGCATCCGCGAACCCCGGGAAAAACCTGGATTCCGATGGCGATGGCGTCATAAGCCAAGCCGAATACGATGCCTCCGTCCAGGCGAGTTGGACGGCATTGGACAAGGATGGCAATGGCCAGCTTTCGCCCGCCGAACTGGGCGACAAGGCAGCCAGGCTTACCGATGCCGATAGTGACGGAGACGGTCAGATTTCCGTGGCCGAATATACAGCCAAGAAGTCGGCATGGTTCGCCGCTGCCGACACCGACGGCGATGGAGCCCTGTCCAAGGCCGAGTGGGAAGCCGCAAAGGCCGCCAAGAAGAAGTGATGCCATTGAGATCGGGGCGCAAGCCTGCGTCCCGATCTTGTGATTTGCGGTCCATATGCGACCGCTTGGGCTTAACCCGCATTCAACATAATTCCCCAGACCCCTCGGCTCGTTTTGGGCCAGGGAGTGCATAAAATCCCGGTTGCACTCATCTTCTGATTTGCAAATAACTCGCAATAGCGTATCTGGCGCTGGTGCTCGATGACTCGCAAACGCTGATCGGTGATCGCCGCAAGCCTTGCATCGCCTCGCACGCGGATAGTGTAGCGAACAATGGGAGACGGGAATGTACACTTTCATAGACCAGCCGGTAGATCGTCTCTGTAACGGAGGCCGCTTCCTGCTTTGGGCGATGAGAGGCTGGGCGCACGCGGTTGAACAGGGAACCTGCCCCCCGCTCGCCCTGAGCCGCGGATTTGCAAGCATGCATGCGCTGCCTGCGCTCCCCGATTTCCATCTGGCGATGGCAATGCTCAATCGCGATGGACTTGAGCGTATTTCACTCGCGCCGATCAATTGTCAGCGCATCATCGAACATGAGGCGATTCTGATCGGCATGTGGCGCGATCTGGCCAATGGCGATCTGGACAGGATGCGGGAAACCCTGGAACTGCTGGTCAAGGCCGAAGCCGTTTCCCCCATCGCCCGCGCCATGACCACGGTCACCGCCAAGCTGATCGCCGCAGGCTTTAATATAACCGGGCTTTCCGGTGCAATCGTGAAGGAAGTGAAGTGATGAGCGACAGGATCGCCGCATCAGCCCATCTGGCGCCCTCTGCGTCCCTGTCAGTAGAAGAGGTATGTTCGGTCCGCCATTGGAACGAGCATCTGTTCAGCTTTTCCATTACCCGGCCGTCCTCTTTCCGCTTCCGTTCGGGCGAATTCGTAATGATCGGCCTGCCGTCGGAAGGCCGTCCCCTGTTGCGCGCCTATTCGATCGCCAGCCCATCCTATGCCGACGAACTGGAATTCCTTTCGATCAAGGTGCCTGATGGCCCGCTTACTTCCCGCCTCCAGAATATCGGCAAGGGCGACAAGATATTCCTCGGGCGCAAGCCCACCGGAACGCTGGTCGCGGACGCCTTGCTTCCGGGCAAGCGCCTGTTCCTCCTTTCGACGGGAACCGGCCTTGCCCCATTCCTCAGCCTGATCCGCGATCCCGATATTTACGAACGCTTCGACCAGATCCTGCTGGTGCATTGCGTCCGGCAGGTGAGCGATCTGGCTTTCAGGGAATTGCTGGAGGGGCAACTGGCTGGCGATCCGCTGGTGCAGGATCAGGCGTTGCTGCAACTTCACTACCTGCCCACAGTGACCCGCGAAGCGTTTCGCAACACGGGCCGAATTGGAAATCTCATCGATAACGGCATCCTGTTCGCACATCCGCTTGTCGGCCCGCGCCATTTCGACCCGGAAAGCGACCGGATCATGCTTTGCGGCAGCATGGCCATGATTCGCGAAATGCAAGCCCAGCTTATTCAACTGGGCTTCACGGAGGGATCGAACGCCTCGCCTGGCGATTTCGTGATCGAACGCGCCTTCGTCGACTAGGCCTGCCTGTAGAAATTCAGGCGGCAGGTTTCCCGAAATTCCTTGTCAGCTAGCATGTAACGGGTCGCGCAAAGGCGGCTCGTCGCAGGGCCGGCGTCAACCGACTGCGCCGTGGCAATGCTTGTACTTGTTGCCGGACCCGCAAGGGCATGGCGCATTGCGGCTGATATTCATGTGAGCATAGGGATTTTCCGTGGCCGACCCGCTCGCACCCGCGGCGGTTTGAGGCACGGCGGCAAGCGCCCCCAGCATGGCTTCCGCGCCGGGCATGACCCCCGCCGCGTCATTCTCCCCGGTAAACGGATCGATATGGCCGGTCAGGAAGTCCGGCAATTCTGGCAAGTCCATGGGTTGCGGCTGGAATTGGAACTCGCTGTTCATCAGGATGCGCGTCACATCTTCCCGGATCGTGTCCAGCATCCGCTCGAACAGGCCAAACGCCTCCCGCTTATACTCGTTGATCGGCTGCTTCTGCGCATAGGCGCGAAGGAACACGACCTGCCGCAAGGCATCCAGCGTGGCGAGATGCTCTTTCCAGTGATAATCCAGCCGGTCGAGCAGAATGCTTTTTTCGACCTGCCGCCAGATGCCCGGATCATTTGACGCGATCTTGCTTTCCATCTTCGCGTCGGCAAGCTGGGCAATCCGCTCTTCGATGATTTCCGGCTCAAGCGCATCTTCCTGCATCCACTCGTCAATCGGCGGTTCCAGCCCGAGAACATCCAGAACCTTGACCTTGAGATCTTCGACATTCCACTGCTCAGGATAAGACCCGGCCGGGCAGGCATCGGCGACCAGCGTATTCACCGTGTCCTGCCGCATTTCGAACACGACATCGTCGACCGTTTCCGAGTCCATGATCTCCGCACGCTGTTCATAAACGACCTTGCGCTGGTCGTTCATCACATCGTCGTATTCCACAACCTGCTTGCGAATGTCGTAGTTGCGGGCCTCCACCTTCTTCTGTGCCGTTTCGATCGCCTTGGACAACCATTTCGACCCGATCGCCTCGCCGTCCGCCAGATTCGAGTTCATCATCCGCGCGAAAAGCGTGTCGGGTCCGAAGATGCGCAGCAGGTCGTCTTCTAGGCAGAGGTAGAAACGCGAAAGGCCGGGGTCGCCCTGGCGCCCGGATCGTCCGCGCAGCTGATTGTCGATGCGGCGGCTTTCATGGCGCTCCGTGCCCAGCACGAACAGGCCGCCCGCGGCTTTCACCTGTTCCCGCGCCTCGGCGACCTCGCGCCTGATCCGCTCGATCCCGGCGTCACGTTCCGGGCCTTCGGGTATGTCGCGCAATTCGTCCTCGATGCGGAACTCGACATTGCCGCCCAGCTGGATGTCGGTGCCGCGGCCCGCCATGTTGGTGGCGATGGTCACGGCGCCGAGCCGGCCCGCCTGCGCCACGATATGGGCTTCCATTTCATGGAAGCGCGCATTCAGCACGGCGTGTTGAACGCCTTCTTCCTTGAGGAACTGGGAAAGCAGTTCCGATTTCTCGATGGAAACGGTGCCGACCAGAACCGGCTGGCCGATCTCGTTCTTCTCCCGGATCGCCTTGGCGATGGCGCGGAATTTGTCGTTGGTATTTTTGTAGAACTCATCCTCTTCGTCGATACGTTGGATCGGCAGATTGGTCGGGATGGTGACGACGTTCATCTTGTAGATGTCGTAGAACTCCGCCGCTTCCGTGGCCGCCGTGCCGGTCATCCCCGAAAGTTTGGGATACATGCGGAAGTAGTTCTGGAAGGTGATCGAAGCCATGGTCTGGTTCTCCGGCTCGATCTTCACCCTCTCCTTGGCCTCGACCGCCTGGTGCAGGCCGTTCGACCAGCGCCGCCCATCCATCATCCGGCCGGTGAACTCGTCGATGATGACGACCTTCTCGTCCTTCACGATGTAATCAATATCGCGCTTGAACATCACATTGGCGCGCAAGGCCTGATCCAGGTGATGCACGACCTGCGTATTCTCGACATCGTAGAGGTTCGACGTTTCCAGCAGGCCGGCCTCTTCCAGCATCCGCTCGGCCAGCTCCACGCCTTCCTCGGTCAGGGTGACGCTCTTGGCCTTCTCGTCCGCCTCGTAATATTCAGGCCCGATCCGCCCCACGACCTCGTCGACCGCGACATACAGGTCGGACTTGTCCTCGGTCGGCCCGGAAATGATCAGCGGGGTCCGCGCCTCGTCGATCAGGATCGAGTCCACCTCGTCGACGATGGCGTAATTGAACGGGCGCTGCACCATCTGGTTGCGTTCATGCTTCATATTGTCGCGCAGGTAATCGAAGCCGAACTCGTTGTTGGTGCCGTATGTGATGTCCGCCGCATAGGCTTCGCGCCGCTCGGCCTCGTCCTTGCCCGGAATGATCGTGCCGACCGAAAGGCCGAGAAACCGATGGATCTGCCCCATCCATTCCGCGTCGCGCGTGGCGAGATAATCGTTCACCGTGACGACGTGGACGCCCTTGCCCTCGATCGCGTTGAGATAGGTGGCGAGCGTCGCCACCAGGGTCTTGCCCTCGCCCGTGCGCATTTCCGCGATTTCCCCGCGATGCAGCACGATGCCGCCCACCATCTGGACGTCGAAATGGCGCATCCCCAGCACGCGCCGCGCCGCTTCGCGAACGGTCGCGAAGGCTTCGGGAAGAATGCCATCCAGTGTCGCGCCGGCGGCAAGCTGCTCGCGAAACTTGTCGGTCTGGGCGGAAAGCTCCGCGTCCGTCAGCGCTTCGATCTGCGGCTCAAGCGCATTGATAACGCGCACGATCTTGTCGAGCGACTTGACGTAACGGTCGTTGGAGGAGCCGAAAACGGCTTTGGCGACGGCACCAAGCATGGGTTTTTCCTGTCAGTATGGAGTATCATCGAAAGCCGCTTCCGGCGCCCTGCGCCACGGCCACGCATAAATTGGAGAAGCGGAGAAAACCCCTACTCGTGCGCGCGATCAGGCCCGATCCGAACAGCAAGAGCTCCCGGCGCCCGCCGTTCAGGCGTGATGGCGATCAGCGGCGCGGCCTGCCCCGCGGCTTCCGAAAAGCGGCTTGCGGCCGGGGCGATCCGCTGGGCCAGCGCAACGGCCGATTTTTCCGTTTCCGCCTGAAGCTGCACGCCCTGATGAGCGGCAAGCCGCGTTTCCGCCGGCGCGGCGGTGGCGGCAAGGCCCGTAATCAGGGCAAGCAGAGTGAGCAGCTGTCGCAACATTGCGACGCCGAGATAGGGGCGGATCGGCCAAAGGTCCACCGGGAAAGCGCATTTACCTGCGCCCGGCGTGGAAGTAGAGGGCATCGCCATGGACATCGCCACCTCTCCGCTCGCCCTGCCCTTCCCCGAAATGCCGCCGGTCGCCGGCGTTACGCTGCGCATCGCCCGCGCCGGATACAAGGATTGGGGCCGGTGCGACCTGACCTATGCCGAACTGGCGGAAGGCACGGCGGTCGCGGGCGTCTTCACCCGGAATATCTGCTGCTCTTCCGAAGTCGAACTCGGCCGGGACAATGTCAGGCAGGGCCTTGCGCGCGCGCTGGTGGTCAATGCCGGCAATTCCAACGCCTTCACAGGCTATCGCGGCCGCGAGGCGGTGGAGCAGATCATGGCCCAGGTGGCGGAACATCTCGACTGCCCGCAGGAACAGGTATTTGTCTCCTCCACCGGCGTGATCGGCGTGCCGCTGCCCAAGGACAAGGCGCAGGCTGGCGTCGCTGCCGCGCTCGCCGCCCAGCCCTGCTCATGGGAGGATGCCGCCAACACCATCGGCACCACGGACACTTTCGCGAAGGGCGCGACCGCCTCCGCCATCGTCGATGGCAAGCGGGTGGAGATCGCCGCCTTCATCAAGGGCAGCGGAATGATCGCGCCCGATATGGCAACCATGCTGGGTTACATCTTCACCGATGCCGCGGTGGAACCGGCTTTCCTCCAGCAACTGCTTTCCGCCGCCAATGCAGGCAGCTTCAACTGCATCACCGTGGACAGCGACACCTCGACGAGCGATACGGTGCTGGCCTTCGCCACCGGCAAGGCCGGCAATGCACCGCTCGCATCGTTCGACAGCGCCGGAGCCGACGCCTTCGCGGCCGCGCTGAACGATGTCTGCCGCCAGCTTGCCCATCTGGTGGTGAGGGACGGGGAAGGCGCGCAGAAATTCATTGCGATCAGCGTCACCGGAGCGGTTTCCAGTGAAAGCGCCCGCAAGGTCGGGCTTGCCATCGCCAATTCGCCCCTGGTGAAAACCGCGATTGCCGGAGAGGACGCGAATTGGGGCCGTGTGGTCATGGCCGTGGGCAAGGCGGGCGAACCGGCGGACCGGGACAAGCTCTCTATCGGATTTGGCGGCGTGTGGACCGCCCGGAACGGGCTGCCGCTCGCAGACTATGACGAAACCCCGGTGGCGGAACATCTCAAAGGGCGTGAAATCGACATCGCCGTCGATCTCGGGCTGGGCGAAGGCGCGGCAACGGTGTGGACCTGCGACCTGACTCACGGCTACATATCGATCAATGCCGATTACCGGAGCTGAGTGAATGCTGACGATCTGGGGGCGGCTCAATTCCCATAATGTGAAAAAGGTCGCCTGGTTCGCGGAGGAGTTGGGCATGGCCTATCGCCGGATCGACACCGGCGGCCAGTTCGGCATGGATGCGGCCTATCTCGAAAAGAATCCCAACGCGCTGATCCCGACCATCGAGGATGAAGGGCTGGTGCTGTGGGAATCGAACGCGATCCTGCGCTATCTCGCCGCGCGGCATGGCGGCGAAAGATGGTGGCCCGCCGATCCGGCAAGCCGCGCCATCGGGGACCGCTGGATGGATTGGCAGGCCGGCTATGCCGATGCGCAGCGCAATGCCTTCGTCCATTGCATCCGCAAGCCCGAGGCCGAGCGCGACCAGACCGCCATCTCGGCATCGACGGCTGCCTGCGCGAAGCTGCTGGCGGTGCCGGAGCGTTACCTTGGCGAACGGCCGTGGCTCTCCGGCGACGCCTTCGGCATCGGCGACATACCGATGGGAGCCTATATCCATACCTGGTTCAACCTGCCGATCGAGCGCCCGGCCTTTCCCCATCTCGAAAAGTGGTATGCGCGCCTGCGGGAACGGCCTGGCTATGCCTCGCAGGTCATGATTCCGCTGACGTGAAGGCCCTTTCCGGCACATTCACCGGCGAAGTCCGGGCCTTGCTGCAAGAGGCCTCGCAACGCGCGATCCTTCCGCGTTTCCGAAAGCTCGCGAAGCACGACATCCAGCAGAAGGCGGCCGATGATTTCGTGACCGTCGCCGACCGCGAATCGGAGGAAATAATCGCCGCAGGGCTTGCGAGGATTCTTCCCGAAGCGGCAATCGTGGGTGAAGAAGCCAGCCATGCCGATCCATCGCTGCTGGATCGGCTTTCCGGCCTCTGCTGGATCGTCGATCCGCTGGATGGCACCCATAATTTCACACATGGGGCAGCGCCATTCGGCATCATCGTCGCGCTGGCCGACGCGGGCGAAACGCTCGCCGGCTGGCTATACAATCCGCTCTCGGGCCGTTTCTGCCATGCCCGGCGCGGCGGGGGCGCCTTTATCGGCGAGGACCGGATTTCAGCCCGAACCAGCGGCCTTGAACCGCCGGTCGCCGCCATTTCGCTGCTGTTCCTGGATCTGAACGAGCGACAGGCGATGGCAAGCCATATCGCCCCGCATTACACGGTGGTCGACATTCCCCGCTGCGCCGCCGAGCAATATCCCAGGCTCGCCCTGGGGGAGAACGATCTTTCGATCTTCCAGCGCACCTTGCCCTGGGACCATGCCGCGGGCGTGCTCTGGCTCAACGAGGCAGGCGGCAAGGCCGCGCGCCCGGACGGCTCCGCCTATCGGGTGGACCAGCACGCGCTTCCGGGATTGATCGGCGCGGCCAGCCCCGCACTCTGGGACGATCTGGCCGCGCGTCTTGCGTCGCTCGTTTAAAGCTCGCTTTCGATCCAGCTCTTGAGCTGGCTCTTCGGCGCGGCGCCAAGCTTCTGGGCAACCGCCTTGCCGTCCTTGAACAGGACCATCAGCGGGATCGACTGCACGCCGATCTGACCCGGGATGTTGGTGTTCTCCATGATATCCATCTTGGCGATGGTCACCCTGTCGGCCAGTTCGTCGCTGATTTCCTCGAGAGCCGGGCCGATCATCTTGCACGGACCGCACCAATCCGCCCAGAAATCGACCAGGACGGGCTTGTCGGAATTGAGGACGTCGTCGGCGAAGCTCGCGTCCGTAACGGCTTTTGTGGGCATTCTTAACTCCTTGCTCTCGCCACAATCTAGGATCGCTTCCGCCGAACGCAACGGCTCAGCCGGGATAGGTTTGCTGTATCCCCAGATATGAAGGCTTGTTGCGTTCCAGCACATCGGCGGAGATCGGAATGAGAATGGGGACCTGCGTATAGAGCAAGGCGGCCGTTACCTCACGGCCGGGATATATCTCCCGCAAGGCGGCGGCATAGGCCCCCATCTGGCGAAGGATGCCGCCCGGCACCTCCTCCAGGCCGGCGGGGGCGCGACGGGCGGTCTTGAAATCGACGACCGTAATGCGATCCGGGCTTATCAGCAGGCGGTCCACCGTGCCCGTAACGACCTGCCCGTCCACCGTGGCGGCCAGCGGCACTTCGGCCAGCGCGCCGGGCGCGAACACATCCTCCCAATCCGGCGAGGCCAGGACGACCAGCGCCGATTCCGCGATTTCCTCGCGCTGCTCCTTGCCGAGATCGGCGGCATTGCGCTCCAGCCATGCCCGCGCGGAAACGCCTCGCTGCTCCGGCGGCAGTTCCGGCAGGCGCTCCAGCAGGCGATGGATCAGCACCCCGCGCCGCGCCGCTTCCACCCCGGCCCCGGGCGGAAAGGGGGGATCTGGCGAATTGTCCTCGCCCGCCGCCGATGGAGCGAGCGGACGGGGCGGACGCGGTTCAGGGCCAATCGGCCGCATCATCCACTCCGGCAACACCATCCTCTCCTCCACCGGATGAACCGGCGCAACCGCTGCCGGCAAATCCGCCAGAACGCCCCATTCCCGCCGCTCGCCCCAGATCGGGTCGGGCAGCGGCGCGGCGGTGAACAGTGGGGCAAGCTGGGCATACCAGCTATCCGGCGCGGGTTGCGTCTCCCTCGCTCCCAGCGACCCGGCAATGAACAGCGCTTCCTCGGCGCGGGTCATGGCGACATACAGCAACCGCCAATGCTCTTCGCGCTCCGCCTTGGCCTCGACCGCCTCCGCCTCGCGAATGCGGCCGACCCGCTCCGCCTTGCTCAGGCCGGGCAGCGGGAGCAGCTTGCCAGGGCCGCCGTCGATGGAACGCTCCTGCAGGGAAAGGCCGCGCAGCAGGGACGCATCGGGATTGCCGGCGGCATCGGCCAGAATGACGATCGGCGCCTGCAGCCCCTTTGAGCCATGCACCGTCATCACCCGCACCAGCCCGTCGCTTGCCCCGGCCTCACGCTTCAGTTCGCCCTCGCCCGCATCGAACCACTGGAGGAACCCCTTGAGGCTGGGTGTGTGGGCGGAGGCATAGGCCAGCGCCGCGTTGACCAGTTCATCGATCGGATCGTTGGCTTCCTTGCCGAGGCGGGCAACCAGCTTGCGCCGCCCCTGCCATGGCCCCACCAGCAGCCAGTGCAGCAAGGCCTGGGGCGGCTCGAAATCTGCGCGCGCCAGCAGATCACCGAGCCTTTCGAGCGCATCCGCCACCTCCGGATGGCGGGACCGGCGCAGATGCGTCCAGAGCGCAACGCCCTTGTCGCGGAAGCAATGCTCCAGCAATTGCTCCTGGCTCCAGCCCAGCAAGGGCGCGCCGAGCAGGTTGGCGAGATTGAGGTCATCGAGCGGCTGGGCGGCGAAGCGCAGCGCGGCCATGAGATCCTTCACGGCCAGCGGCGCGCCGAGCCGCAAGCGGTCAACCCCCGCCACCGGGATTCGCCGCGCGTGCAGCCGCGCCACGATCAGCCCCGCCAGTTCCTTGCGCTTCCTGACCAGCACCATCACATCGCCCGGCCCGGCCCGGCGGGCGCCCCCCTTCACCAGCGGGAAGCCCTCGCGCATCCAGGCTTCGATCTGGCCGGCGATCCTGTCCGCCAGCTGGCGATCCGGCCGGGAGAGCCACTCCTGCTCGTCCTCCGGCGGCTCCTCGTCCTCATCCGGCCCGGCCCCGACTGCCCGCCACAGCCCGACGATGCCGGGCCGCTCCTCGCCGACATGGCGCTCCGGCGCATCCGCCAGCCCGAACCGCTCCGGGCCAATGGCCTGGATCGCGGCATCCACGAAATCGAGCACCGGCTGCGCGGTGCGGAACGAGCGGCTCAGCCCGAGATCGAGCAATTCGCGGGCGACGTGCTTTCCCCGCACTTCCCGCTCATTCTCGACCGCCCTGCCCATCGAAGCCTTCACCCGGTCGCGCGCGGCACTGAAATTTTCGGGGCTGGTGCCCTGGAAACGGAAGATCGCCTGCTTGTAGTCCCCCACCACGAACAGCGTCCGCAGCTTGCCGTCATGCTGCCCGCTACCCGCGAAGAAATCGCCGGTCAGCGCGTCGATGATCCGCCATTGCGCTTCGTTGGTGTCCTGCGCCTCGTCGATCAATATGTGATCGAAGCGCCGGTCGAGCTTGTAGCGTATCCATTCAGCCATGCCGGAGCGGGTCAGCAATTCCGCCGCGCGCCGGATCTGGTCGTCGAAATCGACGAAACCTTCCCGGGCCTTCGCCTCGTCCCAGGCCAGGGCAAACTTGCGGCCGACCGTCAGTGCCGGGGTGAGCCATCCGGCAAGCTCCACCAGCGCCCGCCGTTCCTGCAGCGCGACAACGCATGCCTGCACCCGGCCGATCGCGTCGGCATAGCCCGCATCGAGCTTGAGCATGGCGCTCAGGCTGCGCGGCTCGCCTTTCTGGGTGAAGAGCGCGCTCGCCAGTTCATCCAGCGCCGCCATGCGCTGGACCGTATCGCCCGCCAGCCAGCCCTCTATCACCGCGGCGCAATCCTGCCCCGTCTTCGCGGACCATCCGCGCTGCGCGGCGAGGCATTGCCGCAAGGCCCGGACATCGAAAGCATCGTCGCTGCACATATCCGGCAGGGAAGCGAGATCCGCATCCGCCGACAGCCCGAGCAGCAGGTTCACTCGCGGGCGCAGGGGCGGCGTCCATGCTCCAGCCCCGGTCCAGGCCTCGAGCGCCCGCGCGCACTGCATAAGCCAGGCCTCGACCGCATCCGGCCCCTTGCGCAGACTGAGATCGGCAATCGCCTGCAAGCTCTCCTCATCCCCTTGCGCCTCCGCATCGGTGAGCATCCGGGCCAACACTTCGCGAGCGAACAAATCGCGGTCGCGATCCTCCATCGCCCGGGTGCCCGGCGCAAGGCCCGCTTCCTCCGGAAAGGCCGTGAGCAGCCATTGCGAAAAGGCGTGGATCGTATCGATCCGCAATCCCCCGCCGGGGCAATCGAGCACGCTGGCGAACAGCGTGCGTGCGCGCGCCTGGGTTTCAGGCCCGAAATCCGCGCCGATCGCCTTGAGGTCTTTCGCCAGCGCCTCCGGCTTCATCCGCACCCAGTTCGCCAGCACTTCATTCACGCGAACGGCCATTTCCGCCGCGCCGGCCTTGGTGAAGGTGAGGCAGAGTATCTGCGAAGGCGTGACATCCGGCTGCAGCAGGAGCCGCAATACCCGCGCCGAAAGCACCTGCGTCTTGCCTGTTCCCGCCGAAGCGGAAAGCCACACGGTCTGCCCCGAATCGACGGCATCCTGCTGCGAACCATGCAGCGGATGGACCTTCCCGCTCATTGCCCGCCCTCCTCCTCGCGCCCCATCCATTCGTCGAGCCGCATCAGCTGGTCGTAATCGGCATAGCCGGGAACATCGGGGTTGAGGCGGGCGGTGAACGGCTCACCGCCCAATATCCAGCGATCCAGCGCTTCGTGAAGATAGCGACCCGCTTCGGGAAGGAAATCCTCGCGCGGGATGCCGCTTTTCCTGCGCCCTTCCAGCACCGGCTCCTCGACGAAGCCGAATCCCGTCTCGCTCTTCGCGCTCCTGGCCAGCGACCAGTATTCGAAGTGGGTCGGCTCGCCGGATACCCCGGCGAAAGCGCCATCCCGCGCCATCAGGCCCAGTGTGCCAAGCTGAAGCGCGAAGCCTGCCGCCACTTCCGAACCTGTCGGAGGGCGGCCGGTCTTGTAATCGACGATAGCCAGTTCTCCGCCGGGCAAGGCATCTATCCGATCGACACGCCCGTAGATCCGGATTCCCCGGACATCCATGGAGCCATCGCGCTCGAACGCAACCGGCCTGCCAAGCCCGCGCCGCTCCATTTCCGCCTCGACCCATTCCAGCGCCGCCAGCAATCGCGGCTGCCACAGGCTGCGCATCAAGGGATGGGCGTTCAGTTCCGTCAGCGTCGCGCGCGCGATGTCGCGCAACGAACCGCCCCGCTCATGCCAACGCCGCAGGATCTCATGAGCCGCCGTTCCCTTCCACGCGGCGGAGGGTTCCGCATCGAGCGGATCGAGCACACGCAACCGCAGGATCGCCTGCGCATAGAACTGATAAGGATCGCTGCGCAGCCGGTCGAGCGCGGTCACGCTGATCTCGACCCTTCGCTGCGCGGGATCGGGGCTGGGCCGTGGGCGAGGATAAGGCTCCGCCGCCGCCGCATCATCCACCGCGCGGGCGAGTTCGGGCAATTGCGTTTCCACATGCCGCGCCAGCAGATCCTCTCCCAGCAAGGCGCGCACCCGCAGCACGAAACGCGATGGAATGGCCGGCCCCTGCAAGTCACGGCGCGCCCTGCTCAACACGACTTCGGGCGCGCCCAGAGCGCCCGCCAGATCATGCGCGGAAAGCCCGATCCGGAAATCCGCGCCGGGAACCCCCAGCATGCGCAGCACCGCGGGCGGCAGCACCGGATCGGGGCCGGGATTGGCCGGCCAGCTCCCCTCGTTCAGCCCGGCGCAAATCACCAGATCCGCCCGGCTCATCCGCGATTCGAGCAAGCCATAGATCGCGACGCGCGGATGCCCGCCATATGGCGGACGGACGGCGATGGAATCCATGACATCCCGCAGGGCAGCGGCAATATCCGAAGGAGCAAGCACTGTGCCCACCGCCCCGGCATGGCTTCGCAAATCCTCGACCATCGAGGCAAGCGCCCGGCCATCCTCCCGCGACCACAAGCCGCTGCCGCACAGTTCCTCGGCGGTGCGGGCAAGCGCATCGAGCTGGTCGCCCAACCCGGCCTCGTCCGCCTTGGCCAGTTCCATCAGCGGAGACAAAACGCCGCCGATCCACGCCCACCAATCGCCCGCGCCCGAATCCGTTCTGGCCAGCTTGCCCGCGAGTTCCCCGATCGGCTGCAAGCCCGCAGCCGGGCGCGGCCCTCTCAGCTTCAGTTCCAGCGCCCGGACCCGGTCCAGCCACGCCGCGCGCCCTTCGCCCGCTCCGACCAGCGGATGCTCCAGCAACGCCAGCAGCGGAACCGGCGCTGCCTGTTCCCCCATCACCTCGGCAAGCAGGAGCAGGACTCGCCCTGCCGGAGTCTGCGAGAGGGGGCGGCCCGCGGAATTGTCGGCTTCGATATTCCACCGCCGCAGATGCGCGGAAATGCGGCTTGCCAAGCCCCGGTCCGGCGTAACCACGGCGATGCGTTTTTCAGGCTGTTCCAGCGCCTCGCGGACCAGCAGGGCGACTGCCTGGGCCTCTTCCTCCGGAGTGGCCGTTTCGACGAGCCTCACACCCGAAAGACGCCTGCGCTCGGCCGGTAGGCCCACCCAGCTCGCGCTTGCCCTGGGCGGAAGGAACAGGCTGGAGATCGCATGGCTTCGCTCTGGCGGGGCCGCCGCCATACCGGCCCTGTGCCAGGGCTGGACCTCCGCGCGGGAGACGCCCATGCGGTTCAGCAGCAGCTTGAGATGGTATTGCGGATGGGTAACCGCATCGGCGGGGCCGAACGGCAAGCCATCAGGCTCCTCGGGTGCGCCCGCGCGGCCCAATTCCTTCCACACCGCGTCATCCAGCGAAAGATCGAGATCCGGCAGGATCACCGCCCCGCCGGGAAGCTCGGCAACCACCCGCAGCAGGCCGGCCAGCGCCGGAGCGGCGCTCGTCACCCCGGCGGCCACGATGGGTGTGGCCGGAGGCGAGATGCGCCAGCGGCCCGCGGCATGATCGAACAGCCGGTTGCGGCGGGCCGGCCCATCCACTTCCCCGCGCGCTTCCAGCTCGCCGAGCCACTTGTCCTGCACCTTGAGGAACCGCTTGGTCGCTTCGACCCAATGAGCGGCCTGTTCGCCTATTATCCCGATCACCTGATCCTGGATCAGTTGCTCCGGCCCCACATCTTCCACCAGCAGGCGATCCATCGTCTGGCAGAACTGGCGGGAAAGCCGGAGCAATGCGCTGCCTCGCGGCGCATCCTGCCCCATTTCCTCGCGCAATATCCCGGCGATCCGCAACCACCGCCGGGTCGGATCGGCGGCCGGAGGAATGGCGCTTTCCGTGCCGATCGGGTCCAGCAGCGGCCCAAGCGTTTCATCCAGATCGAGATCGCCCACCACGGCCATGCGCGGCATGAGCAGCCCGGCCTGGCCCTTTTCACCGGCAAGACGGATGAACGCCTCGCCGATCGTCCGCGCCGCCCGCCGGCTCGGCAGCAGCAAGGTCAACCGGGCGAGGCCTATATCCTCCTCGCCGTAACGCGGCAGCAGGCCGGCAACCAGCGCGTCGGCAAACCCGCGATGCGCAGCAATGGAATAGACTTGCGGACCGGACCGATCAGCCACGTTTCAACGCGGCTTCGGTTGGCGCGATCGCTCCCGGATCGCCCACCTCGAACCACCGCCCATAGAAGGTCGTGCCATAGAGCCGCCCCTCCTCGATTGCCCTGCTCCACAGCACATTGGTGGAGAACGGCCCTTCGGGAGGATCGCGCAGCAAGCGACGCGAAACGATCTGGATGCCGGTATATATGAACGGCGCGATCCGGCCGCTGCGGCGGCGGCTGATCTTGCCGAGCGGATCGAGATGGAAGTCGCCCTTGCCGTCGAAATTCGCCGCGCTGGCATGGGGCACCACGAGCAGCAGGGCATCCATCGCATCCGGGTTCCATATGCGCGAAAGCTGATGGAACGCATTCTCCGGCCCGTCCAGCCAGAGATTGTCGCTGTTGATGCAGAAGAACGGGTCTGGAAGCAGGCCCTGCACCTGCGCCTTCACCATGCCCCCGCCCGTTTCCAGCAGGCAGTCCCGCTCGTCGGAAATGACGCATTCGGGAGCCTTGCGGGCCAGCACATGCGCTTCCAGCGAGTCCGGCAGATAATGGACATTGATTACCGCCCTGGCGACCCCCGCATCGGCGAGGCGATCCAGCGCATAATCTATCAGCGGCTTGCCGGCTACCGGCACCATCGGCTTGGGCCGGGTCGTGGTCAGCGGACGCATCCGCTTGCCAAGGCCCGCGGCCATCACCATCGCGGTGTCACTGGCGAGAGTGTTCATTCCAGGCCCCCTCCCCGCTCGGATCGCACGAAGCCGGGAATGTTCGAATCGAACCATGCAGCGACCGGGGCAAGCGCCGGATGCGCCAGATCACGTTCCAGAGCATCCCAGACGCGCGGAATCATGGACAGATAGCGCGGCTTGCCGTCACGCTTCCACAAGCGGGCGAAAATCCCCACGATCTTTGCGTTGCGCTGCGCGCCAAGCCGGGCATAATCCGCCTCGAACTCGCCGTTCGCGCCGGTCGCGGCCCGATAATGGTCCAACATCGCGCGCTCCAGTTCGGGCGAAACGTCGCGCCGCGCATCCTGCAGAAGCGAAACGAGATCATAGGCGGGATGGCCCACCAGCGCATCCTGGAAATCGATCAGCCCCTGCCCGCCATCGTCCAGCAGCATGATGTTCTCGGCATGATAATCGCGCAGAACCGTGACGCCGGGATTCTGCCGCTCGATCACGGGGCCGAGCACTTCGCGCCATGCCGCGGCATAGCCTGCCGCATCGACCTCGACCCCGGCGGCCGGGCAGAACCATTCGACGAACAGGGCGGCTTCCCGCTGATACACCTCCAGCGAATAGGGATCGAACGGCCCGGGCGGGAGCCGGTGCAGCGCGGCCAGCGTATCAACCGCGGCCCGATAGATGCGATATTCGTCCTGCGGCGCGTCCTCGAGATAATCGCGCATCCGCGCATTGCCGAAATCCTCCAGCAGCACCAAGCCGCGATCCGCATTCTCGGCATAGATCGCCGGCGCGCGCAGGCCGTGCCCGGAAAGCCACTGGCCGACGTGGAGGAACGGACGCGGGTCCTCATGCGGCGGCGGGGCATCCATCAGCATCGCCGATTGCGCCGGGCCATGGCCATTCGCGAGGATGCGGAAATAGCGGCGAAACGAAGCATCGCCGGCGAGCGGCTGTATTTCCGCTCCGCCCCAGCCAGCGGCTACAAGGAAGGAATCGATGCCGTCCGGCAACGTCGTCGTCATGGCAGCCGCCCTAGCCAATCGGCACCCGGTTCGACAATGGCGATCCGCCCTTCCCCGGAAATTTCCAGGGAAATGGACAGGCATCCCGCCTCATCCGCGAAGCCGCCCGCATGTTCGGGCCATTCCGCGATCAGGGCGGCGCCATCCCGGTAATCGTCCAGTCCAAGCTCCTCCGCTTCCTCGGGGTGGGCAAGGCGGTAGAAATCGGCGTGAACCAAGGGCAGCCTGACCCTGGGATGTTCGTAGAGCTCGACGATGGCGAAGCTGGGCGATGGCACTTCGCCCTCATGCCCCAGCGCGGCGATGATCGCCCTTGCCAGCGTGGTCTTTCCGGCGCCCAGCCCGCCGGAAAGCGCCACCACGTCACCGGGGCGAAGAACGGCGGCGATCCCCGCGCCGAACCGCGCCATGGCTTCCAGATCGGGGAGTTCGCGCTTCACGGCAGATGGATCGTCACGGTCGTGCCCTCGCCCTTCTCGGATTCGAGCTGCAGCGTGCCGCCATGCGCTTCGATCAACTGGCGCGCCAAGGGCAGCCCCAGCCCCTGCCGGCGCTCTATCGCCTTGCCATCGGTCGCCAGCTGGAAGCCGTCAAGCACGCGCGCCACTTCGCCTTCGCTCATTCCGGCCCCATTGTCGGATATGACGATGCGCGCCCCATCCTTCCGGCGCGAAAGCTCCACCAGTATCTTGCCCCGCTTCGGAGTGGCGGCGACCGCATTGTCGAGGATATGGCCGATGGCGCGGGCAAGCCGCCTCGGATCGCCCTTCACCTTCCCCGAGGATTTGTCCCCCCGCAATTCGAGGAAGAGGCCCGCTCCGACGATCCTTTCTTCCCGATCCCTGACCAGGCGGGTGACGAAGGGCATGAGATCGATGTCCTCGGCCGCGATCGGCAGCAGCCCCGCCTCGCTCTGCGACAGGTCGAGCACGGATTCGATCTGCTCGCCCAACCGCTCCACCGATGCGAGAATGCCGGCGACATATTCCTGGGCCTGCTCGCTCAGCTCCCCGGCCACGCCCGCCTGCAAAAGCTCGGCGAAGCCGCCTATCGAGGTCAGCGGAGTGCGGAACTCGTAGCTCATATTGGCGAGGAAGCGGGTCTTGACCGCATCCGCCTCCACCAGCGCGGTGTTGCGTTCCCGCAGGGCATCTTCCGCCTTCTGGGAATTGGTGATGTCCAGCACGGTGAGCAGGCCGTTGCCGTCCGGGAGCGGCACCCCGGCGAACTCCAGGGTCCGCCCATCGGACAGGGCGATCCGACCGCCCCTCTGCTTCCGGTCGAGCGTGGCGACCCGCACCGCTTCTCCCACGGTCTTCCCCTGCGCCGGCCTCGCCAGCTTTTCCCCGATCCGTTCCAGCAGGCTTTCGATACGGGGATGCTGATCGAGAAAAGTCTCGTCCAGGCCCCACACGGCCGCAAACCGCCGGTTCCAAAGCTGGAGCCTGCCGTCGGGCGCGAATACGGCGAGCGCTTCGAACAGGCTGTCGAAAGTCGCCGTGCGCGTGCGGAGCAAGGTGTCGCGCGTCGCGGACAGGGCGAGCTGCTCCGTCCTGTCCTCGGCGATCAGCACCAGGCCGCCATCCGGCATGGGCTGGGCCACCACCCGGAGATGGGTTCCGTCCCGCAAGGGCCAGGCTTCCTCGCGCGCCTGCCCGGGGCTGAACCATTCGGCATGTTCGCGCCGCCAGGCGGGGAAATCGCGCACCTCCGGCAAGCGCCCGGCATCGCGCGCCATCACCAGCCAGCCATCGAAATCGGGCGGGTTGACCAGCGCCCCTGGCTTCAGCGCAAAGATGCGATGGAATGGCTGATTGGCGAAGCTCAGGCGGCGGTCCATGTTGAACTGCGCCACCCCGATCGAAAGCTGGTCGAGCATGGAGCGCTGCGCCTCGCGGAAGGCGCGGAAGGCGCGGACCTGTTCCTCCATCTCCTCGATATCGATCGCATAGCCCGCCACCCCTTCCGCGCCGAGAGGCAGATCGCTCACGCGGATGCTGCGCCGTTGCCCGCCTATGGTGGCGGTCACGTCCCGCTCGACCGGATGGTCGCGCGACTGCGCCTGATACGCGATCTGGGCGGCGGTCAATCCGTCCACGGATTCCACCAGTTCGATCTGCCCGGCGACGACCGCATTGGCGTCAACCGCGCCCACCGCCTTGACATAGGCGCTGTTGACGAGCCGCAGCTTCATATCCGGGCCGCGGAACCACATGGGGATCGGAGCGGCTTCGATCAGGCCCACCAGCGCGGCGAAATCCTCTCGCGCGCGCGCCGTCTGGGCGCGAAGCTCGTTCAGTTCCGTTTCGCTCTCGCTGAAATCGAAGAACCAGACGATCGCGGCCCCGCCGGGCGACACCAGAGGATCGGCCAGATGCCCGCGCAACGCCAGGCTCCTGCTGGAACCGCGCGGCGTGATGACCATGTTGAAAGGCGCCGCGGCCTTTTGCGTGCGGCGGACGAATTGCGTCAGTTCCGCAAGCTGCGCCTCTTCCAGGCCGTTGGCGCCATTATCGAGTTCCGTGAGATAGCCCGGCACGCTGGGAAGCCCGAGCCAGGCGGCAAGCCGGGGCGGAGCCTCGATCCGTCCGTCCGTGCGGACCAGCAGGGGAATTGCGGGCGCTTCGTCGATCATCCGCGACAGGCGCCGCGCCGCCTTGCGATGCGCTTCAGCCTTCCGCGCCTTGTCCATCGCCGCCAAGGCAAGCCACGCCGCGCCGAATGTCCAGGCTGCAAGCAGAAGGGCAATCAATGCCAACGCGGCAGGGCTTAATTCCATCGCGCTTTCGCTATGCGCGCCCGGCACGGATTACAATGGCAGGGTTGCGGGTATCGACAAGACGTTGCCCGCCGGGCACGGGAAGGTCGGACGCCGCCATCCGGAGCGGGTGGAACGCCCCGGACGCGGCATGAATACGATCAGTAGCGGTAGTGATCCGGCTTGAACGGCCCATCGCGGGGCACGCCGATATAATCGGCCTGTTCCTGCGAAAGCCTGGTCAGTTTCACCCCCAGCTTTTCGAGGTGAAGCGCCGCCACCTTCTCGTCCAGATGCTTGGGCAGGACATAGACGTTGTTTTCATAGTTCGCACCCTTGGTGAACAGCTCGATCTGGGCCAGCACCTGATTGGTGAAGCTCGAACTCATCACGAAGCTGGGATGGCCGGTGGCGCAGCCCAGATTGACGAGCCGCCCCTTGGCCAGGACGATGATCTGCTTGCCTTCCGGGAACGTCACCAGATCGGTGCCTGGCTTGACTTCGCGCCACTCGTAATTGTCGAGCGCGGAAATCTGGATCTCGGAATCGAAATGGCCGATGTTGCAGACGATGGCCATGTTCTTCATCGCCTTCATGTGCTCGGCGGTGATGACATCCTCGTTGCCGGTCGCGGTGACGAAGATGTCGGCGCGAGTGACCGCCTCTTCCATCGTCACGACCTCATAGCCTTCCATGGCCGCCTGAAGCGCGCAGATCGGATCGATCTCGGTGACGAGAACCCGCGCACCGCCCTGGCGCAGCGAAGCCGCGGAACCCTTGCCCACATCCCCGAAGCCGGCGACGCAGGCGACCTTGCCGGCCAGCATCACGTCGGTGGCGCGGCGGATCGCATCCACCAGGCTTTCCTTGCAGCCATAGAGATTGTCGAACTTGGACTTGGTGACGCTGTCGTTCACATTGATCGCCGGGAACGGCAGCTTGCCCTGCTTCGCCAACTGGTAAAGCCGCGTCACGCCAGTCGTGGTTTCTTCCGAAACCCCATGAATTGCCTGCACTGTCCGGGGGAGATAGCCCGGCCTCTCCTGCACGAAAGCCTTCAATGCGCGCTGGAACTCGATTTCCTCGGCATTGGCCGGTTCGGGAAGAGTTTCGCCTGCTTCAATTCGCGCTCCCCACAAGGCGAACATGGTGGCGTCGCCCCCATCGTCCAGGATCATGTTGGCGGTGATGTCGTCGCCCCAATCGAAGATCCGGCCGACATAATCCCAATATTCGGCAAGGTTCTCGCCCTTGATGGCGAAAACCGGGATGCCCTGGGCCGCGATGGCCGCCGCGGCATGGTCCTGGGTGGAAAAGATGTTGCAGGTCGCCCAGCGCACTTCGGCGCCCAGCGCAACCAGCGTTTCGATCAGAACCGCGGTCTGGATCGTCATGTGCAGCGAGCCGGTGATCCGCGCGCCCTTGAGCGGCTGCGCGGCGCCATATTCCTGGCGCAGGGACATCAGCCCCGGCATTTCCGTTTCCGCTATGGCGATTTCGGCGCGGCCATAATCCGCCAGGGATATATCGCGCACGACATATTCAGGGCTGGTTGAAACTCTGGCGCTGGATGCGGTGGCCACTTCGGGATTCTCCATACGATTCGAGGGCAAAGGGAATGACCGCTCAAAGGAAAAGCGGTGCCCTATCAGGACGCCGCCCTTACCCTGTCACCGTAAACTAAGCAAACGCTGCGCCGCATTCCCGATCATCGCGGTTGCGTCGGCCCGCCCGAAATGACAATGCATAGGCCTGACAGGAACTATGAAAGGATGCTGTGATGACGATTTCCGTAGGTGACAAGCTGCCGGACGTTACCCTGGTGAAAGTCACCGAAAACGGTCCGGAAAAGGTCCAGTCGACGGACTATTTCGCCGGCAAGAAGGTCGCTCTTTTCTCCGTTCCGGGCGCTTTCACGCCCACCTGCTCGGCCAAGCACCTTCCCGGCTTCGTGGAAAAGGCGAGTGAAATCAAGGCCAAGGGCGTGGATGAGATTGCCTGCACCGCAGTGAACGATGCCTTCGTGATGGGCGCATGGAACAAGGCCGACGGTTCATCGGACATCACCATGCTGTCCGATGGCAATGCCGATTTCGCGAAGGCCGTCGGCCTGACCATGGATGGCTCGGGTTTCGGGCTGGGCACGCGGGGCCAGCGCTTCTCGATGGTCGTGAACGACGGCGTGGTCGAACAGCTCAACGTGGAAGAGCCGGGCGCATTCCAGGTCAGCTCCGCCGAACATATGCTCGGGCAGCTCTGAAAGCCGCCCGTTCCGCCTGAAAGGGAATGACGGCGAGCCTTGCCCTACCAGGGGTGCGGCTCGCCGTTCCATTTCCAGAAGCTGCCGGTGTTTTTGACCGTCAGCCTGCTTGCCACATCCCGGATTCCGCTCGCGCTTTCCTGCGGGGTTATTTCGGCATCCGGCCCACCCATGTCGGTGAGGACATAGCCGGGATGAACCACAGCGACGGCAATGCCGCGCGGTTCGAGATCCACCGCCAGGCTTTTCATCGCGCGATTTATCGCCGCCTTGGCCGCGCCATAGGAATAGAACCCCCCGATTCCCCAGGTCGAGGCGCCGACCTGGCTGGAAATGGTTAGCACCTTGCCCTTGGCTCGCTCGAGATTGGGAAGCAGGGCCTGCGTCATGTGGAATGGCCCCACGACCATGACTTCGAACGATTCGCGCCAATTATCGAAGTTCCTGTCTTCCGGCCCGCTTTCCATGCGGATGATGCCGGCAACATTGATGAGCAGGTCCACCGGCGTGTCACCGATCGCCTCGCCTGCCCGGTCGATCGACCCGCCATCGGCAAAGTCCACCTGGCCGAGCGTGATCGCGCCGGGGTTGCTCCCGGCAAGGTCGCTCAACCGGCCGGAGGCTGCGGGATCGCGGCACAGGGCGAACACATGATCGCCCGCTTCCACATATGCTTCGACCAGGGCGAGGCCTATTCCCCGGCTCGCTCCGGCAATAACGACATTGGCCATTACTTTTCTCCCTCGTTCGATTGGGATCGGCACTTCCCGTAACGGGTCCTGCCCCTAATATCCCATCAGGCTCAGCACTTCCTTGCGGCTTCTTTCATCCTGGCGGAAAGTTCCCATAACCTGGCTGGTGACCATGGAAACGCCCGGGGTGCGCACCCCGCGCGCCGTCATGCAAGCATGGCTCGCATCGATGACGACGGCCACGCCGCGCGGTTGCAAATGATCCCATATGCATTGCGCGACTTCGGCGGTCAGCCTTTCCTGGATCTGCAGGCGCCTTGCGAAGCCATGAAGGACGCGCGCCAGCTTCGATATGCCCACCACCCGCTTCTCGGGGAGATAGGCAATCGCAGCCTTGCCGATGATCGGCGCCAGATGATGCTCGCAGTGGGACTGGAACGGGATGTCCTTGAGGAGCACGATTTCGTCATAACCGCCCACTTCCTCGAAAACCCGGGAAAGATGGATGGACGGGTCCTCGGTGTAACCGACGCAATACTCCTTCCAGGCCCGCGCGACCCGCTTGGGCGTATCCAGCAGGCCCTCACGATCCGGGTCGTCGCCCGCCCAGCGGATCAAGGTCCGGATCGCGTCCTGTATTTCCTCAGGAACCGGCGGCTTGCCATGGGGCTGGTCCTCGTCCGGGCCATCCAGGCTGCTCATCTGTATCAACCCCCTTAGTTTCCTCTTGGCCGCCGCAGGATGCTGCCCCTCCGGAAAAGCCCCCGGCGGCGACCGATGGGTTCGAACATCTCTTCGGGGCTTTCCGGATCGAGCACGGCATTGTCCGCCAATGCCTGCTCCATCTCGCCCAGTTCGGGAAGCTCGAACAATCGAAGTGTCTTTTGTCCGTCTCGAGGCGCGTTGTCGATCATTCTTGCCATGGAGCCGCAAGATTCCAGCATGGCGCCGACCGCCGGCGGCTCCAGCCCGCAATGTTCGGCCAGCAGGGAATGGCGCAGCGCCCGGATGGCGTCGCCCGCATGGGCGTTGGCCGGCCGCGCGACATCGATGAAGAGATCGCATTCGCTGTCCAGCCCCTGCGAGCGATTGTTCATGTTGGCCGAGCCGATGCGAATGATCTCATCGTCCACGATCATGATCTTGGCATGAACATAGATCGGCGTATCGCCGGTATAGGGCACATAGACGCGGAATCTGTCCTTGGGGTCCTTTTCGCCAAGCGCCCGGATCAGCCGGACCCGGGCGCCATCCATCGCCTGCTGCTCCAGCCAGCCTTCCGCGGTAAGTGGCATCACCAGAACGAATTCGGGGGGATCATCCTCCGCCAGCCGGGCCGCTATCGCTTCGCCGATCGCCCGCGATGCGAAATACTGGCTTTCGATATAGACGAAATGCCTGGCCCGGCGGATATGCCGCACGAACAGTTCCTCGATCTCGCGTATTTCGCAGCAATCGTCATGTTCCGCCCGGGTGCGGGAAATCCCGATCTCGACATCGCGAAACTCGGCTTCGAGCGCCTCCGGCCATGGGCTTTCCGATTGAGGCGCTGACATCGGCAATGGCGAACCGCCGGCATGTTCCCACCGACGCCTGCCCAGCACCCCCAGACAGGCCGCCGCTTCCCCTTCCAGCATCATCGTCGCGTCATGCCACGGGTCGCACCGCCGCCCTCTCGGCGTCTTGCGGCGCGGATCGTCTTCAATATGGTCACGGGTGTCCCATCGTCCCGCCGTCATGTCGATGCCGCCGCACACCGCGAAGCAATCGTCGATCACCGCGATCTTCTGATGATGGCTGCATCCGACCGGATGAGCGGAATCGAACTTCAAATGGATTCGCCGGGCCAGGCGCCAGCGCAGAATATCGAGGCCCATCGTTCCCCTCGAGAGAATGCTGACGATGCTGACATTCCATTTGAGCAGATTCACCTGCAGGGATTTCCGGCGACGCACCAGCCAGGTAACGAAAGCTCCCAGCCTGGACGGATAGCTTCCCCGGCGGCGGATATTCCACCAGCGCCGCCCCTTCACCAGATGGATTCGAGTATCGAAATCCCAGCCGATCAGAAGGATGCGTTGCCTTGCCCGCAGCATCGCATCCTGCATCAGCTCAAAGTAAGGCGCGCCGTCGATCACGACATGCGCGCGGGTGGCCATGGCATAGCGCCAGACGCCCGGCTCGACTGAGCGGTCCGGATAGGGGTCTGAAGATATGCTCCCGTTTTCCGCGCTTGCTCTCTCCACCGGCACCCTCCCCCTCAGGCTATTCCTTGGCGTCGTCCTTCTTTTCCGGCGTCACCTCGGCCTCCGCCTTCTCTTCCTTCTTCCGGTGCTCGAAGACCGCGCGCATGTGCCGGGTATCCTCATCGGTAAGAAATTTGGCGAAATCGGGGAAGTGCTCGTCCTCTTCCTCCTCGATGTGATGAAGGTAGCGATGCTTCAGTTCCTTGAACTTGATGAGCCAGGCGCCGGACGACATGTCCGTGGCGGCGATGTCGTTCAACGCTTCTTCGATCTCATGATGCTCGGCCACGGAATGGCGTGTTTCATCCGTAGTCTCCGGCTTGCGCATCATGGTTGAATACAGCGCCTGCTCCTCGGCCGCCGCATGGCTCTTGGCGTCGATGGTGAACTGCTCGAACCAGGCGCGGCGATCGTCGCTGTCGCCATGGGTTTGCTCCAGCTTCTCCAGTATGGTCCGCTGGCGGTCATGATCCTGCTTGAGCCGCGCGAAAATATCGGTGTTCTCGCTCATTGTGTTTCCTTTTGACCTTTCGCATGGAAACGGGCCAGTTTCAGGGAGGTTCCGTCACGCCGCCGGCAACGGAGCCGATTGCCGCCACCCCGGGCTTAACGGCAACCCGCCAGTCCGATATGCAGCAATCCCATCTCTGTTTCAGGAGGAACTGCTTCATGGATCTTGGCCTGACCGGCAGGAACGCTATCGTCTGCGGATCGTCGAAGGGTCTGGGATTTGCCTGCGCTTCCGCGCTCGCAAGGGCCGGAGCGAACGTCCTTCTGAATGGACGATCGGAAAGCGGGTTGAAGGATGCCTGCGAAAGACTTTCGACCGAGGTGGGCGTTGCGATCCGAGGAGTAGCCGCCGATGTGACGGAGGAAGGCGGACGCAATGCCCTTCTCGGCGCCATGCCTCAACCGGACATACTCGTCACCAACGCGGCTGGCCCGCCGCCCGGGAGTTTCGAGGAATGGGGCGAGGCGGAATGGAACGCGGCCGTCCGTGCGAACATGATCGCCCCGATCCAGTTCGTTCGCTTGTGCATCGGCGGGATGCGGCAGCGCCGCTGGGGCCGGATCATCAACATCACCTCCTCCGCGGTCAAGGCGCCGTTGCCTTCCCTGGGCCTGTCCAATGGCGCCCGTTCCGGCCTGACAGGCTTCATGGCCGGGCTGGCGCGGGAGATCGCGCGAGATGGCGTCACCATCAACAATCTCCTGCCCGGCTCTTTCGAGACGGACCGCTTGCGGCATCTCGCCCAGGCGGACGCAGACAGGCGCGGCCTCAGCTTCGAGGATGTATGGGCCGAGAAAGCCCGGCTCAATCCCACTGGAAGGCTGGGCAGGCCGGAGGAATTCGGGGCGGCCTGCGCCTTTCTCGCCAGCGATCTGGCCGGCTATATCAATGGCCAGAATCTGCTGCTCGATGGCGGGACCTACCCGGGCACATTCTGATCGAACACGCGCGCAGGCGTTGCCTGGCGGCTGCGTCTCAGCGCCAAAGTGGCGAGGCTTCTACCCTCTCAGGGTGCGCAACTGCACTATGCCTTCATGGAAGGAATGAGGAACCGCCGCATTCGGCGAACTCGACAAGGCCCCCAGGGCCTGCGCCGCATTCATCGGCTTGCCGAATACATAGCCCTGCACATGCCTTACGCCCAGCGCGCGAGCGGCCGCAAGTTGATGGACAGTCTCGATCCCTTCGATCGTGCAATCGAGATGGAGCTGGCGGGCCAGGGCCAGAATGGTGCTGGTGATCGCCCGCGCTTCGCCATTCGTTTCCAGCACACCGGCGAAGCTGCTGTCGATCTTGATCTGGTTCAACGGCAGGCGATGGACATGGCTGAGGCTGGACTGGCCCGTGCCGAAATCGTCCAGCGCGATCCGGAAGCCCATCGAGCGCAGCTGCGCGAGATTGGCGGCGGCGTCCTCGTAATCCGAAAGGATCGCCGCTTCGGTGATCTCGAAGATGACGGCCTCGTTCGGCGCATTGGCATCCCGCACAACCCTGGCAAGCCGCTCCGGCGCGCCATCGCCGATGATATCGGCGGCGGACAGGTTGACCGAAATGGCGCAGCCATACTCCCACGCGGGACATTCGCGCAGGCTCCTCGACAATACGGCGTCGGTCAGTTCGGCGATCCGGCCGGTCGATTCCGCGATATCCACGAACCGTCCGGGCAGGAACCATGTCTCACCGTCCGGGCTCCACCGGACCAGCGCTTCCAGGCTCACGATCCGATCCGTATCGATATCGACCACCGGCTGATAGACCACGGAGATCTGCTCGATCAGGTTGGTGGAGTTGAATACCCGGGTGATCGTCCGGCGCTCTTCCAGTGCGGCTTCGTCCTGCGCTTCATAAACGGCGACCTTGGCTTTCGCCTGCCGCTTCGCGCGATACAGGACCGAATCCGCCCGTTCCAGGCAATCGGTCACTTCGCTGCCGGGCTGGGCGCGATAAAGACCGACCGAGCAGCCGATCCGGAGAAGCTCGGAATTATATGCGATCCGCTCCTCGATATTGCCGGAAAGCGAGGCCATCGCCGAAACCGCCTCTTCCGTCGACAAGGACCCGGAAAGGATCAGGGCGAATTCATCGCCACCCAGCCGGCCGAACGCCTTGACGAACGGGCTGCCCGCGATCCGCCGCGCCACCGCACAGAGAACGGTGTCGCCGCCGGTATGGCCATAGGTGTCGTTTATGCCCTTGAAACCGTCGAGATCAATCACCGCGAGCCAGGGAGCATCGTCCGGATGCGCGGCAAGCGCCCTGTCCAGCTCGTCCAAGATCGCGCGCCGGTTCGGCGCGCCAGTCAGCGAATTGGTGGCCGCCAGATGCTGGTTGATTTCGGCAAATTCCGTGGCATCCCGGCGTCGGACTTCGATCTCCGCGCGGGATTGCAGCAGCTTGACGAAGTCGCGGTGATGGCTGGCCACCACCGCCAGGATCAGGATCGTCACGACCGGCTGGACCAGCGCGACCAGCATCCCGTTCGGGTGATCCTGCATCATGAACCAGGCGCTGGACGGTATGATGACGACCGCCGCGATCCGCATCGCGATGCTGGGCATCTGAGTCAGGCCCATGATCGCCACGAAGCTGGTGATGGATACCATGTAGTGAATAAGGCTCTGCTGGGTGTCATTGCCCCAATTGTAGAGCCCAAGCGCCCACAGCACGCAGGCCAACGCGATCGCAGGCTCGATTACCGACATCTTCCGCAGGTCGGAACGCAATGTCGTCACCTTGCGGCGCGCGACGCTCGAAGGGCGCCAGTGAATCGCGCGGAGAACGACGAACGGTGCAATGGCGAGCGGGCAGGCGATGGAAAGCCACGCCGGCGTCACATTGACGAAATTGGCGCTGAGCACAGCCATGTTGAACAGCAGCACGCAATAGAGCAGAGGCACCCTGCTCGTCAGGGACTGCGCGTATTCATGGGCGAACGCCGCCTCTTCTCGCTGAGAGGCGAGCTTGCCCAGGCTTCTGCAAGCCTTCATGGCCAGATGCAACGTTGACCCCGAGAATAGCTTCTCACTCATCGCGCCCGGTTAATTCATCCGGGTAAAGGTTGCGTTTACGGGCCGCCGATTTCCGGTTCCGAAAGGCAGCGCCAATCAGCGATTATCCGCGCCACAAGAAACACGATCACACCGTGGCGACCCAGCCCCGGAAGCTGAAAGCGGCATAGAAAAGAGCAATATCGCAAAAGCCTGCCCGCCCGAGCAGCGCTTCCTCATCGTCTGACGACAGGATCGGCAGCTGCGAACTCATCGTTTCGGCCGAAGCGGCCGCCTTTGCGAGGTCGTGAGAGGCCGTGTCCGCAAACGCGACCGAACGCGCCAGCCAGGATGGAAGGTCGCTTCCGGCCGGATAGCTGTGGTGGGCAACGACAAGCCGTGCGCCCGGCTTCATCCGACATCGCATGGCCTGCAACGCCTTCAGGCGCTCTTCGCGACCGAGAAAGTGGAGCGTGAGCAGACAGGCCGCGCCGTCGAACGGGCCTTGCGGGGCATCGTCCATATAGCCCTGGATGAGTTCAGCCCGCGTGCCGAGCGGCCCGAGAACGTCCCGCGCCAAATCCAGCATCTCCGCCGACGGATCAACGCCTGCGAAGCGCCAGCCAGGCCGGGCCTCGGCGAATGCCTTGAGTTCCAGGCCGCCGCCGGCTCCGTAGACGAGAATGTCCGCCATCTCCGGCGCACGCTCCGCCAGCAGCAGCATGGCCATGCGGTGGAGGTCGGCATAGCCGGGCACTTTGCGCGGCGTTTCCTCGGCATAGCGGGCGACGGCTGTCGCGTCGGTAAAGGGGCGCAATGTGTCCATGGTGAGTGTCGATCCTTCGGCCGGACACCAGCGCGCGGCGCGCTGAAGTGCGCGCCGTCACGCCATCCGCGACCGCCGATTTCCGCGAGAGATTCGCCCCGCCGTCAGAGCGGGACGGCGACTCGGCTGCATGTCTCGGGAGCAGTGCGGGCGGACGTATTCCAGGTCGCCTTGCGGCCATTGACCGCCAAGCGGTTGCCGTCCGCGCTTTCATATATCCGGCCACGAGCGCCGCGAACCAGGTGCATCGGCCCCGCCCGGCCTCCGTTGACGGAAACCAGCGCCCCGTCGCGAAGAAAATCGACCCTCAGCCGGGTGCCCCGATCGCACTCGAAATAATCGCCGCGACCTGAGTTTTCCGGGGTTTGGCACCCGGCAAGCATGGCGCATGCCAATCAGCGCCGCGCCGAGCAATAAAGACTGTCTGCTCACATCGTCTCTCCTCAAAGGCCCGACGCAGATTCCGGTCGTCGGCAGTTGGTCATGGTTTCCTGACGGCTAGGTTGCACACATTGCCTCAGCTTGCCGACCGTGAACGGAGCACGTCGGCGGGATATATCCGGCGATTACGGTTTCGGCTCTTTCACAGGCAGCGGCTATCACATGGTCGCATACCCGGCAGAAGCGGGCACCACACGCGGTCGCTCGTTTGCGTGAGGGGCAACAACTTTACCAGCTGCATTATTAGCCCCCTCAAAGGTCAAGGAATATCCGGATTCCGCACCCGCTTTTCGCCGTTTACCACCCCGGGGCATTTGCTGAAAGCGACATTTCTCCGCGGCTCTGCAGATCAGGCGACGAGGCTGACGCCGCGCACCTCCACCTGCGGACCTGAGAATGCGCGAGAGCCGCGTTGATGCTGTTGGCAACTCTTGCCTAATTCTTCTTGCGAATCACTTGCAAAAGGAATGCCGATCCTCTATCGCGTTCCTGTTCTTGGATTTCTCCCGAGGACTCGGGCTTGCGGGAATGACTTCCTTGCAAGTTTCGCTCTCCCAACTTTCAGGGCCCGCTTCGGCGGGCCTTTTTTTGCCTTGCCAAAACCCGCCACCTGCCGGGACGGCGCAGGCGCTGCCATCATGGCATGGCAAATGACCACCTTCGGATCGTTAGCGACAGGCTGCTTTCCGACAGGAACTTTCAACCTTGCGGATTAACCGTCTATTTCAATTGGCAAGGACATGTCTTTCGCCCATTCACCCATCGAGCCATCGTAAAGGGACAGATCGGTGTAGCCGAGTTGATAAAGAAGGAAGAGATCGAGCGTCGCCGATATACCCCCGCCGCAATAACAGATCACCCGCTTATCTTTCGTGATGCCTTGGGCGGCGAAAGCGGCATTCGCTTCATCCAGTGTGACGAAGGTTTTGCTCTCATTGTTCACCAGAGTTGCGCCATAGACGTTCAGGCTGCCGGGGATGCGGCCCGAACGCCCGTAGGAACTGGGATCAAGACCGGCATGAAGAGCGGGGGAGAGGGCATTCACGATTGCGGTATCAGCTTTTCCGATGGCATCCAGCACATCGAGCTTGTTCACGAACCAGCCCGGTCGTGGCGATGCCTTGAATGGAGCGGGCGGGTAGCCCTGCGCCGGTCCGCTTTGCGTTGGCCGGCCTTCCGCCCGCCACTTGTCGAAGCCTCCGTCCAGAACCGCCACATTGTCGAAGCCAAGCGACTTCAGCATCCACCAAAAACGCGTGGCCCATGTCATGGAGCCGATACTGTACAGCACGACTCTGCTGTCCATTCCGATACCGTGCCGGCCAAAAGCGGCTTCGAGTTGGGCCACATCCGGCATCATGAAATGAAGCGCGGTGG
This sequence comes from Tsuneonella sp. CC-YZS046, assembly GCF_035581365.1. Lineage (NCBI taxonomy): Bacteria > Pseudomonadati > Pseudomonadota > Alphaproteobacteria > Sphingomonadales > Erythrobacteraceae > Tsuneonella > Tsuneonella sp. CC-YZS046. Next base: position 1,007,851 of record NZ_CP141590.1, on the reverse strand, counting down.
CCTGGTCCGAAAACTCACCTTCCAGATCGAGGAAGTCTGCGCCTGGAATATGCGCCTCTTGGAAAGTGGCGCGCCCCGAAACGGCGAGGTAGGGCTGCCCGCTGCCAGGAGGAAGGCGGTCGAGATAAGTGGTGCAATCGAAAATGCGGAGGTTCGGATCGGCCAGAGCAGCAGACAGTTCGTCGGTGTCCACTAAGGCCTGAGGGTCGCGCATGGTGCCATTCCGTATGATATGGTTCTGGCCTTATCGGACAAGGCCGTCGATTTAAGCGCGATTGTGTGCGTGTCCCCTGCGCATGGCAACACCGCAAATCGCCTCCGCAAAGCACTGGATGCTCATTCGCGTAAATTAAAGCATCTCACAGAGGCAGACAGCAAGGGCCTGAGAGGTCGTCGAGGAGGCGGTCGAGGCTTAGAGGTTCCTTCCCGCCAAATCCCGCTCAGCCTCTTCCTTTAGGTCCATGAGGGTATCGAAGCGCTGTTGAATTTGTTCGGGCCAGCCGCACCACGTCATCTCATAGTAGAGATGGCAGGCAGCCTGATGAACATCGAGGTCGTCTGGATACTCCACCTCCATGAGCTTCCACTCGCCCCAGGGCGTAAACTCGAGCGCATAAGGGGTATCCTCATTCGGTAGCCGACCGCTGACATCGTACCAATCCGCCTCCTCCTCATCCGCGCCCTGGATATATTTGATAACGACGGTCATCCGTTCCTTAACGACCCCAACCGCACCATTCACAATTCCCTGATACTGGCGGAAGTTGGCAGCGGTCGCCCATGTCTTTTCACCGTGCTCCGCCACCTCGTGACTATAGGCGCGGCGATACTCCGCCTCCACTTTGGCCGCATCCGCTGCATTGATGATATCTACAACCCGCATAACGGCTCACGCTCGAGATTCCGCTTCATCCCATAATTGGCATGGCGCAAAGCCATCGCTGCTCAGCAAGAGAGCGGCCCGGACCGACTTGCGAAACTGCTCCGCCTGATGCCTATCTGATGCCTGAAACGGCGAGAGGCGGCACCTTTTCGGATACCGCCTCATCCAACCGTTTGAACTATTGGCGCGCCCGGAACGATTCGAACGTCCGACCCTCAGATTCGTAGTCTGATGCTCTATCCAGCTGAGCTACGGGCGCGCAGTGAGGGGGCACATAGGGGCATGATCGATGCAATGCAATCCCCCAGAGCGATCAGGCTGGAGAAGCCTGCGAACAGGGCCGGATCAATGCCTCCAGCAAGTCCCGGTCGAGCTTCGGCTTGGGCAAGTCCATGGCTTCGCCCTGGCTGAACCAGCCGATTTCCCCGCCTTCCAGAGACAAGGGATCGCCGGTCCACCGTTCGATGTTGTAAAGAAGAATTACAATGGCCGGCCCATCCGCATCGGCATCATGCTCGGCAAAGGCAATCGGGCCGACATCGGGCAGGCCGACAGCGATTCCCAACTCCTCCGCAAGCTCGCGAACCAGCGCCAGGCGAGGCATTTCGCTGGTTTCGACCTTGCCTCCGGGAAACTCCCACAAGCCGGCATGGCGCTTTCCCGGAGGTCGCTTTTGCAGGAGAAAACGGCCTTTCTCATCGCGAAGAAGCCCGGCCACGACCAGCATGACTGTCGGATTGGTTGTCAAACCGGATACCGCCGTAAACGTTTTGTTAGAACTGTTGGAAGAAAAGCCCGCATGTTCAGACCGTAAAACCGGAGCCTGGAAATGCGAACCAGAAATTTCTTGGCGCGGCTTCTCCGTAACGATGCGGGCGCGACCGCCATCGAATACGGGCTGATCGTTTCCCTGATCGTCATAGCTATTATTTCATCGGTGCGGGGCGTGGCGGATGAAACCAACGGTCTGTGGGCCTTTGTCAGGGAAAACGTCCAAGAGAAAATGGGCGGATGACCGATTAGGATTTTGTCAACCTCTACACGCTAATTCGAGGCTTGCTTAAGCCGAATGGCGAGAGCCGGGTACCGAAAGACTGAACCAGGAGACTGACATGAAATTCTTCAACAAGCTTATTCGTGACGAAGCCGGCGCGACCGCCATCGAATATGGCCTGATCGCCGCCCTCATCGCCGTCGCCGCCATCACCGCGATGGGCGCGCTGGGCGACAGCCTGTCCACCACCTTCACCACTGTCAGCACCCAGCTGAATGAAAACAATACCGTCGACGAGTAAGCAAATAGCGCTTAGCGTAACTACAAATCGAGAAGAGGCGGCAGGGCAACCTGCCGCCTTTTTCTTATCAGCGGGATGCAATCTCAATTGGTCGTCTTGACGACGATCTTCACCTTCTGCCCAGGCGTGACCGTCTGACTGGCCGACAAGGCATTCAGAACGCGGAACCTGGCTTCCTGGGAATCCCCATAGGCCATCCGCTGGGCGAGCGACGCGACCGTATCCCCGGCCTTCACGGTGACGAGGCTGATGCGGCGCGGCGTGATCGCCGCCGCTTCCGAAGCGGATATGCGGCGGAACGAACTATACATCGTATTGAACACGCTGGCGCGGCCGGCGGGCGTGATGGTGACGAAATGGAACGCCCGGTCATTGGCCAATTCATAGGCGAAGACCGTCGCATCCACCTGCCCGTTGCCGGAATTGACGCGCACCATGCCATAGGCAGCCGGGATGCCGTTCACGGTCGTCTTCTGGAAGGTGGAAGGAGCCAGGGTCTTCCCTTCCCCGGCCAGCGCATTGAACACATTGCGGACATAGGTTTCGAGATTGCCGCTATAAGGCCCGGTGGAAAGCTGGCCCTGTCCGCTTTGGCCGTTGATCGAAACCGCCCTTGTGCCATTGGCCATGTAGAAACCCTGCGGCGCTTCAAAGGCGAGCCGCAGTTCGGGGTGAAGGAAGGTCCGGCCCTCGATCACGCCCTGCTTGGGATCGTCGCCATACATCACCCCGTCGATGCGGGTGAGGAAAATATCGCGGTTCGTAGCCCCGCCCGGACTGGTGCTCGCCAGATTGCGCGCCGTCTTCACGCGCGAAGCCGGATCGGGGTGGGTCGAGGCCCATTCCGGCATCTTGGCGCTCTGCCCCATCAACTGCGCATCCAGCGAATTCTGCGCGGCAAGGCTGGAAAGCAGCGTAGCCATCGCTTGCGGATCATATCCCGCCCCGCGCAGATAGCGGATGCCAAGCTCGTCGGCCTGCAATTCCTGGCTACGCGAATATTTGAGAGTGACCAGCTGCGGAACCGTGGAGGAAATCTTCTGCCCCAACTGCCCCAGCGCACTGTTCCCGAACACCACGCCGGACAGGACCTGGCCCAGCACGCCCAGCAACGCGTTCTGCTGCGCCTTGGCCTGACGCTTGGCCGAATGACGGGCCGCGACATGGGCGACCTCATGGCCGAGCACGGCGGCCAGTTCCGCCTCGTTGTTCATCAGGCCGACGAGTTGCCGGGTCACATAGACATAGCCGCCCGGAATGGCGAAGGCATTGTTCACCGAGGAATTGAGCAGGGTGACGGTGAAATCGCCCGGCGCGCTGCTCAGCCCCGATTGCACCGCGACCTTGCGGGCGACCGATTCCACATAGGTTGCGCGAGCGCCTGTCTCCGCTCCGCCAAACTCGGAAACCAGTTGGGGATGGGCCTGGGCGCCCTGCTGCTTCTCCGTCTGGGTCAGCGGGGTTCCGGTCGATGCGATATTGCCGCCGACGCAGCCCGCCAGCGCAAGCATGACAGCGGAACGGGTCAGGAAAGCCACCGGCTTTCTGCGAAGAATGGATTTCTTGGGCATGCGAAGGCTCCTCACTGACCGACGCGGCTATTCGACGGTGAATAGACCGCTTTTTGTTCACATTTCCATCGGGAACCCGCGCAAGGCTTTTTCGGTTCCCCTCTCACCTGGAACAGCTTGCCGGATTCAGTCCCGGCCTATCCTCAGAAAGCGTTCTTCCCGCATTCGCTGCAGTTCCCGTATGTCCATCCCCACCAATTGATCGAGTTCCTGACCGATTGCCGCCGCGAGCGTTTCGGCGGAAGCCTCGGGATCGCGATGCGCGCCGCCGACAGGCTCGGCCACGATACGATCGATCACTTTCAGCGCAAGCAGATCCTGCGCGGTTATCTTCATCGCTTCCGCCGCATCGGCCGCCTTTTCGGCGGTGCGCCAAAGGATCGAAGCGCAACCCTCGGGGGAGATCACCGAATAGATCGCATGTTCGAGCATCAGCACACGTTCCGCGCTGGCCAGGGCCACCGCGCCGCCGGAGCCGCCCTCGCCCACCACCACGGCCACCATCGGAACCGGCAAGGCAAGGCAGGCCTCGGTCGAACGGGCAATCGCTTCCGCCTGTCCCCTCTCCTCAGCCTCCACGCCCGGAAACGCGCCGGATGTGTCGACCAGCGTCACCACCGGCAATCCGAAGCGGCCGGCAAGTTCCATCAGCCGGATCGCCTTGCGATAGCCCTCCGGCTTGCCCATTCCGAAATTGTGGCGGATGCGGCTGGCGGTATCATGGCCCTTTTCATGGCCGATCAGCATCACGCGGCGCCCGCCCAGCCGGGCAAAGCCGCCCATGATCGCTTCATCCTCGCCAAAATGGCGATCGCCCCCCAGGGGAATGAAATCCTCGAAGACGCGTTCGACATAGTCACGGAAATGCGGGCGCATCGGATGCCGGGCGACCTGCGCCTTCTGCCATGGGGTGAGCGCAGCATAGGTGCTGGCGAGCAATTGCGCGCTCTTGGCTTCGAGCCGCTCCAATTCCTGGGAGATATCGACATCATCGCCTTCGGCGGCGGCACGCAGTTCGGTAATGCGCGCCTCGAGCGCAGCCACCGGCTTTTCGAAATCGAGATAGGATATCATGCCTGTAGCGCTAATCGTGCTTTGCCCTTCCCGCAAGGGGATGACGTTCATTGACGAGCGCGACCAGGCGGGCGCTGTCCACATGCGTGTAGATCTGGGTGGTGGCGATGCTGGCATGGCCGAGCAGCGTCTGGAGCATCCGCAGGTCCGCCCCGCCTTCGAGAAGATGGGTGGCGAAAGCATGGCGCAGCACATGCGGGCTGACCTTTTCCGGCGGTATCCCCGCGCGTGCCGCCAGTTCGCGCAAAAGCTGGAACAGGCGTATCCGGGTGAGGTGAGCGCCGCGCGACGGAAACAGATGCGTTCCACCCGTTCCCCGCACTTCCAGCCATTGCGACAATGCGCGCCGGGCGCGGCCGCTGACCGGCACCATGCGCGACACGCCGCCCTTGCCCTTCACCGTCAGGAACGGGGCATCGCGCGGAACCGCGGCCAGCGGCAGCGAGACGAGTTCGCTTGCCCGCAACCCGGAACCATACAGCAATTCGAGCAGAGTGAGCATTCGCACTCCCGCCCGATCGCCCCGCAGCGCTTCCGCCTCCGCCTGGGCAAAGAGCGCTTCGATCTGGGCATGGCTCAGCAGGCGCGGCAGGGGCCTGCGGGGCGCGGGGCGCGGCAGCACGGCGGATGGATCGTCCCCTCTCCACCCCTCCTCCGCCAGAAACCCGAAGAACTGGCGCAGCGCCGATGATTTTCTGGCGAGGCTGGAAGGGGCAAGAGCCGACCACGCCCCGGCAAGCCGGGAAAGGGCGGCCCGGTCAGCCTTTACCAGATCGCCGGCGATTTCCTCCGCGCCTTCAAGATCGCGGCGATAGGCAGCGATCGTATTGGGGGCCGCGCCCCGCTCCACGGCCAGCATCGCAAGGAAGGCTTCGATGGCCGAGCTGATAACGCCGCCCCTAGGTCCTGGCCCTTAGGCCCGGGCCACGGCTTCGGCCGCGATCATGCGCGCCTCGGCATCGAGGCCGACCCGGCGCAGCGCCGAAACGATGTGATAAAGGTGGCGCGCCGTCATGCGGTTCCACCCATCGCCCTGCATCCCCAGACCCGCAAGCAGGGCCACCAGGGCCGGATTGCGAACCTTGGCCGCCTGATCGATCGTCCTGCTCCAGCGGGTCTGCCGCCGGAGATTGACCCCCAGCCCCTCAGCGGCATCGAAGGCTGTCGACTCGTCCAGCCTGCCCAGCCCGGCAAGGCCCGCGATCAGGAAACGCGACTTGCGCTGACCCTGGCTTTCATCATCGCCGATGAATGAATCGAGCGCACCCGAACTGACGGTCTGGTTCCGCTGCGGCTGCGCGAGCGCGAGCAAGGCCCAGGCCATGCTGCCTTCGGAAACGACGCTGCCCCAGCGCATCGCGCTGCGGTCCAGCCCGCCCGCCAGCATCGAGGCGATCAGGGGCGCGGCGTCATCCTCGAAATCCGACCGGGGAGGAATACGGGCGGCCGCGCGCGCGGTCAGCACCTGCCTCGCATAAGCCGTCTCGCCTTCTCCCCAGAGATCGCGCAACGCATCGAGCCGATCGTCCGGCGTCTGGCCGACATAGGCCTCCCGCAATCGGGATGCAGCCGTGCTCAACTCGCCCGTAATCTCGCTATTGGCGTAGATCTGCGAATAGAGATCGACCATCGCGGCATTGGAAAGGATGCCTTCCCTGCCCGCCACCGTGGCGGCATTGGCCCGCAGCGGCAGGGGCAGCATCGGCGCGGTCGCGGTGGCTCGCTGATAATAGGGGCCGGCATCGTTGAGCAGCGCGGCGGGAACCTCGATGCCCAGCGCGCTGGCCAGCGCAAACCGCCAGGGAGTGAGTTTGTCGACCTTGTCCCATTCGATATTGACGGTGCGCCGGGCCTTGCCGGCGGCGCCCGCGAAACGCTGCGCCAGCAGGACGTCGATGCGGGGCGCAAGCCCGCGTGAAAGCGCCAGCTTGAGTTGCCGGTCGGCGCTGGTTGCCTCGCCCGCATAGGCCGCGCAGATGGACTGCAGAAGCTGCCATTGCGGGTCCTTGCGGGCGCCGCCCTGCAGGCGAACCATCGGACATGCGCCAATGATGTCCGCCGTGCCGATATAGGCATCAAGCGCGGCACTGGTGAGCGCGGGGGAATAGTTTGCGGGGTCCACATCCTGCGCCAGCGCGCGCGCCGCCACGTTTTCGCCAAGCCGGTTGAGCAATCCGGTCCGCAGCGCGGCAAATTCCACCGGGTCCATGCCCGCCGGCGCATCCAGCCTGCTCGCCAGCGCACGGCGCAGCAAGATATGCCCCCAGCGCGACACCATCGGGCGCTTGGTGCCGTTCAGCGCCGCGCGCACCAGCGTGGCCGGCTGGGCGGCAAGCGAGGAGGACGGGAAACCGCCTTCTGCCCGGTCGATGATGCCGACTCCATCCAGAGAGCGCCGGGCGGCTGGCGGTATGTCGAATTTCGGCTTCAGCCCCAGCAGCGCGTCGACCTCGTCCGTGGTCATGGCTTCCAGTTCGGCAAGCGACGGGAAGCCTTCCGGCAGCTTGGCGGGTTCACTTGCCGGGGCAGGCGCTTCCGTGCCCGGCAGGGGCTGGATGACGGGGGTGGAAGCCGGGCTGGATGCGGATGGCGCGCGCGCGGCGCCGGGCGCCGGGCTGGATGCAGGCGCGGGGGCCGGAGCGGGCGCGGGATTGCCGAAGCCGGGCGGCAGCAGGGATTCGGGCGCATCCTGCGCCAGCACGAAGGTGGAGCATAGCCCCAGCGCGACACCGGCAAGAAGAAACTTGCGCTTCACGGTCATGCCGCCGCACCCGGCAGTTCCACGGGTTGAACGATTTCGTGCACGGGTTCCTCTCCGCCATCGATCCAGGCAAAGATCAGAAGCAGCATGATCAGCGCCACTATCCACCAGACGATCCGCCTCCCGGCCATCGCCATTCCTTGCCTCCAAACAATCAATCTTCCGGCACCCATCGATGTGGCCGGTCACTTGCGCTGCCGCCTACCGCATCTATAGGCGGAACGGCAATGCCTATCGACCCTTCATCGCTTTCCGAGACGGAGATCGCGCGGATAAAGCGGCGGATCGACCGCCCGATCGTGCTGATCGGGATGATGGGCGTCGGCAAGTCCTCGGTCGGGCGGAAACTGGCTCTCCTGCTGGATTTGCCCTTCACCGACGCGGACGACGCGATCGAACAGGCGGCCAAGATGCCCATTCCCGAAATCTTCGAGCGATATGGCGAGGCCAGCTTCCGCGATGGCGAGCGCCGCGTCATCGCGCGGCTCATGGAACAGGCCCAAGGCGTGATCGCGACCGGGGGCGGCGCATTCTGCGCCCCTGACACACGCGCGCTGATTCTCGAAAAAGGCATCCCGGTATGGCTCGACGCCTCTGTCGACACGCTGCTCGAGCGGGTTTCGCGCAAGGACAACCGACCCCTGCTGCGCCAGGGCGATCCGCGCGAAATCCTCACCCGGCTGCGCAAGGAGCGTGAACCCTTCTATTCACAGGCCCCGATTCATGTGAGGAGCGAAACCGGGCCGCATCAGCGCACCATCAAGGCAATCCTGCAGGCGATAGACGAATGGCTGTAATTTCCGTTGAACTGGCTGGACGCCCCTATGAGGTGCGCGTTGGCGCAGGCTTGCTGGCGGACCTGCCCGCGCAATGCGGCAAGCTGCTGCGCAAGAAGCGCGTCCCCATCGTCACCGACGCCAATGTCGCCCGCCATTGGCGCGAAACCATCGACAGCGTTTTGCAGGGAGCGGGTTTCGAGCCGCGCTGGCTGATCCTGGAACCGGGAGAGGCGACCAAGAGTTGGGACGGGCTGTCGCGCGCCGTGGAGTGGCTCCTCGGAGAGGAAGTGGAGCGCGGCGACCATATACTAGCGCTGGGTGGCGGCGTAATCGGCGACCTCACCGGCTTCGCCGCGGCAATCCTGAAGCGCGGCTGCGGCTTCATCCAACTGCCGACCAGCCTGCTGGCGCAGGTCGATTCCAGCGTGGGCGGCAAGACCGCGATCAACAGCAGTGCGGGGAAGAACCTGATCGGGGCCTTCCACCAGCCATCGCTGGTTCTCGCCGATCTGGACACGCTGGAAACGCTTCCGCCGCGCGAGCTTGCCGCCGGCTATGCGGAAGTCATCAAATACGGCGTGCTGGGCGATCCCGATTTCTTCGCCTGGTGCGAAGCGAACGGCCCGGCCATGCTGGCGGGCGACCGTCCCGCGCGCGAGGAAGCGGTGGCCCGCAGCGTCGCCGCCAAGGCCCGGATCGTGGCGGAGGACGAAAGGGAAACAACCGGCACCCGCGCCCTGCTCAATCTCGGCCATACCTTCGGCCATGCCCTGGAAGCGGAGACTGGCTTTTCCGACCGCCTGCTACATGGCGAGGCCGTGGCGCTGGGCATGGTGCTGGCCGCGCGCTTCTCGGCGCTTCGCGGCCTGATGCCGCAAGGCGAGGCCGACCGGGTGGCGGCGCTGGCGGCAGCTGGCGGGCTTCCATCCCAACTGTCCGCGCTGGGGCTGGCCTGCGACGGCATACGGCTGGCCTCCCACATGCTGCACGACAAGAAGATGGACGCAGGCACCCTGCCCTTCGTTCTGCTGCACAGCATCGGGCAGGCTTTCCTGGCCCGCGACGTGAAGCTCGAGGATGTGGCATCCTTCCTCGACGGGGAGCTTGGCGCATAATGCAGCGCCCAGCCTTGCGGCGACGCCCTTGGGCGACGGCCCGATGACCACCGCCCAAGCCGCTCCGGAGCTGGAGGAACGCCAAGACGCCGAGCGAAACCTCGACAAGAGCTTTCTCGGCCATCCGAAAAGTCTCGGCTATCTGTCGTTCACCGAAGCGTGGGAGCGCTTTTCCTATTACGGGATGCAGGCGCTTCTCGCGCTCTACATGACCAACGCCCTGCTCAAGCCGGAACGAGTGGGGAATGTGATCGGCATCGAGGCGCTGCGCCGGCTTTATGGCGGGATAGATGGACAGCCCTTCGCCTCGGCGATTTTCGGAACCTATACCGCCTGCGTCTATCTCACTCCGATTCTCGGCGGATGGATCGCGGACCAGCGGACCTTGCTGATCGGCGCGCTGACCATGGCGGCAGGCCATTTCCTGATGGCCTTCGACGCCAGCTTCCTGTTCGCGCTGCTCTGCCTGATCGTCGGCTCGGGCCTGTTCAAGGGCAACATCGCCAGCCAGGTCGGCGCGCTTTACCAGGAGGGCGATAACCGCCGTGCCGACGCATTCCAGATCTTCTATCTCGGGATCAATGCTGGGGTGATCGCCTCTCCGCTGATCGTCGGCACGCTAGGCGAGAAAGTCGGCTGGCACTGGGGCTTCGGCGCGGCCGGGGTCGGCATGCTGATCGCGATCGTCATCTTCCTGATGGGCCGCAGATACCTGCCACCGGAAACACCCCGATCGGATAGCACGGGCAAGCGCAAGGCCGCCGAATCCATGACCAGGCAGGACTGGCTCGCCACTGCGGCGCTACTCCTGCTGATCCCCGTCATGGCGATAGCGATCATGCCCAACAATCAGATATTCAATGCCTATCTGGTATGGGGCGACACCGCCTTCGATCTCACCTTTCGCGGAGAAAAGCTGCCGACGACCTGGCTGGTGACACTCGACGCGGTCGTTTCGGTCAGTTTCCTCGCGCTCGTGACCCTGTTCTATCGCTGGTATGGCAGGCGCTGGCGCGAACCGGACGAACTCACGAAAATCATCATCGGTTCCCTGTTTTCAATTGGCGGTCAGCTCTGTCTCGTCTCGGCAGCGGCGTTCACGCCTTCCGGCGAGAAGATCGGCCTGTTCTGGCCCGTGATGTTCCATGTGCTGAACTCGATCGGCTTCGCCCATCTGCTGCCGGTCAGCCTTGCCCTGTTCGCCCGATTGGCGCCGGCCCAGATCAGCGCGACCGTAATCGGCCTCTATTATCTCGCCTTCTTCGCCGGCAACGCATTGGTCGGCTGGGTCGGCGGCTGGCTGGAAACCATGCCAAAGCCGCAGTTCTGGCTGATGCATGCGGGCTTTGCGGCGGTTTCGGGGATCGCCTTCGCGCTTCTCAAGCTGCTGATGCCACGGCTCGTTCCAGCGCAGCCGGACAGGCGCTCAGAATAATCGGGCGCCGTCCGGCACGTGCTGATCGGGCTGGAACAGCACCACACGCCCTTCCCCATCCGCGAAACCCAGCGTCAGCACTTCGGACAAGGCCGGGCCGATCTGGCGCGGCGGGAAGTTGACCACCGCCGCAACCTGCCGCCCCAGCAAGGCATCGGGCCGATACAACGCAGCAATCTGCGCGCAGCTTCGCTTGATGCCGATCGCGGGGCCGAAATCGATCCGCAGCTTGAGGCTGGGCTTGCGCGCTTCCGGAAATTCCTCCGCAGCCACGATGGTCCCGACGCGGATGTCCACCTTCAGGAAATCCTCGAAGCCGATTTCATCCGCGCGCGGCGCGTTTGGATCGTGCAGCAGATGCATTATTCAAGTTCCAGAATCACCGCATCCACCCGAAGGCTCTCGCCAGCCTTGGCGTTTACCGATTTCACCACGCCCGCCTTTTCCGCGCGCAGGATGTTTTCCATCTTCATCGCCTCGACCACGGCCAGCGGCTGGCCGATCTCGACACGATCGCCTTCCCCGACATTCAGCGCGACCAGCAGGCCCGGCATCGGGCAGATCAGGAATCTCGAAAGATCCGGTGGCACCTTCTCTATCAGATGCCCGGCCAGAGGCGCGATATGCGCAGGCAGCACGCGAACGTCGTGCGCCGCCCCACGGGTGGTGAGCGTAAAGCCCATCCGTTTCATGCCGATCTTGACCGCCAGTTCCTCGCCGCCGACCTCGGCAACGACCAGCGGCTCGCCCGGAGTATAGGCCATGGAAAGATCCACAGCCTCGCTATCGACCTTGATCTCGTCCTCCGCGAGCGACACGATGCGCGCCGCATCGCCGATCTTCACCTGCCATTCGGCTGGCGGGTCGAGCGGGCCGTCCAGTTGCCCGTCGATATTGCGGGCACGATCTGCCAGCGCCGTCGCGAGGAACGCCGCGATGGCGGAAAGGTTGCGCAGCAGCGCGGCATCGGCCGGGGCGCCGGTGAACCCTTCGGGATATTCCTCGGCGATGAAGCCGGTCGTCAGTTCGCCGGAGCGGAACCGGGGATGCTGCATGATCGCGGAGAGGAAATCTATATTGTGGCCCAGCCCCTCGATCCGGAACTGGTCGAGTGCCGCGATCTGCTTGTCAGCGGCTTCATCCCGCGTTTCGCCCCAGGTAATCAGCTTGGCGATCATCGGGTCGTAGAACATGGAGACTTCGCCCCCTTCGGCTACGCCATCGTCCACGCGGGTGCCTTCCACGCCCCGGATGCCGCCTTCCCAACCGGGCACGGGGGAGTCATACCGCACGAGCCGGCCGGTGGAAGGCAGGAAGCCGCGATAGGGGTCCTCCGCATAAATGCGGTTCTCGATCGCCCAACCGTCGATCTTCACGTCATCCTGCGTCAGGCTCAGCTTCTCGCCCGCCGCAACGCGGATCATCTGCTCGACCAGATCGACCCCGGTGATGCATTCCGTAACCGGATGCTCCACCTGCAGGCGCGTGTTCATTTCGAGGAAATAGAAGCTCTCGCCCGTGGGGTCCGCGCCCGATACGATCAATTCGACGGTGCCCGCGCTGTAATAGCCCACGGCCTTGGCCAGGGCGACGCATTGCTCGCCCATCGCCTTGCGCATCTTGGGGGTGACGAAGGGAGACGGCGCTTCCTCGACCACCTTCTGATGGCGGCGCTGGATCGAGCACTCGCGCTCGTTCAGATAGATCACATTGCCGTGCTGGTCGCCCAGCACCTGGATTTCGATGTGGCGCGGATTGAGGATGAACTTCTCGATGAAGACGCGGTCATCGCCGAAGGAGTTCAACCCCTCGCGCTTGGTGGCCTCGAAGCCCTCGCGCACGTCCGTCTCGTTGTAGGCGAGGCGCATGCCCTTGCCGCCGCCGCCGGCGGATGCCTTCATCATCACCGGATAGCCGATCTCATCGGCGATCTTCACCGCATGCTCGGTATCCTCGATCTCGCCCACGAAGCCCGGCACGACATTGACGCCCGCCTCCTTGGCCAGCTTCTTGGATTCGATCTTGTCGCCCATCGCGGCGATGGCGTTCACGGGCGGGCCGATGAACGCGATGCCTTCCGCCGCGAGCTGTTCGGCAAAGCTGGTCCGCTCGGACAGAAAGCCATAACCGGGATGCACCGCCTGCGCCCCGGTCTGCTTGCAGGCCGCGATGATCCTGTCGGCGATCAGGTAACTTTCGGCAGCGGGCGAAGGGCCGATATGCACCGCCTCATCCGCCATGCGCACGAAAGGCGCGCGCGCATCGGCATCGGAATAGACGGCCACCGTCTTGATACCCATGCGGCGCGCGGTCTTGATGACGCGGCAGGCAATCTCGCCGCGATTGGCGATGAGGATCTTTTCAAACATCGGCATCCCTATTGCTCAATCAAGGAGCGCAACTGTTCCGTGCGCCGTTCAGTCAATGTGGTCTTGCATGTGCTGACGAGCAACGGCTCCATGGAGCCGCCGCGCGCCCAATATCCCTCGCTGGCGCATTGCCGGTCTCGATACGTCAGCCACGCGCGCTGCGCGGCAAGCAGCGTGTCGAAATGCCCGGGACGCTTATCCTGGGAGAAATCCCATTCCGCATCCCGTGCCTTCATGGCGCTGGCGGTCAGCTTCCATTGCTGGTTGAGAGCCGCATCCGCTTTCTCGAATTCCCGGGCCGCGCACCAGTTCATTTCCTGCTGGGCGACGGGATTGTCGCAATTCCAGTCAGGCATGCCCGACGGTGCGCCGGCCGCCAGGAAAAGCGCGACGATCACTCGGCAGGCTCTGGCACCGCGCAGCAGGACTTTTCGCGCTGCTCCGCCGGCATGCCCTTGAGGCCAAGGCGGGCGAACAGCTTCGCGTCATTGTCATCGCCGGCATTGGGCGCGGTCAGGAGCTTGTCGCCGGTGAAGATCGAATTCGCGCCCGCCAGGAAGCACAGCGCCTGGGTGCCGTCGGACATGCTCTCGCGGCCCGCCGAGAGGCGGACCATGCTCTTCGGCATGGTGATCCGCGCCACGGCCACGGTGCGGACGAACTCGATGTCGTCGATCTTCGCCAGCGGCGTATCGGCTAGCATGTCGCCCAGCGGTGTGCCCTTCACCGGCACCAGCGCATTGATCGGCACGCTGTCCGGATGCTCCGGCAGGGTAGCCAGCGCATGGATGAAGCCCACGCGATCCTCGCGCGTCTCGCCCATGCCCACGATGCCGCCGGAGCAGACATTGATCCCGGCCTTGCGGACATTGTCGAGCGTATCGAGGCGATCCTGGAAGCTGCGGGTGGTAATCACCTCGGCATAGCGTTCCGGCGAGGTATCCAGATTGTGATTGTAATAATCCAGCCCGGCCTCGGCCAGCATGTCCGCCTGCTTCGGGGTCAGCATTCCCAGCGTCATGCAGGTTTCCATGCCCATTTCGCGAACGCCCTTCACGATCTGGACGATGGCCGGCATGTCGCGATCCTTGGGATTGCGCCATGCCGCGCCCATGCAGAAGCGGGTGGAGCCATGATCCTTCGCCTGGGCAGCGGCCTGCAGCACCGCCTGCACGTCCATCAGCTTGGTCGCCTTCACATCCGTGTCGGCCTTCGCGGATTGAGAGCAATAGCCGCAATCTTCAGGGCAACCGCCGGTCTTGATCGAAAGCAGCGTGGAAAGCTGGACTTCATCCGGATTGAAATTCTCACGGTGAACCTGCGCGGCCCGGAAGACCAGCTCGGTAAAGGACAGGTCGAACAGTTCCGCAATTTCTTCACGGGTCCAGTCAACGCGCGTCATCGGCATCCTTTCGATCATATTCATTCCGCGGCCTCCGCCAGCTCGTCCCCGGCGGGCGGCATGTTGTGGCCCAGCAGGCGCAACACATCAGCCGCGCATTCGACCACATTCGAACCCGGCCCATAAATGCCCTGCACGCCCGCGTCTCGCAAAAATTCATAGTCCTGCGGCGGGATGACGCCACCGGCGATCACCTTGATGTCGGTGCGGCCCTGTTCGCGCAGCTTGCGGATCAATTCGGGGATCAGGGTCTTGTGGCCGGCGGCAAGGCTGGAAGCGCCCACCACATCGACCCCGCTCTCGAGCGCAAGGACGACCGTTTCATCCGGGGTCTGGAACAAGGGGCCGGACACCACGTCAAAGCCCATGTCGCCGAAGGCCGAAGCGATGATGTTGGCGCCCCGATCATGCCCGTCCTGCCCCATCTTGGCGACCAGCAGCTTGGGCTTGCGGCCGAGGCGGCGTTCCACCGCCTTCACCCCTTCGACAACCTGCACCCAGCGGCTGTCGCCTTCATAGGGGGCGGCATAGACCCCCTTCACCGGGGTCGGCACGGTGCCATAGCGATCGAAGCTCTCTTCCATGGCGGAAGAAATCTCGCCCAGCGTCGCGCGCGCGCGCGCGCATTCGACCGCCAGCGCCAGCAGATTGTTCTCGATGCTGGAAGGCTTGGCCGCTCCATCGCGCAGCGCCTGCAGCGCCGCCTGGCATTTCGCCTCGTCACGCTCCGCCTTCACCTTGTTGATGCGGGCGATCTGCGCTTCGCGGACCTTGGTATTGTCCACTTCGAGGGTTTCCAGCAGATCTTCATTCGCGAGGCGATATTTGTTGACGCCGACGATCACATCCTCGCCGCGGTCCACGCGGGCCTGCCGCGCGGCAGCAGCCGTTTCGATCATCGCCTTGGGCCAGCCGGCCGCCACGGCCTTGGCCATGCCGCCTTCGGCTTCGACCCGTTCGATGATCTCCCAGGCCCGGTCGACCAGTTCCTGCGTCAGCGCCTCGATATAGTAGCTGCCACCGAGCGGATCGACGACCTTTGTCATCCCGGTTTCTTCCTGGATGATGATCTGGGTGTTGCGGGCGATACGGGCGGAGAAGTCCGTCGGCAGGGCGATCGCTTCGTCCAGCGCGTTGGTGTGGAGCGACTGGGTGCCGCCCAGCATCGCCGCCATCGCCTCGATCGTGGTGCGCATGACGTTGTTGTAAGGGTCCTGCTCCGTCAGCGAGACGCCGCTGGTCTGGCAGTGGGTACGCAGCATCTTGGAGCGTTCGTCCTTCGCGCCGAGTTTGGTCATCACCCGGTGCCACAGCACGCGCGCGGCGCGCAGCTTCGCGATCTCCATGAAGAAGTTCATGCCGATGGCGAAGAAGAAGCTGAGGCGGCCCGCGAACTTGTCGATATCAAGCCCGCTGGCGACGCCATAACGGACATATTCCGCGCCGTCCGCGATGGTGAAGGCCAGTTCCTGCACCTGCGTCGCGCCCGCTTCCTGCATGTGGTAGCCGGAAATCGAGATGGAGTTGAACTTCGGCATCTCGCGGCTGGTGTAGCCGAAGATGTCCGAAATGATCCGCATCGAAGGCTCGGGCGGATAGATGTAGGTGTTGCGGACCATGAACTCCTTGAGAATGTCGTTCTGGATGGTCCCGTCGAGCAGCTTGCGGTCGACCCCCTGCTCCTCGCCCGCGACGATGAAGAAGGCGAGGATCGGGATCACCGCGCCGTTCATGGTCATGGAAACCGACATCTGATCGAGCGGAATGCCGTCGAACAGAATCTTCATGTCCTCCAGTGTGTCGATCGCCACCCCGGCCTTGCCGACGTCGCCCGTCACGCGCGGATGGTCGCTGTCATAGCCGCGATGGGTCGCAAGGTCGAAGGCGACCGACAGCCCCTTCTGGCCGGCGGCCAGGTTGCGCTTGTAGAAGGCGTTGGATTCCTCGGCGGTGGAGAAGCCGGCATATTGGCGGATCGTCCAGGGGCGGCCCGCATACATGCTGGCGCGCACGCCGCGCGTGAAGGGCGCGAAGCCGGGCAGGCCGGGATCGGTGCCGACATCCTCTGCCGTATAGAGCGGCTTTACGTCTATGCCTTCCGGGGTGTGCCAGGTCAGATCCTTGCCCTTGACCTCCTTCTCGGCCAGAGCCTTCCAATCGTCGATTGCAGGATTGTCACTCACGTCCATTCACTCCGTTCGGCTCTCACTTCATGGGCACAAAAGGCGGTTTGCCGCCCGTCGCCAAAACCGGCACCCTCGTCAATGCGCCTCTTGCGGGGTTTCCATGATTTCCGTCAGCATACCACCCATATCCTTGGGATGGACGAAAAAGATGAGCGTGCCATGCGCGCCGATGCGCGGCTCGCCCAGCACGCGCTTGCCCAGCGCCTCGAACTCCGCCCTGGCGGCGTGAATGTCGGGCACTTCGAAGCAGATGTGATGCTGGCCGCCCAGCGGATTCTTCTCCAGCCACTTGCCGACCGCCGAGTCCGCCTCGGTGGGCTGCAGCAATTCCACCTGGGTGCCGGCCGTGCCGTTCTCGCCGGGCGTATTGACGAAGCAGACCCGCACCTTCTGCGATTCCAGCACGAAAGGCTCGGTAATGTCGGTCGCACCCATCACATCGCGGTAGAAGGCGATGGAAGCGTCGAGATCGGGCGTGGCGACGCCGATATGGTTCATCCGGCCCAGCTTCATCAGACCCGCTCCACCACCATCGCAATCCCCTGTCCGCCGCCGATGCACATGGTGATAAGGCCATAGCGGCCGCCGGTGCGGTGGAGTTCGTAGACCGTCTTCACGGTCAGGATCGCGCCGGTCGCGCCGATCGGATGGCCGAGCGAGATGCCGGACCCGTTGGGATTGGTTCTGGCCGGATCGAAGCCCAATTCCTTCGCCACCCCGCAAGCCTGCGCGGCGAAGGCTTCGTTCGCTTCGATCACATCGATCTGATCGAGCGTGAGGCCGGCCCGCTCCAACGCAACCGGAACGGCCTTGACCGGCCCAAGCCCCATGAGGCTGGGTTCGACCCCCGCATGGCCCCAGCCCAGGATTCTGGCCATCGGCTTGAGCCCGAGTTCGGAAACCGCCTTGCCGCTCGCCAGCACGACCGCGCCCGCCCCGTCATTGATGCCGGAAGCGTTGCCGGCCGTCACCGTGCCGCCATCCTTCTTGAAAACCGGCTTCAACCCCGCCATCGCCTCCAGCGAGGCATCGGCGCGGACATGCTCATCCGTATCGAATACCGTCACCCCCTTGCGGGTCTTGATCTCGACCGGAACGATCTGCTCCTTGAAATAGCCCCCGGCAATGGCGGCGGAGGCCCGCCTGTGGCTCTCTACCGCGACCGCATCCTGCTCCTCGCGGGAAATGCCGCAGCGTTCGGCCACGTTTTCCGCCGTGATGCCCATGTGGACGTTTTCAAACGGGTCTTGCAGCGCGCCCAGCATGGCGTCATCGAAAACGAGATTGCCCATCTTCACGCCATTGCGCGCCGCGTTGGTCATGTGGGGAGCGTTCGACATCGATTCCGCGCCGCCGCCAATCGCTATCCGGTGTTCGCCCAGCGCAATCGCCTGCGCCGCCGACACGATCGCCTGCAGCCCGGAACCGCACAGGCGATTGACGTTCATGGCCGGAGCTTCAATCGGCACGCCCGCATTCACGGCCGCAACCCGGCTGACATAGACATCCTTGGGCTGGCTCGGCACCACCGTGCCGATCACCACGTTCTCGACCCTGTCGGGGGATATTCCGGCGCGGGCAATCGCTTCCCTGATTACTATCGCGCCAAGCTCGGCGGGACGGAGCGAGGCCAGCGAGCCGCCGAATGTGCCAATCGCCGTCCGCGCACCGCTGATGATATAAATATCTTCCACAATCGTTCCTTCTGAGTTTGAGCGCCGGAAGCGGCCCGGCTTGGTATCAGTAATCTATCCCCAATCGGCGATTGAGGTCATCCTTGCGCTTCTCGGCCTCGGCTTTTCTTCCTTCGATATCCCGGTCGATGCGATCCATTTCCGCATCGCGTTTCAAGGCGTCCAGATCCCGCTTCATCCTATCGCGCTCAAGCCGATCCGACAGATCGGAGAATGCCTGCCTCGAATTCGAGGAATCCGTGGCAATGGGCGGCGCCAGGCCGGTCGGGGATTCCCCGTTCCAATCCTGGTTTTCCTCCCAACTCCGGGCAACGGCATCATCTGCCGCATCGGCCTCCACATCTTCCAGCCCCGCGCGCAGATCCTCTACTTCCGACCGCAGCCTTTCCACCTCGGCCTCGCTGGCCCTGTCCGAGCAAGAGCCGAGCAATGCCAGGCAGGCAAAGGCAATGAACGGCTCAGAGCGGAATGTTGTCATGCTTCTTCCAGGGGTTCTCCAGCGCCTTGTTGCGCAGCTTGCGAAGCCCGAGGGCAATGCGGCGGCGGGTGGAATGCGGATGGATCACCTCGTCCACGAAGCCCTTGCTCGCGGCCACGAAGGGGTTGGCGAAGCGGTCCTCATATTCCCTGGTGCGCTGCGCGATCTTGTCCGGATCGCCCATATCCTTGCGGAAGATGATCTCCACCGCGCCCTTCGCCCCCATCACCGCGATCTCGGCGGTAGGCCAGGCATAGTTGAGATCGCCGCGCAGATGCTTGGAACTCATCACGTCATAGGCGCCGCCATAGGCCTTACGGGTGATGACGGTGATCTTCGGCACGGTTGCCTCCGCATAGGCGAACAGCAGCTTCGCGCCATGCTTGATGATGCCGTTATGCTCCTGGTCGGTGCCGGGCAGGAAGCCGGGCACGTCCACGAAGGTCAGGATCGGGATGTTGAAGCAGTCGCAGAAGCGCACGAAACGCGCGGTCTTCTTGGAGCTGTTGATGTCGAGGCACCCCGCCAGCACCATCGGCTGGTTGGCAACAACGCCGACCGTGCGCCCTTCCACCCGGCCGAAGCCGCAGATGATATTGGCGGCATGGGCTGGCTGCACTTCGAAGAAATCGCCCTCGTCCAGCGTCTTGCGGATGATCTCGTGCATGTCATAGGGCTGGTTCGCGTTGGCCGGGATGATCGTGTCCAGGCTGTCCTCGATCCGGTCCCACGGGTCCGAAGTGGGGCGCAGCGGCACCTCTTCCCTGTTCGACAACGGCAGGAAATCGAAGAAATCCCGAACCGACATCAACGCTTCGATGTCGTTCTCGAAGGCGATGTCGGCAACCGAAGTCTTGGTGGTGTGAGTGATCGCGCCGCCCAGTTCCTCCTGCGTCACCACCTCGTTGGTCACAGTCTTGACCACATCCGGGCCGGTCACGAACATGAAGGAGCTGTCCTTCACCATGAAGATGAAGTCGGTCATGGCAGGGGAATAGACCGCGCCACCGGCGCACGGCCCCATGATGACCGAAAGCTGCGGCACCACGCCGGAAGCCAGCACATTGCGCTGGAAGACCTCCGCATAGCCCGCAAGGCTGGCCACCCCTTCCTGGATGCGGGCGCCGCCTGAATCGTTCAGGCCGATCACCGGCGCGCCGACCTTCATCGCCATGTCCATGATCTTGCAGATCTTCTGGGCGTGCCGTTCCGACAGCGCGCCGCCATAGACGGTGAAATCCTGGCTGAACACGAACACGAGGCGGCCGTTGATCGTGCCCGATCCCGTCACCACGCCATCGCCGGGAATATGCTCCTCATGCATCCCGAAATCGGTGCAATTATGCTCGACATACATGTCATATTCTTCGAAGCTGCGCTCATCGAGCAGGACCTTGATCCGCTCCCGCGCGGTCAGCTTGCCCTTGGCATGTTGCGCGTCGATACGCTTCTGCCCCCCGCCCAGCCGCGCGGCGGCGCGGCGGCGCTCCATTTCCCCGACATTGGCGGACATTCAGGCCCCTCTCACGATCTGGCACTATAGCAGCGTGCGGCCATGACGAGGGCGAACAGCACTGTCCAGTGTTAACTTGCGAAGTTGCAAAGCCGCATTTTGCAAAATATCCTTGGAGCCATGTCGATCAGAAGGCGGATATTCGCAGGCCAGAGGCTGCGCGCGCTACGGATGATCCGCGCCCTGCGCCAATCCGAAATGGCGCAGCGGCTCGGCATCAGCGTGTCCTATCTTTCCCAGCTCGAAAATGACGACAGGCCGTTGAGCGACGCGCTGCTCGATCGCCTGGCGCGCGAATTTCCGCTGGATTGGCAGGATCTCGGCGCGGACAGCACCGAGAAGCGCCTGATCGCGCTGAGAGAAGCATCGGCGGACCCGCTGTTCGCCGAAGCGCTGGCGCCCGAACAGCTTGCCCGCATCGCGGAGCAGCAACCCGCCTTCGCCGAGCGCTTCATCGCCCTGCACGAAGCCTACCGCCGCACCGGCCAAAGGCTGGAGATGGTGGACGAGGCCCTGGCGGCGGACAATGCCGGCGGCGCGCGCCTGCCCTGGGAAGAAGTGCGCGACTGGTTCCACTTCGCCAACAATTACGTCGATCCGATCGACCGCGCGGCGGAGCGGCTGGCCAATCGCCTGAGACGCGGGCCCCCTTCTCCATCGGCCGAAGCGATGGAACAGCAACTCGCCGCAGGGTTTTCCGTGTCGGTGCTCTACCATACCGAAGGCGCGTTGCGCGAATTCGACGCGCAGATGGGCCATTTGCTGATAGATGCCGCGCAACCGCCGGAAACCCGGCGCTTCCAGCTTGCGCACCAGCTTGCCGCGCTTGCGCTGAAGGCGGAGATCCTGTCGGTCGTAAGCGAAGCCGCGCTGCGCAGCGCCGCCGCCCGTCAATTGCTGTTCGTCGGTCTGTGCAATTATGCCGCGGGCGCGATCCTGATGCCCTATCGCCTGTTCCGGGACGAGGCACGGCGGATGCGCCATGACATAGACCGGCTCGCTCTCATCTTCGGCACCAGCTTCGAGCAGACCTGCCAGCGCCTTTCCACCTTGCAGCGCGCCGATGCGAGAGGAGTGCCGTTCTTCTTCTGCCGCGTGGACATGGCCGGCAACATCACCAAGCGGCATTCCGCCACCCGGCTGCAATTCGCCCGTTTCGGCGGCGCGTGCCCGCTGTGGATCGTGCATGAGGCGGTGGCGATCCCCGACCGTATCCTGGTCCAGCTTGCGGAAACGCCCGATGGGGTGCGCTATGTCTCGATGGCCAAGGGGCTGGTCAAGCCTTCGGGCAGCTTCGACCGGGCGCCGCGCCGCTATGCCGTGGCGCTGGGCTGCGAAGTTTCCCACGCCGACGAGTTCGTCTATGCTGCGGGGCTGGACCCCGACACCCCGCACCGGGTCGACAGGATCGGCATTTCCTGCCGGCTGTGCCCGCGCACCGATTGCGACCAGCGCGCCTTCCCGCCCAACGATCGGGCGATCCTGGTCGACCCGGACAAGCGTGAGGTCGTTCCTTACAAGATCGCCTGAACCGCAAGGCCCTCAGCGCATCAGCACCAGTTCCTCGGCCATGGAGGGATGCAGCGCCACCGTGGCGTCGAAATCCGCCTTGGTCAGCCCCGCCTTCACCGCAATGGCGGCCGCCTGCAGGATTTCCGGCGCTTCCGGGCCGATCATGTGCAGGCCTACCACCCGGCCGGTCGTGTCATCCACCACCATCTTGTAAAGTCCGCGCTCCGCCCTGTCGGCGAATATGTTCTTCATCGGCCGGAAATCCGACGAATAGACCCGGATCTTGCCGAGCTTGTTGCGCGCATCGCCTTCGGTCAGCCCCACCCCCGCCAGTGGCGGATGAGAAAAGACCGCGCTGGGGATGCAGTCGTAATCGACCTTGGTCGGCTTGTCGCCGAACAGCGTGTCCGCGAAGGCCTGCCCTTCCCGGATGGCCACCGGGGTAAGCTGCACCCGGTCGGTCACATCGCCGACCGCATAGATGCTGTCGCAACTGGTCTTGCCGTGATCGTCCACCGCAATCGCGCCATTCCTGCCCAGTTCCACCCCGGCGCTTTCCAGCCCCAGCCCCGCCGTGTTCGGCTTGCGCCCGGTCGCGACCAGCACGGCATCGGCTGGAATCGGGTCGCCCCGCCCGGCATGGACCTGGAGCGTGCCGTCCTCGTCCTTCTCGATCCGCTCGAACGGGGCATTGAGCTTGATGTCGATTCCCCGCGCCATGGAGATCTGGACCAGCCTGTCCACCAGAGCGCGGTCATAGCCGCGCAGCAGCGCCTCGCTCCGGTTGCAGAGCGTTACCTGGCTGCCCAGCGCATTGAAGATGCCCGCGAATTCCATGGCGATATAGCCGCCGCCGATCACCACGAGGCGCCTGGGCAGTTCCTCCAGATGGAACATCTCGTTGGAAGAGACGGCATGTTCGATCCCCGGCACATCGGGCATGGCGGGCCAGCAGCCCACCGCGATCAATATATATTTCGCGCTGATCTCCCGGCCGCTCGCCAGCTTGACGCTGTTCGGCCCGGTGACGGTCGCACGCTCCAGAAAGCGCTCGACCCCGTTGTTCTCCAGCGTCTGCGTGTAAAGGCCGTTGAGCCGGTCCACATCACGCAACACATGATCGCGCAGCTTCGGCCAGTCGAACGACATCCTGCCGATGGTCCAGCCATAGTTCTGCGCGTCTTCGAGGTCTTCCGCGAAGTGAGAGCCATAGACCAGCAGCTTCTTGGGAACGCAGCCCCGGATCACGCAGGTCCCGCCCACCCGGTATTCCTCCGCCACCGCAACCTTCGCGCCATGCGCCGCGGCGACCCGGCTGGCGCGGACCCCGCCGGAACCGGCGCCGATGACGAAAAGGTCGTATTCGTATTCCGACATTCAATTATCCTTTCTCGCCTCAGGCCAGCCCCGAGGCCGCGAGCAAAGCTGCGGTGCTGAGGTCGAAAGTTTCTCCGCCCCGGTCGATCTTGCGGGCGATTTCCTTGCCCAGCTCCACTCCGAACTGATCGAAGGGATTGATCCCCATCAGCACGGCGCTGGCGAAGGTGCGATGTTCATGGAACGCGATCAGCGCGCCCAGCGTGGCCGCGTCGAGATCGTCGCACAGGATGGTCGCCGATGGGCGGTCGCCCGGATAGGACCGCGCCGGATCGCCGCTCGCCTTGCCCGCCATCAGCGCCGCGCCCTGCGCAAAGCAGTTCATCAGAAGAATGCGATGATGGGCCGGGTCGAGGCCGTCGCCCGGCGCGATCGAGGCGATGAAATCCACCGGCACCAGATGCGTGCCCTGATGCAGCAGCTGGAACACCGCGTGCTGCGCATCCGTGCCCACCCCGCCCCAGGTGATCGGCGCGGTGGCCGCGGAAACGGGCTGGCCATCGGCGGTCACGCCCTTGCCGTTCGATTCCATCTCGAGCTGCTGGAGATAGGACGGCAGCAGGCGCAAACGCTCGTCATAGGCGAACACCGCGCGGGTCTGGCAGCCCCGCAATCGCGTGTAATAGAGATCGGCGAAGGCCGCGCGCAGCGGCAGGTTGGCCGCGCCGTCATGGTCCAGAAAATGCCGGTCCATCGCCGCCGCGCCTTCCAGCATGGCATCGAATTCTTCCCAGCCCACCGCCAGCGCGACGGGAAACCCGATGGAGGACCACAGCGAATAGCGCCCGCCGACCGTTTCGGGAAAAGGCAGGATGCGGGTTTCGTCCACGCCCCATTCCACCGCCTTTTCCGGGCTGGCGGTGAGCGCCACCACCCGGCCGCCCGGATCGTCGACCCCGCCGTCACCCAGCCATTTGAGCACGCTTTCGGCATTGGTCATCGTCTCGATCGTGGTGAAGGTCTTGGACGCCACCGCCAGCAGCGTGGTCTGCGGATCGCAGGCGGCAAACGCTTCTTCCAGCGCGCAGCCGTCGACATTCGAGACGACATGCACGTCCACCAGCGCAAGATCGCGCGCCAATGCATCCACCGTCATCGCCGGACCGAGCGCGGAGCCGCCGATTCCGACATGGATCAGGTGCCTCACCTCCCCCAGGGCGCCGTCATGAATCGCTTCCACCAGCAGCTTCATGCGCTCGTGCAGCGCCTGCGCTTCCTCGACGCTGCTGTCCCTGCCGAGGCCGCGCTGCGCGATGTGCTCGGCCGCGCGGCCTTCCGTGGGATTGACGATATCGCCCGCGAACAATGCCGCCCGGGCGGCGGCGAAGCCGGCAGCCTCGGCCAGCACCTCGAAACCGGCCAGCAGTTCCCCGGTCAGATGGGTCTTCGACCAATCGAAGCGAATCCCGCCGCCCTGCGGCAGGTCGAACCGCGCGGACAACAGGGAAAGGCGGTCCGGGTCGTGGAAAAGCTCGGCCAGAGGAGGAGTGCGGTAGAGCCCGAGCTGGTCCCACGCCGCCTTCGCCCTGTGATTCATGCCGGTCCTTTCCGATCCGCGCGGATCGCCTGAGAGAGCCAAGTCCTATGCCCGTTCGGACGCATGACGCAATGCCCGAACCAGGTTTAAGGTTCGATACAGGCACCCTCCTGTCAAGCGCGCCGCGATAAGCCCACTTGACGAGAAAGGCGCTGCCCAACATGGACACAGCCATGAACGACAATTCACCGGATGTCAGCGCCTCGCCCGAGGCAGAGCCGCGCCCCAGGCGGGAAAAGAAGGAGGACAGCTTCCCTGTCTTCCTGTTGAAGCTGGTCGCGATCGTGGTGATCTTCCGCAGCTTCATCTTCTCGCCCTTCAACATACCGAGCGAAAGCATGTTGCCGCGCCTGCTCGACGGGGACTACCTGCTCGCGGCGAAATGGCCCTACGGCTACTCCAAATATTCGATGCCGTTCAGCCTGCCGGTGATACCCGGCCGCATCTTCGCCAGCCAGCCGGAACGGGGCGATGTGGTGATCTTCAAGGCGCCCCCGCTCAACGACACCGACTATATCAAGCGGGTGATCGGCGTGCCGGGGGACACGGTGCAGATGGTGGGCGGCGTGATCCACCTGAACGGCAAGCCGGTGCGGAAGGACAAGATCGCCGATTTCATCGTGCCGGTTTCACCCAACACCCCCTGCGCTTCGATCCAGTTCGAGGATCGGACCCAGGACGGCGCCCTGGTCTGCCGCTATCCCCGCTATCGGGAAACCCTGCCCGGCGGGCGCAGCTACGAAGTGCTCGACCTCGGCCTGACGCCGCAGGACGACACGGCCCCCGTCGTGGTGCCTGAAAATCATATCTTCCTGATGGGCGACAATCGCGACAATTCGCAGGACAGCCGTTTTCCGGCCCAGCCCGGCGGCGGCATCGGGCTGGTTCCGCAGGACAATCTGGTCGGCAAGGCAAGCATCGTGATGTGGTCCACCGACGGCTCCGTCGAATGGCTCAAGCCCTGGACATGGTTCACCGCGGCCCGCTGGAATCGCATCGGGGGCACCTTTTGAGGAAGACCGGCGGCCTGACGCCTGAAACGGCGGCTTTCCTGGCCGGGTTGGGGATCGAACCCGTCGCGAACGAGAATCTGTGGCAGGAAGCGCTGACCCACGGCAGCGTCGGAACCGTCCGGAACTATGAACGGCTCGAATTCCTGGGCGACCGCGTGCTGGGCCTCGCGATCGCCGAATGGCTCTACGAACAGAGCGACAATACCGAAGGCCAGCTCTCCCAGCGGCTGAACGCCCTGGTCAGCCGCGAAATGTGCGCGCGCATCGCCCGGGAAATCGGCTTGCCGGAGCATATCCGG
The DNA here is from genome assembly GCF_035581365.1 of Tsuneonella sp. CC-YZS046. Lineage (NCBI taxonomy): Bacteria > Pseudomonadati > Pseudomonadota > Alphaproteobacteria > Sphingomonadales > Erythrobacteraceae > Tsuneonella > Tsuneonella sp. CC-YZS046. The sequence continues at coordinate 981,558 of NZ_CP141590.1, read as the reverse complement.
CTGGGCAAGCAAGCCCGCGACGATGGCGGGGCGGATAGCGACAATATCCTCGGCGATGTGATGGAGGCCCTGCTCGGCGCCAGCTTCCTGACGCGCGGCTTCGGCCCGACCCGCGATCTGGTCCGGCGCATCTGGGCGAATGCCGTCGCCGGCCGCGCCGGGCATCGCAAGCATCCCAAGAGCGCCTTGCAGGAATGGGCGGCGGGCAATCGCCGCGCGGTGCCGGAATACAGCCTGGCCGAGCGGTCTGGGCCGGACCACGCGGCCAGCTTCACCGTCAAGGTGCTGGTCCGCAATGTGGGGGAAGCCGAAGCAAAAGGCTCCAGCAAGCAGGAAGCCGAAACGGCGGCGGCCGCCGCCTTCATGGAGAAATATGCGTGACCATTTCGCAAGCGGAGCCTGAAACCTGTTGCGGGGTGGTCGCGGTGATCGGCGCCCCCAATGCCGGCAAATCCACGCTGGTCAATGCACTGGTGGGGCAGAAGGTGGCGATCACCAGCGCCAAGGCGCAGACCACCCGCGCACGGCTGCTCGGCATCGCGCTGGAAGGTTCCGTGCAGATCATCCTGGCCGACACGCCGGGCATCTTCGCGCCCAGGCGCAGGCTCGACCGGGCGATGGTCAGTGCGGCATGGGACGGCGCGCAGGAAGCCGACGCCATCCTGCTGGTGGTCGACAGCGTGAAGCAGCGCAGGCACGAACTCGGCCCCTTGCTGGAAACGCTGAACGCCCGGCCGGAACGCAAGCTGCTGGTGCTCAACAAGGTGGATGCGAGCAGGAAGGAAGCCCTGCTCGAACTCGCGCAGGAATTCGCAGGCGCCGTCGATTTCGAGGAGGTGTTCTTCATCTCCGCGCTGACCGGCGACGGCGTGGCGGAACTCAAGCGCCATCTTGCCGGGCTGATGCCGCAAGGCGTGTGGCATTATCCGGAAGATCAGGTGTCGGACGCCAGCGAAAGATTGCTCGCCGCCGAGATCACGCGGGAACAGCTCTACCGCCAGCTGCATGACGAGCTGCCCTATGACAGCGCGGTGCGCCCGGAAAGCTACCAGACCAGGCCCGACGGCAGCATCGAGATCCACCAGCAGATAGTGATCGGGCGGGACAGCCAGAAGCCGATCGTGCTCGGCAAGCGCGGCGCGCGGATCAAGGCGATCGGCGAAGCCGCCCGCAAGGAATTGGCGGAATTGCTGGGGGTGAAAGTGCATCTGTTCCTCCATGTGAAGGTGGAGGAAAACTGGGCCGAAAACCGCGAGCTTTACGAAGCGATCGGGCTGGACTGGGTGAAGTAGACCCCAGGCCCGCTCGGTTTCAGATCCCCGGTTCCACCATGTGCCGCGCCAGGCGCTGGGCGCGCACGGTGCGGAACCGCACCATGCTGCAGCCCATGGCCAGAATCGCCAGCAGGGCCGAGACCAGCATCGGCACCGGGCCAAGCCCCATCCCCAGCGCCAGCAGCACGCCCACCAGCGTCGCCGCCATGGTCTGCCCGAGCAGGCGCGATGTGGACAGCACGCTGCCGGCCGCGGCGGAACGGTCCAGCGGCGCGTTGCCGATCATCAGGCGCGAATTGGGCGCCAGGAAGAATCCGAAGCCGGCCGCCGTCAGCGAAAGACGCCATGCGATCCCGGCCGGGCCGACCCCCTCGGGCAGGAACGCCAGCAGATAAAGCCCGCAGATCGCCACCATCAGGCCCGGAATCCCGAGCTTGGTCGGCGCGACCCGATCCGACAGCCATCCCGCAAGCGGGGAAATGACCAGCATGGTGAGCGGGAAAGGCATCAGCAGCATCCCCACTTCGTCCGGCGCATATCCACGCCCTTCTTCCAGCATGAAAGGCAAGGAGAGCATCAGCGCGGCGATGGCGCAGAACGCGGCCACCGCCGCCAGGGCGGAAAGCCCGATCGCGGGCATCGCCAGCAGATCGACAGGCACCACCGGACGGGTGCGCCTACGCTCCCTGCGCACCAGCAGGGCGACCGAAACCACCCCCGCCACCGCCAGCAAGGCCCCGGGCCAGGGATTGGCGGCATGAGTCGCAAGCTGCAGGCCGCCGATCAGCAGGCCCACGGTCAGGGCGCTCCACAGCCCGCCGATCCAGTCGGCCCGGTCAGGCTTGGGGTGAGGGTCCGGCAGGGTCCGGCCGAGCAACAGAGAAATCACCGCGAGCGGCGCCGCCGCCGCGAACACGGCCTTCCACGGATAATAGGCAACGATCAATCCGCCGAGCGTCGGCGCCATCGCCGCGGCAGAGGCGATCACCACGCTGTTGAAGCCAAGCCCGCCGCCCAGGCTCTTTTCCGGATAGGTTTCGCGCAGAATCGGCACAGCAACCGACAATGCCATGCTCGCGCCCAGCGCCTGCACGGTCCGCAGCAGCAGCAAGGACGCGAAATCATCGACGAAGATGCAGAGCGCGGACGCAATGCAGAGGATGAGCTGCCCGAGCTGGTAGAGCTTGCGATGGCCGATACGATCTCCCAGCGCGGCGAAGGGGAGCAGCCCCATCACCATCACCATCTGATAGATGGTGACGACATTGGTGACCACGCCCTCGCCGACCGCCAGTTCCCGAGCGATCGTCGGCAAGGCGACGTTGGGAATGCTGCCGTCGATGACCAGCAGGGCATTGCCGAAGGACAGCGCGACAATGGCCCAGATCCGGCGCGGAACCGGCAGCCCTTCCCCGGCGGTTTCCGGCAACACCGCTCCATCGCCGGCGGATGAATCCGCCAGCGCATTGTCCCGCTGTTCCTCGTCTCGTATCTTCAACATGGCCGCGAAACGCTTTTCAGCCGAAAAAGTCCCGCCTAGCTAGCCGCCTTTTTCTTGGCGGGCGTTTTCTTTTTCTTCACGGCCTTCTTCTTCGCCGGAGCCTTGGCCGCGCGTTCGTCGATCAGGCGGATCGCATCCTGCTCGGTCACATCCTCGGGTTTCATGTCCTTGGGGATGGTGGCGTTGGTGGCGCCATCGGTGACATAGGGGCCATAACGGCCCGGCATCACTTTCATTTCCCCCCCGCTGGTCGGATGCGCGCCCAGCGTCTTGATCGGTTCCGCCTTGGCGCCACCGCCGCGCCCTCCGCCCCGGTTGGCCGCCTCGGCCAGCAAGGCGACGGCCGCGTTCATGCCGGTTTCGAACACGTCCCGAGTGGACTGGAGCCGGGCATATTTGCCCTCATGCGCCAGATAGGGGCCATAGCGGCCGATGCTGGCGGTAATCGGTTTCCCGCTTTCAGGATGCGCGCCCACCTCGCGCGGCAGGCTCAGCAGCCTGATCGCCCAATCCAGATCGAGTTCGGGAATATCCTTCGGGATCGAGGCGCGCTTCGCCTCCTTGCCTTCGCCGAGCTGGATATAGGGGCCGAAGCGGCCCACCCTGCGCGTAATCTCCTGGCCGCTCTCAGGGTCGGTGCCGAGCGCCGCATCGTCGCCGCCATCCGCGCCTTCTCCGCCGGGCTGGGCAAAGCGGCGGGTATATTTGCATTCGGGATAATTCGAGCAGGCGATGAAGGCGCCATATTTGCCGCCGCGCAGCGCAAGCCTGCCCTCCCCGCATTTCGGGCACAGGCGCGGATCGCCGCCGTCTTCCTTGGGCGGAAAGAGATAATCCTCGAGAAAGCCGTCCAGCACTTCGGTGATCTCGGAGGGCTTGCGCTCCATCACCTCGTCCGACTTCGGCTTGAAGTCCCGCCAGAAGGATTCCAGCACCGCCTTCCAGGCGGCCCGGCCGCCGGACACGTCGTCCAGCTCGTCCTCCATTCCGGCGGTGAAATCATAGGCGACGTAGCGCTCGAAGAAGCGTTCCAGGAACGCCGTCAGCAGCCGCCCGGATTCCTCCGCGAAGAAGCGGTTCTTCTCGGTGCGGACGTAATTGCGGTCCTTCAGCACCTGGATCACCGAGGCATAGGTGGAAGGGCGCCCGATGCCCAGTTCCTCCATCCGCTTGACCAGGCTGGCTTCGGAATAGCGGGGCGGCGGCTGGGTGAAATGCTGGGCGGCCTCCACCCCCTTCTTCGCCGGGCAATCGCCCTTGTTCATCAGCGGCAGGAGATTGGCGTCATCCTCGTCGTCATCCTTGTGATCGCGGCCTTCTTCATAGACCGCGAGGAAGCCGGGAAACTTCACCACCTGCCCGGTCGCGCGCAATTCGTGGCGGCCGGTCGGATCGCGCAGGGTGACGGTCGTCCGCTCCAGGTTCGCCGCCGCCATCTGGCTGGCCATCGCCCGCTTGAAGATCAGGTCGTAGAGCTTGGCCTCGTCTCCCGATCCGGCGCGATCCCGCGTGAAATCGGTGGGCCGGATCGCTTCATGCGCTTCCTGCGCATTCTTCGCCTTGGTGGAATAATGGCGCGGCTTTTCAGGCAGGTAATGCCCGTCATAGCGATCCGCGATGGCTTTGCGGGCGGCGGAAATCGCGCTCGGGTCCATCTGCACGCCATCGGTCCGCATATAGGTGATCGCACCCGCCTCGTAGAGGTTCTGGGCGAGCCGCATGGTGTGGCTGGCGGAATAGCCCAGCTTGCGGGCCGCTTCCTGCTGCAGGGTGGAGGTGGTGAACGGCGGCGCGGGATTGCGCTTGAGCGGCCTGGTCTCGACATCCTCGACCGTGAAGCGGGCGCCTTCGACAGCCGCCTTGGCCCGCATCGCGATGCCCTGCTCGCCCAGCGAGAGCTTGTCGAGCTTATCGCCGTCGAAGCGGACGAGGCGCGCATCGAACTCCGTGCCGTCATGCTCCATCCGGGCGATGACCGACCAGTATTCCTGCGGCTTGAACGCCTCGATCTCGCGCTCGCGATCCACGATCAGCCGCAACGCCACGGATTGCACCCGGCCTGCGCTCTTGGCTCCGGGCAGCTTGCGCCACAGCACCGGCGAGAGCGTGAAGCCGAACAGGTAATCCAGCGCGCGGCGGGCAAGATAGGCGTCGATCAGGTCGCGGTCCAGCGCGCGGGGGCGCTGCATGGCGTCCGTGACCGCCTGCTTGGTGATGGCGTTGAAAGTGACGCGCTCCACCTCTTTCGGCAGGGCCTTCTTCTTTGCCAGCAATTCCTGGACGTGCCAGCTGATCGCCTCGCCCTCGCGATCGGGGTCGGTGGCCAGGATCAGGCGATCGGCCTTCTTGGCCGCGTCGGAAATCTCCTTCACCCGGCTGGCCTTGTCGCGATAGGTTTCCCAGTCCATCGCGAAATCCTCGTCCGGGCGGACCGAACCGTCCTTCGGCGGCAGGTCGCGGACGTGGCCGTAGGACGCGAGAACCTTGTAATCCTTGCCGAGATATTTCTCGATGGTCTTCGCCTTGGCCGGCGATTCAACGATGACGAGCTGCATTTATATTCCGAACTTCCCACGCGTATACGTACGTGCGCGAGGGTGGCGACGCAGGATGGGGTTCGTCAAGATGGCACGCTCACTCTAAATAGTTCAGCCGATCCGCTTGCCGCCAACCGACGATCGCCTCAGCTCGCGAGCGATACGCGGCCGCCTGCATGGCGAACAAGCCGCCCGGCAATCTCCAGCTCCAGCAGCGCAAGCTGGACGGCAGCGGTGCCGCCCCCGCTCTGGCGGATCAATTCGTCGACCGCGACCGGCGCGGCGGTGAGCAGCGTTCCCACATCCGCCGGCCCCTGCGCCAGATCCTCCGGCAGGTCGTAGGCATCCCCGGCGGCTTCCCGGAAGCGGGAGCGCGCCTGCCCGCCGAAGCCGCGCACCAGCTCGATCACGTCATCCGGCGACTGGACCAGAACCGCGCCGTCGCGGATCAGCTGGTTGCAGCCGTGGGAGCGCGGCTCCAGCGGCGAGCCGGGGATCGCCATCACCTCGCGCCCAGCTTCCCCGGCCAGCCTTGCCGTGATCAGCGAGCCGGATCTGGGGGCGGCCTCGACCACCACCGTCCCGGCCGCCAGCCCGGCGATGATCCGGTTGCGGCTGGGGAAATGGTTGCCGCGCGGCTCGGTGCCCGCCGGTTGCTCGGCGATCAGCAGGCCGCGCTGCGCGATCTCCTCCTGCAGATCGGCGTGCTGCGGCGGATAGGCGACATCGATGCCGCTGGCGATCACGCCGATGGTCGCGGGCATGGCGCCGCGATGGGCCGCGCCGTCGATCCCACGCGCAAGCCCCGACACCACCGTCAGCCCCGCTTCCGCCAATCCCGAGGCGAAATCCCGCGCGAGCTTCACCGCCGCGGCGGAGGCGTTGCGCGCGCCGACGATGGCGACGCAAGGCCTGCCCGCCAGCGCGACATCGCCGCGCACCGTCAGGATCGGCGGGGCGCTTTCCAGCTCGCCCAGCAGCGCGGGATATTCGGGCGAGTCATGAAACAGATAGCGCGCGCCTGCCTTGCGGACCGTCACGATCTCGTCCTCCACCCGCACTTGCGGCGCGGCGCGATAGGGCCGCCCGCCCCGCGCCGCCAGTTCCGGCAGTGCATCCAGCGCAGCGCGGGCATCGCCGAAGCGGCGCAGCAACTGGCGATAGCTGACCGGCCCGATATGGGGCGAGCGCAGCAGCCGTATCCGCGCGAAGGCTTCGTCCCGGGAAATCGTCACTTGCCGGCGCCGACCTTCGGCTCCGTCCCGTTGCGCAGGCGCGCGATATTGGCCTGGTGCAGCCACAGCACCAGCACCGCGATTCCGGTCAGGGCCGCGACATAGGCGGGGTAGCCCAGCAGCCAGGCCGCGACCGGAGCGGCGATGGCCGCGCTCATCCCGGCCAGCGAGGAAATGCGGGTCAGCGCCAGCGCCGCCAGCCACACCAGAGCATAGGCCAGCCCGACCGGCCAGGCGAGGCCGGTCGCCACGCCCATGGTCGTCGCCACCCCCTTGCCGCCGCGAAAGCGGAGCCAGACCGGGTAGCAATGCCCGACCACCACCGCGAAGGCCGCCAGCGTCTCCATGCCCGGAAGCAGCGCCTTGACCAGCAGCACCGCCGCCAGCCCCTTGCCGAGATCGAGCAGCAGCGTCGCCGCCGCCAGCCCCTTGCGTCCGGTGCGCAGCACGTTGGTGGCGCCGATATTGCCGGAGCCGATGCTGCGCAGGTCGCCCGCGCCCGTGATCCGGGTGAGGATCATCCCGAACGGAATGGAACCGAGCGCATAGCCCAGCGCAATCGCCAGAAATCCGGCCTGCCAGCTTTCCAAAAACCCCTCCCCAGATCGATAAGCCTTTGACTATCTTAAGCGGAGTTCTTGCATTTCGGCAGGGGGAAAATATGGCGAACAGCATGGCACCCGATCCGACCGCCCCCATCCTGCTGTTCGATTCCGGCATCGGCGGGCTGTCGGTGCTCGCGGAACTGCGCAAGCTCCTGCCGCAGGCGCCGGTGATCTACGCCGCCGACAATCGCGGATTGCCCTATGGCACCAAGACGGAAGCGCAGGTTGCGGCGCGCGTCGCCGGCTTGCTGGGCCGGATGACCGAACGGTTCGGCCCCCGCCTCGCCTGCATCGCCTGCAACACCGCCTCGACCATCGCGCTCGGCATGGTGCGCGAAGTGCTGGAGCTTCCGGTCGTCGGAACGGTGCCCGCGATCAAGCCCGCCGCCGCCCTGACGCACACAGGGGTGATCGGGCTGCTCGGCACCTCCGCCACCATCCGCCAGGCCTATGTCGACAATCTGGAAACCGAATTCGCGCAGGGAAAACGGCTGATCCGCCACGCCGCACCCGATCTGGTCGGGGCGGCGGAAGCCAGGCTTCGCGGCGAGGAAGCCGACCCGGAAATCTATGCCGCCGCGGCGCGCGGGCTGCGGGCGCAACCGGATGGGGAGCGGATCGACACCGTGGTGCTGGCCTGCACCCATTTCCCGCTGGTCCAGGAAGAGCTGGCCAAGGCCCTCGGCCCGGATATTCGCTTCGTGGACGGCGCGGCGGGCATCGCCCGGCGGATCGCCTTTCTCACGCAGGGGCAGGACTTCGTCCGCGAGAAAGAGGATTTCGCGGTATTCACCGCCAATGGCGAGGATCTAGCCCTGCTCGCCCCGGCGTTGGCCGGATACGGGCTGACCGATCATGCCATCTTCTGATCCAGATCAAATCTCTTCGACAAAGATGTGGATAAGGAGCCCACGATTAGGTAAGGGGCTGGAAATTGGCAGCCGCATCGAGCGGGGAATGATCTCCAGGCGGCGACATGGGCGGACAATCCGTTGAACTACGAACACATTTTTGACCAGGCAATCGAACGGCTCCATTCGGAAGGCCGCTATCGCGTGTTCATCGACATTCTCCGCAACAAGGGCGCCTACCCCAACGCGCGGTGTTTTGCCGGCCATAACGGCCCGAAGCCGATCACCGTGTGGTGCTCCAACGATTACCTCGCCATGGGCCAGCACCCCAAGGTCATCAACGCCATGGAAGAGGCGCTGCACGATGTCGGCGCCGGCTCCGGCGGCACCCGCAACATCGGCGGCAACACCCACTACCATATCGAGCTGGAGCGCGAGCTGGCCGATCTCCACGGCAAGGAAGGCGCGCTGCTGTTCACCAGCGGCTATGTCTCCAACGACGCCACGCTCTCCACCCTGGCCAAGCTGCTGCCGGGCTGCATCATCTTCTCGGACGAGCTGAACCACGCCAGCATGATCGCCGGAATCCGCAATTCCGGCTGCGAGAAGCGGGTGTGGCGCCATAACGACATGGCCCATCTGGAAGAGCTGCTGGCGGCGGAAGATCCCGCCATTCCCAAGCTGATCGCCTTCGAAAGCGTCTATTCGATGGACGGCGACGTCGCGCCGATCCACGCAATCTGCGACCTGGCGGACAAATACAACGCGCTGACCTATATCGACGAGGTTCACGCGGTGGGCATGTATGGCCCGCGCGGCGGCGGCATCACCGACCGGGACGAAGCGGCGCACCGGATCGACATCATCGAAGGCACGCTGGGCAAGGCGTTCGGCGTGATGGGCGGCTATATCGCCACCGATTCCCGCATCATCGACTGCATCCGGTCCTACGCGCCCGGCTTCATCTTCACCACCTCGCTCAGCCCGGTGCTGGTCGCGGGCGTGCTCGCCAGCGTGCGGCACCTCAAATCCTCCAGCGTCGAGCGGGATGGCCAGCAGGCCGCCGCCGCCTCGCTCAAGCAGATGTTCCGCGACGCCGGGCTGCCGGTGATGGATTCCACCACCCATATCGTGCCACTGATGGTGGGCGATCCGGTGCGCGCCAAGAAGATCAGCGACATCCTGCTGGCCGAATATGGCGTCTATGTGCAGCCGATCAATTTTCCCACCGTCCCGCGCGGCACGGAGCGGCTGCGCTTCACGCCGGGGCCGGCCCACAATGAAAAGATGATGCGCGAACTGACCGACGCGCTGGTGGAAATCTGGGACCGGCTGGAGCTGAAGCTCGCGGCCTGAGGGCGGCTCCCCGCGTCGTCATTCTGTTTTTTCGTCATCCCCGTGCAAACGGGGAGCCAGTCAGTTCCACCCCAACTCGCCCTGGATTCCCGCGTTCGCGGGAATGACGAGGAAGGTATATGGGGCATGGTTGAGAACGTCTGCTAACGAGCCAATTGCGGTCGTGCGGAATATCGCGCAAGCTCCAAGAATGAGACCACCGTCAGTTCTTTTGGTATTTACAGCCCTTCTGTTGACTGCCTGTGAGGCCAAGGAAAATGGCCGTAGTTATTGCACGGAACAAATCGCTGGGCTCGAATCGGGTATGCAAACGATTTCAGTGATCCTACTCGTGCCCGATCATTATTCTGCACGCGGGACTAACGGTAGCATTCATGCAATAAATCCGGGCTGTGATTACGCACTTAATGCATTCTTGTCCCGTGAAACCGCCGAGCATGTGATTGGAGCAGCCAAGCATTCCTCGCTGATCCATGCATCTGGACGTAGGGTTGTCGATGCAAAACTTGACATCTGGAATTTCCAAGACGGCTCTGGAGAGGCTAGATTCTTTGTGCTCGAAGCATACAATCTTACTACCCCGAAAACCCTGCCTACGTTCACCGACGCCCGATATTTTCACCGCGAGGAAACTGGCAGCTAACCACCCCCTTACAGACATTAACCCCCATCCTCATCCCAGCGAAAGCTGGGATCGCTGTGGGCAAAGCACCACCTAGCCGCCCGAGATGCCAGCTTCCGCTGGCATGACGCAGTTCAGGTGGTGGGCGTTCCACCTTTCCTACATGCCTGAAATCTGGCTTATCCTGCTGGATGAGACGCAGACGACATCGCCCCGCCCGCTGGCCCGCTTATAGACGGGTTCCCTGCTTCACCCCGGTTCCGTTGCGCGCGCGGCGCGACGGCTGGACGCCCGAGCGGCAGGCCCGCTTCCTCGGCTGGCTGGCCCAGACCGGCTGCGTCGCCAAGGCCGCGGCCAAGCTCGGCATGGCGCGCGAGACTGCCTATCGCCTGCGCCGCCGGGAAGGCGCGGGCAGCTTCGCCCATGCCTGGGATGCGGTGATGACCATCCGCGGCGGCGGGGAAGCGCCCCGGCGAAAGGTCACACTGGATGAGCGCTGGATGCTCGCCATGGAAGGCGGGTTCGTGGTGCGGATGCGGCGGGGCCGTTTCCTGGCAGCATGGCGCAAGCCCAGCACTTCCGCGCTGCTCAGCCTGCTGGCTTCCTACGACCGGGCATTGCGGCGGCACGACTTATGGGCATGAGGCTGGCTGAAAGGGAAATGCACATTTCCCACGTTTTGCGTCAACTGGCCCACCCTATTCCGCATTCATCGTCATGCCAGCGAAGGCTGGCATCTCTCTCGATGATGTGGCGCCCTGCCGGGAGAGATGCCCGATTGCCCGAAGGGCAGTTTATCCTGAGCCAGTCGAAGGGCGGCGATGACGAATGGGGTCTGGGTTCTCAAAGCCTAGCGCACATCCCCGTCCCGCGTGATTTCGCGCGCCTGAATCGCTTCCTCGCGGTCATGCTCCGGATGCAGCGGAGCGAAGCGCAGCAGGGCATAGCCGGTCAGGGCCGCGACCAGCGAGCCGGCCAGCGTGCCCAGCTTCGCCTCTTCCACCAGTTTCGGATCGCCAAAGGCAAGTCCGCCGATGAACAGGCTCATGGTGAAGCCGATCCCGCAGATCACCGCCACCGCATAGATCTGCAGCCAGGTGGCGCCGCGCGGCTTCGCCGCGAAGCCGGACCGGGCCGCAAGCCACACCGCCGAGAAAATGCCGAACTGCTTGCCGAGGAACAGCCCGGCGGCGATCCCGACCGGCATCGGCGCCAGAATATCACCGGGAGCCAAGCCCGCCAGCGCCACCCCGGCATTGGCAAAGCCGAACAGCGGCACGATGAAAAAGGCGACCGGAGCATCGAGCAGATGCTCCAGCCTGTGCAGCGGGGATTCCGGCGAATCCGGATCGCCCGGCGTGGGAATGATCGGCACGGCGAAGGCGGCAAGCACGCCGGCAATGGTGGCATGAACGCCCGACAGCAGCACCGCATACCACAGCAGGGCGAAGAGGATCAGATAGACCGCCAGCGCGCGCACCCCCAGCCGGTTGAGCAGGAACATCGCGGCCAGGACGGCGGCGGCGGCGGCCAGCGCCGGAAGGGAAAGGCTGGCGGTGTAGAACACCGCGATGATCGCGACCGCGCCCATATCGTCGACTATGGCGACCGTCACCAGGAACAGCTTGAGCGAGGTCGGCGCCCGGCGCCCCAGCAGGGCCAGCACGCCGATGGCAAAGGCGATGTCGGTCGCCGCCGGGATCGCCCATCCCCTGGCCAGCACGGGATCTCCCCCGGCCAGCAGCAGGTAGATGACGGCGGGAAACGCCATTCCGGCAAGGGCGGCGACCAGCGGCAAGCGGCGCTGTTGCCAGGTCGCAAGGCGGCCATCGACCAGTTCGCGCTTGATCTCCAGCCCCACGAACAGGAAGAACACCGCCATCAGCCCGTCGTTGATCCACAAATGGGCCGTCATCGGGCCGAGCTTTTCAGTCAAGGCCGGGCTGACGGGCAGATGGAGCAGATCGCGATAGAGCGCGCTGAGCGGCGAATTCGCGACAATCATCGCAAGCGCTGCGGCCCCCATCAGGATGATGCCGCCGGCGGCTTCGCTGGCCAGGAAGGCGCGGAGCGCGGAGCGAGGGCTGGAACGGTCGGTCATTCCGAGCGCCCTAGAGTGATTTCGAAGCAAGTGGAATCACTTGCTGACTCGGAAATCACGGAAAACAGGCAAATTCCAAACTCGTTCCGGTTCAACCAGAACTGGAGCGAGTCTGGAGCGATTTCAAAGCAAGTGGAACCGGAACCGGCCGGGCGGCTATCCCTGGCGCGTGACAGGCTTGGCCCCGGAAGAACCATCATTTTCCAGGCCGGCCGAGAACGACAGCAAATGATCGGCGAACCAGTCGTCGAGCCGATGCATCACGCTTTCCAGGGAACGCCCCAACTCCGTCAGCGAATATTCTACATGCGGCGGCGAGGTTTCGAGATCCCTGCGCTGGACCAGCCCGTTCGCTTCGAGCCGGCGCAGCACCTGCGTCAGCACCTTTTGCGAGATTCCCTCGATCTCGCGTTTCAGCGCGCCGTTGCGCCGCGGCCCGTGGCGCAGCGCGATGAGGATGAGCAGGACCCATTTGTTGCCGATCAGCTCGATGAACCGGCGGGAGCTGCAAGTCTCGCTCAACGGCTCGGGCGGGCCGAGCGCATTGCCCTTGCCCCCATGCGGCATGATGCCGTCCTGGAAATTTCCGCCTTGCATGGGGCGACCATACCGAAACCCCCTGCTTCGCCGCAACCGTGCCGCGCAAATCCGCAGGCACCGCGAGGTGCCTATCTTCCCCGCCTGAAACTCGGCCATTAGGATTCCGCCGGATCAGGCTTTTTCGAGGTGTTGCAATGAGTGCGAGAGTGATGCTGATAACCGGCGGCTTCGGCGGCCTTGGCACAAGGCTGGGCGCGCTGGCGGCCGATGCCGGATACAAGGTCGCGCTGGTGGGCCGCTCCCGCGCCCAGGACACCGGCTTCCCGGCCCTGCGGCTCGAAGGAATTGACACCGGCAGGCCGGAGGAAGCGCGCAAGGCCGTCGATCTGGTGGTCGAGCAGCTGGGCGGCCTCGACGTGCTGGTCAATGCCACGGGCGATTTCACCATCGGCTCCGTTCAGGACGGCAATGTCGAGGATTGGGCCAGGCTCTATGCCGCGAATGTGGTGCCCGCCGTTGCCGCCTCGCAGGCCGCGATTCCGGCGCTGGTCGCATCGGGATCGGGCCGGATCGTCAATGTCGGCGCGGCGCTGGGCGGGCAAGGCGCGCCCTTCGTCGGCGCGGCGAGCGCGTCGAAATCCGCCCTTGCGCGAATGACGGAAGCGGCGGCGGCCGAGTTGGCCGAAAGCGGCGTCACGGTGAATATCGTGCTCCCCACCATCATCGATTCACCCCGCAACCGCCAGATGATGCCCGATGCCGATCCGGCCGACTGGGTCAGCTACGAGCAGGTGGCCGGAGCGATCCTCTCGCTCGCCGCGCCCGAAGCGGGCGATCGCACCGGGCAGGCCATCCCGATCGGCTTCTGAGGTCTGGTCGATGGCGGCGAGGCAGCAGTGCGGAGGGAATCCGCATCGGCGCGCCTCAATGCGCGCTGGCCCTGGAAAAGCAGTTCATCACGATCACGCCGGCGATAATCAGCCCCATGCCGACCAGCGCCGGCGCATCCAGCTTCTGGCCATGGAACAGCCAGGCGGCGGCCGTGATGAGCACGATGCCGACCCCGGACCAGATGGCGTAGGCGACGCCGGTCGGCACGTGCCGCAGGGTCAGCGAAAGGAAGTAGAACGCCACCGCATAGCCGGTCAGCGTTATCAGCCCGGGAGTGAGCCTCGTGAAGCCGTTCGATTCCTTCAGGGCAGTGGTTGCCGCCACTTCGGCGAGGATGGCGATCATCAGGTAAACATAGGGCATGGCGCGGCTGTAAGGCGTTTCCTGCCCGATGTCATCGCGCTTCGGAAGGCCGGAACATCCCTTCCGTAGTGTTCACCCCAAGGCTTAAACCGGCCTTAACCCTGATCGGATAAGCATATCGCCGTGCCGCCACGGGAGAGTTCGGTATGGAGCGCAGGAAGGAAAGCCGGTTGTTCGCCGAAGTGGCGGGCAGTTACGAGCTTGCCGGAGGGCCGGTGCGGGATGTCTATATCTCGCAGATCTCGGCCAATGGCTGCCGCCTCGGCAATCCATACAACGAGCTGGCGGCCGGTGAAGCCGTGCAGATTTCGCTGGGGCCGGTCGGCCCGCTGGAAGCCATCGTCAAATGGACCAACGGCGATCACGCCGGGGTGGAATTCCATGCCGCCCTCCATCCCGCCATCCTGACCTGTTTCGCCGGATATTGCCGGGTAGCCAGCTAGGGCCGCCCCGGCAGGGCATAGGCCCCGCCATAGGGGAAAAATGCAGGCGAGGCATGAGCGGGAGCCCTGCGATTGCCGCAAGGCTCCCGTTATGGTCAGCGAAGGCTCACCACATTGTCGCTTTGGCGCGGATCGGCGCGATCGCCGCGATAGAGACTGGCCATCGGCTCGTCCGCGACATTGACCGCGAGCGCCCGCCCGAAGCCGTTGAACCCGGTCTTCATCGCCGCGCCATAGGCGCCCAGCATGCCGATCTCGATGTAATCGCCCGGCTTGATGTCGGCGGGCAGCAGGAACGGCCCCTTCATATAGTCGGCATCGTCGCAGGTCGGCCCGTAGAAGGCGAATTCCTCCAGCCCGTTGGAACGCTCCTCGTCCAACGCAGCCACGGGGAAACGCCAGCCGACATGCGCGGCGTCGAACAGCGCGCCATAAGCGCCGTCATTGATGTAGAGTTCATCGCCGCGCCGCTTCTCCACGCGGACGATCAGCGAGTTGTATTCCGCGCACAGCGCCCGGCCCGGTTCGCACCACAGCTCCGCCGAATAGGAAATCGGCAGCGATTCAGAGGCGCGATGGATCACGCCGAAGTAATCCTCCAGCGGCGGCGGCTCCATGCCCGGATAGATGCTGGGAAAGCCCCCGCCGACATCGATGATATCGACCGTGACCGACGCATCGACGATCGCCGCGCGCACCCGCTCCAGCGCCTGCACATAGGCGAAGGGAGTCATCGCCTGGCTGCCGACATGGAAGCATATGCCCAGCCAGTCCGCCACCTGGCGAGTGGCCTGCAGCAGCGGCGCCGCATCGGCGAGATCGACGCCGAACTTGGAGGCCAGGCTGAGCTCGGCGAATTCCGACGATACGCGCAGACGCACGCAGAGGCGCAGATCGGTCGCCCGGTCGGTGGCCGCCACGATCTTGTCCAGTTCCTCCAGCGTGTCGAGGCTGAACACGCGCACGCCATGCTGGTGATAGGCTTCGCGGATAGCGGCCGGCGACTTGACCGGATGCATGAAGCACAGCGTCGCATCCGGCAGTACTTCGCGCACCAGCCGTACCTCGGCGATCGAGGCCACGTCGTAATGCGTGATTCCGGAATCCCACAGCACGCGCAGCAGCTCCGGCGAAGGGTTGGCCTTCACCGCATACAGCGACTTGCCCGGAAACTTCCGCGAGAAGAAACGCGCTGCTCGCGCCGCGGCATGCGGGCGATTGATAATGACGGGTTCGTCCGGCGAAAGGTCGCGAACTACAGCCGATGCGTCAGGATAGATGTACAACTCAAGGGACCCCCAAAACGGTTAGTTTCGAACAAGGCTGCCTTGCGGTTAGGAAGTCCCCTTGGGGCAGCGGAGGGGTCCTATAAGACCTCTCCCCTTAATCTCAAATGAAATTTTTGTGACAGTCCCACACTGTCGCAAACTCAACTCAGCCGGTCGCGAAAATCGGCGTAACCGAATGTTTTTACACGTTCGAGCGCATCGGTCTCGCTGTCCCAGAGCCAGATGGAAGGAAGCGGCACGCCATTGAAGGTGGTCGTTTTGACCATGGAATAATGCGCCTGGTCGAGGAAGGCGATTCGCTCGCCGGGTCGTGGCGGAACCGGCAGCCGGTAATCGCCGATCACGTCCCCCGCCAGGCAGGACGGGCCGCCGAGCCGGATCGGCTCCCCTTCTTCCCCTTCGTGCAGCATGGCCGGCCGATAGGGCGCCTCGAGCACATCGGGCATATGGCAGGTGGCGGAGATATCGGTGATGGCGAGCGGCATCCCGTTCCTGTGCGAATCGAGGATGCTGCCCACCAGAATGCCGGCGTCGAGCGCAACGGCTTCCCCCGGCTCGAGATAGATCTCGCAGCCGGTATCGTCCCGCACGTCGATCAGGAATTCCACCAGCTCGTCGCGCTGGTAATCGGCCCGGGTGATGTGATGCCCGCCGCCGAAATTGAGCCATTTGAGCTGCTCGAAATAGGGCTCGATATGGTCGAACAGCTTGTCCCAGGTGCGTTTCAGCGGCTCCAGGTCCTGCTCGCACAGGGAATGGAAATGCAGCCCGTCGACCAGCGCGACATGCTCCTCCGTCAATTGATCGACCGGAAAGCCCAGGCGCGAGAACGGCGCGCAGGGATCGTAACGCGCGACTTCACCTTCCGGATTCAGCGGATTGATTCGCAGTCCTATATCGAAATCGTTCCCCCGCGCCCGGGACAGGTCCAGCATCTCCGAGAAGCGCTCGATCTGCATGGGCGTGTTGAAGATCACATGGTCGGACAGGCGGCAGATCTCCTCCATGTCCTCCGGCTTGTAGGCGGCGCAGTAGGTTGCGATCTCCCCATCGTAATGCTCGGCCGCCAGCAAGGCCTCCCACAGCCCTGAAGTGCAGACCCCGTCGAGATATTCGCCGATCACCGGAGCCACGCTCCACATCGAGAAAGCCTTGAGCGCGGCAAGCACCTTGATCCCCGCGCGGTCGCGAATATCGGCAAGGATGCGCAGGTTTTCGCGCAGCTTCGCCACGTCCACCACGAAGGATGGGCTGTCCACCCGATGCAGGTCGAAATGCGCGAAGGCTCCGGGATCGCCGGCTCTCGTTTCCATGATTCCGATCCTTATCCCAACGGCGCCTTGAAGACGAAATAGGCGCCGGCCGCAATCAAGGCGAAGCCGACGATCTGGCTGATTCCCGGCTTTTGCCCGAACAAGGCCCAGGCCACCACGATGAAGCCGAGCAGTGAAAACAATTCCTGCAGCGTCTTCAGTTCAGCCAGCGAATAGGCTCGCACACCGATCCGGTTGGCGGGAACGGCCAGGCAATATTCGAAGAAGGCGATGCCCCAGCTTGCGAGGACAGCGATCCACAAGGCTTTCTGAGGCGCCTTGAGATGGCCGTACCAGGCCAGGTTCATCAGCAGGTTGGAGCCAGCCAGCAACCCGACCGGCGCGATCGCGTTCCAGCCCATCGTGCTCTCAGAAGTCCAGTGGTCCGGGCAGTTCCTCCACGGTCCACGGCAGCCCATGCCGGTTCAGCATGTCCATGAAGGGATCGGGATCGAACTCTTCCATGTTGAACACGCCTTCCCCGCGCCATGCGCCCGTCAGCAGCATCGCCGCGCCGATCATCGCCGGAACGCCGGTGGTATAGCTTACCGCCTGGTTGCCGGTTTCCTCATAGGCGGCCTCATGGTCGCAAATGTTCCTGACGTAGAAGGTCTTCTCGCCCGAACCATCCAGCACCTCGCCAGTGGCGATATCGCCGATGTTGGTCTTGCCCTTCGTCGTCGGGCCAAGGCTCGACGGCTCAGGCAGCACGGCCTTGAGGAACTGCAGCGGGATGATTTCCTTGCCTTCGTAGACCACCGGATCGATCCGGGTCATGCCAACATTCTGCAGCACGGTCAGATGCTTGATGTATTCGTCGCCGAAGGTCATCCAGAACCGCGCCCGCTCCATCTCGGGAATGAACCGCGCGAGGCTTTCCAACTCCTCGTGATACATCAGATACATGTTCTTGGGGCCGACGCCTTCGAAGTCGAAGCTCTGCCTCACGCTCATCGCGGGCGTTTCGACGAACGCGCCGTTCTCCCAGTGGCGAGCGGGCGCGGTGACTTCGCGGATATTGATCTCCGGATTGAAATTGGTGGCGAAGGCCTGGCCATGATCGCCGCCGTTGCAATCGAGAATGTCGAGCCGGCGGATAGTCTTGAGCTTGTGCTTCTTGAGCCACATGGCGAACACGCTGGTCACGCCCGGGTCGAACCCGCTGCCGAGCAGGGCCATGATGCCCTTCTCCCTGAAGCGCTCGTGATAGGCCCATTGCCACTTGTATTCGAATTTGGCCTCGTCCTTCGGCTCGTAATTGGCGGTATCGAGGTAATCGACGCCGGTGGCGAGGCAGGCGTCCATGATCGCCAGATCCTGATAAGGCAGCGCCAGATTGACCACCAGCTTAGGCTGGATCTTCTCGATCAGCGCGATGGTGGCGGGCACGTCTTCCGCGTCGAGAGCATAGGTATCGATCAGAACGCCGGTGCGTTGCTTCACCGATTCGGCAATCGCATCGCATTTGGATTGGGTGCGGCTAGCCAAGCTGACATGGCTGAAAATGCCGGAATTCATCGCCATTTTATGCACCGCGACGGAACTCACCCCGCCAGCGCCAATCACCAGAACCTTGCTCACCTTGATCTCCTCCGGAGCGTGCAGAGCGCACGCATATAGGTCGGGTTTAAGACATCTCAACTCATCCGGCATCGCAAACGGCGCCGGCCCGCGGAAATCAGGGAATGCGCCCTGTCGTCACCGCACAGTCACAATCGTGGCGGAAACTATGCGCAGGGCACCCGCCCTCCAGCTGGGGTCGAATGTCACATGGCTAAACCCGCCGAAGAACTGATAAGTCACGCCGTCGTCCGCAATGGACACAATCCCGCCGCGCGCCTGCTCGACAAGGCCTTCGCCTTCGCCTTCAAAGGCCTGGTTTACGCGCAGATCTGGGAAGATCCGGTGGTCGATATGGATGCGATGGCGATAACGCCCGATTGCCGCATCATCACCATCGCCAGCGGCGGCTGCAACGCACTGTCCTATCTCATTGCAGACCCCCGCCAGGTAATCGCCGTCGATCTCAACACGGCGCATGTGGCGCTCAACCGGCTCAAGATCGCCGCGATCAAGCACCTGCCGGATTATGAGCATTTCAGCCGCTTCTTCGCCGAGGCGGACAGCCCGGCCAATATCGCGGCCTATCGCCGCTACCTCGCTCCACAACTCGATCAGGCCACCCAGCGTTACTGGGAAGGCCGCGACCTGGTGGGACGACGGCGGATCGCGGGCTTCTCCCAGGGAATCTACAAGCGCGGGCTGCTGGGGGGCTTTATCGGCCTCGCCCATCTTCTGGCGCGCCTCTACCGCATCGATCCGCGCGAAATACTGGAAGCGCCCACCACCGATGAGCAGCGGCGGATCTTCGAGGAGAAGTTCGCGCCGATATTCGAGCGGCGCTTCATCCGCTGGCTGACCGATCAGCCGGTATCGCTGTTCGGGCTGGGCATTCCGCCCGCCCAATATACAGCACTGGCCGGCGACGAACGGATGGCGATAGTGCTGCGCAAGCGGCTGGAAAAGCTGGCCTGCCATTTCCCGGTGAACGACAATTACTTCGCCTGGCAAGCCTTCTCCCGTGGCTATGGCCGCAGCCCCGCCCGCCCCCTGCCCCCCTATCTGCAGGAAGCCAATTTCGCCCTGCTGCGCCAGCGGATCGGAAGGCTGGATATCCGCCACGCCAACATCGCCAACCAGCTCGCTGCCCAGCCCGACGAAAGCCTGGATCGTTACGTGCTGCTCGATGCGCAGGACTGGATGACCGACGCGCAACTGAACCGTCTCTGGACGGAAATCCTGCGCACCGCCCGCAAGAATGCGCGCGTGGTCTTTCGCACGGCGGCCGAATCCTCGCTGCTGCCGGGCCGGGTTCCGGAGCAGATCCTGTCCCGCTGGCACTATGCGGAAGAGCAGTCTCGCGCGCTGACCCTGCGCGACCGGTCATCCATCTATGGCGGCCTCCATCTTTACGAGCTGCGCGGATGACCGACGGCACAACGGCGATGCCCGGACACGGGGCGCTGATGGATTCGGTTTATCGCGGCCAGCGCCATATCTACGACGCCACACGCAAATTCTTCCTCTTCGGCCGCGATTCCCTGATCGAGGATCTGGATTGCCGGTCGGGGCAGACGATATTGGAGATCGGCTGCGGAACCGGCCGCAACCTCGCCCTGATCGGGCGCCGCTGGCCCGGCACCCAATTGCACGGGCTGGATATTTCCCATGAGATGCTGAAAAGCGCTCGGGCCAAGCTCGGCGAACGGGCAATCCTGCAATTTGGCGATGCCACCGCATTCGACCCCGTCGCCCTGTTCGACCGGGCCGGGTTCGATCGGGTGGTCCTTTCCTTCGCGCTTTCCATGATCCCGGATTGGCAAGCAGCCATCAAGTGCTCGGCTGCCGCGCTTGCTCCGGGCGGATCGCTTCATATCGTGGATTTCGGCAATCTCGCCGGCTTGCCGCTGCCGCTACGCGCCGCGCTGAATGCATGGCTTCGGCATTTTCATGTATCGCCGCGCCTGGAACTCATCGGCTTTTGCGAAACCATTGCCGGCCAGATGGGCTGGCAATGCGCCGTGCAGCGGGCGCCGCTCGATTACTACAGCTGCGTCACCCTGATCCGCCCCAAAGTTTAGCCGCTCATCCCCTTAATCGGGCCACGCCCCGGAAATTCCAGCTTGTGCGGCGGGCCAGCGCAGGCATTATCGCGCCTCCTGAAAAGGGGAGAGGACAATGCTAGGAATGACCATTCTGCAGCCGGTCGCCGCTCTTGCGATCTGGACCATGGTGATGTGGTGGTGGATGTATTTCACCCGCTTGCCCGCCTTCGGAAAGATCAAGCTGTCACCCGAAGAGGAAGCTCGCCTCACCGTCGCCAAGCTCGACGAGCTGCTGCCGCCAAGCGTCCAGTGGAAAGCCCATAACTACAATCATCTGCATGAAGCACCTACGGTATTCTATGCAGTGGCTATAACCCTCGCCATCGTCGGAGCCGGGGACGGCATCGCCGCCAGCCTAGGCTGGGCCTATGTCGCGCTGCGGGTGCTGCACTCGCTGGTGCAGGCCACCATCAACAAGGTGATGGTCCGGTTCGCGCTGTTCGCGCTTTCCAGCCTGGTGCTGATGGCGCTGATCACGCTCACCGCAAAGGCGGTGTTCTGACGCCGGACCTTCGGAAAGCGGCGGCTCAGGCCGATGCCGCCGCTTCCTTCTTCTGCTGGTTGCGCGCGAAATCGAGCGATGCCAGGAAGCGCTCCGCGTCGAGCGCGGCCATGCAGCCCGTGCCGGCGGCGGTGACCGCCTGCCGATAGGTGTGGTCCATCACGTCGCCGCAGGCGAATACGCCGGGAACGGCGGTTTTCGGCGTGCCTGCCTCGACCACCAGATAGCCGGATTCATCGGTTTCGAGCTTGCCCTTGAACAGTTCGGTGGAAGGTGCATGGCCAATCGCCACGAAGGCCCCTTCCGTGGCGAACTCGCTCATTTCGCCGGTGACGGTATCCCGCAAGGCCAGCCCGGTAAGCCCGCCCGACGCGGGATCGCCGATGAAGCGGTCCACCGCCTTGTTCCAGATGACCGTGATCCTGGGATGGGCGAACAGCCGATCCTGGAGGATCTTCTCGGCGCGCAACTCGTCGCGGCGATGGATCAGGGTCACATCCTCGCTGTGGTTGGTAAGATAGAGCGCTTCTTCCACGGCGGTATTGCCGCCGCCGATCACCGCCACCTTCTTGCCGCGATAGAAGAAGCCGTCGCAGGTGGCGCAGGCCGAGACGCCCTTGCCGGACAATTCCTGCTCGCCCGGCACGCCCAGCCATTTCGCCTGCGCGCCCGTCGCGATCACCAGCGTATCGCCGATATATTCGTCGCCACTGTCGCCCACCGCCCGGAACGGAGAACCGCTGGCAATATCCACATCGACGATGGTGTCCCACATCATCCGCGTGCCGACATGCTCCGCCTGCGCCTGCATTTCCTGCATCAGCCACGGACCCTGGATGACATCGCGAAAACCCGGATAATTCTCCACATCGGTAGTGATCGTAAGCTGGCCGCCGGGCTGCAGGCCCTGCACCACGATCGGCTCCATGCCGGCGCGCGCGCCATAGATTGCCGCCGAAAGGCCGGCAGGGCCGGAACCGATGATTAGCATCCGAGTAGTATGAGTCGCCATGAATTCCTCCGGAAAGGCGAGATAGGCGGGCGCGGAGCGGATTGCCAGCCCGCCACGCGATGATCCTGCTTTTGCGGTATCAAGCTGGCCTTCGCGCCATGGATTGACGGAGGCGGACGATCCGCGCAAAGCCACATCCCATGCAATTCTTCGGCCCCACTTCGCACAGCTTCATCTCCCAGCGCCTACGGCTCAACTATGTGGATTGGGGCAATCCCGATGCGCCGCCGCTGATCCTCCAGCACGGCGGACGCGACCATTGCCGGAGCTGGGACTGGGTGGCCGAGGAACTTCGCGACGACTGGCACGTCATTTGCCCCGATTTGCGCGGCCATGGCGACAGCGAATGGGTTTCGGACGGCGATTACGACCTCAACGCCTTCGTCTATGATTTCGCGCAGCTGGTGGAAACCCTGGGCTACGATCAGGTGACGATCGTAGCCCATTCGCTGGGCGGCAATATCGCTACCCGGTTCACCGGCCTTTACCCGGAAAAGGTCCGCAAGCTGGTGAATATCGAAGGGCTGGGCTTCTCGCGCAAGCATGGCAACGATCTGGACCCCTTTCCGGACCGCTTCCGCAAATGGATCGCCGATACGCGCAAATCCGCGGGCCGTTCGCCGCGGCGCTACAAGACGCTGCGGGAAGCCTATGAGCGCATGAAGGAAGAGAACGGCCACCTTTCGGACGAGCAGGCCCGTCACTTGACCATTCAAGGCGCCAGCCGGAACGAGGACGGCACCTGGAGCTGGAAGTTCGATCCCTATCTGAACGTCTGGACCCTGTCCGACCTGCCGAAGGAGGATGTGGTCGAACTATGGGAAGCAGTCACCTGCCCGGTGCTGCTGCTCTGGGGCAAGGACAGTTTCTTCTCCAGCCCGATAGAGGATGGCCGCGCCGCGCATTTCCAGGATGCAAGGGTCGTGGAATTCGAAAATGCCGGCCACTGGCTCCATCATGACCAGTTCGACCTGTTCATGAAGGAATTGCGCGGCTTCCTGTAACGGAGGCGGGGATTCAGCCTTCCAGAACCCGGGCGGCAATCGCCTCCCGCTTCGCCGAATCCACCTTCAGGCCTTCCCGGAAGAACGTGTCCAGCGAGCCATAGCGCTCCTTGATCGAATCGAATGCCGCGTCCAGCCACTCCGGATAGACGCCGCTCAGCACATAAAGCGCGGATTCGCTCATCTCGCCCCAGCGCTCCTGCATGAACTCCCCTATTTCCTGCATATGCCTGGCGCGATCGCTGGCTTCGTTCGTCAGAAGGTAGTCCCGCATCACATCGTCGGGATGAACGCCCATAAGGGTGTGGAACAGGGCCACCGCCACGCCTGTGCGGTCCTTGCCTGCGAAACAGTGGATCAGGCTTGCGCCTTCGCTGCGGGAAAGCGCGTCGAAATAGGTTTCCAGCATTGAAAAGATGCTCGGCCGGAAAGGAAGGCCGCGATAGGTGACGATCATCCGTTCCTGCATCTGCGGCTCATCCAGCGAGGCCAGATCGCCCTGCAGATGCGGCGGCAGCGAAGCGCTCTCGCGCGGGTCGAAAAACACTTCGGCCGCGAAGCCCGCCGCGCGCCGGCACGGATATGTCTCCCGTTCCGAACCGCCGCGCAGATCGATCACGGTCGAGAAGGGAATGCTGCCGATGGTGCCGAGATCATCGTCTGTCGCGCGGGCGTGCTGGCCCGAACGGAACAGCAGCCCGCTGCGTAGTTTTCCGCCATCCGCAGTCCCGTAACCGCCGTAATCCCGAAAGTTATGGATGCCGTTAAGCGCGATAATCCGACTATGTATCATGCGGCTTCCTTGCCAGCGCAAAGTTCAATTCGCAAGCCGAGCCTGCATCGGCTTATGCAAGCCCGACCCTCGGTTACGGTAGTTCACGCCCGTTATGAAACGGTGACACGATCCCGGCATCGGGCCGGGCGCCAGCGGAGCATAGGGATACGGAAAAATTCCTGCTCCCTCGGCGGACTGCCAGCATTGGGCGTCTTTTTGTTGCAATGCAACATTCAAAGGCGTCTAATGCCCGCATGATACGGGCGGCGCTGAATCACCTCACACGTTATCGCTATAACAGGCCGGTTCAGCTTGGCCCCCAGGTGGTCAGGCTGCGCCCCGCCCCCCACACACGCACGGCCATTCCCAATTACTCCCTCAAGATCGAGCCGGCCGGCCATTTCCTGAACTGGCAGCAGGACCCGCATGGCAATTGGCTGGCGCGGATCGTGTTCCCGGAGCGGGTGGATCACTTCTCCATCGAAGTCGATCTGATCGCCGACCTTACGGTGATAAATCCGTTCGATTTCTTCGTGGAGGAGAATGCCGAAGAAGTTCCCTTCAGCTACGACGCGGAACTGCGCGAGGAACTGTCCGCCTATTTCGAGGCCGCGCCTGCCGGGCCCCTGTTCGAGGCTTTGGCGGCGGAATTTTCGCCCTGGCGCGGACGAACCATAGATTTCCTGGTGGCGATCAATCAGACGCTGGAACAGCGGATCGGCTACGTCGTGCGGATGGAACCCGGCGTGCAGACGCCGGAGGAAACCCTCAGCCTCGGCACGGGATCATGCCGGGACAGCGGCTGGCTTCTGGTCAACCTGCTGCGCCGCCTGGGCTATGCGGCCCGTTTCGTTTCCGGCTATCTGATCCAGATGAAGGCCGATGTGGAGCCGGTGGAAGGGCCGAAAGGCCCGGAAGCCGATTTCACCGATCTTCATGCGTGGGCCGAAGTCTACGTTCCCGGCGCGGGCTGGATCGGGCTCGATCCCACCTCGGGCCTGTTCGCGGGAGAAGGCCATATTCCGGTGGCGGCAACCCCGCATTACCGTTCCGCGGCGCCGATCAGCGGCGTGGCCGAACCGGCCGAGGTCGATTTCCATTTCGAGATGCGGGTGGACCGCGTGCGCGAGGCCGTGCGGATCACCAAGCCCTTCACCGACGAGCGCTGGGAGGCCCTGCTTGCCTTGGGCGACAGGGTCGACGCCGATCTCCAGGCGCAGGACATGCGGCTGACCATGGGCGGAGAGCCGACCTTCGTCGCGGCCAGCGACCCGGAAGCGCCGGAATGGAACGGGGAAGCAGTCGGCCCCACCAAGGCCAAATTCGCCGACAAGCTGATCCGCGACCTGCGGGATCGCTTTGCCCCGGGCGCGCTGCTCCACCACGGCCAGGGCAAATGGTATCCGGGCGAAAGCCTGCCGCGTTGGGGTTTTTCGCTCTATTGGCGCAAGGACGGCAAGCCGCTCTGGAACAATGCCGCCCTGATCGCCGCCGATCCCGACGACCGGCCCGTTCGCCCGCTCGGCCCGGAAGATGCCGCCCATTTCATAGCGGAAACCGCGCAAAGCCTTGGGGTCGAACAGGATTTCGTCAGGCCGGTGTATGAAGATCCGGAAAAGTGGGTGAAGCGCGAAGGCGAATTGCCGTTCAATGTCACCCCGGACGATCCGAAGCTGGACGATCCAGAGGAACGCGCGCGGATCGTGCGCACTTTCTCGCGCGGGCTGAACACTCCGGTCGGGTATGTCCTGCCGATCCAGCGCTGGCAGGCCGAACCGGCCAAGGGTCCACGCTGGAAAAGCGAGCAATGGACCTTGCGGCGCGGCGCGCTGTTCGCGGTGCCGGGAGATTCCTCGCTCGGCTACCGCCTGCCGCTCGGCTCCCTGCCCCATGTGCCGAAATCCGATTATCCCTATATCCATCCGCGCGTCACCACCGATCCGCGCGAGCCGCTCGCCGATTTCCGCCAGCAGCGCCCGATGGCGGCGCAGGAAGACAGGGAGCGGGAAACCGCGCAAGCGCCGGCCCAGCGGGCAGAACGCGTTGCGGGGCCTGACGGTGCGCAGCAGGAGATCGTCGAACAGGAAATCGTGGAAGGCGCGGTGCGCACGGCTCTCACGGTGGAGCCGCAAGGCAGTTACCTGTCCGTCTTCATCCCGCCCGTCGAAGCCATGGAGGATTTCCTGGAGCTGGTGACGGAAATCGAAGCGACAGCGGAGCGGCTGGCGCTTCCCGTCCGGATCGAAGGCTATCCGCCGCCGCCCGATCCCCGGGTGAATGTATTGAAGGTGACGCCTGATCCCGGAGTGATCGAAGTCAACATTCACCCCGCCGGCAACTGGGCCGAACTGGTCGACATCAGCACCCAACTCTATGACGCCGCGCGCGAATGCGGGCTGACAGCCGACAAATTCATGGTCGATGGCCGCTCGGTCGGCACGGGCGGCGGCAACCATCTTGTAATGGGCGGTGCGAGCGTTACCGAAAGCCCGTTCATCCGCCGCCCGGACCTCCTCAAGAGCTTCGTGCTCTATTGGCAGCGCCACCCTTCATTGAGCTACCTGTTCTCGGGCCTGTTCATCGGGCCGACCAGCCAGGCGCCTCGCATCGACGAGGCAAGGCATGACAGCCTGTATGAGCTGGAAGTGGCGCTTTCGCAGGTGCCTAGCCCGGATCAGCCGCCGCAATTCCCCTGGATCGTCGATCTGCTGTTCCGCAATCTGCTGGTAGACGTTACCGGCAACACCCATCGCACGGAAATCTGCATCGACAAGCTTTATTCCCCCGATGGACCCACCGGGCGTCTCGGGCTGGTCGAATTTCGCGGTTTCGAGATGCCACCGGATGCAAAGATGAGCGTAGCGCAACAACTGCTGCTGCGCGCCTTGGCTGCCTGGTTCTGGCGTGAACCGCAGGATGGGTCGCTGGTGCGCTGGGGCACGGCCCTGCACGACCGGTTCCTGCTGCCTCATTTCGCCTGGACCGATTTCCTCGAGGTTCTCTCTGACCTGCGCCGCGCCGGCTATGATTTCGACCCGCAGTGGTTCGAGGCGCAAAAGCAGTTCCGCTTTCCGATCCATGGCACGGTGGAGGCCGGCGGCGTGGTGCTGGAAATCTCCCATGCGCTGGAACCATGGAACGTGCTCGGCGAAACCGGCGCCATCGGCGGCACGGTGCGCTATGTCGACAGCTCGACCGAGCGCCTGCAGGTGCGGGCGAGCGGCCTTGTGCCCGGACGGCATGTGATCGGCTGCAATGGCAGGCGCGTGCCCCTGCATCCGACAGGCAAGCCGGGTGAGGCGGTGGGTGGCGTGCGCTACAAGGCCTGGGCGCCGCCCAGTTGCCTGCATCCCTTGCTGAAAGCCGATACTCCGCTGACGTTCGATGTATTCGACAGCTGGAATGGCCGCTCGCTGGGCGGATGCGTCTATCATGTGGCGCATCCCGGCGGCCGGGCCTATGATGATGTGCCGGTAAACAGCTATGAAGCCGAAGCGCGGCGCAAGGCCCGCTTCCAGGATCATGGGCATACGCCGGGCAAGGTGGAAATCCCGCCGGAAGAACATGGGGGAGAATTTCCGATGACACTCGATCTGAGGCGCCCGGCGCGACTGGGATGAGCGACACGGGCCTGTCTGCCCCCAAGGCTGAACTCCCGGGGCCGGAACCCTGTTCCGATCCGCTCGCCTGTTATGATGCTGCGCCGGGCAGTGGCGACATCTACAATTCGGCGCCTCCAGCGGTGGCGCAGCATTGGCGCGACTTCGCGGCCGGGCTTGCCAAGGCGGGCCAGGGCGATCTGCGCAGGATACAGGCTTATATCGACCGTCACGTCGACGATCTGGGCCTGGCTTTCCGGGTCACCGGCGATGAGCAGGAACGGCCATGGCCGCTCGCCCCGATGCCGATCATCATCGGCGCGCAGGAATGGCATTCGCTTGAGGCCGGGCTGGTCCAGCGCGCCAACCTGCTGGAAGCCGTGATCGCCGATATTTATGGTGAGCAGCAATTGGTGTTCGATGGGCGGCTTCCCGCATCAATCGTGACCGGCAGCGCGAACTTCGCCAGCCGCATGGTCGGCATGAAGCCCAACGGCGGATATTTCCTGAATGTCTATGCGGTGGATCTGGCCCGCGGCCCGACCGGGGAATGGCGCGTGCTGGCGGACCGGGTGCGGTTGCCCACGGGTATCGGCTACGCGCTGGAAAACCGGCTGGCGATGGCGCGCGCGACCGGCGATCTCCTCGCTTCGATCGGGACGCGCCGGCAGGCCGACTTCTTCGAGGCGCTGCGCCATGGCATTGCCGCCGCCTGCGCACGCGTCGAACCGCGCATCGGCCTCCTCACGCCGGGCCGGTTCAACCAGAGCTACCCGGAACAGGCGCATCTCGCGCGCCATCTCGGCTTCTCGCTGGTGGAAGGGCGCGATCTGGTGGTGCGGGACGGTCGCCTGTTCGTCCGCACCATCGCCGGGCTGAAGCGGATCGACGCCCTTTGGCGCTGGATCAACACGCGCGATATAGACCCTCTCCATTTCGATTCCCGCTCGCGTATCGGTGTTCCCAATCTGCTATCGGCCTGCGCCGAAGGCGGCGTCGCCATCGCCAACTGGCCCGGAGCCGGAGTGATCGATTCGCGCGCCATGTCGGCCTTCCTGCCGCGCTTGTGCAAAAGCGTGCTGAGCGAACCGCTCAAGCTGCCCAATGTCGCGACCTGGTGGTGCGGGCAGGCCGAGGAAAGGCAATATGTTCTCGACAACCTGGGCAAGCTGATCGTCAGCGCCGCATTCGGCGGCCCGGTATCCGCGCTGCCCGGCGGCCGCTCGATCGCGGGGTCGGAACTTTCCCCCGAGCAGCGCAGCAAACTGGTCCAGGCCATCGACCGCCGCCCGATGGATTATGCCGCGCAGGAAATCGTGAACCTGTCCACCACCCCATGCCTTGTGGAAGACCGGCTGGAGCCGCGCAGCTTCACGCTGCGCGCTTTCCTCGCCCGCGACGGAGAAGGCCGCTGGGTCGCCCTGGCGGGAGGGTTCGGGCGAGTGTCAGATCGCGACGAGTTGCGGACTTCGCTGATGGGACTGGGCGACCTGTCGGCGGATGTCTGCATCGTGGAAGACAGCTATTCCGCTCAAACCGTGGTGCCGCCTGCCCTCGCCCCCCCTGCCGTTCGCCGGGCGGATGGGGCCTTGCCGAGCCAGTCGGCCGACAATCTCTTCTGGCTGGGCCGCTATTGCGAGCGCGCCCATCAGACCGCGCTTGCCATCCGCACCTTGCTGGATACGGCCAGCGGCCAACATGCGGAAACCGATACCGGCACCGCCACTGCCCGCCTTTCCGCCCTGCTGGAACGATGGTCCGCCGTTCCGCCGGGAAGTGCTTCCCTGCCCCCGCTGCAAACCGCGATCACCGCCCTCACGGCAAAACGCCAGCCCGGATCGGTTGCCGCCCTTGTCGAGACTGCACGGCAGATCGCCCTGCTGCTGCGTGACCGGCTCAGCCGCGATACCTGGCGCGTGATCCATCGCCCCCTGCCCGATTTCAAGGCGCATGATCCCGATTCCGTATCGGCGGCCACCGGCATCGCGATCGAACGCTTTGCCGCTTTCGCCCGCCTGATGGCGGACAGCATGGCCCGCACCCCGGCATGGCGTTTCCTCGATATGGGCATTTCGCTGGAGCGGGCCAGCCTGATCGTGCAAGCGTCTGCGACCATGGTCCCCGGCAGCGCCAGCGCCGAGGATCTCGCGGCATTGCTTGAGCTGGTCGATGGGCAATCGCTCTATCGCAGCCGCTATCTGACGATGCCCTTCATCGCCCCCGTTCTCGACATGGTTCTGCTCGATCCGGTTCAACCCCGGGGGCTGGCTTTCCAGATTTCCCGCTTGGCCCACCACCTCGCCGCCCTGCCGAACCTGCGGGATGATGGAATGATGGAGCTGCCATTGCGTCTCGTGCGCGAATTGCGCGGGAATCTGGAAGGCATCACCGCGGAAAATCTCGATCAGATTGCCCTTCAGGGAATTGGCGCGCGCATTGCGGAGTTGTCCGACGCCATATCGCGGCGTTATTTCCTGCAGGAAGAAACCGGCGCTCTTCCGGGCGACACGGCCTTTCTTGCATGATCTACAAGGTCAGTCACCGCTCGCTGATCGCCTACGATCCGCCGGTTATCCATGCCCGTTTCAATCTGCGGCTCCGGCCCGTGGCATGGGCGGGCCAGAAACTGCTTTCGCAACGGTTGAGCTTCCTGCCCCTGCCCGCGAATATTACGGAAACGCTGGGGCCTTATCCCGTCAATACAACCCGATTGATTTTTGCCGAACCACTGCGCGAACTTTCACTGGAAAGCGAATTCCAAGTCAGGGTCGCCGCAAGGCCGATCCCGGATGATAGCAGCACAATCGAAGATATACGCCGCGACGCCTTGCAATCGCGCGATCTCACCATGCTGGCGCCGGCGCCCTATCTGTTTGGATCGCCCATAGCCCGCCTGCATGACGAAATCGCGGAATGGGCCGCGCCGCTGTTGCCGCAAGGCAGATCGATTCTCGCGGGCGTTCGAGATCTGACGGCGGCGATCCATTCCGGGTTCACCTACAGGCCCGGCATCACCAACAGCAAAACCCCTCCCATCGAAGCATTCCGGAAACGCGAAGGCGTGTGTCAGGATTTCGCGCACATCATGATTATCGCGTTGCGATCTCACGGCATTCCCGCAGGCTATGTCAGCGGCTACCTGCGCACGGAACCTCCGCCCGGCGAGGACCGGCTGGTGGGTGCCGATGCCATGCATGCCTGGGCGCAGGTCTGGTGCGGCCCGCGCCTGGGCTGGATCGGCGCCGACCCCACGAATAATTGCCTTGTCGGCTCTGACCACATTATCGTGGCCATGGGCCGGGACTATGCCGACATCGCCCCGATCGACGGGGTTTTCGTGGGCAATTCATCCCAGCACATGAATGTTGCCGTGGACGTGGTGCCGGTCGGCTGAGGCCCCCTCTCCCCCGACCTCAGAAGATATTGGCGACCCCGATCAGCACGCAGGCGAGCACGAGAATGGCGATTTTCGCAATCGACGCCGGCTCGCCATACATGAAGATGCCGACCGCGACGGCCCCCAGCGGCACGAGCGCCGCCACGAAGGGAATGAGAAGCCCCAGATTGACCCCCATATTGCTGATCCGCGCCAGAAGGCCGATCCCGACTGCGAAGCAGAGAGCCAAACCCAGGGTCGGGAGAGGTTGCGTAAGCCCCTTGGTGGCCGGCATGATCATCAGCCCGATGACTTGAGCCAGCGCGGAAAGCAGAACCAGAACAACGATCAAAGGTGAAACTGCAGCCATATGATTATCCTCTCCTCGAAATTATCGGCAAGGCTGTAACCGGGATAAGTCTGTTCTGCGAGCAGGAAAGGGTTAATGGTCTGATGAAATGACCATGACGCTTGACTGGCAGGGCCACGGCAGGCCAACTTTCAGCGATCTGAACAAGAGGAACGAGGAAGTTGGATGACCAGATTTTCCGGTAAGATCGTGATCGTAACCGGGGCGGGCACCGGGATCGGCGCGGCCACGGTCCGGCGCTTCGTCGATGAAGGCGCGAAAGTCGTGCTTGTCGGCCGAACTCTTCAGAATCTGGAAAACGCGGCCTCGGGCCTACCCAAAACGCAGATTGTCCTGCATCCCGCCGATGTTGCCGAAGAGAGCGCGGTCGATGAGCTGATCCACGGGGTAACGGCGCAATTCGGCCGCCTGGATGTGCTGGTGAACAATGCGGCCATCTTCCTGCCCGGCCCCGCAGCGGACGTTACGACGGATGAATGGCGTCAGGTCATGGCGGTCAATCTGGACGGCGTCTTCTTTGCGACGCGCGCGGCTATCCCGCATCTCATCAGGACCGGCGGATCGATCGTCAATGTCGCATCCGCATCGGGGCTGGGGGCGGACTGGAATGCGGCGGCCTACGATACGGCGAAGGGCGCCGTGGTGAATTTCACGCGCTCGGTCGCCCTCGATTACGGGCGCAGCGGCATCCGCATCAATTCCGTCTGCCCGAGCCTGATCGACACGCCGATGGCGGCCGGGGTCAAGGCCAGCGCCGAACTGCTCGGGAAATTCGAGGAGCGGATTCCCTTCGGCCGCATTGGCCAGCCAAGCGAGGTCGCGGCGGTCATCGCATTCCTGGCAAGCGAGGACGCGAGCTTCGTGCATGGGGTGAACATGCCGGTCGATGGCGGGCTGGCGGCATCGAACGGACAGCCCGCGCTCTATTTCTAGGCGACCGGCGGCAATCGGGGAAGGCCAGGAAGCGCGCGAGGCGTTGCGGACCATGGTCGAGCGGATCATTCTGACGCCAAGATCCGACGCGCCTGGAATGTCGATCGAGATTGAAGGCCGCCTGTCCGCAATGCTCGATCTCGGTCGGGGCAACACCCCCACTAAAAAGGGTACTGTTCCGTTGGTAGCGGAGGAGGGACTCGAACCCCCGACACGCGGATTATGATTCCGCTGCTCTAACCACCTGAGCTACTCCGCCCCACAAGACTGCGCCTGATCGAGGCTGCGGCGCCTGAAAGGCCCCGGCAGGCGGCGCTCTTAGGGCGAGCGCGAGGCTCGGTCAACCGCCCTTTCGGCCTCTGGAACGCCAATTTTGACAAACACCCGCGTACCGCTGGAGGGATCAGTGGCGCAAGCCGCACTGCCCGGTCATCCAACCGCTACATTTCACCGCGCGCACGCCGGATTGCGAACCACTTCTCCACATTGGCATTGTGCTGCTCCAGAGTGTTCGCGAAAACATGGCCGCCGGTGCCGTCGGCCACCATGTAGAGCGCGTCCGTCTTGGCGGGATTGAGCACCGCCGCGATCGATTCACGCCCGGGGTTGGTGATCGGCCCCTTCGGCAGCCCAACCATGCTGTAGGTGTTGTAATCGTTGATCGCGGCGATTTCCGATTGGCGGATGCGCCGCCCCAACGGCTTGCCCCTGGTGATGGGATAGATGATCGTCGGATCGGCTTGCAGCAGCATCCCCTGCTTCAGGCGGTTGGAATACAGCCCGGCCACCATGCGGCGTTCGGAAGGCTTGCCGGTTTCCTTTTCCACGATGGAGGCGAGGGTCAGCGCTTCCTGCGGAGTCTTCACCACCAGCCCGGGCGCGCGTTTGGCCCATAATTCCGCCAGGGTGCGTTGCATCGCGGCCTGCATCCGCGCCAATACGGCAGCGCGCGGCTCGCCCCGCTCGAAGTCGTAGCTTTCGGGCAGGACGGAACCCTCGGTCGGCATCGGCACATCCCCGGTCAGGAGCGGTTCGGCCATCAGCCGCTCATGCACCATGATCGAAGGCATGCCTTCGGGAATGGTGACGAAGCGGCGGATCACTTCATTGCCCTGCAGAATGGACAGGATACGCGCCGGACTGGCCCCGGCAGGCAAGAGGAATTCGCCGGCTTTGATCGGATCGTTCGATCCGAGAAACCGCGCGCGAAGCAGGAATGCCTTGGCCGATCCTATCGCGCCCTGCTCTTCCAGCTGCTGCGCGACATTGGCGAGAGAGGAACCGGAACGGACGACGAAAGCCTTCTCCTGCCGGAGAGAACCCGCGCCATACCAGCCCCAGGCGAAGCCGCCCGCGGCAAGAGCCAATCCGAGAAGCGCCGCCAGCGCAAACAGCCAGCCGCGGCGGATCACGCCTATATCCCTAATCGACCTGCTTCAGGACCAGGCTGGCATTGGTGCCGCCAAAGCCGAAGCTGTTGTTGAGAACCGCGCGAACCTGGCGCCTTTTGGCCTGATAAGGAACGAGATCGACCCCGACGCAGCTTTCGCTCGGATTGTCGAGATTGAGCGTCGGCGGCACGATCTGGTCACGCAGGGCAAGGATGCAGAAGATGCTCTCAACGGCACCTGCGCCACCCAGAAGGTGACCTATCGCGGACTTGGTGGAACTCATCGATACATTGGAGATCGCATCGCCGAACAGGCGGCGAACCGCCCCGAGTTCCAGCTCGTCGCCCAGTGGGGTCGAGGTGCCGTGGGCATTGATGTAATCGATGTCCGCCGGGCTTACCCCTGCCTTGCGCAGCGCCATCTCCATGGAACGGTAAGCGCCCGAGCCTTCCGGATGCGGTGCCGTCACATGATGGGCATCGCCCGACAGGCCATAGCCCACCACCTCGGCGTAGATCTTCGCGCCGCGCGCCTTGGCATGCTCATATTCCTCGAGCACCACGACGCCAGCGCCCTCGCCCATCACGAAGCCGTCGCGGGCCTCGTCATAGGGGCGGCTGGCCTTTTCCGGCTGATCGTTAAAATTCGTGGAAAGGGCGCGTGCCTGCGCGAATCCCGCGATCCCGATCGGGCAGATCGTGCTTTCCGCACCGCCCGCCAGCATGATGTCGGCATCGCCGTCCTTTATCATCCGCGCGGCATCGCCAATCGAATGCGCACCCGTGGAGCAGGCGGTGACTACCGCATGGTTCGGCCCCATCAGGCCATAGCGGATCGAAACCTGGCCGGAGATCAGGTTGATCAGGCGGCCATGAACGAAATGCGGAGAAACCCGGCCCGGCCCCTTCTCGGCCAGCACCAGCGATTCCTTCTCGATCCCGGGAAGCCCGCCGATGCCGGAGCCGATCGAGCAGCCGGCGCGCAGCCGGGTCGCCTCGTCCAGCTCGGTAAGGCCGGCATCTTCCATTGCCTGTCCGGCGGCATCGATGCCGTAAACGATGAACGGATCGACCTGACGCTGGATCTTGCTGTCGACCCGCCTGTCCGGATCGAAGCCATATTCGTGGTCGGCCGGCTTCACTTCGCACGCGATCCGGCATTTCTGATCCGAAGCGTCGAAGCGGGTAATCGGGCCCGCCCCGCTTTTTCCAGCCAGGATATTCTTCCAGGTCGTCTCGACATCGGCACCCAGGGGGGTGACGAGGCCCAGACCGGTTACGACCACACGGCGCATAGCAACTCTCCGAAATTACGAAAGGCTCAGCCCATTATGGGCCGAGCCTGTCCGTCCCCGTCCGGCGGGTAGCGCGGCGGGGAGAAAGGGCAGCTTAGCCCTTGTTGTCGTCAATATACTTGATCGCATCGCCGACGGTGCCGATCTTCTCGGCGGCGTCGTCAGGTATTTCAACACCGAATTCTTCTTCGAAAGCCATGACCAGCTCGACGATGTCGAGGCTGTCGGCACCCAGATCGTCAATGAAGCTGGCGTCCGGGGTCACCTTTTCGGCTTCAACGCCGAGATGCTCGACGACAATCTTCTTCACGCGGTCAGCGGTATCGCTCATGCAAAATCCCTCTCGAAAGGATGCGGTTGTTCGGTCGGCTTTCGCCCTAATGAACGGTTTGCAGGCTGGCAAGGGGATTGCGCACAGCATTGCCCGCGCCCACGCTGCGAAAATGCCATATCCCGGCACTTCCACGCGGATTTCGCGCCAAATGCGCCATATTTTCAGGGGGCGCGGATAATTTATGGCACGCTCGCGCCCAACTGCCCGCAAGAATACCCGAAAACACCTGAAAGCCCAAGGAAATGTGACAAAATGAAGAAACCGATTATAAGGCAATTTTAATGGCAGGCCGACATATGGGGCGCATGAACTCGTCTGCCAGGAACTGAAATGAGCGCGCCGCTAGAACGTTCACCGATGCCGAATATCCGCGATGTGGACTTTGCCTATCAACCGATTATCGGCACATCGTCGCTGCGCGTGCATGGATTTGAGGCACTGGCCCGCATCGATACGAGCGAATTTTCCCACATCCACGACTTTCTCAATCATTCCTATTCCATCGGAAAATTGCGGGAAGCCGAAACCGGCCTGCTGCGCTCGGCCATTTCCAAGTTCTGCGAATTTCCGGAAAAGCATTTCGTCCGGCTGTTCTGCAATGTGGACAACCGGACTTACGATGGCCTGCCGCTCCACAAGGCATCGGTCGTGGAGCTTCTGGAAGGCACGGGGCTTCCCGCCGCCAACCTCTGCCTCGAAATCTCCGAGCGTCACCCCATGCAGTCTTTCGACACGATCCGGCAGATCGTGGAAATGCTGATGGCGCATGGAGCGCATGTCGCGCTGGACGATTTCGGCATCGGCAATTCCGGGCTGCACATGCTGCTCAATCTGGAGCCGCATTACGTGAAGATCGACCGCACCTTCATCGCGGGTATCGCATCCAGCACCCGCAAGCAGGCGATCGTGGCCAAGCTGTGCGGCCTCGCGCACGCGCTGGGCTTCCAGACGGTGGCGGAAGGCGTCGAAAACGAGTCCGATTTCAGGATGTCGCGGGATATTGGCTGCGACCTGGCGCAAGGCTTCCACATAGCGAAGCCCACCACCAACATTCGCGAGCTTTCGGTGGTATATGGGCAGACCCTCACCGTCTCGTCCACGCCTCGAATGTCTCCGCGCGTCGCAGAGCTGCTCACCCCGGTCGAGCCGGTGTATCTCGACCAGCCGCTGCGCGATGTGGCCGACACGTTCAAGGAGCGGCCCGACCTGCGCCTGCTGCCCGTGATCGACCGGAACCGGAACGTGCAGGGCGCAGTGCTGGAGGAAGATGTGCGCCGCCTGATGCTGAGCGATTTCGGGCGCTCGCTGCTCGCAAACAAGGGGATGGATACCAGGATCGGCAAATTGCTGCGCCGCTGCCCGGTTGCGGACGCCAATGGAACGGTCGAAGCGATCGTCAACAGCTATGTCACCGCCGACGGCGCGCAGGGCCTGATTCTGATAAGCGACGGCCACTACGCCGGCTATCTCAACAACAATGCCGTGCTGCGCCTTGCCGCGGAGCGCGAGGTCAATGTCGCGCGGGAGCAGAATCCGCTCACGCGCCTGGCGGGGGCCGAGAGCATCCAGCGCCACTGGGATAATCTACTTGTCCTGAAAGGCCCGAGGATGGTGGCCTTCCTGGACTTCGACAATTTCAAGGCGTTCAACGACAGCTACGGCTTCGCGTCGGGCGATCGGGCATTGCTGATGTTCGCAGGCCTGCTGCGGCGGCTGGAGAAATCGCGCGGCGCGTTCGTCGCCCATATCGGCGGGGACGATTTCCTGCTGAGCATGGGCTTGCCGGAAAGCGAGGGCGAGCAGGCGGTGCGCGACCTGCAGCTTCGCTTCGCCCAGGATGTCGAAAGCCTCTATACCGCGGACGATCGCGGAAAAGGCGGAATTACGGCAATCGACAGGTTCGGCGTGGCGCGCTTCTTCCCCCTGCTCCAGATCTCCGCAGGTGTGGTTCACCTGTCGCAGAATCGGGCGGGCATGACCCGCGAGGATATCGTCGAGCAGCTCAATGCCGCCAAAGCCGCCGCGAAACGCGCGGAAAACGGGCTGGCGGTGAGGCGCCTGCCCGAACGCAAACGCGCGCGCGCCTCTTCCATCCAGACCCGGAATGCCGCCTGATTGCCGCCATCGCGGCCAGGCGACCTGCGGGCGCCGGCTTCATCAACTTGACAATATGGTCAGGATAATTCCTAGTGCCCCTCCTCGCGAGCCGGAAGGTTCGGCAAACAGACCAAGGGAGTGGAAAAATGGGACGTCTGGCCGGCAAGGTGGCAGTCATAACGGGCGGCGCTTCGGGGATCGGGGCGGCCTGTTCGCGCCTGTTCGCCCAGGAAGGCGCGAAGGTGGTGATCGCCGACATACAGGAGCCGACCGACCCGGCACTGGCCGGGGCGATCAAGGCGAACGAGGCATCCTTCGCCTTCATCAAGACCGATGTGATGAAAGAGGAAGACGTCGCCGCGGCCATCGCGCTGGCTGAGAGCAGATGGGGGCGGCTGGACGCCACGGTGGCCTGCGCCGGCGTTTCCGGGCAAGGCAGCGATGTCTCGCTCAGCCAGGACGAATGGGACACGATCATGGCGATCAATGCGCGCGGCGTGTTCTTCGTCCACAAGCACGCCATTCCGGCCATGCTGAAAAGCGGCG
This sequence comes from Tsuneonella sp. CC-YZS046, assembly GCF_035581365.1. Classification (NCBI taxonomy): domain Bacteria; kingdom Pseudomonadati; phylum Pseudomonadota; class Alphaproteobacteria; order Sphingomonadales; family Erythrobacteraceae; genus Tsuneonella; species Tsuneonella sp. CC-YZS046. The sequence goes on along the minus strand of NZ_CP141590.1, from coordinate 943,739 downwards.
GCGGCTCCATCACCAATATTTCCTCGGCTTACGGAATGATCGGCGCGGCCGGGTTCGCCGCCTATTGCGCGTCGAAGGGCGCGGTCAGGCTGCTGACCAAATCGACCGCCATCGAGCACGCAAGGGAAGGCATCCGCTGCAACTCGATCCATCCCGGCGTCATCGAAACGCCGATGCTGCACGCCATATATGATGGAACCGAGGACCCGGAAGCGACGCGCCAGCTGTTCGAGGCCCAGCAGCCGAGCGGACGCACCGGACGGCCCGACGACATCGCCTGGGGCTGCGTCTATCTCGCTTCGGACGAGGCGGCGTTCGTCAACGGCGCCGAACTCTCCATCGACGGCGGAATCGTGGCGGGCTGATCGGGGCCGCAGCCGGGAGAGCGACGGTTCCCCTCTCCCGGCCCTGTCAGGGCCTTACTGCTTCGGCGGCTCGACGATCCGAATGCCAAGCTCGCGCAATTGCTTCGGCTCGGCGGGCGACGGAGCCCCCATCAGCAGGTCTTCCGCGCGCTGGTTCATCGGGAACAGCGTGATTTCGCGAAGGTTGACCGCGCCGCAAAGCAGCATGACCACCCGGTCCACGCCAGCGGCCATGCCGCCATGCGGCGGGGCGCCATAATGGAACGCGCGATAGAGGCCGCCGAAGCGTTCCTCCACATCTTCCTTCGACAGCCCCACCTTCTCGAACGCGGCGACCATCGTTTCCGGATCGTGGTTGCGGATCGAGCCGGAAGCGATTTCATAGCCGTTGCAGACGAGGTCATACTGATAGGCGTTGATCGTCAGCGGGTCCTGATTGCGCAATGCTTCCAGTCCGCCCTGCGGCATGGAGAAGGGATTGTGCGAGAAATCGACCCGCTTTTCCTCCTCATCCCATTCGTAGAACGGGAAATCGACGATCCAGCATAGCTCGAAGCGATCCTGGGCGATCAGGTCCAGTTCCTCGCCCACCCGGATGCGCGCGGCGCCAGCCAGCTTGGCGGCGGCCGCTTCCTTGCCGGCAGCGAAGAACAAGCCGTCGTCCGGGCCGAGGCCAAGCTCGTTATACAGCTCCTCCATCCGCTCCGGCCCGTGGTTCTTGGCGATCGGACCGCCGAATTCGCCACCCTTGCGGGTGACATAGCCAAGCCCGGCATGGCCCTCGCTCTGCGCCCAGCCATTCATGTCGTCGAAGAACTTGCGGCTCTTTTCCGCCGTGTTCGGCGCCGGAATCACGCGGACCACCCCGCCCTGCCCCACGATCCGCTCGAAAATGCCGAAGCCGGATTTCTCGAAATGGCGGGTGACGTCCGAAATAATCAGAGGATTGCGCAGATCCGGCTTGTCCGAGCCGTATTTCAGCATCGCTTCGGCATAGGGAATGCGCGGAAACGAGCCGGTGGGCGTGACATGCCGGCCCTCGGCGAAAGCCTCGAACACTCCGCCGATCACCGGCTCCATGGTGTTCCACACATCTTCCTGCGTGACGAAGCTCATTTCCAGGTCGAGCTGGTAGAATTCGCCCGGCAGGCGGTCGGCGCGCGGGTCCTCGTCGCGGAAACAGGGTGCGATCTGGAAATAGCGGTCGAACCCGGCCACCATCAGCAACTGCTTGTACTGCTGCGGGGCCTGCGGCAGCGCATAGAACTTGCCGTTATGGATGCGGCTGGGCACCAGAAAGTCCCGCGCGCCTTCCGGGCTGGAAGCGGTGAGGATCGGCGTGGAATATTCCGTGAAGCCAGCGTCCGCCATCCGGGTGCGCATGTCGGAAATGATCCTGGTGCGCTTGACGATATTGGCGTGCAGCGTGTCGCGGCGCAGATCGAGGAACCGATATTTGAGGCGGATCTCCTCGGGATACTCCTGCTCCCCGGCCACCGGCATCGGCAGTTCCTCGGCCCGCGATTGCACTTGCGCCGCACGCGCGAACACCTCGATCGCGCCGGTGGCGAGATTGGGATTGACGGTTTCGGGACCGCGCCTTTTCACCTCGCCGTCGATGGTGACGACGCTTTCCACCCGCAGCGAATCCAGCAAGGCCAGCGCCGGGCTGTCTTCGTCCGCCACGATCTGGGTGATGCCGTAATGGTCGCGAAGATCGACGAACAGAACCCCGCCATGGTCCCGCTTGCGGTGAATCCAGCCGGACAGGCGAACCGTTTCACCGGCATTGTCCTGCGACAGGGCGGCGCAGTGGTGGGTGCGGTAGAGATGCATCTAAGTTCTTTCCATCCGGGCTTGCGTAAGGCAGGGGGATTCCCTGACATGCAGCGCGCGCTAACACGGGAAGTCCACCGCTTTGTCAAGCCGCAGCCCTTGGGCTGGGCGCTGTGCGGCGCTATGAACGGACGGAAATGAAGATACACGATCTGATAACCACCACCGCGGAACTTGCCGATTTGTGCGCACGCCTTGCCAAGGCCGACTATGTCGCGGTGGATACGGAATTCATGCGCGAGAACACCTATTGGCCGGAGCTTTGCCTGGTCCAGATCGCGGATGACAAGGAAGCAGCCGCCATCGACCCGCTGGCGGAAGGGATCGATCTTGCGCCCCTGCTCGATCTGCTGACCAACAACGAGGATGTGCTCAAGGTCTTCCACGCCGGCGGCCAGGATTTCGAGATCATCTACAATCTCACCGGCAAGACCCCGCATCCGATCTTCGACACGCAGGTGGCGATGATGGCGATCAGCCAGTCGGAGCAGATCGGCTATGCCAATCTCGTCGAAAGCTGGCTCGGCACCACGATCGACAAGGGCGCCCGCTTCACCGACTGGTCGCGCCGCCCGCTGACGGAACGCCAGATCGAATATGCGATCGGCGACGTGACCTATCTTTCCAGGATCTTCCCGCGAATCCTGAAACGCCTGCGGCAGACGGGGCGCGGCGCCTGGCTCGACGTGGAGATGGAGCGACTCGCCGATCCGGAAAACTACAGCAACAATCTGGATGAAGCGTGGCACCGCATCCGCCCGCCATCACGCAACGCGCAAGTGCTGGGCCGGCTCAAGGCGCTGGCGGCATGGCGGGAAAAGGAAGCGCAGGACAAGAACATCCCGCGCGGGCGCATCATGCGCGACGAAACCCTGGCGGACCTCGCCAGCCATCCGCCCAAGCAGCAGGCCGATCTCGCCAAGGTGCGCGGGCTGTCGGCCGCGTGGCGGGAAAACGACATCGGCCGGCGGCTGATGCGCGTGCTGCGCGAAGCGGAACCGCTGCCTGCGGACGAGATGCCGGCGAAACCCCAGCGCGGCGCCCCGCTTGGCAAGGAAGGCGCGCTGGTGGCGGACCTGCTCAAGCTGCTGCTCAAGATCCGCACCCGCGAGATCGACGTGGCGGCGAGGCTGCTCGCCCGCAGCGAGGAACTGGAAGCCCTCGCCGCCGGAATGCGCAACCTGCCGGTGCTGGAAGGCTGGCGCTATGAGATGTTCGGCCGCGACGCGCTGGAACTGGTCGAGGGCAGGCTCGCCTTCGCCGTGTTCGAAGGCAAACTGAAGATGACTCATGTCGACGAGGTCACGCAGGGCATCGCCGCCGGATGAGCACATATCTGCCTACGCTCAAACAGCTCCAATATCTCGTCGCGCTACATGAACATGGCCATTTCGGCCGCGCGGCGGAAAGCTGTTTCGTTTCGCAATCCACGCTTTCGGCAGGCTTACGCGAACTCGAATCGCTGTTGGGCGTGACCCTGGTGGAGCGCAGCAGGAGAGTGGTGCGCTTCACGCCGCTCGGCAATGCGGTGGTCGAGAAGGCGCATCGCCTGCTGCGCGAGGCCGAGGAGCTTTCCGAGCTGGTCCAGTCCGCCGGGCAGCCGCTGGCGGGCGAATTGAGGATGAGCGTGATCCCCACCATCGCGCCGTTCCTGCTGCCCCGCATCCTGCCCCGGCTGCGCAAGGAACGCCCGCAGCTCAAGCTGTTCCTGCGCGAGGAAACCAGCGCGGATGCGATCGAATCGCTCCATCACGGGCGCGCCGATTGCGTTCTTCTGGCCCTGCCTTTCGCGACCGGCGACGTGGACAAGGAAATAATCGGCCAGGACGCGCTTTACGTAGCCTTTCCCAAGGACGATCCCCGCGACCCGCCGGACGAGGTGCCGCCCACGATGATCGACGAGGGCAGGCTGCTGCTGCTGGAGGACGGGCATTGCCTGAGGGAACATGCGCTGGCCGCCTGCAACCGCCCGGAACTGCGCGCGAGCGCGACGATGATCGGCACCAGCCTGCATACGCTGGTCCAGATGGTCGACAATGGGCTTGGCGTGACCATGTTGCCCGAAATGGCGCTGGATGCCGGCATCCTGCATGAAACCGAAGTGGTCGCACGCCCGCTCAAGGCGAAGAACGCCAGCCGGGAGATCGCTCTCGTGTGGCGCAGAAATTCTCCGAGAAGCGACGAATTCCGGCTTCTGGCGGAGGAATTGCGAGCGGGGTGATCCCGGCCGGTTCAATCCATGTGCTTCAGGCCGACCCGCAGATAATCCCACCCCGTCAGCACGGTAAGGATCGCCGCGCCCCACAGGCTGACGATCCCTACCTGATACGGCAGGGGCCAATGCGGAGTTCCGCCCGCGAGGATCAGGGCGCCCAGCGAAACCAGCTGAAGCGTCGTCTTCCATTTCGCCAGGCGGGACACGGGAACCGATACCTGCACTCCGGCCAGGAATTCCCGCAGGCCGGACACGGCAATCTCCCGCAGGAGAATCACCAGCGCGGCGATCACGTGCCAGCCGGCGATGTCGCCATTGGCGGTCAGCATCAGAATCACGCCGGCGACCATGATCTTGTCGGCGATCGGATCGAGGAAAATCCCCAATTTCGAGACGGTTCCGCTGGTGCGCGCAAGATAGCCGTCAAAATAGTCCGTTATGCCCATCAGGCAGTACACGACAAACGCCGCGGCATAACCGCTCGACCATGCGGGCCACCACAGCAGCGCGACCAGAAGTGGAATCGCAACGATGCGCGAGAGAGTGAGTATATTCGGCAATGTCAGCATGGCAGTTGCGTTACCGTTTCCCGGGCCGGTGAAAAAGCTCTGCCTGCCCCCTTGTTCCCCACTCGCATACCGCTAGGGTCTGCGCCAGCCAGAGGCCGCTGACAAGGGTTGCATGACGACATCGACACATCTTCTCGCCCGGCGGCGTTTCCTTCCGCTGTTCGTGACCCAACTGCTCAACGCATTCAACGACAATCTCTACAAGAACGCGATGGTGCTGTTCGTCGTCTACAGCGTCTATAATTCCGAAGCGGAAGAAGCGAAATTCAGCGCCATCGCCTCGGGGCTGTTCATCCTGCCCTTTTTCGTCCTATCGGCCCTTGCCGGGCAACTTGCGGACATGCGGGACAAGGCGAAGATCATCCGCACGGTGAAGTTCTGCGAAATACTGATAATGGTTTGCGGCGCCGCCGGGCTGGTGCTTGCCTGGATGGATCAGATGACCGAAGCGGTGGCGATCCCGCTGATGCTGGCCGCATTGTTCGCCATGGGCATCCACTCGACCTTTTTCGGTCCGATCAAATACGCGATCCTGCCGCAGCACCTCAGGAAGGAAGAGGTGCTGGCCGGGACCGGACTGGTGGAAGCAGGCACCTATCTGGCGGTGCTGGGCGGGACCATCCTTGCCGGCTGGATTCCGGTGGAATGGGCGGCGGCCTGCGTCATCGTGACTGCCGTGATCGGCTATATCACCAGCCAGGAAGTCCCCGCCGCACCGCCGGCCATCGCCAGCCAGCCGCTCGATTGGCACCTGCTGCGATCGTCAGTCACCCTGGTGCGCAACACGATGCACGATGCCTGCGTCTTTTACGCCATTCTCGCGATCAGCTTCTTCTGGACCATTGGCGCCGTGCTGTTCATCCAGTTCCCGCCGCTGGCCAAGAACGTCCTGATGGCCAGCAAGGAAGTGGCCAGCCTGTTTCTCGTGATCTTCTCGGTCGGGGTGGCCGTCGGCTCGATGTCGATCAATTCGCTCCTCAAGGGCACGGTTTCAGCTCGCTTCGCCCCTGCCTCGGTGCTGGTGATGGGTTGCTTCGTCGCGGCCTTCTATTTCGTCTGCCGGGCATGGCCTGCCCCCGAAAGCGCGGAATTGCACTCAATCGGGGCCTTCATTGCGCTCCCGCTGGCGATTCCCCTGCTGCTGACCCTGCTCGGAATCGCCATTGCCGGCGGGATGTTCGTGGTGCCGCTTTATGCGTTTCTCACCACCAAGGTCGATCCGTCGCAGGCGGCGCGCACCATTGCCGCGAACAATATCGTGAACTCCGGGGCGATGGTGGGCGGGTCGCTGCTCGCCGTGGGGCTGAGCGCGGCGGGCGTGGCGGTGGTCGATCAGTTGCTGCTCAGCGCCGCGATGTGCATCGTATCGGCATGGCTCGGGCAGATGCTCTACAAGGCCGAATGCGCCCAATTGCCGGCTTAGTCGCAGCGCCGCGATCCGGAAAACCGCCGGTCAGAAAATGAACGCGCTGACCGCCAGGAAGCTCGCGCAATAGGCCATCAGGAACTCTCGCAGGTCCTGCATCGTCCAGCGATGCCTGGCGCGCACCTCGCCCCCCACGGCAGCGACCGACCGCACATGCGGCGGCAACGATGCAAGGAACGGATGCCGGGCGGCTTCATCGGTAAGGACCAGAGTGCGGCGCATTCCCGAACGTTAACGCACCGCTTACCATTTAACAGCCCGCCCTGGTTGCGTTTTCCCCTGTCGTCGCACTATGAGACAAGATCGCCCACAGGTATGAAGCGATGCTCACTCGCCTGACATCCTGAGCACTTCCTGCCATTCCGTGGGCTTTATCTCGGCCACTGAAAGGCGGGACAGGCGGACCAGCTCCATATCGGCCAGCGTCGGGTTGGCCTTGATCTCCCGAAGCGTGACCGCCCGGCCCAGCTTGCGCACCGGCTTCACCTTCACCGCCGCCCATTTCCCCTCAGGATCGGTCGGGTCGACGATCCCCCCTGCGCTGATCTCGACAATGCCGACAATCTCCTTGCCGATATTGGAGTGATAGAAGAACGCCTGATCGCCCGGCTTCATCGCGCGCAGATTGTTCGCGGCCCGATGATTGCGCACCCCATCCCAGGTCCCTTCCCCTTCGGCCATGAGATCGTCCCAGCTATAGGCGTCGGGTTCGGACTTCATCAGCCAATAGCTTTTTGCCATGCATATGCTCCCGTCAGACGTTAGGACGGCGGCTTAGCCGCAAACTTCCCACCGGGCCATATGGACTCTCCCGCACTTCCCGTTCTGTCCCTTGCCGATCCGGCCGGCGCCTTTGCCGAAGCAATCGGACGCAGCTTTCGCCAATTCGGCTTCGCGCTCGTCCGCGACCATGGGCTGGACCGGGATCTGGTCGCCCGGGCCTGGGCCTTGACCAAGGCGTTCTTCGCCTTGCCGGACGCGGAGAAGCGCCGCTACCATGTGCCGGGCATTGCAGGCGCACGCGGCTATACCCCGTTCGGAACCGAAATAGCCAAGGGCGCCACTCGCCATGACCTGAAGGAGTTCTGGCATGTCGGGCGCGATCTTCCCGCCGGGCATCCTCTGGAATCGGTCATGCCGGCCAATATCTGGCCCCTTTCGCCCGAAGGATTCGAACAAACCCTCGGCGCGCTGTTTTCGGAGATGGACCGCGTCGGCGGGCTTCTTCTATCCCGCATCGCGCTACATCTGAAACTTGCGGAAGATTGGTTCCGGCCCGCGACCAAGGACGGCAACTCGATATTGCGTCTCCTCCATTACCCGCCCGTCGAGGATGATGCGCAAGGCGCGATCCGGGCCGAAGCGCATGAGGACATCAATCTCATCACCTTGCTGCTCGGGGCAGAGGAATCCGGGCTTCAACTGCTCGACCGCAATGGCGCGTGGATCGACGTCGCGCCTCCGGAAGGCACGCTGGTGGTCAATATCGGCGACATGCTCCAGCGCCTCACCAATCACGTCCTCCCATCAACCACGCACAGGGTGCGAAATCCTTCCGGGCCAGCGGCCGGACGCAGCCGCTATGCCATGCCGTTCTTCCTGCATTTGCGCAGCGACTTCCTGATCCGCACCCTTCCCCAATGCATCGGCAGCGGCAATCCCGATCGCTATCCCGAACCGATCACCGCCGACGCCTATCTCCAGCAAAGGCTCAGGGAAATCGGGCTGGCCAAACCCTGATCGCGGCCACCGGAATGCTTCCGAACCGCTTTTAACTAAAATTTCAGCCTATCGGATGCATTTCGTTCGACACATCACGCGAAGGGGGCTTCGCTTGGCAGAGAGCGGCAACAGCGAAATACAGGGCGCAAGCCCGGGAAACGATCGTCTCAGGAAGGCGGATCGGGACATAGTCGTGCTTGGCGTTGCGATTTCGGCGATATTGCTGTTCGTCGGAACCGGCGGTTCCGTGCTGCCGCTGCTGGTGGATTACTGGCTCGCCGACGGCAACCGTCCGAATGCGCTGCTCATCAACCCGCTGCTCCTCAATATCGCTCTCATCATCTTCGGCTGGCGCCGGTATCGCGAACTGACGCAGGAGGTGCGCGAGCGTCGAAAGGCTGAGGAGCAGGCGCGGGTGCTTGCTGAAACCGATTCCCTGACGAATTGCCTCAACCGCCGCAGCATCGGCCCCGCCTCGGCCGATCTCATCGAGAAGGCGCGGCGATCCGGGCGAATAGTCGCGATGATGGTTCTCGATCTCGATGGCTTCAAGCTGGTCAACGATCTCAACGGGCACGGGATGGGCGATGCCGTGCTCCAGGAAACCGCGAAACGGCTGCAGGAGACGATACTGCACGACGGGGTGGTCGCACGTCTGGGCGGCGACGAATTCGCATGCATCGTCACATGCGATCCCCGCAATCCCGACCGGATCGACCAGCTTGCGACCGGGATAATCCAGGCCATCGCGCAGCCGATCGTCATCGGCGAAACCATCTTCGAGATCACCGCATCTATCGGAATAGATCGAATCGATTCGAACCTTCCGGAGCAGGCCGAGCACGCCGACTGGGAACTGCTGCTGCATAATGCCGACATCGCGATGTATCACGCGAAGAAAAAGGGGCGGAACCGCTACGCCTGGTTCCAGTCGGCAATGGAAAGCGAATTGCGCTTCCGCAGCCAGATGGAACAGGGGATTCGGCGCGGCATCGGCAAGGGTGAATTCGTCCCCTATTACGAACAGCAGATCGATATCGACAGTGGCCGCCTGGTCGGCTTCGAGATGCTCGCGCGCTGGAACTCGCCGGAACTGGGAATTGTCAGCCCCGAGATATTCATCCCCATCGCGGAGGAGATAGGCGTCATCTCCGAGCTGTCGGAATCGCTTATCAGGCAAGCGCTGCGGGATGCGAAGAACTGGAATCCCGACCTTCTCCTTTCCGTCAACATCTCGCCTCTGCAACTGCAAGACCCATGGTTTGCGCAGAAGCTCCTGAAAATGCTGACAGACAGCGGCTTTCCCCCGCATCGTCTAGACATCGAAATCACCGAAAGCTGCCTGCACGAGAATATCGGCGAGGTCCGCTCCGTCGTCACCAGCCTCAAGAATCAGGGCATCAAGATCAGCCTCGACGATTTCGGCACAGGCTATTCGAGCATTGCCCAGCTGCGCTCCCTGCCGTTCGACCGCCTCAAGATCGACCGCAGCTTCATCGCGGAACTCGGTTCGGACAAATGCAACCCGAAGCTCGTGGAAGCGATCATCTCGCTTGCCAAGGGGCTGAACCTGCCGGTCACCGCCGAAGGCATTGAAAACGATCGCGTTCTCTCCGTCCTTAGGGAACTGGGGCAGATGAAGGGCCAGGGCTATCTCTACGGCCGGCCGGAAGACGCCGATGCCACCCTCACCCGGCTTGCCGAACAGAAGCTGCTGGCGGAAACGCCTTCATTTCCAGCAAAAGCCAGCGCGCGGGCCGAACCGCCGCAATTCGATCCCAAGGATGCCAGGCGCAAGGCCATAGGCTGAGCGGGCATCCGCTTTTCCGCACCTCTGGACGGGAAGGCTCGCAATCCCTAGACGCGCAAGGCTATGCGCGTAGCTTTCGTCAAGATGCACGGCCTCGGGAACGACTTTGTCGTGATCGACAGGCGCGTCGGCAATGTGCCGCCGGTCGACACGGCTCTCGCCCGCAGCCTTGCGGACAGGCGCACCGGAATCGGCTGCGACCAGCTTGTCGTGATCGAGGGCAGTCAGGCCGCCGACTTCCGGATGCGGATCTTCAATCCCGACGGCGGAGAGGTGGAAGCCTGCGGCAATGCCAGCCGCGCGGTGGCGCTGCTGCATGGGGAGCCGGCGCGCATCGAAACCGCCGGCGGCATCATCCATGCCCGGCCCGCCGATCACGGAATCGCGGTGGACATGGGCCATCCTCGTTTTGAATGGAACGAGATCCCGCTGGCCTATGCGATGGATACCTACAGCATGCCGGTCGGGTGGGACGGGCTGGAAAACCCCATCGCCGTCAACGTCGGCAATCCGCATGTGGTCTTCTTCGTGCCGGATACCGATTCCATCGAACTCGACCGGCTTGGCCCGCAGATAGAGAACGATCCCCTGTTTCCCGAGCGGGTGAACGTGAATGTGGCCACCATCGTCAATCGTCACTCCATCAGGCTGCGGGTGTGGGAACGCGGCGCGGGCCTGACCCGCGCTTGCGGGACCGGCGCTTGCGCCACGGCGGCGGCGGCCATCAAGCGCGGCCTTGTCGAGCGACAAGTCACGGTAGCCTTGCCTGGCGGAACGCTGGCAATCGCGCTGGGCGAAGACAGCGCGATCACCATGACCGGGCCGGCGGCCGAAGCCTTTCGCGGAAGTTTCGAATGGGGAGCCTTCGCTTGAGCGTGGAGGTGATTTCCCTGGGCTGCCGTCTCAATATCTCGGAAAGCGAGGCAATCCGGTCGCTGCTGGGAAACGAGCCGGACATCGTCGTGGTCAATAGTTGCGCGGTGACGGCCGAAGCCGTGCGCCAGACGCGGCAGGCCATCCGGCGGGCAAGGCGGCGGCGGCCCGACGCGCGCCTTCTGGTGACCGGCTGCGCCGCCGAGATCGAGCGGGCCGAACTGGCCGCCATGCCGGAAATCGACGGTATTGTCGCGAATGGAGCCAAGCTGGATGCGCGGGCGTGGAATGTGCCTGCACAGCCGAAGCCCGCTGCGCCCAGTCACACCCGGGCCTTCATCGCCATCCAGAACGGCTGCGACCATGCCTGCACCTTCTGCGTGATCCCGCAAGGCAGGGGGCGGAGCCGTTCCCTCTCCATCCTGGAAGTGCTGGACGATGTCGAACGGCACCTTACCCAGGGCGCGCCGGAGGTGGTGCTGACCGGGGTGGACGTGACCTCCTGGGGCCATGACCTGCCGGGCGCCCCTGCCCTGGGCGCGCTGGCAAGCGCCATATTGAGCCGCTTCCCGCAATTGCAACGGCTGCGGATGTCCTCGCTCGATGGGATCGAGATCGACGGGGAATTGTTCGAATTGCTGGCGAGCGAACCGCGAATGATGCCGCATCTCCATCTTTCCCTGCAATCCGGCGACGACCTGATCTTGAAGCGCATGAAACGCCGACATCTTCGCGCGGACGCCGTCGATCTCGTCGAGCGGCTTCGCAAGCGCCGGACGGACATCGCCATAGGCGCGGATCTGATTGCCGGCTTTCCCACCGAGACCGAAGCAATGCACGCCAACAGCCTCTCCATCATCTCCGAACTCGGCATCGTCCATGGGCATATATTTCCCTATTCCCCCCGCCCCGGCACTCCGGCGGCGCGGATGCCGCAGGTGGACAAGGCGGCGATCAAGGAACGCGCCTCGCAACTCCGCGCGAAAGTGGCCCGTGTGCGATCCTCCTGGCTCGGGGGGCTTATCGGCGCCGAACTGACCGTTCTCGCCGAGCGCGACGGGACGGGCTACGCCGAAAACTTCGCGCGCGTCGCCTTGCCCGCCGGGACACCGCCGCGCACCATTCTTGCCATCACTCCCACCCAACTCGAGAACGGCGTGCTGCAATGAGCGAACCAAGCTGGTCGGAACGCCTGCTGGGCGGGTTTCGAAAGACTTCCGACCGACTTTCCGAAAATCTTTCCGGGATCGGCGGCGGCACCGCCAAGCTCGATGACGCCACGCTGGATGAGGTGGAAGATGCGCTCATCCTTTCCGATCTCGGCCCATCGGCCGCGGCGCGGATCAGGGAGAAGCTCGCCGGCAAGCGTTTCGGGCTGAGCATCAGCGACAAGGAACTGCGCGAAGCGGTGGCCGAGGAGATAGCGGCGATATTGCGCCCCGTGGCCAAGCCGCTGGAAATCACCGCCTTCCCCCGCCCGCAAGTAATTCTCGTCATCGGCGTGAATGGCAGCGGCAAGACCACCACCATCGCCAAGCTCGCCCACCTCTTTCAGGAAGAGGATTACGGCGTGATGCTGGCGGCGGGCGATACTTTCCGTGCCGCCGCCATCGGCCAACTGGGGGTCTGGGCAGACCGGCTGGGCGTGCCGATCGTCAAGGGGCCGGAAGGCGGCGATCCGGCCAGCGTGGTGTTCGATGCGGTCAAGGCGGCGACATCTCAGGGCATCGACGCCCTGATCGTCGATACGGCGGGCCGGCTTCAGAACAAGCGGGAACTGATGGACGAACTGGCGAAGATCCGGCGCGTTCTGGGCCGCCTTAATCCCGAAGCGCCGCATGATGTGGTGCTGGTGCTGGATGCCACCAACGGGCAGAATGCCCTTTCGCAGATCGAGATCTTCAAGGAGGTCGCAGGCGTTACCGGCCTAATCATGACCAAGCTCGACGGAACCGCGCGCGGCGGCGTTCTCGTCGCGGCGGCTGAACAATATGGCTTGCCGATCCACGCGATCGGAGTGGGCGAACGGATAGACGATCTGCGCCCCTTCGATCCGGATCTGGTCGCGCGTGTGATCGCAGGGGTGGCATAATGGTTGCTGAAAAGAAGAAATCGGGCTGGCTGAACCTGGTGGTCGATTATGGGCCGCTGCTCATTTTCTTCCTGGTCTATCGCCACTATTCGCCAGCCGACAAGGAAAATGCCGTGGGCGAGGTATTCGCGGTGATGCGCGGCACCGGCGCCTTCATCGTTGCCGCCATCGCGGCGCTGGGCATCTCGAAATGGCGGCTCGGCAAGGTTTCGCCGATGCTGTGGCTTTCCACGGCCCTGATCGTCGGCTTCGGGGGGCTGACGATCCTGCTCCACGATCCATTCTATGTGCAGATCAAGCCCACGGCGATCTATATTCTGTTCGCCGCCGTGCTCCTCGTGGGATACTGGAAGGGCAAGGCGTTGCTCAAGATCCTGCTCGAATCGGCTTTCGAGGGCCTGGACGACGAAGGATGGATGCTGCTCTCGCGCAACTGGGGGTTTTTCTTCCTGTTCCTAGCCGCGCTGAACGAAGGGCTGCGCCTGTGGCTCTCTTTTGGAGACTGGCTGGCCACAAAGCTCTGGGTCTTCATGCCCCTGTCCTTCCTGTTCACCTTCTCCCAGATTCCCATGCTGCTGCGCCACGGCCTGGGCGAGAAGGGGCAGGAAGAAGCAGAAAGCCAGATCCCGCCTTCCTGATATTTCACGAAATCATGTGACAAAGGCCGGTTGTTTTCTATTATGCGCCCGCTTCCGCCCGCAATTGCGGATATAAAAACGAGAAGTAAGGGGGAACGAACATGGCCAAGTTTTTCGGTAATCTGCATCTGATTCTGGCGGTCGGGCTGATAGCCGCGATCGTGGTGATCGTTTCATTCGCAGGCTGGACGGGAGGCGATCCGAAGTCGATAACCGATGACGTATTCCGCTGGCTCCACCTGTTCTTCGGGGTGCTGTGGATCGGGCTTCTCTATTATCTGAACTTCGTTCAGGTGCCGACCATGCCCTCGATTCCTGCGGAGCAGAAGGGCGCCATCACCGGCTTCATCGCGCCCAAGGTGCTTTTCTTCTTCCGCTATGCGGCTCTGCTGACGGTAATCACCGGCCTGGCCATTGCATTCCACAACGGATATGGCGCGCTGGCCCTTACCTTCGGCGGCCAGGGCGCGGACGGGATCAACCTGATCGGCCTGGGAATGTGGCTTGCGCTCATCATGGCCTTCAACGTGTGGTTCATCATCTGGCCGGCGCAGAAGAAGATTCTGGGCATTGTCGAAGCCAGCGCCGAGGAAAAGGCCGCCGCGGCCCCTCGCGCCCTTATAGCCAGCCGCACGAACCTGCTGCTTTCGCTGCCGATGCTTTACGCAATGGTCAGCGCGAACGTGGTCAACTAGGGTTCGCGGCCATCTATCATGAAGGGGCGGTGCGCAAGGCGCCGCCCTTTTCCTATGGCAGCGATCAGATCTCGAGCTGGCTGCCCAGTTCGACCACCCGGTTGGTCGGCAAGCGGAAGAAATCCATCGGCGCGGCGGCATTGCGCATCATCCAGGCAAACAGCTTCTCGCGCCAGATCGCCATTCCGGGATTCTTGGAACTGAGCAGGGTCTGGCGCGACAGGAAGAAGCTGGTCTTCATCATGTCGAACGGCTCTCCGCACATATCCACCTTCGCGAGCGCCGCCGGCACATTGGTTTCCTCCAGGAAGCCGAAATGCAGGGTCAGACGATAGAAGCCCTCACTCAGATCGACGACCTCCCAGCGCTCGGACCCGTTCAGGGTCGGCACGTCCTCGATCTCCACGGTCAGAATGATCACGCGTTCATGCAGCACCTTGTTGTGCTTGATATTGTGGAGCAGCGCGGACGGCACGCCGGTATTGCTCGATGCCATGAAGATCGCGGTTCCGGGCACCCGCGCCGCGCTGTTGTGGGCGCTTTTCGCGAATACCTCGATCGGGATCGACGCCTCCGCCATGTTCTGGCGCATCAACGCGCGGCCTTTCGCCCAGGTCGTGAGCAAGATGAAGATGAACAATCCGATGAGAAGCGGAATCCAGCCGCCATCCGGAATCTTCGTGAGGTTGGCGCTCAGATAGGCGACATCCAGTACGAAAAAGAGCAGCAGCAATGGCGCAGCCTGCCACCATTTCCATTTCCACATGGCGAAAAGCACCACGGCGATCAGGAAATTGTCGATCAGCATCGCCCCGGTCACCGCAATGCCATAGGCGGCAGTCAGGTTGGATGAACGCTGGAACACCACGACCAGAAGCAGCACCGCAATCATCAAGGCCCAGTTGACCGCCGGGATATAGATTTGCCCCATGGCCTTGCTGGTATGCTTGATCGACATGCGAGGGATGAAACCAAGCTGGATGGCCTGCTGGGTGACGGAGAACGCGCCTGTTATCACGGCCTGGGCGGCGATGACCGCCGCCATGCTGGCTATCAGCAACAGCGGCCACTGGAACCATTGCGGAGCGAGAAAATAGAACGGGCTTTCCAGCGCCGCCGGCACCCGCATCAACAGGGACGCCTGCCCGAGATAGTTCAGGACCAGCGCGGGAAGGACCAAGGCCACCCAGGACAGCCGGATCGGCGGGCGGCCGAAATGCCCCATATCGGCATAAAGCGCTTCCACCCCGGTCACGGCCAGCACCGCCGCCCCCATCGCCAGAAAACCGCGCAACGGATCGGCAAGGAACATCACCACCGCGTAATGGGGGCTCAAAGCACCGATGACGCTGGGCATGGCAGCGATACTCATGATCCCGAGGATCGCGATCGTCGCCAGATAGAGCGTCATCATCGGGCCGAACAAGGCGGCAACCCGCGCCGTGCCGCGCTGCTGTATGAAAAACAGGACAATGATGATGCCCACCACAAGCGGAACGACCAGCGGCCCCATTCCCGGCGAATAGACCGCCACGCCTTCGATCGCGCTCAGCACGGAGACGGCGGGGGTTATCATGCTGTCCCCATAGAACAGAGCCGTCGCGAACACGCCCAGCAGGACGATGCCGGCGCTCCATCGCCGCTGGCCCACATTCATGTTTATCAGCGCGAGCAGGGCGAGGCTGCCCCCCTCTCCCTTGTTGTCGGCGCGCATGATGATGAAGACGTATTTGAGCGTCACGATAATCATCATCGACCAGAACATCAGGCTGATGATGCCGTAGACATGCAGTTCGTCGAGCGGCAGCGGATGGTGCCCGGCAAAGGTGTCGCGCAGCGCATAGAGCGGGCTGGTGCCGATATCTCCGAACACCACGCCCAGCGCGCCGACGGCAAGTTTCAGGATGTTCCCATCCGGTTGATGCGCGCCATGCCCCGGTTGCGGAGGCTCAGCTTCGCCTTCGATCACGGCGTCACTCATCGAGATTGCGCACCCCTGATGCCTTCCGGGACCCGTGGCCGGACTCCGGATTGTGGGGGCTGGCGCTTAGCAATATGCGCTGGGCACCGCAACAGCATCACTCAGCCTGTGCCGCGATGCGGCGGAGAAGTTCTTCCAACCCCCTGACCCGCAATTCGAGATCGGCCCGCCACGGCGCATCGGGTGCGGTCCTGGCCAGCGCCCTCGACCAAAGCTGGTGCGCTTCGACCAGCTTGCCCGAGCGGAGCATCGCCACACCCATGAAGAAATCCGGCCCGGCGGCATCTGGCGCGGCCGCTTCCGCGCGACGATAGGCATAAAGCGCGGCCGGAGAGAGATTGCCTTCGGAATGCGCCGCCAGGGCATTGGCCATCGCCAGCCAGGCTTCCGCATCGTCAGGATGTTCCCGTACCGCCGTTCTCAATGCCTCGGCGGCGCTGGCAAAATCTCCACGCCGCGTAAAAGCATCTGAAATAATAAGATAATTATTCGGAATATGGGTGTCGCTGAAGCGCTGGCGAGCCTCGACGATCAGCGGACCTTCAGCGCTGGCGGAACGCACGGCGTCCCGGGGCGCTCCGGCCATGTCCGGCGTCGCCTGGGTGGAATAGCCGGCCAGCCCCAGCATCAGCGTGGCGCCCACGCTGCTCCAGGCCCAGCGCGGCAGGCGGAACAGAGCCGCCATCGCCAGGAAGGCCGCCAATGCCACGCCGATCGCAATGGCCCAACTCATGGGCGCCTGCCGAACCGACGGAGCAGCACAACGGCACCTAACAGCACCAGAAGCAGCGGCACGACGAACAGAGGCCATGTCGCACCGTCCAGACGGGGCTTGTAGCTCACATAATCGCCATACCGCTCCACCAGCCAAGCGCGAATGGATTCCGGAGCCTCGCCGGCGGCGATGCGTATACGGACCTGATGGCGCATATCGCCAGCCATCGGCGCATCCGAATCGGCAATCGACTGGCTCTGGCACTTGAGACAGCGCAGCGTCTCCATCAGCGCCTGCGCCTGCGCTTCCTGCTCGGGATCATCGAGCTGGCGATAGGCATAGGGCGCGGGCGGGAGCGAATCCTGCGCAAGGGCGGGCGCTTGCAGCGAAAACGCCAGCATGAGAGCGAGCAGAACATGTCTCATTCCCCCGCCTCCTTCAGCTTGTCCAGCAGGATGGCCACGTCCCGCTTCCGCACGTCGCCGATATGCTGATAGCGGATGATGCCCTGTCCATCGACCACGAAGGTTTCGGGCACGCCGGACGATCCGATCTCGAGCTGGATCGAGGAGAGATTGTCCGCCCCGATCCGGGCATAGGGATTGCCGTATTGCGCGAGGAAGGCGGCCACATCCTCCGGCTTGTCGCGAATGGCAACGCCGACGATCTGCGCATCCTGCGCCTGCAATTCGGCCAGTTGCGGGGCCTCGGCCGCGCAGGGAATACACCAGCTGGCCCAGATATTGAGCAGCTTCGGCTTCCCGTCCCTGAAATCCGCCGTGGAAACGCCGGGCCGGTCCGGGCTGGCCGCGGGCAAGGCGAATTGCGGAACCGGCTTGCCGATCATCGCGCTTTGCACCTTGCGCTCCGCGGGGCGGTAGAGCTGCAATCCCACCAGGGCCAGAAAAGCGGCGAACACCGCCAGGGGCAGCCAGATTGTCCAGCGAAGCCCGCTCATCAGCCCATCTCCGCCTTGCGTTCGGCAATCTTCGCCTGCGCCGTCCGGCGCTTCAGATCGTTCGCCAGACGGCCCAGCAAAGCCAGCAGGCCGCCCAGCGCAATCAGTATTCCGCCAAACCAGATCAGGGTGACGAATGGCTTCCACCACAGCCGCAGCTGCCAGCGGCCATCTTCCGATTCATCGCCCAGCACCGCATAAAGCTGGCCATTCCAGCGCGTCAGCAGCGCGGATTCGCTGGTTTCCTGCTCCGGCGCCCAGAAAGTGCGGGACTGGGGCGTCACCGTGACCGCGCGACCGCCTCGATATTCCGCCGCCAGCCTGCCTTCCATCGCGGTCCAGTTAGGGCCGGCAACCGGCTCCACCGCGTTCAGGCGCACTTGCCAGGGACCGACCGTCATGGTTTCCCCCACCCGGGCGGCGACCAGCTTCTCCACGGAAAACGCGCTTTCCGAAGCCATGCCGAACAGGGATACCGCAATGCCGAGATGGGCGATGACCATGCCCCACACCGCCAGCGGCAAGCGCCGCAGGCTCCTGCCCCGCAAGGGCAACAGGCTCGCCACTCCAAGCCCGGTCGCCATCGCGAACCCCAGCAGCGGCAGAAGCCCTGGAGGGTTCCATGCCAATACGCCCACCAGAGTCGCGAGGCTCACCAGCGCGGCGAAGATCAGCGGGGTTTTCACGCGGCCGAGCCAGTCGCGCCGCCAGCGCAGCAACGGCCCGATCGCCATCACCACCACCATCGGCACGAAAAATATCGCGCCCGCCGGATTGAAATAGGGCGGCCCCACCGAAACCTTCACATCGAAGGCCTCGGTCAGCAGCGGATAAAGCGTGCCCACCAGCACGATCCCCAGGATCGCGCACAGCATCACATTGTTGAAGACCAGCGCGCCCTCGCGGCTGGTCACCGCGAAACGCTCCCCCTCGGCCACGGTGCCCGCGCGCAAGGCGAACAATGTCAGCGCGCCACCGATATAGATCGCCAGCAAGGCGAGGATGAAGCTGCCCCGTTCCGGGTCCACCGCGAAGGCGTGAACGCTCGTCAGGATTCCCGAGCGCACCAGAAAGGTGCCGACCATCGACATCGAGAAAGCGACCACGCCCAGCATGATGGTCCAGGCCCGCAAGGCATCGCGCGCCGCCAGCACGCTGGCCGAATGGAGCAGAGCGGTCGCGGCGAGCCACGGCATGAGCGATGCGTTCTCGACCGGGTCCCAGAACCACCAGCCGCCCCAGCCCAGCTCGTAATAGGCCCAGTAGCTGCCCGCCGTGATCCCCAGGGTAAGGAAGATCCAGGCACCCAGCACCCAGGGGCGCATCGCGCGGGCGAAGGCAGGCGTGACCTGGCGGGTGATCAGCGCCCCCACCGCGAAGCTGAACGCCACCGAAAGCCCGACATAGCCGAAATAAAGCGTCGGCGGATGAAGCGCGAGGCCGATGTCCTGCAGCAGCGGATTCAGCCCCATGCCTTCCGCCGCCGGTTCCGGCAGCCGCTCGAACGGGTTCGACGAAAACAGCAGGAAGGCGTAGAAGCCTAGCCCGACAAAGGCCTGCGCCGCCAGGGTGGCCTGTATGGTCTTTTCCGGCAGGCGGCGTTCCAGCAGGGCGATCAGTGCGCCGGCCATCGCCATCACCGTGACCCACAGCAGCATGGAGCCTTCGTGATTGCCCCATGCGCCGGACAGCTTGTAGATGAATGGCTTGGCGGAGTGGGAATTCATCGCCACCAGCTTCACCGACAGATCGGTGCGGGTGAACAACAGCAGTAGCGCGCCGAAGGAAAGCGCGGCAAGAACGCCCTGCACGGCGGCGGCCGGGCGCACCAGCACCGCCAGCCTTTCCTCCCCTTCCCGCAGCGCAACCGCACCGCCAAGCAACTGCAGGACAGCCAGCGACGCGGCCAGCCACAGGGCGGCCAGTCCGAATTCGGCGATCATTCGCCGGCCGCCCTCATCGCGAAGTTTCCGCCACGGTCGCCCGCGCCTGCTCGGCGGTCATGTCCTGCAATTCCCGCGGCATGTAATTCTCGTCATGCTTGGCAAGAAGATTGTCGGCCACGAAGGTGCCGTCCGGCTCCAGGCGGCCTTCCGCCACCACGCCGGACCCTTCCACGAAGAGATCCGGCAATATTCCCGCATAGCGGACCGGGACGCGCGCCTTCCCGTCACCCACTATGAAGCGGATGGTGACGCCGTCGGGCATGGTGTTGATCGAACCTTCCTCGACCATGCCGCCAAGGCGCACGGCGCGCGTGGCATCCGGCGGGGAAGCGGCCATCTCGCTCGGCACATAGAAGTAGCTGGCCTGGCTGCGCAAGGCCCATGCCGCCAGCAGGCCCGCGCCGATCAGGGCCGCAAGCGCGATCAGGAGCAGGACCAGCCGCTGATGCTTGGGCGCGATCCTGCCGCTCATTTCCCGCGCGCCTTGTCACGCCTCGCTTCGGCGCGCCGCATGGCGAGCCAGCTCCACCCCGCAAGCAGCAGCGTTCCGATGATGCCGACGGCATAGGCAGCCGCCACGAACAGCCATTGATCGAGCGCTTCGCGCATAGCCCGCCTTACGCCTCCAGCGCCTTGCGCCGCAAGCGGGCCTCGGTCTGTATATCCGCCAGCAGGGCGCGCATTCGCGCCAGCATCACGCCGCCGAATATCAAGGAGAAGCCGATCGCCGCCACCAGCAGCGGCCAG
This sequence comes from Tsuneonella sp. CC-YZS046, assembly GCF_035581365.1. Lineage (NCBI taxonomy): Bacteria > Pseudomonadati > Pseudomonadota > Alphaproteobacteria > Sphingomonadales > Erythrobacteraceae > Tsuneonella > Tsuneonella sp. CC-YZS046. Next base: position 923,151 of record NZ_CP141590.1, on the reverse strand, counting down.
AGGAAGGCCGGGTCGATGGCGGACTTTCCGAGCGTGATGCTGGGCGGCTGATGGAGGGAATTCCACCACACCACCGAACGGTTGATGATCGGCACATTGACCGCCCCGACCAGCCCGAAGATCGCCGGAATCCGGTTGGACGCGCCATCCCGCTGCGCCGCGCCGGCCAGGGCGATATAGGCGAAATAGAGGAACAGCAGCACCAGCATGCTGGTCAGGCGCCCATCCCATACCCACCAGGTGCCCCAGGCAGGCCGGCCCCAGATCGAGCCGGTGACGAGGCATATGGCAGTAAAGACAGCGCCCGGCACCGCCGCGGCGCGCGCCGCGATACCCGCCAGCGGATGGCGCCAGACAAGCTCCACCAGGCTGGCAATCGCAATCATGGTCCAGCCGCCCATGCCGAGCCAGGCAGTGGGGACATGGATGAACAGGATGCGCACCGTCTCGCCCATCAGGCGGTCGGGCGGCACCGCGAACCAGCCATAGGCGAGCGCGGCGCCGGAAATCGCCAGGCCGCCAAGCAGCAGAGGCGCGGTAAGCCAGCGCGCAAGGCGCAGGAAACGGGCAGGATTGGCAAAACCGTGCATGGGTCGGGGCTATCCGGAGCTTGCGGTGCCTTTGGCAGGTGCCGAGGTGTCAGGCAAGTGCTTCCCCCTCTCCAGCCGAAGATTACCGGCCGATCGACGCCTGGGCCATGCGGTCGGCAACCATATCCGGAGTCAGCCCGCTCTCCTCGCTTTCCCGCCAGATCCGGGTCAGGCGCCCGGGGATCTGCGCGATCCGCGAATGCACTTCATCCACGCCGCAATGCTCGCCGTTGCGCCGGGCGACATATTCCAGCGTGACATTGATGATGCCCCCCGCATTGATCACATAATCGGGTGCATAGAGAATGCCCCGGCCCGCGAGCGCCAGCCCATGTTCCGGCCGGGCGAGCTGGTTGTTGGCGCCGCCCGCCACGATGGGCGCATTGAGGCGGGCGATGCCGGCATCATCCAGTATCGCGCCCAGCGCATTGGGGCTGAATACATCGCATTCCACTTCCATGATCCGCGAGGGATCGACCGTGGCCGCGCCGAGTTGTTCGGCGAGCGCCCCGACACGCGGGCCATCTATATCCGCAAGGGTCAGCCGCGCCCCATCCCTGGCGAGAAGGCGTGAAACTCCGCCGCCGACGCTGCCGACGCCCTGCACCGCCACATGGACGCCATCCATGGAATCCCGCCCCAGCCTGTGGGCAACCGCAGCCTTGATGCCAAGATAGATACCCATTGCCGTAAACGGCCCGGGATCGCCGCCGGCGGAACCATTTTCGACCGGCAGGCCGGAGACATGATCCGTGCGCCTGGCGATGGCGGCCATATCGGCCTCCGCCATGCCCACATCCTCGGCGGTGACATAACGCCCGCCGAGCGCCTCGATCGCATCGCCGAAGGCGGACAGCATTTCGGGAGTTTTGGAGCGAGCCACATCGGCCAGGATCACGGCCTTGCCGCCGCCGGCGGGCAGGCCCGCCATGGCGTTCTTGTAGCTCATCCCGCGTGAGAGGCGCAGCGCATCGCGCATGGCATCTGCGGGTTCGGCATAGTGCCAGAAGCGCGCGCCGCCGCCCGCGGGCCCGAGATGCGTGGAGTGAATCGCAATGATGGCGGTCAGGCCGGATGCACGGTCGCGGATCACCTCGACCAGTTCATGATCGTCGAAATCGGGTTCGGTCCAGAAGGCGGTCATCATACCCCTTGATTCGCCAGTGGATCGCAATGGCGAGACATCCAAAGCTGCAAGGAAATGGGGCGATCGATGGGGTTCGAACCCACGACCTCCGGTACCACAAACCGGCGCTCTAACCAACTGAGCTACGATCGCCATATATTCGGGACCCGGCCTGAAACCGGGATACCGCGCGGCGGCGAGCCTCTCGCACAGACCGCCCGATTTGGAAAGTGAAAACTGCGCATCTCCAGAGATTGCAAAGGCGGTTTCCTCCCGGCCTGTGCCCTGAAGCTTGCGGCTTGCCTTTGCCCGGCAAGGGCTTATGCCTCCCCGATATGGGCGCAAGCGGTGACACTTCGGCCGAGAAGCTGGCCATCTGGCCCGGCATTCAGCGCATTCCCGTCTCCGCAGCCGAAGTCTTCACCTGCAAGGCGTTCCTCCCTGCCCCGCTGTGCGACGAGCTGATCCGGCTGATCGACCTCAATCGCCGCCCTTCGACCATCGCGGACCCGAATGGGGACGATTATTTCCGGACCAGCGAAACCTGCGATCTCGATGCAGGCGAGCCTGCCGTGGAAGAGCTGGAAGGGCGGCTGAACGCCATTTCCGGGATCGCCCCGGAATATGGAGAACCCGTGCAGGGGCAGCGTTACGATGTTGGGCAGGAATTCAAGGCCCACACCGATTATTTCGATCCCTGGGGCCAGGATTACCAGCGCTATTGCTCAGTCTCCGGCCAACGCACCTGGACGATAATGATCTATCTCAACACCGTCGATGCAGGCGGCGGCACGCGCTTCAAGGAACTCGGCAAAACCTTCCAGCCGGAGCGCGGAAGGCTGCTGGCATGGAACAACCGGAAGCCGGACGGGCAGGCCAACCCGGCAACGCTGCATCAAGGGATGAAGGTCCGCAAGGGCGTCAAATACATCATCACCAAATGGTACAGGGAACGCCCATGGGGCTGATCTGGTGCCTGAACGGATCGAGCATGCCTATGAAGAGCGGCAAAGCGCGCCAGCCTGCTTATGCAGGGATTCTCGCATTTCTCCTGATATATTCGCCCCAAGCCGCATGGGGGCAGGACACGCCGCCCCCGGCCCGGTCGACCGAGCGGATCAGGATCTACGCCGGCCCGGAAATCGGCCCCGCCTATCCCGGTGCGAAAGATACCCGCTTTTCCCCCTTCTTCGATTTCAGCCGCGCCAGGGGCGAAGAAGAATTTGCCTATGAAGCGCCGGATGAAGGCTTCGGGATACCCATCGTCAGCGTGGAGGGCATCTATCTAGGCCCGGTTATGACCTTCACCGCCAGGCGCAGCGTGAACGATACCGCGCCCGGCATTGCGCCGGTCAAGGCCACGGCCGAAGCAGGCGTCTCGCTGCAGGCGGAGATCGGCGATCGTCTCTATGGCTTCACGGAGATCCGCCGGGGCATCGGCGGGCATGATGGCTGGGTGATCGGCGCAGGGCTGGATTACATCCTGCGCGACCGCGACAAATGGCTGATCTCGATCGGTCCCCGGCTGGAGTGGGGCAATCGCCGCCATCAGCGCGCCTATTTCGGCGTAACTCCGCAGGAATCCGCCGCAGCGGGGGTGGAAGCCTATTCGCCCGGCTCCGGCATCCAGTCGCTCGGTGGAACGCTGGGCGCGCTCTATCAGCTTTCCCCGCAATGGGGCCTCGCCGCCTATGGGCGCTACGACCGTCTCGTGGGGGATGCGGCGGATTCACCGATCACGGAGAATTTCGGGCGCAGGAACCAGTATTCCGCCGGCATTGCGCTCAGCTACACTTTCACCCGCATACGGCGCTGATCCGCCAAACGGAAAGGGCGGCCCCGAAAGGCCGCCCTTGGAAATTCCGGACACGCGAAGCGCCGATCATTTCTTCTTGAGCGAAAGCCCGCCAAACCGCTTGTTGAACTGGGCGACGCGGCCGCCATCCTGCAGGCGCTGAGGGCCACCCGTCCAGGCGGGGTGGCTGGTGGGGTCGATTTCCAGCGTCATCGTGTCGCCTTCCTTGCCCCAGGTCGAGCGGGTTTCGAACACGGTGCCATTGGTCATCTGCACCTTGATGGTGTGGTAATCGGGATGGATATCGGCCTTCATGGCTGCTGCTCCGTATGTGTTGGCCGGTTCCGACCGGCCTGCGGATAAATGGAAAGGCGCGCCCTTAAAGGCAGGACGCGCAAAAGGCAAGCGTCAGGCTTGCTCCTCCGGCGGATCGGCCACCATGGCCGTGAACTGCACCTCGCAGGCAAGTTTGCCGCCGACCATCGCCTTCCCCCAGAACTTGCACACACGCGCGCGCTTCTGGACGAAGCCGACATGGAGATCCAGCAGGCATCCAGGCTCGACCGGGCTGCGGAACTTGGCTTCCTCGATCGCCATGAAATAGACGAGCTTGCCGCTGCCCGCCAGTTCCAGCGTCTCGATTGCGAGAATGGCCGCCGCCTGCGCCATCGCCTCGACGATGAGCACGCCCGGCATGATCGGCCGCCCAGGGAAATGGCCCTGAAAGAACTGCTCGTTGAAACTTACAGCCTTGATCGCGTGAATCTCCTCGCCGATCGTCAGGGATTCCACCCGATCGACCAGGAGCAACGGATAGCGATGAGGCAACGCATTCAATATCTTGCAGATATCGTATGCGCCGCCTGCCGCCTGGGTCGTTCCGCTCACCAGCTTGCCCTCGTTCCGTGCGGACCTAGCGGCCCTGCGGCTGCGGGCCTGCCGGCTGGCTGGGCTGCGCGGGCTGGCCCGGTTGGGGCTGGGGCTGAGCCTGTGCGGCTTCCTGCTGTTCACGCAGCTGACGCGGCAGCCAGCCCTGCGGCGGCACGATCTGCACGCTGGGCAGCAGCGTATTGAGTTCGTTCAGGACGCCCTGGTTCAGATTATAGGCCGGATCGGCGAAGAGAACACTGTCCGGCGTCATCACGAGAGAAATCTTGGCCTTTTTCGCGGCACTTTCCACCGCCTCATTCAGCTTGTCGCTGATCTGTTCCTCGACATAGGCGCGCGAAAGCGAAACCGGGGCAAGGATCTGCTGCAACTCACGCTGACCGGCCTGCTCGATCTGCTGAATCTGGGCAGCCTGCTGCTGCAGCGCGGCCTCATTCGGCTTGGGCGCCCTGCGATCCGCTTCGAACTTGTTCACCAGCGGTTCCAGCTGGGCCTGGATCTGCTTGCGGCGATTCTCGGCCTGATCGATCTGCGCCTTGTAAGTGACCGGGCGCTGCTGCTCCGCAGTCTTGTAGGCGTTCGAATTGCCGATGATCGCCGGAATGTTGACGATACCGATACCCTTGATGGCCTGAGCGGCGGCAGGAGCCACCGCGACCGGGGCAACGGATAGGACGAGGCCGGCGGCAACCGCCGATTTGAGGAGAAATTTCATCAGAATTGGGTTCCTACGTTAAAGGAGAACGGCTTGGTGTCGTCGCCGGGTTCCTTGAGAAGCACTTTCGCGAAATCGATGCGAAGCGGGCCGAACGGTGAATTCCAGTTCACGCCAATACCGACAGCAAGGCGCGGTTTCCAGGTATTGCCGAGGAAAACTTCCGTGAATGGAGGAATGGTCGTGCCGAGCGCCGAGTTCTGGTTGCTGGTCAGACAAGCAGGTGGGTTCGGATTGATTTGGTCGGTGACAGTCGATGTCTGCGTGGCCGTACATGCGCCATCCACCACCTCGGCGGCATCGATCTGCGTGTAAAGCGGCTGACCCTGCTCGTTCAGAGACTCAATGAACTGCGATTCCCTGTAATCCTGCAGCTTCGGACTCTTCACGCCCCATACGGCCCCGACATCGGCGAAGATGGAAGGTCTCAGGCCCAGCTCGCGAGCACCGGAGCCGAGCGGAATCTCCAGTTCGGCACGACCCGTATAATAATACCGGCCGCCGAGCGCGTCATCCGTCCAGGTGCCGCGATCTTCCGACGCGACCATTGGCGTGCTGGAGTCACTATCATCGTCGATATAGGGTTTGCGTATAACACGCGGGCCTACGCCGCGAATATCGAAACCGCGCAATTGCGGCTCGCCCAGGAAGAAGCGGTCGGTCAGCCTGACGTCATCGACGCCATCACCGGTGCGGTTCCGGAGCGCCTTGATCATGCCGCCTTCCGCGCGCAGGGAAAAGATGAACCCGCCGCCGACAGGCCAGTATTTCGCGGCTTGCGTGGTCAGGCGGGCATAACGCACCGAACCGCCCAACCCGGCGAAATCGACACCGATCGTTGCGGTATGCCCTCTCGTCGGCCGGGCGCGGTTGTCCAGCGTATCATAGATCAACGAGGCGCCGAGAATGGAGCTGGTATCCTTGCCCAGCGCATCGCAGAGATAGCGGCCTGCGAGCAGAGGCTCGCACTCGCCATTGCGGAAGAATTCGCGGCCCAGCGACACATCGTCATAGTTGAAGGTGTAGCGCACCAGCCCGGTGACATATTCCGTCAGCGGCACGCCCGCGCGGAGGGTGAAGCCGGTCGTGGAACGCTCATAGGTCGTATTGCGATTGCGCTGGAAGTAATTGAAGCTGTTCATATCGCGGCGGTAGATGTCGATGCCGGCCGATATGTTCTTGTCGAACAGGTAAGGCTCGGTGAAGCTGACCTGCGCGGAACGCGAATATTTCGAATAGCTGGCGCTCAAGCCCAGGGTCTGGCCCCGGCCCCGGAAATTGCGCTGCTGGATCGATCCCTGGAAAATGAAGCTCTCAAGGCTGGAGAATCCGGCCGAAAGCTGCAATTCGCCCGTGGGCTTTTCTTCCACATTCGCTTCGAGAATGATCCGGTCCGCGGCGCTGCCCTGCTGCTGCTTGACCTCGAAATTCTCCTGGAAATAGCCGAGCGACTTGATCCGGTTGGTGGAGCGCTTGACCTGCAGGGAATTGAACGCATCGCCTTCCGCAATGCGGAACTCGCGGCGAATAACCTTGTCCTGGGTCAGCGTGTTGCCATTGATGTCGATCCGTTCGACATAGACGCGCGGCGCATCGGCTATGGTGAAGCCCACGCCCATGGTAAGCGTGTCCTTGTCGCGGCTGAAACGCGGGCGGACGTCCGCAAAGGCATAGCCCCGGGTTCCCGCCACCTCGGAAATATTCTCGACAGTGTCCTCGACCTGCTTCGCATTGTACCAGTCGCCCTTTTTCATCGGGAGATTCCTGGCGATCAGGTCCGCGTTGAAATCGCGCAGCTGGCTCTCGACCGTGACATCGCCGAATTTATAGCGATCCCCTTCCTCGACCACATAAGTGATGATGAAGTCCTGCTTGTCGGGAGTAAGTTCGGCCACGGCGGACACGACACGGAAATCGGCATAACCTTCGGTCAGGTAGAACTGGCGCAGCTTCTGCTGGTCGAAGGCGAGCCGATCAGGGTCGTAGCCGGTATTGGAGCTGAACAGGCGGAAGAAGCGCGCCTGCTTGGTCACCATTTCGCCGCGCAGCTCCCCGTCGGAGAAATGCTCGTTGCCGATGATGTTGATCTGGCGAACCTTGGATTTCGGGCCTTCGCGGATTTCGAACACGATATCGACGCGGTTCTGTTCCAGCGAAACCATCTTCGGTTCCACTTCCGCGGCGAAGCGGCCCTTGCGCTTGTAAAGCTCGATGATCCGGGCAACATCCGCGCGAACCTTCGACCGGGTGAAGATCTGGCGCGGGGCCAGCTTGATCTCCGGCAGGATCTTGTCGTCCTTGATCCGCTTGTTGCCTTCCAGCACGATGCGGTTGATGACCGGGTTTTCCTTCACCTCGATCACCACATCGCCCTCATTGTTCCGGATGCTGACATCGGCGAACAATTCGGTCGCATACAGATCCTTGAGCGCCTGGTCGGCGGCGGCCTGCGTATAGGGCTGCCCTTCGCTCAATTGCACATAGCTGAGGATGGTCGCCGGCTCGAGCCGCTCAGACCCCACCACGGTCAGCGTATTGATCGTCTGGACCAGGGGCGCGGCAGGCTGGGGCTGCACTTCCGCCCCGCTCGCCGTCGCGGCCTCCTGGGCGAATGCAGCCGCTGGAAGGCCTGCAAGAACCGTAGAGCCGAGCAGCGCGATCGCAAATTGCGAGGAACCCATTCTGTCTGCCTTGCGGCCCATATCCCGTCCAATCCTCGACACGGTACTTACCATCGATGTCGTTCGCGCCATTCTCATCCATTTGCCTCGATCGAAACCGACGCAATCAGATGGCGTCATGCGGAAACGCCGCCCTCTGCCCGATCAACCGTTCTCGATCAAGCACTAGCCGGTGCGGATTCTGCATCGTCCTACTTTCTATCCCCGCCAATCTTGCGAAAATGCGCCGTGTTGTGGCCGCCTAGCTGCCGAACAGCGGAAGTGACGCAATGTCGTTGATCGTCACAAACACCATCAGAGCCAGCACGAAGCCGATACCAGTACGATAGGCCCATTCCTGACTGCGCGGCCCGATGGGTTTGCGGCGTATGGCTTCCGACGCGTAGAAAGCCAGATGACCGCCATCGAGGCCAGGAATTGGCAGGAGGTTAATGAATGCCAAATTAATTGAAATCAGCGCCACGAAATAAACGAAAGGCTGCCAGCCGAGCGACAATTGCTCGCCTGAGTATTTGGCGATCTTGATCGGGCCGCCCAATTCTTCGACCGCGCGCTTCCCCGTCACGATCTGGACGATGCCCTGCCCCATCATGACCATGATATCCCCGGTCTGCCTGACCCCGAGAGAGACGGCTTCCAGCGGGCCTACCGCCACGAACTCGCCCGGCACCGACATGATGCCCAGCCGGCCGATCCGCGTTTCATTGCCGAAACGATCCCGCTCGATCACCGAAGGGATGCGGAAATCCACATCGAAGACGCGGTCCCCGCGCTTGACCTTGAGCACGATCTCGTAATCGGGGAATGGCACCACGCGGTCGCGCAGCCGGTCAAAACTTTCCACCGGATATCCATCCACCGCCAGAATGCGGTCCCCCTCGCGAAACCCGGCCTTGGCTGCCGCGGAATTTTCAGCGACGGCCGCGACGACCGGCGGAATGACGAGCTTGCCATAGGCCAGGTTGAAGGCCGCGAGGATCGCCACCGCAACCACGAAATTGGTGAAGGGTCCGGCTGCGACGATCAGCGCCCGCTGCCAGAGCGGCTTGGCCTGAAAGGTGGAGGCGCGCTGCTGTTCAGGCAGGTCAAGCCATTCCTGGCTGGGCTGGCTTGCGGGGTTCATGTCCCCCGCGAACTGAACATATCCGCCCAGCGGAATCGCCGAAAGCTTCCAGCGCGTGCCGCGCTTGTCGGTCCACCCCGTCAATTCCTTGCCGAAGCCGATGGAGAAGGCTTCCGCCTTCACTCCGAACCAGCGGCCGACGAGGTAATGGCCCAACTCATGAATGGTCACGAGCGGCCCAAGAACCAGCAGGAACCCTGCAATCATCAGGAAAATCGATGGGGACTCGGTCAAGTCAGGCCAACTCCAGAATCTCTCTAGCCACGGCGCGGGCATCCCTGTCTATCACCAAGACGTCATCCAATGTAGCCGGTGCCGCGGGCAAATCCGCCGCCAGCACGCGTTCGACATTTGCGGCAATATGGGTGAATGCGATCTGACCGGCCAGGAATGCCGCCACCGCCACTTCATTCGCCGCGTTCAGGACCGCGGGAGCGGCTCCCCCGGCCCCTGCTGCCTCGCGCGCCAGGCGAGTAGCCGGAAAACGCAGTTCATCGGGCGCGTGGAAAGTCAGGCTGCCCAGCGCCGCGAGATCGAGCGGCTCGCAGGGAGTCTCCATGCGGCCCGGCCATGCAAGAATTGACGCGATCGGAACCCTCATGTCGGAGGGGCCGAGCTGGGCGAGCGTGGAACGGTCATGAAACTCGACCAGGGAATGCACCACGGATTGCGGATGGATCACGATCCGGAGCTTGTCCAGGCCGACGGGAAAGAGGTGGAAGGCCTCGATCAGTTCCAGCCCCTTGTTCATCATGGTGGCGGAATCGACGCTGATCTTCGCCCCCATATCCCAATTGGGGTGGCGAACCGCTTCTGCCGGGGTCGCCTGCTCCAGCCTTTCCCACGTCCATTCGCGAAAGGGGCCGCCGCTCGCCGTCAAGGTAATCGCACGCACCTGCGCCGGGTCGTTGCCGGCAAGGCATTGGAAAATGGCGTTATGCTCGGAATCGACCGGCAGCAGGGTCGCGCCATGGCGCGCCACCGCCGCGGTCATGACGTCACCGGCCGAGACAAGCGCTTCCTTGTTGGCCAGCGCCACCACCCTGCCCTGCTCGATCGCCGCCATGGTGGGCGCAAGACCTGCGCAGCCGACGATCGCGGCGACCGTCACTTCCGCTCCGCGCGATGCCGCCTCGCACAGCGCCTGGGCGCCGCCCGCAGCCTCGATCCCGCTGCCCGAGAGCAGTTCGCGCAATTCCGGAAGACACGTTTCGTCGGCCACCACCACGCATTCCGCCCCGAATTCGCGCGCCAGTCGCGCAAGCTCGCCCGCATTGCCGTTGGCGGTCAGGGCCACCACGCGCCATTCGTCGCGATTGCGGCGAATGAGATCGAGCGTAGAGCTGCCGATGGAACCCGTGGCGCCAAGGATGGAAATGGTGCGGGTCACAGTTTCAGCCACCCCCCGCCCAACGCAGCGCCCGCTATGATCGCGACCGGCAGCAGCCCATCCACCCGGTCGAACAAACCGCCATGACCGGGAATCAAGCGGGAACTGTCCTTCACCCCGGCCTTGCGCTTCAGCCAGCTTTCAAAGAAATCGCCCGCCTGAGCGGCAATGGCAAGTCCGGCCCCCAGGCTGGCCGCGACCAGCACGGCACGCGCAATATCGCCTCGTGCCCCTTCCGATGCGGCCAGCGCCTGGGCGGCAGATGCGGCCAGGGCCACCATCAGCCCGAGAAAGAGCGCCGATGCGGCCATTCCACCGAACAACCCCGCCCAGGTCTTGGAAGGGCTGATGGACGGCGCGATCTTGGGTCCGCCAATTGCCCGCCCGGTAAAATAGGCCCCGGTATCGGTGAAAATCACCACCCCCAGAACGAGAGCCAGGACAATCGGCGGCATGATGACGAGGGAGACGGCGGCAAGGCCGATATAGAGCGCGCCCGCCATCCACCAAGCGACCGTCCTTGCATGGTCCTGGCCGAGCTTGCGCACCAGCATAGCGAACTCGAAATAGGTAATCATTGCCATCAGTATGATGAAGCCGTCCAGCACGCCATCGCCTTGCCAGAAGGCAAATGCGACCAGGGCCAGCATGACCGCCGCCGAAAGGGTTCGCACGCCAAGATCCCGATTGCGCGCAACAGCGCGCATGGGTTCAACGCCCGCCAAAGCGCCGCTCCCGTCCCGCGAATTCGGCCAATGCCTCTTCCAGATGGGCCAGCGTGAAGTCCGGCCAGAGCACATCGGTGAAGTAAAGCTCGGCATAGGCGGCCTGCCATAGCAGGAAATTGGACAGGCGAACCTCGCCCGATGTCCGGATAAGCAGATCGAGCGGAGGCAGATCGGCCGTGTCGAGCGCCGCCTCGATAGCTTCGGCCGTAATCTCGCCGCCAGCGGCAGCGGCCTTGGCCGCGCGAACGATTTCCTGCTGCGATCCGTAATTCAGCGCCACCGCAAGAGTCCCATTCCTCCCACCGGCGGTGCGCGCCAGCGCATCTTCGATCATTTCGACAAGATCGGCAGGAAAGATACTGTAATCGCCAATGATTCTGAGACGAATACCATTGGCGATGAATTCGGGAAGATCGCTGCGGATGAAGTGGCGCATCAACCCCATCAGATCCTGGATCTCCTCTTCGGAGCGCCTCCAGTTCTCCGAGGAGAAGGCATACAGGGTGAGAACTTCCACGCCGGTGGAGCGCAGACCGCGCACAAGGTTGCGCACAGCCTCGACGCCACGCGTGTGGCCTACGGCCCTTGGCAGGAAACGCTTCTTCGCCCAGCGGCCATTGCCATCCATGATGATGGCGACATGACGCGCGCCATGTGCCGCCGGCCCGCCCTTCTCCGCCACAGCCGAGTGGCCGGCGCCACTAGTCCTCTCGCGCGAGCGAAGCGGGGACGATTCGTCATTCACTGACCGAGGATTTCCTTTTCCTTCTGGGCCGCGGCCTCATCCGCCAGCTTCACATATTCATCCGTCAGCTTCTGGACCTCGTCTTCCTTGCGTTTGCGGTCGTCCTCGCTGATTTCCTTCTTCTTCTCGTCTTCCTTGAGAGCTTCCATTCCATCGCGGCGGACATTGCGGATCGCGACCTTCGCCTTCTCGGAATATTGCCCCGCAAGTTTTGCGAGTTCCTTGCGCCGCTCTTCGGTGAGATCGGGGATCGGCAGGCGGATCGTCTGGCCATCGATGATCGGATTGAGGCCCAGCCCGGCATGGGCGATGCCCTTCTCGACCGGGATGACATTGGATCTGTCCCACACCTGGACCGACAGCATGCGCGGTTCCGGCGCCGATACGGTCGCGACCTGGTTGAGCGGCATCATCGCGCCATAAACCTCGACCTGCACAGGATCGAGCAGCGCGACATTGGCCCGGCCCGTGCGCAGGCCGGTGAGATCACCTTTCAGTGAATCCACTGCACCCTGCATCCGCCGTTCGATATCGGCCTTGTCATACTTTGCCATGGTTCACACTTCCTCTTGCACTATCGTCTGGACACCTTCGCCAGCCAGCACCCGCGCAAGATTGCCTTTCTCGCGAATGGAGAAGACCACGATGGGAATGTGGTTCTCCCGGCACAATGCGACAGCCGCGGCATCCATAACTTTCAGATTATCTGACAAAACTTTGTCATAAGATATTGTATCGAAACGATTTGCCTGGGGGTTTTTCTTCGGATCGCTGTCGTAGACGCCATCCACGCTGGTGCCCTTGAGCAAGGCGTGGCACCCCATTTCGGCCGCGCGCAGAGCAGCGCCGGTATCGGTGGTGAAAAAGGGGTTGCCCGTTCCCGCGGCGAAAATGACGATGCGGCCTTTCTGCAAATGCCGTTCGGCACGGCGCCGGATATAAGGTTCACATACCGAAGCCATGGGGATCGCCGACTGGACACGCGTTTCCACGCCCAGCCGTTCCAGCGCGTTCTGCATCGCCAGCGCGTTCATCACGGTGGCCAGCATTCCCATGTAATCGCCGGTCGTGCGATCCAGCCCCTTGGCCGCGCCGGCCACCCCCCGGAAGATATTGCCGCCGCCGATCACCAGGCAGATTTCCAGCCCGGTATCCTTTGTCGCCTTGATCTCCGCCGCAAGCTCGGTAACGAATTCGGGATCGAGCCCGAACTGCTGACGCCCCATCAGCACTTCGCCGGAAAGTTTGAGCAGGATTCGCTTGAATTGCGGCAAAGGCATCGGAGGAAAACTCACGCGACAAGACGGGCCGGCGGCTCTTATAGAGCGCCCGGCGCGCCTGCCAAGGGGCACGGACGGGCTCTCACCGGATACAAAAGACCCCGCGCCGCCGAAGCCGCGCGGGGCCTATACTTTGGAGCGCTCTATCAGGCGCCGGCAGCGGCGGCGGCCACCTCGGCGGCGAAGTCGCTTTCTTCCTTCTCGATGCCTTCACCGAGCTGGAAGCGAACATAATCCTTGAGCACGATGGCGGCGCCGGCTTCCTTGCCGGCCTTCTCCACCACCTGCGCAACCGGGGTCTTGTTGTCCATCACGAAGATCTGGCTGAGCAGCGCGTTTTCCTTGGCGAACTTGTTCACCGCGCCTTCCACCATCTTCGCCTGGACCTCGGCAGGCTTACCGCTTTCGGCCGCCTTTTCGGCCGCGATGGCGCGCTCGCGCTCTAGCATGGCCGGATCGAGGCCATCCGCATCCAGCGACAGCGGGAAGGCCGCGGCGATATGCATGGCGATCTGCTTGCCCAGCGCCTCGAGCACATCGGCCGGAGCTTCGCTTTCCAGCGCGACGAGCACGCCGATTTTGCCCAGATTAGCGCCGAGCGCGTTATGCATGTAGGGCACGACAAGGCCCTTATCGACCGAAACGCTCTTCATCCGGCGCAGCTGCTGGTTCTCGCCGATCGTCGCGACATTATTGGTCAGCTTCTCCGCAATCGTGCCGCCATCGGGATAGGCGGCATTCTTGAGGTCCTCGATGTCATCCGAAGAAATCTCCAGACCCTTCTCGGTAACCTTGCGGACAAAATCCTGGAACTGGTCGTTCTTGGCGACGAAGTCGGTTTCGGAATTGACTTCCACGGCAACGCCGCGGGTGCCCCGAACGGCAACGCCGACCAAGCCTTCCGCCGCCGTGCGGCTGGATTTCTTCTGGGCGGCGGCAAGGCCCTTGGCGCGCAGCGCGTCGACCGCAGCCTCGAGATCGCCGTTGGTTTCCTCCAGCGCCTTCTTGCAGTCCATCATGCCGGCGCCAGTGCGCTCGCGCAGGTTCTTCACGTCAGCGGCGGAATATGCAGCCATCGGTTTGATCCTTTTAAAATCTTGTGTGCGCCGAACCCGGCAAGGTTCGGCGCGATAGGTACGGAATGTTGCGGCGCTGTTGCGCTCAGACCGTTTCGGTGGATTCTTCTACCACGACCTCCTCGATCGGCTGATCGAGTTCGCCGATGTCGGCGCCGGAATCGACAACCGCACCCTGGCCGCCCTTCGAAGCAGCCTGAGCGATCGCATCGCAATAAAGCCGCACGGCGCGGCTGGCGTCGTCATTGCCCGGAACCGGGAATGCGATGCCCGACGGATCGACATTGGTGTCGAGGATGGCGACGACCGGGATGCCAAGTACGTTGGCTTCCTTGATCGCCAGCTCTTCCTTGTTGGCGTCGATCACGAACATCACGTCCGGAATGCCGCCCATGTCGCGGATGCCGCCCAGCGAAAGCTCGAGCTTGTCGCGCTCACGGGTAAGCTGCAGGACTTCCTTCTTGGTCAGGCCCGCGGTGTCACCCGAAAGCTTTTCCTCCAGGGTCTTGAGCCGCTTGATCGACTGGCTGATGGTCTTCCAGTTGGTGAGCATGCCGCCCAGCCAGCGGTGGTTGACGAAGTGCTGCCCGCAGGCGCGCGCGGCTTGGGCGATCGGTTCCTGCGCCTGGCGCTTGGTGCCGACGAACAGGACCTTGCCGCCAGCGCGGACGGTTGCGGACACGAAATCCAGCGCGCGGGCGAACAGCGGCACGGTCTGCGACAGGTCGATGATATGGACGCCGTTGCGCGAGCCGAAGATATACGGCTTCATCCGCGGGTTCCAGCGGTGGGTCTGGTGGCCGAAATGCGCACCGGCCTCGATCAATTGCTGCATGGTGACGGTAGGAGCCGCCATAGGTATTTCCTTTCCGGTTATGCCTCTGGAAGACTGGAACCGTGCGGACACCCGCTGCGGCACCGGGATATGGGCCTTCCATGTGGATTTGCCTGGGATTGAAGGCCGGAAAATCCGCCTCTTCGCTCACAGACCGCGCGCCCTTAGCGGCAAACCGGGACAAAATCCAGCGTCAACTCATCGCAGGTAATGCCGAACCGGACGCAGAATGCGCTTGACATAAGGAACAAAAAGGGAACATATGTATCCAGCATTGGAACAAGGCATTTCCCTGAGTTGTTTTCCACAAGTCTCCCACAGGATGCAAACAGGGATAGGCACAGGAAAAGGCATAATCATGATTACAGCTATCCTCGGTGCGTTGTTTGTATCGTCCGCCCTCGTTGCGGGCGCCGTTCTTGCCGATGCTTTTCGCAAGGCAAGGCACCTGCATGGCGAATTGCGCCGCGCACTTGCGGCTCCCCATGATTATCGCGATGTGCGGATTCGCCATGTCGATCTGAAGGTTCATGCCGCCGTCGCGCAATTGCCCGTCGCCCGGCTCGGCACCCGTCAAAACAGGCAAAGGAATTTCCCCGAGCTTGCTCTCGCGGCGTAATCAGGAAAGGTCGGTCAGGCTGGTTTCGACAGGGCCGGCCTGCAAGGGGCGGCGCGAGGATGATCTGGCCCGCTTTGCCCGGGCATAGCTGAACAGGCCATAGGGCATGAGGAGCAGATAGCTGGCGCAAAGTGCCGCCAGTGTCCACCAGGGTTCGGTCAGCAGGGCCGCGAAGACAAGGCCCGCCAGGGCGAGCATTTCCAGCCGGATATTGCGGCGCGGACGAAGCGACGTCCAACTCAACGTGGCGAGGTTCGAAATCATCAGGAATGCGATGAGGGCGACCCAGGCGCTGACCAAAACGGGTTCGCGAAAGATCGTCCAGCCGCTTGCCAGCCACAGATACAGCGGAAGGAAGGCCAGCCCTGCCCCCACCGGTGCGGGCACTCCCGTCAGGAATCCGGCGGACTTGTGGGGCTGGTCGTCGGTGTCGATCTGGGCATTGAAGCGGGCCAGCCGCAAGGCGCAGCAGATGGCGAGCGCCAGGGCGGCGAACCAGCCGAAGCGCGGAAGATCCTGCAGGGACCACAGGAACAGGATCAGCGCGGGCGCCATGCCGAAGGACAGGGAATTGGCCAGGCTGTCCAGTTCCGCGCCAAAGCGCGATTGCGCCTTCAGCAACCGTGCGATGCGCCCGTCGATCCCGTCCAGCAGCCCGGCCAGGATCACCATCAGTATGGCTTTTTCCCAATTGCCGACGATCGCGAACCGGATGCCGGTAAGCCCGGAACACAGGGCGGCCACGGTAATCGCATTGGGGACCAGCGCCCTTAAGGTAAGGCCCGGCTTGAGTCGGCGAGATCCTCGCCGGCGCAAGCCATCCCCATCGCTCATTGGCTGACGCCTTCCATCGTGTATTGCTCACCGATCCGGGCCAGCACCGTTTCGCCTGCGATGATCTTCTGGCCCAGAACCACCTGGGAATCGGTGCCCTTGGGCAGATATACGTCCACCCGGCTGCCGAAGCGGATCAGGCCGACCCGCTGGCCGGCCGCGAGAATATCGCCCGGCTTGATGAAGGGAACGATCCGGCGGGCAACCAGCCCGGCGATCTGGGTAAAGCCGATCGCAACGCCGTCAGGCCGCTCGATCAATATGTGCTGGCGCTCATTCTCTTCGCTCGCCTTGTCGAGATCGGCATTCAGGAACTTGCCCGGAATATAGACCACGCGGCGCACCGTTCCGCCAATCGGCGTGCGATTGATATGCACGTCGAACACGCTCATGAAAATCGAAATGCGGGTGACAGGGCCGCGAGCAAGGCCGCGCGAGCCGCTGCCGTCATCCACCTGAAGCTCCGCCGGAGGCTCCACCTGCTGGATAAGCGCCACCAGCCCATCCGCGGGCGACAGCACCAGCTTGTCATCCTGCGGCACCACCCGTTCCGGATCGCGGAAGAACGCAAGGACGCCGAGGGTCAGGAACGCCATCGGCCAGGCCACGGTTTCCCACGCGAGAAACGCCGCCACCAGGCAGATTGCAGCCGCAATCAACCCGAACTTGCGGCCTTCCGCGTGAATTGCGGGCCAGCGCCAAGCTGCTTCGCCCCGCCCCCGGTTGTCCATTATCTCTCCGGCCATCGGCGACATGTAGGGCGGGCATTCGCGCGGAACAAGCCAAATGCGGTGGCCCCGAATCCCTTAAGCCTTTGCTTAACTCTTTCCCTTATCATTTTCAGCGAGTTGGGGCTTGGAGTGGGCATGGGCCGGCGTGAAATCTTGCAGCATTTCCGCAATGACGGATATCGCGCCGAGCTTGTCGGCCAAATCCCGGTCTTCGTCATTTCGGGGCTGCTTTTCAGCATCTCGGCTGGCATCCTCATGCAGGTCGGGCTTCCCTTCCCGCTTTCGGTGATCCTGCATAACGCGGACCTTTATCCGAAAGGGCTGGGGCTGATACTGATCGCGGACGCCGTGGCCGCGCTGGCGAAACACCGCCCGGCATCGCCACTCGCCTTTCTGGGCAAGCGCTATGCCGAGCCATCCTTCCTCGCCAGATTGCTCGCCCGCCTGCCGCTGTTTCTGGTGCTCGCCCTGCTCCTGCCGCTTTTCGCGATGCTCAAGCCGTTGATCCCGCTTTTCCAGCCTTACACCTGGGACGCCACGCTGATCGCGTGGGACCGGGCCATCTTCGGCACCGATCCATGGATATTGCTGCAACCCGTGCTGGGTTATCCGCTGATCAGCTCGATCCTTGCCGGATTCTACCATGGGTGGTTCCTGCTGGTTTATCCCGGCTCGCTGTTCATTCTGCTCGCGCCACAGGCGGATTCGATCCGCCGGCGCTACTTCCTGGCGCTGGTGCTCACCTGGCTAATCACCGGCTTCGTATTGGCCATTGCCTTTTCCAGCATAGGCCCCTGCTTCCTCGAACCGATCCTGGGCGATCGAACCTTCGCCAGCCAGATGGCCTATCTGCACCGGGCCGACGGCCAGTTTCCGATCATGGTGCTCGATGTGCAGCAGATGCTGCTGGACGCCTATCTGGCGCAAGGACCCGGCCATGGAGCGGGGATCAGCGCCATGCCTTCGATGCATGTGGCCATGGCGTTTCTCTTCTATCTTGCCATCCGCCATGTTTCGCACCGCGTCGCGCCATATTGCCTCGCTTTTGTCCTGCTGATCTGGATCGCCTCGATCCATCTCGCCTATCATTACGCGCTGGACGGCGCCTTCGCGATCATCGCGACATGGCTGATCTGGAAGCTCTCGCAGGCCGTCTTCGTCTGGTGGGACCGGGCAAGCGCCGCCCTTGCCCCAAGCATCGCCAGCAGGCCAGGCACGATTACGGCCTGAAGCCTTTTCAGGGCGTAACGATATCCGCCCATTGCAGGCGGGCCAGGTCCTCTGCGGTATCCACATCCAGCGCCAGCCCCGGCCGTTCGACCAGAACATGCGCCAACCCGGCTTCGCGCGCGGCCGATATATGGGCGGCGAGACTGCCGGGGCCATAGCGGAAGGGAATCGCATGGGGCCGCGCCATCAGCAGCGCATTGGTGCCCCGCCCGGCGTGATCCAGGGCAATGACGACATCCGCCGTTCTCGATGCCTCGACCATCGCGGCAAGATCGCCATGCCCCAAGCCCGGCAGATCGGTCGCCAGGGCAAGAAGCGGGCCGGAGCCCTGCGATGCGGCGACCGCCGCGCCTTGCTCCAGCGCTTCATTCAGGCCGGAACCCTGTTCCAGCACAGCTTCCATCCCCCTTGCCCGGCTTTGCTCGAGCAAGGCCCGCGAGCGGCTGACGATAATGATCCGATCCGCTGGCAGGAACGACAGGCCAATCTCGCATACATGATCGAAAAGCCGCTGGTTGAGGATGCTCCGCTTGTCCGCTGGAAGCACGGAAGCCAGCCGACTCTTGCCATCCTCCACCGGGCGCACCGCGATCAGGACCCGAAGATCCGCCATTGTCTCAACCTCGCGCAAGAGTGCGGGCGAAGGCCAGCACCTCACGCGCCAGCCGGGCCTGATCCTCATCATCCCGCATCAGCGTATCCGTCGCCAGGATGGCAGGACAGCCATCCGCCGCATTTTCGGCATCCGCGTGATCGATGACAAGCCCATCCAGCAGGCTCCCATAGTGCCGAATGATCGTTTCCGCCGTTGCGGCCATGCCCAGTTCCGCCATGATCTTGGCTGCCGGCCCCTTCACCGCTTTTCCGCCAATGAATGGCGAAACCGCCACCACCGGCACGCGCCGTTGCTCCAGCCTGTGCCGCAGTCCCGGCAAGGCCAGGATAGGGTCGATGCTCAGCACCGGATTCGAGGGACAGATCACAATCGCTTCCAGCGCCGGATCATCGAGAGCCGCCAGAAATCCCGCGCTCGGCCGCGCCTTGTCTACCCCCTCGAAGCGGATGGATTGAAAGCACGGCGCGCATTGCCGCCGCACGAAATAATGCTGGAAGGGCAATTCCCCTTCATCCGTCAGCACCATGCTGCGCACCGGATCGTCGCTCATCGGAATGATCGGATGAGTGATTCCGAGCCGCTGCGTCAGTCTCGCCGTCACCTCCGAAAGGGTCTGCTCACGTAAAAGGGCGGTCCGCAGGACATGCATCGCCATGTCCCGATCGCCGAGGCGGAACCAGTCTTCCCCGCCCAATTCGCCCAGCATGTCGAGGAATGCCCAGCTCTCGCCCGCAATGCCCCAGCCAAGCTCCCGGTTGTTCCGGCCCGCAAGCGTGTAGGTGACGGTATCGAGATCCGGGCAGATACGCAGGCCCAGATGATCGAAATCGTCCGCCGTATTGACGACTATCCGCAGTTTCCCCGGCTGCAGAATGGCCGCCAGCCCGTTGGCGAGCCGGGCGCCGCCCACGCCCCCTGCCAGCGCGAGGATCATGGGAACAGGTCCAGCGCGCGGGGCCGCACCAGATCCGTGGCCTTCCCTTCTGCTACGGCAAGGCCGCCGCCCCGCAAGAGCACCAGCGGACGGCCTTCGTCCGCCTGCCCCATCAGCAGGGACGCTGCGGCGGCGATCTCGTCACCCAGCCCGATCTCGGTGGTTTCAAGCGGACGGCCGAACAGATCGGGATTGCCGCGCAGATCGGCCACCGCTGGAATGCCGCTGACGCCGATGGCGGTCCCGACCGTGCCATTGCGCCAGGCACGGCCCAGGCTGTCGATGATGAGCACCGCGACATCCGCCCCGCTCCGCGCGAAAAGTTCGGCCCGGATCGCGCGGCAGCTCGCATCGGGATCGACCGGCAGGAGAAGAACGCGATCATCGCCATCCCCATCCGCCGAAGCGACGTTGGAGCGGTCGATGCCGGCATTGGCCAGCACCAGCCCGAGCCGGTGCCGGACGATGATGACCCCTGGCCGCACCCGCATCACCTCGTCCGCTTCGGACAGGATCAGTTCGACCAGGCGGGGGTCCTTCGCGCACTGGCCGGCCAGCTCGATCGCGCGCGGCGAAGGCGTGACGAAAGACAGCGCAACGGCGCGGCCTTCCGCCTTCGACACGATCTTCTGCGCCAGCACCACGACATCGCCGCTTTCCAGCGCAATGTCCGCCCTGGCCAGGCAATCGAGGATGAGTCCCGGCAGGTCGTCGCCCTCTCCGACCATCGGAAAGTCACGAGGCGCCACCAGGGTGACAGAGGTTGTAGAGGTCATTCCTGCCCGGTCGGGATACCCGTGATGCGAATGCCGGTGCCCGGCACCTTGTAGCGCCGGTTGAGGCCGATCAGGATGGAGGTCAGGCCTTCGGCGACCACCGAGTTGCAGAGCGGCCCGGCATTCCAGGCGCACAAGCCGATTGCGCGGGTCAGGCCTACCACCTGCTCAGCCGCTTCGCTGTCGTCGGCGCACACCAGCACGTCGCATTCGATCTCTTCATCCAGATGCGTGAGGTGATGGGCCGAAATATTCTGGAACGCGGATACCACGCGCACGCCATCGCCCAGCAGCTTCTGGATCGCTTCCACGGCGGAACCGCCTTCCGGCAATTGCACCCGGCTGACCTTGGGCGGAACCAGCGGCACGGTGACATCGACCAGGATCTTGCCCGCCAGCTTTTCCTTCACCTCCTCCACCGTCGAGCGCTGCGCGGCATAGGGAACCGCCAGCACGACAATGTCCGCCTCGCTCGCCGCCGCGACATTATCCAGGCCGCGCAGGGCTTCGCGGCCGAGAGTGGCGTTCATGCCGTTCGCCGCCTCCTGCGCGCGTTCGGCGGAACGGCTGCCGACGATCACCGGATAGCCGCGATGCGCCCAGCGCAGGGCAAGGCCACCGCCTTCATTGCCGGTTCCCCCCAATACGGCGATGGTAACAGACTTGTCATTTCCCATAAGAAAGGCTTTCCAACTCTTTTTTCTTGCTCGATTTCTTGCGCGGAGGCGTTTGCACGACCGGCTCTAGCGGCGCGGCTTCCATCCCCCTTTGCACGATGGCCTCGTCCACCACGCCGTAAAGTGTCGTCCGCTGCCGTGGCTCCCTGCCCAGCGACCGGATGATCTCCTGCATCGCGGCGGGCGGCATTTCCTGCCCATGGCTGGTGCCCGCCGCGCGCGAAATGCTCTCATTCATGAGCGTGCCGCCCATGTCGTTGGCCCCGGCATTCAGGCAGGCCGAAACCCCGGCCGCACCCAGCTTGACCCAGCTTGTCTGGATCGAATTGATATGGGGATGCAGCGCCAGCCGGGCCACGGCATGCATCAGCACCGCTTCCCGGAAGGTCGGCCCCCGGCGCGACTTGCCCCGAAGCGCGATGGGCGCTTCCATATGCACGAAGGGGAGCGGAACGAACTCCGTGAAACCGCCCGTTCGCGCCTGCAGGCAGCGAATATGCAGCAGATGACGCGCCCATTGCCGGTAATTGTCGACATGGCCGAACATGATCGTCGCGGTGGTGCGGAAACCCACGCGATGCGCGGCTTCCACCACTTCCAGCCATTCGCCGGTATCCAGCTTGTCGGCGCAGAGTATGGCCCGCGCCTCGTCATCCAGGATTTCCGCCGCCGTGCCGGGCAGCGTATCCAGCCCGGCGGAACGCAGCTTGCGCAGATAATCTTCCAGCCCAAGCCCCAGCGTTGCCGCGCCCTGGGCCACTTCGAGCGGGGAAAAGGCATGGATATGCATCTCGGGAACAGCCGCGCGAACCGCGCGCACCAGCCCGAGATAGGTTTCCCCGGTATAATGCGGGTGAATGCCGCCCTGCATGCAGACTTCGGTCGCGCCCCGGTCCCACGCCTCGCGCGTGCGCCGCACCACCTCTTCCAGATCGAGATCGTAGGGCCGGCCGCGCAGCGCCTCGTCCATGCTGCCCTTCGAAAAGGCGCAGAAGCCGCACTTGTAGGCGCAGATATTGGTGTAGTTGATGTTGCGGTTGACCACATAGGTCACGGTGTCGCCCATCACACGCTGGCGCAGCGTGTCCGCCGCTTCGCAGATATGATGGAAGTCGGCATCGCGCGCGGCGAACAACAGCGCGATCTCTTCTTCCGAAAGATCGGCGCCGTCGCCGGCCTTGGCGGTGATCTCGCGAATTCGCGAATCCACGCCCAGGGATGATCGCCGGGGCAGGCTGGGCTGGCGCGTTGTGCCGGGCGACCACAGATCTTCCCTGCCAAAGCCGGAACCATCCGCGGCCGCGGAGAGCAGAGGCTCGATGGAAGAATCCACCCAGCGCGAGGCCTCGGCCAGATAGGAGGGGTAGACCGGCAAGCGCGCGACGAGAATGCGCCCTTCCGCTTCCGTAGCCGCCCGCAGCCGTTCCACTTCCGGCCAGGGGGCTTCCGGATTGACGTGATCCGGAGTGACCGGCGAAATCCCGCCCCAGTCGTTGATCCCGGCCGAAAGCAGCCTCGGAAAATCGGCGGCGGACAGGTTGGGCGGAGCCTGGATGTTCATCTCCGTCCCCAGGATCAGCCTGGCAGCGGCAATGGTCCAGAGCAGTTCCTCCATGTCCGGCTCTGGCGCATCGGCCATGACGGTGCGCTGCTTGGCCCGGAAGTTCTGGATGATGACTTCCTGGATATGGCCGTAGCGCGAATGCAGGCCGCGGATGGCGACGAGCGCCTCGATCCGCTCGAGCCGGGTTTCCCCGATGCCGATCAGGATGCCGGTGGTGAAAGGAATGGCAAGCTCGCCCGCCAGCCGGATCGTTTCCAGGCGCGCGGCCGGCTCCTTGTCGGGCGAGCGGTAATGCGCCCCGCCCTTCTGGCAAAGGCGATCCGATACGGATTCCAGCATCAGCCCCTGCGAGGCGGAAACAGGGCGCAACATCGCCATTTCCTCGCGATCCATCACCCCCGCATTGACATGCGGAATCATGCCCGTCTCGTCCCTGACGGCAGCGCACATTTCCGCAAGATAGGATAGCGTCGTCTCATGCCCCAACCGGGCCAGTTCCTCCCGCGCGGCGGTAAAGCGCAATTCCGGCTTGTCGCCAAGAGTGAACAGGGCCTCGGTGCATCCCGCCGCCTTGCCGGCGCGGGCGATGTCGAGCACCTGCTCGCGCGTGAGATAGGCGGCCTCCCCTTTCCTGGGCGGCTGCGAAAAGGTGCAGTAATGGCAGAGATTGCGGCAAAGCTGGGTAAGAGGAATGAACACCTTGGGGGACCAGCTCTGGACCCAGCCATGCCCCCGATCGCGCAAGGCAGCGGCCGAATCCAGCAATTCCTCGAAGGAAAGCCGGTCTAGCGCCGCAAGAATCTCCCGCGCATCATTCTCCTCGCTAATGATCGTACTATCCTCTTCCAGTCAGTCCGGAATCATCCACTCTCAGGAATGGCAGGGTGATTGCAGGCAAACAGCCGGATAGCAACCATTCCGCAAGTCCGGAGCGGTTCCTACGCCTATCCTGTCCAATAGGTCAAACAAACGTATCTGGCTTTATCGGGTAAGGCTGGTGGTGGACAGGGCTGGATTCGAACCAGCGTACGCTCACGCGGGCAGATTTACAGTCTGCTGCCTTTAACCACTCGGCCACCTGTCCACACCATTGCCGGTTGCGGGTCGCCCCGCGAATTGCTTCCCAGAAAGAAGCTCCGTCCGGCCGAGTGCGGGCGTCCATGACGAACCGATGCTTGCCTGTCAATGGGGGGGCTGGCAGGAGACGGAACATTCGCAACAGGGAGCATTCATGAGCAAGGGGCGCAAGGAACGTGCATTACGCGGACGCGCCGGGCGGATGCAGGGCGGGCGCGGCAGTGGACGCGCCAGCAAGGGCATGGTCCGGCTATGGGGGCATCACGCCGTGGAAGCGGCGCTGAAGAACCCCGACCGCGTCCATCGCAAGCTATGGGCGACCCGGGAGGCTATCGAACGGCTCGATGGCGAATTGCCGGAAGATTTTCCGGTGGAATACGCCGACACGCCTGACCTCGCCCGGCTCGTCACCAAGGATTCGCCCCATCAGGGGCTGGTGCTGGAATGCGAACCGCTCGACGGGCTTTTCCTCGAAGATGTGCTGGCAGGCGATCCCGCGCGTCCGGTGATTGTCCTGGATCAGGTCACCGATCCGCACAATGTCGGCGCGATCCTGCGTTCGGCGGCGGCTTTCAATGCCTGCGCGCTCGTCACCCAGGATCGGCACTCGCCGCCCGAATCCGGCGTCGTGGCCAAATCGGCGTCCGGGGCGCTCGAGGTCGTGCCCTGGGTCCGGGTGGTGAATCTGGCCCGGGCGCTCGAAGATATCGCGGAGGCCGGATACTGGCGCATCGGCCTTGCCGGCGAAGCCGAAACCACGCTGGCGCAGGCGCTGCCTTCCGGCGCCGTGGCATTGGTCCTGGGCGCAGAAGGCGAAGGAATGCGCCAGAACATCGCAACCCATTGCGACGCGCTGGCCCGCCTGCCGATCAGCGAATCGATGGAAAGCCTCAATGTCTCCAACGCCGCGGCGATCGCTCTCTATGCGGCGGCAACCCGTCACGGATGAGTTCCGAAGGAGTTTTTATGCAAGAGAACAAGACCGGACCGCGTATCGCCACGATCCTCTTCGCCGTGCTGGCCACCGCGTTGCTGGGCGCATGTTTCCTTGCGCCGGGCCGCTTCGTTTCGGGCCTGGATATTCGGAAGGATGGCCAGTTCACCTTCTCTTATACGGGCGAGATCCACATGCTGGCGCTCAGCAAGCTGGCCGAGGACGCCGCCGAGGAGGAGTTCGAGCAGGACCCCTGCATCGACGAGGAAAGCGGGGAAGAACGCGACTGCACCCGAGCCGAAATCGCCGAACAGAAGAAGCTGTGGGAAGAAGGCCGGCAGGAACGCGCCGAGCAACGCAAGCGCGATGCCGAACAGATGCGCGCCTTGCTGGGCGGCATCGATCCGTCCGACCCGAAGGCCGCCGACCAGCTGGTGGAGCGCTTGCGGCGGCAGGAAGGCTGGAAGCGCGTCGACTACAAGGGCAACGGGCTGTTCGATGTCGACTTTTCAGTGACCGGCAAGCTGACCCATGACTTCGCGTTTCCCACCATCGAGCGCTTCCCGATGGCCAACCCGTTCGTGCAGCTGTCGCTGCGCAAGGATGGTGCGGTCAGGCTCGATGCGCCGGCTTTCGCCGCCAATCCGGCCGATCCGATGCGGATGATGATGCTGGGCAATGCCTCTGGCCTCGGCGGGGATGAGTTCGAAACCGAATCTGCCGGAAACCTCGGGCACGTTCACCCTGACGACCGATGGGGCGATCCTGGCCAACAATACCGATGAGGGTCCGCAGCCCGCCACCACCGGCAAGCAGCTGCGCTGGACGATCGGCGGCTCACCGATGGGCAACACGCCCGCCGCCCCCATGGCGCTTATCCAGCTCCAGCGCTGAAACGCGGGAGCGGCGCCCAAAAACAAACACCGCGCCGGCCGGAAGGCTGACGCGGTGTTTTTCGATAATCGACCGGAACCGGAATGACCGGCATTGCTGCCAGCTTGAGTGGCCACTCCGTGTCAGTCGTCTCCATACATCTGCCTGCCGTTCAGGCCGACAGATCGGACGGGGCGGATTTGGCCCCGATCATTTGGAAAAGCCTTAGTTGACCGCGTCCTTCAGGCCCTTGCCGGCCTTGAACTTGGGCTGGTTCGATGCCTTGATGGTCATCGGCTCGCCCGTACGCGGGTTACGGCCAGTCGACGCCTTACGCTTGGCCACAGAAAAAGTGCCAAACCCAACAAGACGGACTTCATCTCCCTTAGCCAGCGCCTTGCCGATGGAGTCGAACACGCTCTCGACAGCCTTGGTCGCATCGCTGCGGGTAAGGCCGCTCGAATCGGCGACGGCGCTGATCAGATCATTTTTGTTCATGGTTGAGTGAACCCCCTCTAGGTTGAAAAAACCGTGGTCGCGGATTGCCTTTCCGACGGCGCGCGAATTGAAACGGTTTTGCCCTGCGTGTCAAAGGCAAAACGCGCGCAAAAGTGCGGTTTTCCCATATTTGAACACGGTTTTCGACGAGTCGAGTGCTGAAACCCCCGACTCGCCAGACCGGCAGGCGGCCATGCGCTTGTCACCGGCCGCCGATTCGCTGCACCGCAATACGAATCAATGGGCTGTGGGCGGCACAGCCCCTAATCCCGACGCGGCATTGGGCTGGCTCGCCAGATCATCCGCTTCGGTCCATTCGATCGGTTCCGGAACGGCGGTGAGCGCATGGGCCAGCACCTCATCGACATGAGATACCGGAATGATCTCCAGCCCTTGCTTCACGTTTTCCGGAATCTCGGCGAGATCCTTGCGGTTCTCTTCGGGAATCAGAACGATCTTGATGCCGCCGCGCAGGGCGGCGAGCAGCTTTTCCTTCAACCCGCCGATCGGCAGGACCCGGCCGCGCAAGGTCACTTCCCCGGTCATCGCCACGTCCGGGCGCACAGGCACCCCGCTGAGCGTGGAAACGATCGAAGTGACCATTCCTATGCCCGCGCTCGGGCCATCCTTCGGCACCGCGCCTTCCGGCAGGTGGATGTGGATGTTCTTGCGCTGGATCAGCGAGGGATTGATGCCGTAATGCGGGGCGCGGGCCTTTACGAAGCTGAAAGCGGCCTGGACCGATTCATTCATCACCTCGCCAAGCTTGCCGGTCGTCCTGATCTCGCCCTTGCCAGGCACGGTGACGCTTTCGATGGTCAGCAATTCGCCGCCCACTTCCGTCCAGGCCAGACCCGTTACGGCGCCCACCTGCGCCTCTTCGTCGGACACGCCGTGGCGGAACTTGCGCACCCCGGCATAATCGCCGAGATTCTCCGGCGTGATGGTGACGGACTTCACCTTGTTCTCGAGGATCGCGCGCAGGACCTTGCGGGCCAGGCGTGCGATTTCGCGTTCCAGCGTGCGAACGCCCGCCTCGCGCGTGTAATAGCGGATCAGGTCGCGCAGGCCGGGTTCGGTCAGCTCGAACTCGCCTTCCTTGAGGCCATGCGCATCGATCTGCTTGCGGATCAGGTGGCGTTGCGCGATCTCGACCTTCTCGTCTTCCGTATAGCCCTCCAGCCGGATGATCTCCATGCGGTCCAGCAGGGGCTGCGGCAGGTTGAGGCTGTTCGCCGTGCAGACGAACATCACGTCGGAAAGGTCTATATCCAGTTCCAGATAATGGTCCTGGAATTTCGCATTCTGTTCCGGATCGAGCACCTCCAGCAGGGCCGAAGCCGGATCGCCCCGGAAATCCTGGCCGAGCTTGTCGATTTCATCGAGCAGGAACAACGGGTTGGACGCGCCCGCCTTCTTGAGGTTGGTCACGATCTTGCCCGGCAGCGAGCCGATATAGGTGCGCCGGTGCCCGCGGATTTCGGCCTCGTCCCGCACGCCGCCCAGCGACTGCCGCACAAATTCGCGGCCGGTGGCCTTGGCGATCGACATGCCGAGGCTGGTCTTGCCCACGCCCGGCGGGCCGACGAGGCACAGGATCGGCCCCTTGAGCTTGTTGGTGCGCGCCTGAACCGCCAGATATTCGACGATCCGGTCCTTGACCTTGTCCAGCGCATAGTGATCGGCATCGAGCACTTCCTGCGCTTTCGAGATGTCCTTCTTGAGCTTGGACTTCTTGCCCCAGGGCAGGCCCAGCAGAACATCGAGATAATTGCGCACCACCGTGGCTTCCGCGCTCATCGGCTGCATCGACTTGAGCTTCTTCAGCTCGGCCTGGGCTTTGGCCCTGGCTTCCTTGGAGAGCTTGAGAGTCTCGATCTTCTCCTGCAATTCGGAGATTTCATCGCCATCTTCGCCATCGCCGCCGCCCAGTTCGGACTGGATCGCCTTCAACTGCTCGTTGAGGTAATACTCGCGCTGGGTCTTCTCCATCTGGCGCTTGACGCGCCCGCGAATCTTGCGTTCCACCTGCAGGACGGAAAGCTCACCCTCCATGAAGGAATAGACCATTTCGAGCCGCTTCATCGCATCCGGCTCGGTCAGCAGCGACTGCTTCTCGGAAACCTTGATATTGAGATGGGCGGCAATCGTATCGGCAAGGCGCGCCGCATCCTCGATCTGCGTGAGCTGCGAGGCCAGATCCTCGGGCAGCTTCTTGTTCAACTTGGAATATTCCCCGAACTGGTCGAGCACGCTGCGCATCATCGCCGACACTTCGGGGCCGGTCGACACCTCGGGATCGAGCACTTCGATCTGCGCGACCACGAAGTCACGCTCCGACCGCATATCGCGAATTTGCGCGCGGTGGTGGCCTTCGACCAGAACCCGCACCGTGCCGTCGGGCAGCTTCAGAAGCTGAAGCACCTGGGCGACCACGCCGATGTCATAGAGATCGTCGCGCCCCGGATCGTTGCAGGACGGATCGAGCTGGGCGAGCAGGAAAATATCCTTGTCGCCCATCATCACTTCTTCCAGCGCGGCCACAGATTTCTCGCGCCCGACGAAAAGCGGCACGACCATGCCGGGGAAAACCACGATATCGCGCAGGGGAAGCAAGGGAAGCAGGTTCATCGTCATCCAATTTCCAAATTGGCGCATCGCATCATGCGCTCCGGGCAAAGCGCCCACTGTTTTTCAGGATATGGGATGGCTGGTTGCGCTCTGCAATGGCGTAAACCGGCTGGGTTGTGGATGGGGCCGGCGACGAGCCAATCGCCACAACCGCCGAATCCCGCCTCCCACCCGGAAATCAATGTTTCCGCTGCGGCTTCCGCTTGATTTTTGAGCCGCGCGTTCATATTTCCTGAGCGCGGACCGGGCCCCTCTGGCGAGGGCTGATTAAGCCCTCGTGATGTCGGACCGCATCGGACGATCCGATGCTTCGACGGCCCCATGCCTACGGTCATCATGATGCTGCGGATTCTCCGATCGACCAAGCGGATCGTGAGGAATTTATGTTGGAAGCGCTATCGATGGACTGGCTGGGCACGCCGGCATGGTTCTGGCTCGCGTTCCTGGGCATCGTCATCGCCCTGACCGCCTTCGATCTCGGCGTCCTTCACAAAGACGACCGGGAAATGGGAATCGGCGAAAGCCTCAAGCTGTCGGCATTCTATATCGGTATCGCGCTTCTTTTCGGGGCCTGGATCTGGGCCGAACGCGGCGCCGATCTCGGCATGAAATATTATACCGGCTTCTTCATCGAGAAGGCCCTCTCGATCGACAACGTCTTTGTCATAAGTTTGATTTTCTCTTATTTTTCAATACCTCTGCGCTATCAATACAGAGCGCTTCTATGGGGCATCATCGCCGTTATCGTGCTGCGCGGGCTGATGATCGCGGGCGGGATCGCCCTGATCCATCACGCCTATTGGATCATCTATCTTTTCGCCGCGTTCCTGATCTTCACCGGAGTGAAGATGTTCTTCGGCAGCGAGGAATCCGCGAACATATCCCACAATCCCGTGCTCCGCTTCATCTCCCGCCACATGCCGGTGACTCATGAACTGCACGGCAACCGCTTCCTGGTGAAAGCCCACCATCCCCGGACCGGCAAGCCGACTCTCACGGCCACCCCGCTGCTGCTGGCGCTGGCGGTCATCAATGTCGCGGACCTCGTTTTCGCGATAGACAGCGTGCCGGCCATCCTGGCGATCACGACCGACACCTTCATCGTCTACACATCCAACATCATGGCGATTCTGGGCCTGCGCGCACTCTATTTCGCGCTGGCGGCGATGGTGCATCGCTTCCATTACCTGAAATATGCGCTGGCCGCGGTGCTGGTCTTCATCGGCACGAAAATCTTCATAGCCGATTTCTGGCTCGGCGGCGGGAAATTCCCGCCAGCCCTGAGCCTTGGCGTGACCTTCGGCCTGATCGCGGCCGGCGTGCTCTATTCGCTATGGAAGACGCGCGACGGGGCAAAGCCGCCGCATCGCGTGGACGGGGGGCCGAAAGACAGCAGCCGTTCCGGCTGACAGGCTCTCCTCCCCCCGTCCGGGTTCATGCGGGTTTCGCGCCGGTTTCAGCCCATGCCGGGCAGGTTGAAACCCGGCGGCAAGCCCATGCCCTGCTGAATCCGCTGCATTTCGGCATTGGCGGCCTGATCGGCCTTGGTGCGCGCATCGTTGAAGGCGGCGGTGACCAGATCCTCGAGTATGTGCTTCTCGCTCGGCTGCATCAGGCTGTCGTCGATCGAAACTGTCAGGATTCGTCCCTTGGCGGTGCAGCGGATCTTCACCAGCCCGCCGCCGGAAAGGCCCTCCACTTCGATCGAATCGAGCTTTGCCTGCGCTTCGCCCATCTGCTTCTGGATGGTCTCGGCTGCCTGCTGGGCCGCCTTGATCATCTCTTCCATCGATTTCATGACAATATTTCCTTCAAGCTCTCTTGCTCCAATTCCGGTCGCGCGCCGCGGACACTTCGTTTTCGTCCACGATCTCCGCCTGCGGAAATGCCGCGAAGGCAGCGGCGACAAGCGGATCGCGCAACAGTGCATCCGCCGCCTGCGCCTTGCGGGCTTCCTCCCGCTCCAGCAGCGAAGGCGCGCCCTCGCCTGCGCCCTGCTCGACCTGCCAACGCTCGCCGGTGGCCTTGAGCAGCGCATCCCGCAATTCGGGCGCGGGATCGAGCGCGATGCCCGGAACCAATGAGTAGATCAGCCGGCCCGGCATCAGGTCGATCACCCGAATCCAGTCCCGCATGATCTGGGCCACCCGGAGATGGCCCGCCGCATCCACCCGGGCCACCAATGCTTCCCAATCGGGCGCCGCCGCTGCGGATGGCCCGGGGGTTGTCCCCCCGCCTTCCCCCCGCGCCACCGGCGCAACGCCACTGGCGAGCATATCGTCCAGCTTTTTCGCCAGAGCGCCCGGGTCCGGCATGTCCGCCGCATGCATCACCCGCAACAGCGCCATCTGCGCCGCGATCAGCGGGTCCGGCGCGCCGCGCACCTCGTCATAGCCCTTGAGCAGCAATTGCCAGAGACGATGCAGCTTTCCGGCGCCGAGGCCCTGCGCCCATTGCTCGATCAGCGCGCGTTCTTCCGCCGTCGGGGCATCCGCGCCGCTGCCGCCGACCTGGGCCACGGTGATCCGATTGACCAGTTCCATCAGCGTCCTGAGCAGCGCCAGCGGCTCCACCCCGAGCGCATATTGCGCATCGATCCGCTCCAGCAGCGAGGGGGCATCACCAGCCAGCAAGGCCGCGAAAAGATCCCGCTGCGCGCCCTTGTCGGCAAGGCCCAGCATATCGCGCACGCGTTCCGCCACCACCTTGCCGCCCTCGGCGCCGTCCGTCTCGAAATCCGCATGGGCGATCGCCTGATCGAGGATCGACAGGCCATCGCGCACCGAGCCTTCCGCCGCCCCGGCGATCATCGCCAGCGCCTCGTCCTCAGCCTCCACGCCTTCCTTCGCGCAGATGGCCGCGAAATGCTCCTGCAGCATCGGGGTGGGAATCCGGCGCAGGTCGAAACGCTGGCAGCGCGAGAGGACCGTGACCGGCAACTTGTCCACCTCGGTTGTGGCGAAGATGAATTTCACATGAGGAGGTGGTTCCTCAAGAGTCTTCAACAATGCATTGAAAGCATTGCGGGAAAGCATGTGAACTTCGTCAATGATATAGATCTTGTAGCGGGCCGAAACCGCAGCATAGCGCACCGCCTCGATGATCTCCCGCACATCGTCCACGCCGGTGTGGCTCGCGGCGTCCATCTCGATCACATCGATATGGCGGCCTTCGGCAATGGCGACGCAAGGCTCGCACCGGCCGCAGGGATCGATGGTCGGCCCGCCCTGCCCGTCCGGGCCGATGCAGTTCAACGCCTTGGCGATCAGCCGGGCGGTCGAGGTCTTGCCCACCCCGCGCACGCCCGTCATCAGGAAGGCGTGGGCGAGCCTATCGCGCTCGATCGCATTGCCCAGCGTGCGCACCATCGCATCCTGGCCGATCAGCTCCGAAAAGGTCTGAGGGCGGTACTTGCGGGCCAGCACCCGATAAGGCTGCGCGCTGGAAGAAGCAGCGGCAGGGGAAGGCACCGCCGAGGGAGGCGCCGTCTCGACGCGAGGCGAAGGTTCCGCGCCGCCGAACAGCGCCGATTGACCCGCCGCTTCGAGTTCAGCCGCGCTCGGCTTGGCTTCCTCAGCCTCATCGGCCGGCGCGCTATCGCCGAACATGTCTCCGGAATCACCCATGGGCGTCAAACTAGGGACTGCCGCTCACAATGTCAGGGGAAAAAGGAGCCGGGCGACCCGCCGCAATCCGGTATGGCTGCTTCCTTCCGGACCTGACCAGGTTAACGGACGCAAACGCCCGCCCGACTCCCGGTCGCGCATATGGCGAGGGAACCAGGGCGATGCAACCCTTTCCCGTTTGCGGAAGGAGCGGGGTTTACCGGAAATTGTCGGCGTAGGCCTGGATCTTCAGCCTCTTGGCCGGGGTGGGATGCACGCGCGCGGGGATGCCGTATTTGGCGGCATAGGCCTGCGCAGCATCCTTGCTGGGAAACTTCAGCTGGACCTGTTGCCGGGTATCGCCGGAGCCGGCCCAGCCCATCAGCGGATCGGGCTTCTTCGCCTCCGCCGGATCGAATTCCAGAATCCATTGGTCGACAAGCGCCTTGCCGGACTGCATGGCGTTCTTCGGGCGTTGATAGATGCGTGCGCTCATGGCCCCTGCCTTTCCTGCGAATCGCGCAAAGAATCAAGCGGGCAAATCACGCGCGCGACTGCCCTTCGAATGCATTCCGGGTCTTGAGGCTGGGCGCTTCCGCCCAAGGCTCCTCCGGCCAGCGATGCTTGGGATAGCGCCCTTTCATGTCCTTCGCCACATCACGCCAGCTTCCGCGCCAGAATCCGGGCAGATCGCGGGTGGCCTGGATCGGGCGGCCCGCGGGCGACGTCAGTTGCAGAAGCAGCGGCGTCTCGCCGATCATCGGGTGCCGGTCCAGCCCGAACAGCGCCTGCACCCTCACCTCCACCGCCGGCCCGCCATCGTGATCGTAATCGATGCGATGGCTCGTGCCGGCCGGGCTGACGAATTCGCGCGGGGCAAGCCTGTCCAGCCTCTGCCGTTCGTCCCAGCCGAGCCGAGCGAGCAAGGCATCCGCCACCGCTCCCCTCGGCAGATCGAGATCGCGCCGCCCCGAGAGGAGCGGCAACAGCCATTGCTCGGCCCCGGCGGCGAGCGCCCGCGGATCGAGCGCCCCGACCCCCGCATGGCGCGCCCTGGCGATCAGGCCCGAAGGAAGCAGCGTATCCAGCCTCTCGCGCGCCTTTTCGAGCAGGAGAGCCTCCAGCGCCGCGGCGTCCGGCGCGGGGTCCGGACCAGTCGCCAGGACAATCGCGCCGAGCCGCCGCTCCAGCCGCGCTTCCACCCGTCCCTCGGCCTCGTTCCAGCGGGCGAGGTGGCGGCGCTCGATCCGCTCGCCCAGCCATTCCTCCACTTCCGCCGTGGTCAGCGCGAAGGCGGCAGTGATCCGCGCGCCTTTCGCTGCCCCCTGCGCATCGCCGACCGCCAGCCATTCCGCGCCAGCCAAGGGAGACGCGGGATCGAGCGCATAGCCCCTTCCCCCGGCGGACAGCCAGCTTTCCCCCTTGACGTCACGACGCCGGGCGAGATTGTCCGGCAGGCCATAGGCCAGGAGAATGCCGGGAGGGGGAGCGGAGCCGCCAATCCGCTCGGCCAGCGTCTCTGCCCGCCGCGCCCAGCCGTCGGCCAGCTTGCGCGAAGCCTCGGCGCGGGGCGAGCGATCCCCTTCCCAGCGCGACAAGCGCTGGCCGAGATCCTCGCCCTTCCCGCCCAAGCCACGCTCCTGCAGCAGCAGGGCGATCCGCGCGGCCATTCGCGCCGCGCCATGTTCCGCGCCATGCAGGACCATCGCGGCCAGCGGCGGCTCCATCGGCAGGCTGGCGATGTTTCGCCCCGCCGGGGTGATGCGGTCGTCCTCGTCCAGCGCGCCCAGCAACCGAAGGCGAGCGCGGGCTGCCCCCAGCGCCGCCTCGGGCGGGGGATCGAGCCACGGCAAGGCCCGGGGATCGCCCGCGCCCCACTGCGCCAGCGCCAAGGTGAGCGATGCGAGATCGGCATCGACGATTTCCGGCGGATCGAATTGCGGGCGGCCGGGATGCGCCGCTTCCTCCCACAGCCGATAGGCGATGCCCGGCCCCTGCCGTGCCGCGCGGCCCGCCCGCTGCGCGGCGGCGGCCTGGCTCGCCCGCCGCGTCACCAGATGCGTGACCCCTGCCGCGACATCGAATTCCGCACGCCGGGCCAGCCCGCTGTCCACCACCACCGATACGCCATCCAGCGTCAGCGAGGTTTCAGCGATACTTGTCGCCAGCACGATCCGCCGCCGCCCTTCCGGATCGCGGCGGATGGCCGCGCGCTGCGCCGCTGGCTCGCACTGCCCGTGCAGAGGCAGGATCGGGACGCCGGGCAAGCGGCTTTCGAGCCTTTCCCTCGTCCGCTCGATCTCGCCGACCCCGGGCAGGAAGGCCAGTATATCGCCCTGTTCGTCGCGCCATGCCGCCATCACCGCGCCGGCCATCGCATCCTCGATCCGCAGTTCCGGCTGCGAGCCGAGCCAGCGGATCGCCAGCGGATGAGCCTTGCCCTCGCTCGCGATCACCGGCGCCTCCGGCCCCAGCAAGCGGGCGAAGCGCTCTCCGTCGATGGTGGCCGACATCACCAGGATGCGCAGGTCCTCTCGCAGCACCTGCTGGCTTTCCAACGCGAGGGCCAGGCCAAGATCGCTGTCGAGATGGCGCTCATGCGCCTCGTCGAACAACACCGCGCTGATCCCGGTGAGTTCAGGGTCGTCGAGAATGGTCGAAACGAAGATCGCCTCGGTGAGGACCAGAATGCGGGTTGCGGCGGACCTCTTGCCATCCAGCCGGGTCAGATAGCCGACCCGTTCGCCCGGCTTCTCGCCCAGCAGCTCCGCCATCCGCTCGGCCGCCGCGCGCGCGGCCACGCGGCGCGGGCTGAGGATGACGACCATGCCGGAGCACCAGTCCTCCCCGATCAGCCCCGGGGCCACGGCCGTGGTCTTGCCCGCTCCGGGCGGCGCGATCAGCACGGCGGAACTGCGCGTGGAAAGCGCGGCCAGCAGATCGGGCAGGACGGAATGGATCGGCAGCATCGTCACAACGCCCCTCTTACCGTCATGCTGAACTAGTTTCAGCATCCATTGCGTCCCTTGGGGAGCGGATATCTTTTCCAGCCATCGCTCATCACCCTATAAGACCGGAATGGCACGGGCAGAACAGCGCTTGATCAATCTGCGGATCGTTATCGAGCAGCCGGTTATCGGCGTGCTCCACAGCCTTCAGGCGAAGGATGGACTGCCGCTCGATCCGAAATCCTCGCACGAGGGGGAACCGCTCGTGTTCGATTTCCCGATCCGCATTGAGCCCGGCCCCAAATTCTTCGGCGACCAGGTGCGGCGCGAAGGTCCGGTGCGAAGATTTGTCTATATTCGTATCGGCGAACTGGCCGGTGATCCTTCCTCGCCTTGGTCCCGCCGGATGAAGATCGATATCCACGACCTCGACAATGACCTGCTGGATCACGCAGCCAAGCATGGTGGAGTGATCGAAACGACGGTCATCGGCACCGACAAGGACGGCACACCCACCTGCGCCACTGTGCGACCCGTGAGGCGCCGCATTGTCGAGCGCTAAAGTCAGGGCTTTTTCGGCTCAATATCCCCGGCTGACCGCGAAGCGCGCGGCCTCGACCATGGCGGCCCGAGCCTTGCCGTCGGGAAAGATCGAAAGCGCATCGATCGCCCGCTCCGCGAAATGGCGGGCGCGGTCGCGCGTCGCGGAGACGCCGTCACGCTTGCGGATCAATGCGACCGCATGGGCGAGATCCTCGTCCTCGGTGCGGAACCCGGCGATCGCCTCCTGCCAGAAGCGGCGCTCCTCGTCATTGCCGCGCGCATAGGCCAGGATCACCGGCAGGGTCATCTTGCCCTCGCGGAAATCGTCGCCCCGGTCCTTGCCCATTTCGGCGGCATCGGAATCATAGTCGATGGCGTCGTCCACCAGCTGGAAGGCGATGCCCAGATTGCGGCCATAATCGTCCAGCGCGCGCTCTTCCGCCTCGTCCCTCTCGGCCACCACGGCGGAAATGCGGCTGGCGGCCGCGAACAGGGCGGCCGTCTTGGCGCCGATGATCGAAAGATAGCGATCCTCGCTGGTTTCGATCTCGCGCTGGGCGGTCAATTGATCGACCTCGCCCTGCGCGATGAT
The DNA here is from genome assembly GCF_035581365.1 of Tsuneonella sp. CC-YZS046. Lineage (NCBI taxonomy): Bacteria > Pseudomonadati > Pseudomonadota > Alphaproteobacteria > Sphingomonadales > Erythrobacteraceae > Tsuneonella > Tsuneonella sp. CC-YZS046. Next base: position 886,497 of record NZ_CP141590.1, on the reverse strand, counting down.
CGCGGATGCGCCGGACAGGATCTTCAACACCCGCAGGCTGCCGTCCTCGACCATCAGTTCGAAGGCCCGGCTGAACAGGAAATCGCCCACCAGCACGGTCGCCGGGTTGCCGAACACGATATTGGCGGTCTTCTTGCCGCGCCGCAGGTCGGAATCGTCCACCACATCGTCATGCAGCAGGGTGGCGGTGTGGATGAATTCCACCGCCGCGGCCAGCTTGTGATGCCGCGTGCCCTGATACCCGACCAGCTCCGCCCCGGCCAGGGTGAGCATCGGCCGCATACGCTTGCCCCCGCCCGAAATCAGATGGCCGGCGAGCGCGGGAATGAGGGGAACCTCGCTCTGCATCCGGTCCAGGATGACGGCATTCACGCTGTTCATGGCAGTGGCGGTAAGCGAAAGAAGCGGGCCTAGTGACGGCTCGCTGCGTGGCAGTGGAATGACCTCGGCGCTCATGGCCATGGCCATGGGGCGACATGAGGCGCTTGGCAAGCGAACAATGTGTGATAGAGGCTTGCACCATGTCGAACATCGCCGAAGATTCAACGCTGGCCGCCTATCGCAAGAGCATCGACAATATCGATGCCGCGCTCATCCACATATTGGCGGAGCGTTTTCGCATCACCAAGGCGGTGGGGGATTACAAGGCCAGAACGGCCCTGCCCCCCGCCGACCCGGCCCGGGAAGAACGGCAGATCGCCCGGCTTCGCAAGCTGGCGGAAGATGCCGATCTCGATCCGGAATTCAGCGAGAAGTTCCTGCGCTTCATCATCGATGAAGTCATCCAGCACCACCGGCAGGCGCGCGGCGGCTGATCTTTCCGCAAGGCCTTGGCCATGAGGCGGAGCTGGGTTAGCTTCGGCACCGGCGCGGCGATGCGCCGGGGGAGAGAAACATGGCCGATGCCAATGAATTCATGGCGAATCTCAAGCCGTTCTTCGAAGATCACCTGCGGCGATACCTCGCGGACGGCAATGACGGGCACTATATCGATGGAAGCCAGTTCGGTGGCCCGGAAAAGACCACCACGCTGCTGCTGAAGACCATCGGCCGCAAGAGCGGGCAGGAATATATCACGCCGCTGATCTATGACCGCGCGGGCGACGAATATGTTATCATCGCCTCCAATGGCGGCAGGGATTTCGATCCGGCCTGGTTCACCAATCTCGCCGCGAAGCCCGGCGTCCGGTTCCAGGTAGCGGAAGATCGCTTCGAGGGAAGCTGGCGGGTCGCCGAAGGCGAGGAGCGGGCGAGGCTCTGGGCGCAGATGGCGAATTATTACCCGCCCTACAACGAATATGAAACGCGCACCGACCGCTTGATTCCTGTGGTGCTGCTGCGGGCGGAACGCGGCGTGGAGACGCTTTAGCGTTTTAGCGTTCTCGTCATCCCGGCCCTTCGGCTGGCCAAGCCAGCCGCTCAGGATCAACTACAGCGCTCTACGGTCACATCTCTGGGTTCGCTCAGTTTGCAGATCGCATGACCATCAAAGGAGCAGACATATCCTCCATCGGTGACGGTGCACTGCTCACTTCCTACGCCTACATCAACGCCCAACAATTTCGCATTACCAGCCTCAGCCAAGCCCGTGCATGTTTCCTCGGCCTTGGCCAGGGCATTGCCTTGGGCAATGGAAGCGGCGGCAGGTTTATGAGCGGATGGTTTCGCCAGATTAGCCGCGACATAGACCGGCATGCGCCGTTCCGCAGGCTCCCAGCTGGTTTGCGTCTCCTGGGTTCGACCATCCAGCCGCGCCTGTGCCTGAGCGGCATAATGCCCACCTGGATAATTTACCAGAAACCGGCGCAGCGAATTGCAGGAACCCGTCTCCACCTTGTCCCAAGTGGCTTGTTCTTCCGCGCTGGGCCGGTTGGCCATCCCCAAGTCGTTCCACAATCCAATAGCTGCGGGAATGAGGTATATCACTGTGCCAATTGCCGGGACTACCGCAAGCGTCTGCCGGATCAGCATGGTCCGTGGTGCGCTGGCAGGCGGTGGGTCCTTCCCTGCAATCTTGTAGCGTGCGCCGCTCACGAGATCGCGCATATACAGATTGCCCCCGAACCATTTGCGCCAGCCAGCCGGTTTTGAGCGCCAACCACGCATGTCGTAGAGTGTGCAGCCCGCCATTTCCGGCGGCGGCAAGGGGTCGTCGATACGCACGCAGATCGCATTGCCTGCCTGCAAGCTCGATTTCGCTATGTCATGAAACAAGGTTGCATCGCTGCCGACGCTCGCCTTGCTCCAGATCAGAATGACGCAGCGTGCTTCGGCCACACGTTGCCCTATATTATTGGGTGGCAGGCCCCCTCCACCAGCGGGCAACTGCTGCCACCACGTATCGATCCCGGCCTCCACCAGCGCTTCGAGTATGACTTCGGTTCGCGCCGCATCGACATCGAGCGAGAGGAGAAGGACCTGGCTCATGGTTGCTGATTGTCTAAAACTGAAGGCGTGCCTTGTTCTCGCGCCGCATTCTCGGCTGCTTCCGCTAGAAAGTCTTCATAGGAGGGTTTGAATATGCCCTGATTCTTCATTGCTTGAAGATGCAATCTTACTCGCTCCCAAGTGAAGCCAGGGACTCCGGCGTCAGCAAGCCTTTGATATGATGTAGCTACATCATATTGCAGTTCAGCATTGCCCGGATCGCTTCGAGCTAAATTCTCGGCAATGGTCAAAGATTGATGATAGCGTTCAATCGCGCTTGTGAGGTCGCCTTGAGCCATTTGCGCATTGCCGATATAGCCAAAGCTGGCCGACAAGCGGCTTTGCAGCATAACGTCGTTTGAAGAACCCTTCACCAAGAGTTCGGTGGTAGCCAAGGATCGACTGTAGCTATCCAGTGCGCCAACTGGATCTCCCTGCACCATTTGAATATGGCCGAAAATATCCAGGCTAGTCGACAAAAGATGTTGCAGCCTTAGATCGTCCGGATTTTCCTTAGCCAAGCGCTCAGTTATAGTGAGAGATTGACGATAGCTCTCTGTCGCGCCAGTTATATTCGCCTGCATCGCCTGTATGGAACCAATGACCATGAAGATACCAGACATATCCTCCTGCAGCTTGGCATTATTGGGGTCACCTCTAATTAATCGTTCTGTTAAAGTTAGATATTGACGAAAGTGCCCTAGGGCTACAGTCAATTGTTCTTGTACATCCTCACCTTTTGCCGAGCGCTCCATTATATTTATTAATTGCTCACTGCCCTCCAAATGAGCTAATTTGCGCCGCAGCATCACGTCCTTCGGATTGGCTCTGGCCAAGCGCTCAGTTATAGTAAGAGATTGACGATAACTCTCTGCCGCACCAGCCAGATCGTCATCATCCATTTGAACTCTGCCGAGCACACTTGCCGCCATTAGATGCTCCGAATCATTCTGTGCGATTTTCTTTATCCGCAGCGCTGCATCGCGCGCCTTTGACATATTTCCGATATCATTATAAAGACTTGAAAGAATATCCCAATCCCATGGATTGGCAGGATCATAATACACAACTTTCTCATACATTCTGATGACATTTTCTGTTTTTTCTTGCAATCATTCTAGCCCGAGCGCGGGAGGGAGAGCTTGACCAGCAGCCCGCCCAGGTCCGGGCTTTGCGTCAGCCCCACCGAGCCGCCGTAGATTTCCGCCACGTCGCGCACGATGGCGAGGCCGAGGCCAGTGCCGGGCTTGCCGGTGTCCAGCCGCGCACCGCGATCGAAAATGCGCGTCCTTTCGCCGACGGGAATCCCCGGCCCGTCATCCTCCACCCAGATCTCGCAGGCAGCCGCATCGGGATCGACATCGACCGTCATGAACACGCTGCCGCCGCCATATTTCGCGGCATTCTCGACGAGGTTGCCCAGGATCTCGTCGAGATCCTGCCGTTCGATGGCCACCATCGCCTCCTTGTTCCCGTCGAGATCGAACCGGACCTCGGGATAGAGACGGCCCATGGCGCGATAGACGCCTTCCGCGCTTTCCCAGACCGGGGTGCGGGCATGGCCGATCGCGCGCCGGCCCACGGCCCTCGCCCGGGCCAGATGGTGGTCGATCTGGCGGCGCATCACCTTGCTTTCCCGCAGGACCGTCGCGGCCAGATCCGGCGCCCCGGTATTCGCCGCATTCGTCACGACGGTGAGCGGGGTCTTCAGCGCATGGGCGAGATTGCCCGCGTGCGTGCGCGCTTCGGCGGCCTGCCGCTCCGAATGGGCGAGCAAGGCGTTGAGTTCCTCGACCATCGGCTGAATCTCGAGCGGCAAAGGCTCCATCACCCGATCGGTGCCGGTGGTTCGCATCCGCTGAATGGCGAGGCGGACGCGCCGCAACGGGCCGAGGCCATACCATATCTGCAGGACAACCAGCAGGAACAGGCCGATCCCCAGCACGGCGAAGCTCCATACGAGGATGGAACGCACCCGCGCGACCTGCGAATTAAGCTCCCCGCGGCTGGCCGCGACCGTGAACCACCATTGGGTATCGCTGCCCGGAAGGATGATGGATTGCTCGATCATCCGCAGAGGCTCATCGGCGAACTGGTTGCTGTCATAGATTTGGGCGTCGCTGCCGAAATGCTTGCCCTGCAGCTTCAGGCTCCGATCCCACAGCGAGCGGGAGGGGAAGTCCTCATGCCCCTTGCCGGTGATCTGCCAGTAAAGGCCGCTGTTCGGCTCGAGGAACCGCTGGTCGCCCAACGGACGGTTGAAGAACACCTCGCCGTCCGGCCCGATCTCCGCCGCGCCGATCATGGCGGTGAGCATATATTCGAGCTGCTCGTCGAAATTCTTCTCGATCAGGCCCGTCAATGTGCGGTCGAGCGCGATCCCGCCGACCAGCAGCAGGATGCCGATCCACCCCGCGGCGATCAGCATCATGCGCCGCGAGATGCTTCCGGTATGCGGAGCGGTTTCCACCTCCTGCCCCGCCGGCGCAGGCAATTCCTGACCTGCGCTGGGGGAGGTCATCGCCGCCTCATCCGCGCGGAGCGTCGGCGGGGTCGTCGAGGCTGTAACCGAGGCCACGGATGGTCGTGATCACATCCGCCCCGAGCTTCTTGCGGATGCGGGTGACGAAAACTTCGATCGTGTTCGAATCGCGGTCGAAATCCTGGTCGTAGATATGCTCGATAAGCTCCGTGCGGCTGACCACCTTGCCCTTGTGATGCATGAGGTAGGACAGCAGCTTGTATTCCTGCGCCGTCAGCTTGACCGGCTCCCCGGCCAGAGTGACGCGGCCGGAGCGGGTGTCCAGCCTCACGTCGCCGGCGGTAAGCTCGGACGAGGTATTGCCGGAAGCGCGGCGAATCAGCGCGCGGAGCCGGGCGATCAGTTCTTCGGTCTGGAACGGCTTGGCCAGGTAATCATCGGCCCCCGCATCCAGCCCGGCCACCTTGTCCGACCAGCTGTCGCGCGCGGTGAGCACCAGAACCGGGAAATCGCGGCCTTCCCTGCGCCACTTGCCGAGCACGGTCAGCCCGTCCATCACCGGAAGGCCAAGGTCGAGGATCACGGCATCGTAATCCTCGGTCGAGCCGAGGAAATGGCCGTCCTCCCCATCGACGGAAAGATCGACGGCATAGCCGGTCTGTTCCAGCGTGGATTTCAATTGCTGGCCGAGGGTAGGTTCGTCCTCGACGATCAGGATGCGCATTCCTCATGTCCCCTAATGCTGCGCGTTGGAATGAAATTGGGCACTAGACAGGAACGCGTCAAGCGGCTGCATGGGTCCCGCAAGACTATCTTGACCGTCGCATCACCCTTCCGGAGCGCGCATCCACATCGACGAACATGACGCGGCCATCGTGAATGAACTTCAGGCGATAGGCCATCGCGGCCGCGTCGTATTCCGGGCCGAGATACTGCATCCCCCTCATTTGCGGCAGAATCCTGCCCTCGATCTCCCGCAGGGACTGGACGTTTCCGGCCTTCATTTCCCTGCGGACCTGGCCCTGGTCGTCCCGCGACTGGGCGAGCGCCGGAGCGCCCGCCACGCTGACGGCCAGGACGGCGGCAAGGGCCATCGGAAGAGAAGCTAGTCGCTTGCGCATGATGGCCTTTTGCCTAATCGCCACGCCTTGAACAAGGTGTGAATAAGCGCGGGAAGCGCCGTTAAGCCTCAGCGGGTGAGTTCATACTTCACCGTGACGGTCACCCCGGTGCCCACCAGGCCCGGCTCCACCGGCGGCGCGGCGGCGGCGGTCGTCTGGATTGCGTCATAGGCCTTGCGGACCATCGGCATCGGCGTCTGGCCGCTGATCGCCTCGTTGATCTCCAGCAGCCTGACGCCGGAATAACCCGCCATCCGGGCATATTCCATGGCCTGATTGCGGGCTCGTTCCATCGCCGTCTTGCGCGCCTGGGCCTTGGCCTCGGTGTCGTCGTCGATCGAGAAGTTCGGCCCGTTGAGATCGGTGGCGCCGGCCGCGACAAGGGCGTCCAGAACCTTGCCGGTATCGTCGATCTTGCGCAGGATCACGCTGACCTGGTTCGAGGCCTGATAGCCCCGGAACACCTGCCTCTGCGTCGCCTGGTTGTAATCATATTGCGCATAGAGATTGATGCCGGTAGTCTGGATATCGTCCTTGGCGATGCCCAGGGCCTTGATCTTGGCGACGACCGCATCCATCGCCTTGGCATTCTCCTGCATGGCGGCGACCGCGGTAGGCGCGCGGCTGGTGACGCCAGCCCCGACCGTCGCGATGTCCGGGCGGGCCTTGACCGTCTCATTGACCGTCAGCTCGACCACCGGGCCGGTGGCCTGGATCTGGACATCGGCGGCAAGGGCGGGTGAGGCCAGCGCCGATACGGCAACCAGCGGCAAGGCATAACGGATCATATCGGGTTCTCCCAAGATTTGGCACGCGGATGGGTGCGCCAGCCCATATTACGCATCGGTGAACGGTGTGGTTCCGGCGCTGGATGGTTGACGGACACATAACATGGGATTCGCATCGCTATTGCAAAAAACCGGTTCCCACTTTTTTGCGCGATGCCTGTCCCTCTTATCGCATCGCTATTGCAAAAAACCGGTTCCCACTTTTTTGCGCGATGCCTGTCCCTCTTATCGCATCGCTATTGCAAAAAACCGGTTCCCACTTTTTTGCGCGATGCCTGTCCCTCTTATCGCATCGCTATTGCAAAAAACCGGTTCCCACTTTTTTGCGCGATGCCTGTCCCTCTTATCGCATCGCTATTGCAAAAAACCGGTTCCCACTTTTTTGCGCGATGCTCTAAGGCCCCCGCCATGGCTGCCGCACCGATCTTGAGCTGGGAAGAACTGGGACTGATTCAGGGGGCGGGATGGCTGTTCCGCGACCTGGACCTGCATATCGGCCCGCGCGACCGGCTCGCGCTGATCGGCCGCAATGGCGCGGGCAAGACCACCCTGCTCAAGCTGATCGACGACCGGATCGAGGCGGACAAGGGCAAGCGCTCGATCCAGCCCGGAACCCGGGTGGTGATGCTGGAGCAGGACCCCTTCTTCACCGGCTTCGCCACGCTGATGGATTTCGCGCTGGATGGGCCGGACGCCCCGCCCCGGCACGAGGTGGAGGCGATCGCCGGGCAGCTGGGCATCGACATGAGCCGCCCGGCCGAGAGTGCTTCGGGCGGCGAACGGCGGCGGGCCGCGCTGGCCCGGGCGCTGGCGTCCGAGCCCGACCTGCTGCTGCTGGACGAGCCGACCAACCATCTCGACCTCGCCGCGATCGACTGGCTCGAAAGCTGGCTCAACCGCTACACCGGCGCCTTCGTGGTCATCAGCCATGACCGCACCTTCCTGACCCGGCTGACGCGGGCGACCCTGTGGCTCGACCGAGGCACCCTGCGGCGCAAGGAAGTCGGCTTCGGCGGCTACGAAGCCTGGGAAGAACAGGTCTATGCCGAGGAAGCCCGCGCGGCCGAGAAGCTCGACGCCAAGCTGAAGCTGGAGGCGCACTGGCTGGAACGCGGCGTCACCGCCCGCCGCAAGCGCAACCAGGGCCGGCTGGAAAAGCTCCATCTGATGCGGGCGCAGCGCGCGGCGATGCTGACGCCGGGCGGCTCGGCCAAGCTCAAGCTCGCGACCGACGATGTGAGAACCAAGTCGGTGATCGTGGCAGAGCACGTGACCAAACGCTTCGGCGATCGCGCGATCATCAGGGATTTCACCCTGCGGATACAGCGCGGCGACCGGATCGGCGTGGTCGGCGCCAATGGCGCGGGCAAGACCACCCTGCTCAAGCTCCTCACGGGCGAGATCCAGCCGGACGAAGGCAGCGTGACGCTGGCGAAAACCCTGCATGGAGTGATGATCGACCAGCAGCGCAGCCTGCTCTCTCCCGACAAGCGCGTGCGCGACGTGCTGGCCGAGGGCGGGGACTGGATCGACGTGCGCGGCCACCGCAAGCATGTGCAGGGCTATCTCAAGGAATTCCTGTTCGATCCCGGCATCGTCGACACCAAGGTCGGCATCCTTTCCGGCGGCGAGCGCTCCCGCCTGCTGCTGGCGCGGGAGTTCGCCCGCAAGTCGAACCTGCTGGTGCTGGACGAGCCGACCAACGATCTCGACCTCGAAACGCTGGACCTGCTGCAGGAAGTGATCGCGGATTACGACGGCACGGTGCTGATCGTCAGCCACGACCGTGATTTCCTCGATCGCACGGTCACGGTGACGCTCGGCCTCGACGGCTCGGGCAAGGTCGACATCGTCGCGGGCGGCTATGCGGATTGGGAAACGAAGCGAAAGAGCCGCGTCGCGCCGGTCAGAAAGGCGGCGGAGAAGGAAAGTCCGACGCCAGCCGCTCCCCCGCCCCCGCCCAGGAAGGCAAAGCTGAGCTACAAGGATCAGCGCGACTACGATCTGCTGCCGCAGCGGATCGAAGAGCTGGAAGACATGATCTCGCATGGCGAACAAACGCTTTCCGACCCGGACCTCTATGCCCGGGACCCGCAGAAATTCGCGCAGCTCACCTCTTCGCTGGAAAAGCTGCGCGAGGAAAAGGAAACGGCGGAGGAGCGCTGGCTGGAACTGGCGGAGCAGGTGGAAGGCTGAACGCCTCAGGCATCGGCCGCTCCCCGCACGGGTCAGGAAATCCGGTAGAATTCCGCTACCCGCTCCAGCGCCAGCCTGAGCACGAGCTTGCCGCTGCGCGCGGGCCAGGCGAGCGAGCGTTCCGCTTCGGGCAGGGGATCGCCCGCGCAGACCACGCGCCACAGAATGTCGTTCAATCCCTTGCCCGCCTCGGCCATCGCGCCGTCGAACCTGATCTTCGCCGCAAGCTGGCGCTCGCCCGGCGTCAAGCCGCTGTCGGCCCCGCCCCCATCCACCCGCACCGCATCCCAGCGCATGGTGATGGCGGGTGAAAGCTGCGCCCGCTCGTAATCCATGCGCAGCCGTTCCCCCGCATCGAACAGGCGACGGTCGATATGCCCGCGCGCATGGAGCCAGGACAGGGGCGATTCGGCCAGATTGACCGTCACCCTGCGGGCGCGGCGGCCAGGTTTTCCGCACCGGCGCGGGCCTTCCGCCGTCAGTTCCCGTTCGACCAGTTGGCGCTGCATTGCAATCTCCTCGTTGAAACCGTGCAGGCACTTGCCAAATCGAGATGCTTGTAGGAAAGCGGAAACCGATTTGGTTAGTGGAGAGGCATTCATGATCAATCGCATCCGCGATATCCGCAAGGAAAAGGGCATGACCCTTGCCGATGTCGCCGCTGCCTGCGAGCCGCCGACCACCGCACAGACCATCGGCCGGCTCGAAACCGGCATGCGCAACCTGTCGCTCGTCTGGATGAACCGGATTGCCGCCGCGCTGCAGGTCGAGCCGGAAATGCTGGTGCGCGGGAAGGAAAGCCCGCAGCCGAAAGTGGTGGCGAAGCTGACGGACAGCGGCGCGGAATCCCTTTCCACCCAGCGCGACGCCATCCTGCCGACGGACCTGAACAGCGGCGCGCCGCTGATGGCGCTGGCGATCGAGACGAGCGCGGGCGAATATCGCCCCGGCGACCAGCTCTGGCTGCGCCAATTGCCGCCTGAGGACGCCCCCAAGGCCATCAATCGGGATGTCCTCGTGCCGCGCAAGGGCGGGCGCTTCGCATTCGGGCGCTTGATAGACCGGCAGGGCAAGCGCGTCGGCGTGCTTCCGCCCGGGCTGGGGCAGAAACAACTGGTGGTCGATGACCCGCCCTGGTTCGGCGTGGCGGAAATGCTGGTGCGCAGACTGTGACGGCACGCCGCCTGCTGTCGATCGCCACGCTTTACCCCAATCGCCACACGCCGCGCTTCGGAACATTCGTCGCCCGGTCGCTGGAAGCCCTGGCGGCGCAGCCCGGCTGGGAGGTAACCGTCATCAATCCGATCGGCCTGCCGCCGCTGCGCCTGGGCCGCTATCGCCAGCTGGCCGGGGTATTGACCGACGGTGTCGAGCATGGCGTGGAGTTGCACCGCCCCAGCTTCCCGATCCTGCCGGGGCTGTCCGGCCCCATCAATCCCGCGCTGATCTCCCGCGCGATACTGCCGCTGGCGCGCCGCCTGCACGCGCAGAAACCGTTCGACCTGGTGGACGCCCAGTTCTTCTATCCGGATGGGCCTGCCGCCGCGCGAATTGCGAAGGCCCTGGATCTGCCTCTCGCGATCAAGGCGCGCGGCGCGGACATCTCCTATTGGGGCGCCAGGCCCTATGCCCGGCGCCAGATGATCGCCGCAGCCGCCCGGGCGGGCACCCTGCTCTCGGTGAGCGAGGCCCTGGCGCACGACATGGCGGCGATCGGCCTGCCACGCGAAAAGATCGCGATCCACTATACCGGGCTGGACCGCGCGCGCTTCCATCCCCGCGACCGCAAGACCTGCCGGGCGGAAATCGCGGAAAGGTTCGGCATCAGCCGGGATGGAGCGCTGCTCGCCACGGTCGGCGCGCTGATCCCGCGCAAGGGGCAGGCGCTGGTGATCGAGGCATTGGCCAATCTGCCCGGCGCACGGCTCGCTCTGGTCGGGACAGGTGCCGATCAGGACGCTTTGGGTGCCCTTGTGCGCCGTCTGGGACTTGCCGGGCGAGTGCATTTCCTAGGCGCCCTGGACCATGATTTCGATCCCCCTGCTGCTTTGCGCCGCCGATGCGATGGTATTGCCATCCGAAAGCGAAGGGCTGGCCAATGCCTGGGTGGAAGCGCTGGCCTGCGGCTGCCCGCTGGTGATCAGCGATGCGGGTGGCGCGCGCGAAATTCTCCGCGACGCGAGCGCCGGTCTGATCGCCGAGCGCGATCCCCGGGCCATTGCCGCAGCCGTTCGGGCGGTTCTGGCCGCGCCGTCCTCACCGGAAATGGTCGCGCAGAACGCCGCGCAATTCAGCTGGCGCGCGCACGCGGAAAGGCTCGCCGAATATTACGAGGGGCTATTGAAAGCCTGAGTGCGCCCCGGAGGAGGCTTGCTCAGGCGTCACCGCGCGCGAGCCGCCCGGCCTTCTCATCCGCGTCCTCGACCGGAACAAAGCTCTCCGAAGTCACGCCAAGCCAGATCAGGATCGGCGTCGCCATGTAGATCGAGCTGTAGGTGCCGACGAAGATGCCGAGCGTGATCGCCGCAGTGAACCCGAAGATCACATCCGGCCCCAGCAGCAGGAGCGCGATCAGCGTTATCAGCAGCGAAAGGGAAGTGACGATCGTTCGGGACAGGGTTTCGTTGACCGACATGTCCAGCAACTCGGCAACTGGCATCTTCCGGTATTTCTTCAGATTTTCCCTGACGCGGTCATAGACCACGATATTGTCGTTCAGCGAATAGCCGATCAAGGTCAGCAGCGCGGCGACGATGTTAAGGTCGAACTCCATCTGGGTAAGCGCGAACATGCCCAGAGTCAGCGTCACATCATGCACCAGCGCGAACAGCGCACCGACGCCGAACTGCCATTCGAACCGCACCCAGATATAAATCGAAATGCCTATCATCGCGAGGCCGAGCGCGAGCATCCCCGTCTGGAACAACTCACCGGAAACCTTGCCGGATACGGAATCCACCCCGTCGATGCGGGCGTCGCTGTGTTCCGCCTGGATCGTCGCGGTGATCTTGCGCGCCATCGCATCCGCGAGCGCGGGCTGCCCTTCCGAGCCTTCCGGCAGCTTCATGCGGATCGAGATTTCGTTCGGCTTGCCGAATTGCTGGATGATGGGTTCGCCATAACCCAGCGCGCCGACCGTTTCGCGCAATTCGGCAACCGGCGCCTCCGCCGTCTGCGTGAAGGTCACGCGGATCATCTGGCCACCGACGAAATCGACCCCCAGATTGAGGCCGCGGACCAGCACCAGCGCGATCGAGAGGGCCATCAACAGGATGCTGACGGAATAGAACGGCACGCGCCACCGCAGGAAGCGAATGTTCGTATCGTCGGGAATGAGCTTGAGCAGTTTCATCGCTGGCATTCCTTCACAGCACGATTTCCGACGGGCGTTCCTTGCGCAGCCAGTTGGCGACCCACATGCGGGTCAGCGTCACGGCGGTGAACACCGAAGTGACGATACCGATCATCAGCACCATGGCGAAGCCGCGCACCGGGCCGGAGCCGAACAGGAACATGAGCACCGCCGCGATGACGTTGGTGATGTTGGCGTCGAAAATCGCGCGGCTGGCCTCGCGATAGCCGGCCTCGACCGCGGCGAAGACCTTTCGCCCGCGTTTGCGCTCCTCGCGTATTCGCTCGTTGATAAGCACGTTGGCGTCCACCGCGGCGCCAATCGTCAGCACGAAACCGGCAATGCCGGGCAAGGTGAGCGTGGTGTTGAAGATCGCCATCACACCCAGGATCATCAGCACGTTGAGAACCAGAGCGATGCACGCATATATCCCGAAGCGGCCATAGGTAGCGATGATGAAGGCCATCACCGCTATCGAACCGACCAGCATGGCGATCAGTCCCTTCTCGATCGAGTCAGCGCCGAGATCGGGGCCTACGGTCCGTTCCTCGACCACCTTGAGGTCGACCGGAAGAGCGCCGGAACGCAATGCAATCGCGAGCTGGTTGGCCGTCTCCACCGTGAAGCTGCCGGAAATCTGCGCGCTGCCGCCCAGGATCGGTTCGTTGATGTTGGGAGCCGACAACACCTTGCCGTCGAGAATGATGGCGAAGGGGCGATTGACATTCTCCGTGGTGAGCTTGGCGAATTTCGCACCGCCCTGCTGATCGAAGGTGATCGTGACCACGGGTTCATTGTTCTGCGAATTGAAGCTCTGCTGGGCGTTGGTCAGGGAATCGCCCTTGATCCCGCCCAAGCGCTTGACCGCGATCGCGCCGACACCGGAACTTTCGGCTTCCGCATAGGGCACGATTTCGCTGCCCGGAGGCGCCACGCCCCTGGCGATATCGGCCGGCAGGGCAGTGGTGTCGACCAGCTTGAACTCGAGCTTGGCGGTCTGGCCGAGCAGATCCTTCAATGCCTTGGGATCGCTGAGGCCGGGAACCTGCACGACGATGCGCTGGGCGCCCTGGCGAATGATCGTGGGTTCGCGGGTGCCGAGCGCGTCGATCCGCTTGCGCACCACTTCGGTCGCCGAATCCATCGCCGAAGTGACAGCCTGGTCGATGCCCGCCTGGGTGGGCGTCAGCTTGAAGCGGTTGCCTTCGACCACTTCGATCTTCCAGTCGCGCTGCCCGGTCAGGCCGGCGCCGGTGGTCAGCGGAAGTATGGCTTCGCGTGCCGCGTCGACCTGCGACGGGTCTTCCAACAGGAACGACAGCGTTCCGCCCTTGCTCGATACATCACCGATGCGGATGCGCGGTTCCGCGGCGCGCAGCGCACCCCGAACCGATTCTTCCATGCCTTCCAGCCGCTGGCGTCGAACCTGGCTCGGATCGGCTTCCAGCAGGATGTGGCTCCCGCCCGCAAGGTCCAGCCCCAGATTGACCTTGGGGTCCGGCAGAAAGCTGGGCCAGTTCGCGCCTGTTACGGAAACGAGCGAGGGCAGAGCCGCAACCACCAAGACCACAGTGACGAACCACAGCCAGATCTTTTTCCAGCGAGGAAATTCAAGCATGGCTTGGGATCAATCGTTCGCTGGGGCGCCGCTGCCCGGCGTCAGGATTTCGCCGATCGTGCCCTTGACCGCTTTCACGCGCACGCCCTGCCCCAGCTCAAGCTCCGCATAAGTGTCATCCACCTTGATGACCTTTCCGACAAGCCCGCCCGCGGTGACCACCTGATCCCCCTTCTTCAACGCCGCGACACGCGCCGCGTGTTCCTTCTGGCGGCGAATTTGCGGGCGGATAATCAGGAACCAGAAAATGACGCCCATGCCCACCAAAGGCAACATCGACACCCAGAAAGGAGGTTCCGACCCGGAGGCTGCGGCTGCGGAAAGAATATCTAGCATGAATGCGCTCGTCGCAAAAAAGGTCAGGCAGATCGAGCCCGAAGCCACGGCCAGCAAGGCTGGCCTTCCGGCACGGGGGTGGAAGGTTGCGCGCCTAGCAATAAAGAAGGTCGTGCGCAACGCACGCATCGCGGAAATGACGCGGGGAAAGAGCCTCTTGTATTGCGGTTTGGCGATGCTATAGGCCCGCTCCACGGTCGGGACGTAGCGCAGCCTGGTAGCGCATCACACTGGGGGTGTGGGGGTCGGAGGTTCGAATCCTCTCGTCCCGACCAGTGGAGCCGGCGGAAAGACGCGGCTTACAGCCAGAGATCGAAGCGATGCGACGGGCCGGCGAGAGCCGTAAACCGTCAGGCCACACCATCGCATTCAGATCGCGAACGAGCGCCTTTCCCCCAACCCGCACCGAATGGAACGACAAGGCGCGCGTGGCTATCGGGCAAAATCGCTCCGCATGGCATCCGGGAATGGGTGCCGCTTACGCAGGCAGGAAGCGCAGCGGCAATTCGCTCATCCGGCGTCCGGCCTCAATCAGCTCGGATCGTCGCGATGGACATCATGCACTGTCATGCCGATCGATTCCGGCGGCTTCGCCAGCCATTTGCGGTGGCCGAGAGTCTTGCGCGTGTCTTGATAGCCGGAATCCCAATGCTCGCGCATCGAACTGCCCGAGAACTCATAATCCTTCGCATCGCTCTCGTATATCTTCTGCTGATAGATGAGATGCACGATGTTGATCTGCGGCACGTCTTCCATGGCGGCAAGGAAAGCATGATCGTCGTCGGTGAGCGCTTCGGGCGGGACGCGCAGCAGCGCCTGATGCAACTTCAGCCTGAGGTTATGAAGGCGGCGGAAGGTGTCCGTATTGTTGCGCGTGCGGCTTGAATACATGATGTCCTTATGGCGGGCGAGAACGTCGCCCATGTCGCGCGGCAATATGCCCCGCGAACTGAACAGATCCACCTGAAACACCAGCGTGTCGTGAACATCCTCCTGCTCCAGCAGATATTGCAGCGGAGTGTTGGAGACGATGCCGCCATCCCAATAATATTCGTTTTCTATGAGGACCGCCGGGAAAGCCGGCGGCAGCGCACCCGAAGCCATGATATGCTGAGGCCCAAGCACTTCGATCTCGCTGTCGAAATAGCGGAAGTTGCCGGTGCTGACATTCACCGCGCCGACACTGAGCCGGCGTTCGCGATTGTTGAGCACATCCCAGTCAATCAGCCGATCGAGCGTGTGCTGAAGCTCGTCCGTGTCGTAGAAGCTGGTGGCGCCCGAGGCGCCGGAAAGCTGCAACCAGGGATTCGCGTTGCGCAACTTGAAGAAGCCCGGCAGGCCGGTGGTCATCGTCATCATCGAACTGACCTGGTTGCGCAGCCTTCGGAAGACGTCGCCCTCCGGTGTGAACAGCCAGATCTTCCGCTCCGAGACGGTTTCCCAGAAATCGCGCAGCCGGTCGAGCTGATTCTCCGGCCGATTGCCGGCGATGATCGCCGCGTTGATCGCCCCGATAGACACGCCGGACAGCCAGTTGGCATGGACGCCAGCCTCCGCCAGCGCCTGAAACACGCCGGCCTGATAGGCGCCCAACGCGCCGCCGCCCTGCAGGACCAGCGCCACCGACTGATAGGGGGCAAGCAGTTCCTCGATGTCCGGCGTCTCGTTTTTGCGCTTGCGCATCGTCTCAGGCATGTCGGTCACTCCCCTGACTGGCCATATAGTCATGCACCACCTCGCCCAGGCCGAGCGTGAGGTCGGCGACGAAATGCACGGCCGAGACGATCTCCAGCACCGGCAGGCGGGCGACGTCCGCGATCACATGGCGGTGCAGCTCCAATTCGGCCGGCCCCGACCACGCCTCTTTGACGACGATGTCCTCCAGGCGATAGCGGACCAATTCGCAGATGCGCGGCGTGGCGTCGACATGCGGGATGATCTTGACGAGGAAGTTCGGCTCGCCGAGCGCTTCAGCGATCGCGTCCGTATCGAGCGCCTCGTGCTTGTAGGCCATGGTCGCGGTGGAGCAGAGCACAGAGCCGTAGTGCAATGTGCCAACGATCACCTCGCCTTCATGGACGAGCTTGGGAAATGCGAGCTTCTTGGGAAAGCCCCAGATCTCGCGGCCGCCGGCAATGGGCGCATCGTCGTCGAGATACATGGCGTGGACATACACGCCCGCCTTGCCCTCGAACCGCACCGGAATGACCTGGCCCGATTCGGTGTAGTCGCCGAAGCCGGTGGCGTCGGGCATCTTGATGAATTCATACTTGACCACCGGCTCGGCGATCTCGAGCGGTTCGGGCACGACGGCCCGCAACGCATCCGGATCGGTGCGATAGCTGATAATGACATATTCCCGATCGAAGAACCGATATGGCCCCGGCGGATAAGCGGGGTTCGACAGAGGCATGGCATAAGCGCGGCGAACGTCGTCAGCTTTCATCTGCGCAATCCTGTTCGGGAAATGATCGTGTCAGGTCAGTGGGCCGTCCAACCGCCATCGATAGGCAGGATCGACCCGGTGATGGAGGCCGCTTCCCCGCTGCATAGATAGAGCGCGAGCGCAGCCACCTGATCGACGGTGACGAACTCCTTCGTCGGCTGGGCCTCGAGCAACACGTCATGGATGACCTGCTCTCTCGTCAGCCCGCGCGATGCCATCGTGTCGGGGATCTGTGCCTCGACGAGCGGTGTCCAGACATAGCCGGGGCAGATGGCGTTGACGGTGACGCCCTGCGTCGCGACTTCGAGCGCGACCGTCTTCGTCAGACCCGCTACGCCGTGCTTGGCCGCGACATAGGCGGATTTGTAGGGCGATGCTATCAGCGCATGGGCCGAGGCGATGTTGACGATGCGGCCCCAGCCGCGCCGCTTCATGCCGGGCAGCGCCGCCTTGATCGAATGAAAGACCGCCAGCAGATTGATGGCGATGATCGCCTGCCACTTCTCGTCGGGAAATTCGTCGATCGGCGCGACATGCTGGATGCCGGCGTTGTTCACCAGAATGTCGCAGCCGCCGAGACTGCCCTCGGCGAGCGCCACCATTTCGGCGATCTCGGCGCCCGAGAGCATGTTGGCCGGCGAATAGAGGCAACGCACGCCGAAATCCGCCTCGATGGCGGAGCGCTCCGCCTCGATGGCAGCGGCATCGCCAAGGCCGTTGATGACGAGATTCGCGCCCCGCGCCGCGAACTGGCGGGCGATCGCCAACCCAATGCCACTGGTGGAGCCCGTAACCACGGCAACCTTGCCATGCACACCCGCTTGTCCATCCTGGACGGTCATTGGCTGCCCCCTTTTCATTTCAATGTCGGATCGGCGACGATGCATCGCGTTGAGCCACACCGAGGTTTCGATTGCATGACATCATCGCGTTCCTCTCAGCCGTTCGCGCCATTGCGCGGCAAAGGCTTCAGCATCGGCCGGCAAGCCGAAAATCGTCACCGATTCGTCAGGTTACGATGTTACGGCCCTTTCGATTTCATGATGCCTGCAACATTGTGGGGTCATTCGCCGGCATTCACCCGACTGCCGGGCCTATCGGACCGAGGACCAAGAATTGTGAGCATTGGCCTGATCGCACTTCTCGACGACATCGCCGCGCTGGCCAAGGTCGCCGCAGCTTCGCTGGACGATGTCGCCACCCAGGCCACCCAGGCCGGCACCAAGGCCGCGGGGGTGGTCATCGACGACACCGCAGTCAGCCCCCGCTATGTGACGGGCTTCTCGGCATCACGCGAGTTGCCGATCATCGGCAGGATCGCGCTCGGCTCGCTGCGGAACAAGCTGCTGATCCTGCTGCCCGCCGCGGTCGGCCTGAGCCTGGTCGCGCCGCAGGCGATCCTTCCGCTGCTGATGCTGGGCGGGCTTTACCTCTGCTACGAGGGCGCCGAAAAACTTCTCGAACTGGTGTCGCCTCACACCGCTCATGCGCATGAGGCGGAGTTCGAGCCGGCCGAGTCCGATCAGGCATCGTTCGAGGACCAGAAGGTCGCGGGCGCGATCAGAACCGACTTCATCCTTTCGGCGGAGATCATGGCCATCACCCTCGGCTCGGTTCCCGACGCCGGCCTGGCCACGCAGGCGATAGTGCTCGCCGTGGTCGGCTTCGGCATCACGGTGGCGGTCTACGGAGTAGTGGCCCTGATCGTGAAGGCCGACGATATCGGCCTCCACCTTGCCAGGGTATCCTCCCCTTCGATGGCGGGCTCGGCGACGCGCGCGGTCGGGCGCGGGCTGGTTCAGGGTATGCCCTATTTCCTCAGAGTGCTCGGCCTGGTCGGGACGGTGGCGATGGTTTGGGTCGGCGGCGGCATCGTCCTGCACGGGCTCGAAGGCTATGGCCTCGCGTGGCCGAGCCATTTCCTCCACGATACCGGCGAAGCCGCCGCGCATACGCTCCCCGCGATCGGCCCCTTCCTGTCATGGCTGGTCCAGGCAACCGGCTCCGGGCTGGCCGGTATCGTGATCGGAGGGCTGGCGATTCCGGCGATGAGCTACGTCATCCTGCCTGCATGGCGGATGGCCTCGCGCCTGGGAGGCATCCGCCGCGTGCAGGGCTCCACCGAAACGCAGGCCTGAGGGAGCCAGGCTTCCCGCCGCCCGGCCGGTGGTCATTCAGCGCCGGTCGTTTACTTCGGCACCGTCCGGCAGGACGATCCACTGCCGAAGTCGGCCGTGCCGGAATCGCAGGTCCAGCCGCGATACCAGATGTCGCTTCCGTCGCGCACCGCGCCGATATAGTTGGTGGAGACCATGAAATCCCCCAGCGAGGCGGCGTCGAAAGCCGGCACGGCACTTTCATTGGTGCCATTCACGAACAGGCCCGACAGGGTCGAGATGAAGTTCGGGCGGTTGTTCGATGCCGGAAAATCGAAAATCTGGCCCCAGACGGACTGCGATATTTCGCTGTCGCGCGGGAAGTTCCCCTCGCCGCAGGCAAGGGCGACCGAGCGGAACACGGGCGGGCCCTGGTCCTCCAGCACGGCGTTGGCCGGCCTCAGCGTCGTGCCGTTGGTGGACGCGATGTTAATGCAACTGCGCGGCGCGACGATCACGCCGTTGACCGCCGTATAGTCGGCGCCGCCGCGAATCAGGAATGCGCTCCCCGCACGGGTCGAGCGGGCGAGGAAGGTGAAATTGGCGAGGCGGGTCCATTGCCGGGGCAGCGAATCCTCATTGCCGGAGGAATCGGCTTCCACGATGGAATCGCCTGAACTTCCGCCCGCACGTTGGACCGCGATCACGAACTGCAGGAAACCCTGATAGCCCTGGTCGGTATCGAGGCTGTCGTCGTCATTGCCCGTGAGCACCAGATAGCGCGCGTTGGCCCGTCCGCCGAACCATTCGATGCCGTCGTCCGAGCTGTTGTGGACCTGAATATGATCGAGCGTGGTGCCCGATCCGACTCCGGCCAGCGTCAGCCCGTTGATCTCCTGGTCCGGCGCGATCTCGAAGCCGGCGTAGCGAATCTGGACATATTGCAGCGTGCCGCTGTCGTCATCCGCGCGGCCGCCGCCGTAAAGCAGGTCGGGAAGGCCTTCATAGGCCTGTTCGCAATTGTCCGACCCGCCGGGGACGTTGCGCAAGCAATCCGAAACCGGCGCCCGGCCGAGCACGATGACGCCGCCCCACTGGCCCTGGCTGCTGTCGTCGGCAAGCCCTTCGACATTGCTGCGACTCGTGAAAATGATCGGGGCCTCGCGCGTGCCCGCCGCCTGGAGCTTCGATCCGCGATTGACCACCAGATAGTCGAGGCCGCCCGTCCCGAAAACCACCACGCCCGGCTCTATGGTGAGCGTGACCGGGATTCCGCCCGGGTCGCGGCCATCACCGCCGACATCGCGCCCCACCTCGACGCGGCGCGAAAGCGAATAGATCGTGCCCGCGCGGCGCGGCAACGTCAGATCCTGCAATATCCGGTCGGGAAGGACGCAATTGCGCAGATTGCCGACCACGCCGCCATTGACGAACTGATCCGGGCAATTGGCGGCAGGCCCCGTCGGAGTCGGCCCCGGCGTTGGACCAGGAGTGGGAGCCGGCGTCGGCGAGGGACCAGGCGAGGTCCCGTCACTGCCTCCGCAGGACGTCAGCAGGGCAGCCGTGCAGGCAAGGGGCAAAATCAGGAATTTTCGCAAATGATTGCGCATCGGGCGTCGGACCATCGTTCATCAGGATTTGTGACGGGTCGTAGAGCACGCCGGGCTTACATATTTTTGACTGCCGTCGGCGCGACCCATCCTGGGTGCCCCGGACAGGCTCGCTCCACGCCCGCGGGATGGTCACTATCCTGTCATAAGGAGACGACAAACACGGAGCGGAAAGCCACGAGAAACGGAACATATCCATGACATTTTCCAGTTCCCCCTCCTTCGAGATGGATCGCGTGAAGCAGGAGATTGCCGACAGTTTCGACGAGGAACTGGAGATGGAGATTGACGAGAGCCGTCTGGAGACGATGCTCAAGGATCTTTCCGATCATCCCGAACAGGAACAGATCGACCGCCGCGTCTATTTCCGCGAGTTGTTCCGCCTCCAGCATGAGTTGGTGCGGCTGCAGGACTGGGTCCAATACAAGGGGCTCAAGGTGCTGGTCATCTTCGAAGGCCGCGATTCGGCCGGCAAGGGTGGTGTCATCAAGCGCATCACCCAGCGCCTCAACCCGCGCGTCTGCCGGGTCGTCGCCCTTCCCGCCCCGACCGAGCGTGAACGCAGCCAATGGTATTTCCAGCGCTATGCCACGCATCTGCCGGCCGCCGGCGAAATAGTGCTGTTCGACCGAAGCTGGTATAATCGCGCGGGCGTCGAGCGGGTCATGGGCTTCTGCAACGAGGACGATGTGGAGGAATTTTTCCGCTCGGCCCCGGAGTTCGAGCGCATGCTGGTGCGCTCGGGCATCATCCTGCTCAAATACTGGTTCTCGATCACCGACGACGAGCAGCAGTTCCGCTTCCTCATGCGCATCCACGATCCGCTCAAGCAGTGGAAGCTCTCGCCCATGGATGTCGAGGCGCGGCGCCGGTGGGAGGACTATACCCGCGCCAAGGAAGCGATGCTGGAACGCACGCATATTTCCGAAGCGCCCTGGTGGATCGTCGAGGCGGTGGACAAGAAGCGCGCGCGATTGAACTGCATCTCGCATCTCCTCGCGCAGATTCCCTATGACGACGTGCCCAAGGAAGAGGTCATCCTGCCCGACCGCGTGCGGCACGAGGATTACATCCGCCACCCGGTTCCACGCGAGATGTATGTCCCCGAGACATTCTGAGGCGGCAACGCCCGCATCGCTTCAAATCACCCCCCTTGCCCGGCCGATCGGCCGGGCTTTTTGTCATGGCCGGGACCGCGCGCGTCGGCACCGGATTATGACCGCGTCATTGCGTCCGACCCAAAAGAAAATTGTTTCCGCATATTTGCCGAACGACATCAGAACGTAAAAAAGCGATGCCAACCGACTGCCAGCTTTAGTGAAAATTTCACTCGAACGGAGCAGTGATGCTTGGCCGTGGTCTAATATTATTCGCTTTCACAACGGTCTCCTGGCCGAGTCTCGCTCTGGCGCAAGTGGAGGAATTGGCCGGCGCCGAAACCCCGGCGGATGCCGAATTGAGAGACGAGGTAGCCCGCCTTCGCGCCGAAGTCGAAGCGATGCGGGAGGAAATGCGCACTCTTCGCGAGCAGGCGGCGAGCACCGCCGATCCGTCCGGTAGCCCTGATGCAGCGGGCCAGGCGCGGGCTGCTTCGGCCGCCGCTTCCACGAATGACGATGCCACGCGGATAAGCTGGAAAGGCGCGCCGGAGTTCAAGAACGCCGACGGCTGGAGCTTCAAGCCGCGCGGACGGATACAGATCGACGGCGGCTATTTGAGCGCGCCCGCCTCGCGCGTCAGCGGCCAGGCGGATGGGCGCGGCTTCACTAGTCGTATCCGGCGCGCCTATATCGGCGCACAGGGCACGATTCCCGGTGGTTTCACTTATCGCGCCGAGGCGGAGTTCGCAGGCAACTCGGTTTCGTGGACGGATCTCTACCTAGCCTACGACACCGGGCCATTCACCTTCACTGTCGGCCAGCACCATCCCTTCACCTCGATGGAGCAGCTTCAGTCCGACCTGTTCCTGTCGTTCAACGAGCGCGCCGCCTTCATCGGCGCCTTCAACCTGGAACGTCGCGTCGGCTTGTCCGCCGGCTTCAAGGGCAAGGCGGTCATGGCGAACGTCGGCGTCTTCACCGACGACCTCGGCAGCCTGACGAACGATGGCAACAAGAGCGTGAGCTACGACGGCCGCGTCGTCTGGATGCCCAAGCTCGGCGACATGCAGCTCCATCTGGGCGGATCGGCGCATTATCGCAACCTCGGACGTTTCCAGGCGACTCTCGGCAACCGATATCGCCAGCGGCCCTATATCGCCACGACCGATATCCGCTACATCGACACGGGTGTCTTGACGGTCGACAGCGAAATGCATGTCGGCACGGAGTTCGCGCTCAATCGCAAGCGGCTCCATCTGGCGGGCGAGGCGGCCTGGCTGAAGGTGAAACGCCCGGGAGACGCCGACCCGACTTTCTTCGGCGGCTATGCCGAGGCCGGCATGTTCCTGACCGACGACACGCGCAGCTACCGCAACGGCGCGTTCGACCGCACCACCCCTAGCAGCCCCTTGGGCGACGGCGGCTTCGGCGCGCTGGAACTCAACCTTCGCTACGATCACCTCGACCTGACCGACGCGGGCATCGGCGGCGGCACCCAGAACGGCTTCGGCACCGCGCTCGTCTGGACGCCCACCGCCTACGTCCGCTTCATGCTGAACTACATGCATCTCATCTATGACATTCCGAGCGCCCAGCCGAAGTTCAACGCCGATGTCGTCGGGATGCGCGCGCAGGTGGATTTCTAATAATCATTCTGCGTAACGGACCAGTAAAGTCCGCATATCGCTTTCATATTATTCCTGATTTTCCAAAGCATGTTTCAGACGAATAATTCAATTTCTCCGATCCATAGCGGGCTGGTCATAGAAGAGTCACAGATCAGCGCCAACCTTCATCCAGAACCCAACTCCCATTTCGAGGCAGTGGACAGATCATGCTGACGAGTTCTCCTGACGGTGTACCTGTTCTGGAATCCCGGACTCTCGTCCGCCGGCGCTTCGTCATGGCCCTGGGCGTGGCGGTGGTCGTTGCGGCGGTCGCGCTGCTGCTGGTCCGCTCAGGCGTGAACGACCGCATCCTCGGCAGCGGCTCGACCGCGGCCCAGCCACTGATCCAGCGCGTCGCGGTCGATTTCCAGAACGCCCGCTCGGGGGACCAGGACTGGATCTCCGGAAGCGCCGGGGTCGAATATGAGCCGGTGGGCTCGCTCGGCGGGGTGATGCGCCTCGATGATCCCGAGGTGGATTTCGCGGTCACCGACTATCCGCTGTCGTCCGAAGCGCTGCAGCAGCGCGACGCGGTCCAGTTTCCGATCGTCGTCGGCAGCATCTCGGTCGCCTATAATCTGGAGCAGCCGACCCCGCAGCCGCTGCGCTTCGGCAGCAAGACGCTCGCCGGCATCTTCAGCGGCCGGATCGTCTCCTGGGCAGACCCCGCAATCGCCGCCGACAATCCCGGCGTCAGCCTGCCCGCGACCGCGATCACGGTCGTCTATCGCAGCGATGGCTCCGGCTCGACCTATAATTGGTCCAGCTATCTCTCGCGCGTCGACGCCGACTGGAAGAGCGGCATCGGCACGGGAACGACCCTGAAATGGCCGGTGGGCACCGGGATCAAGGGCAGCAGCGACATGGCGAAGGCGATCGGCGCGACGCAAGGTACGATCGGCTATCTCGACAGCGGCCAGGCCAAACGCGCCGGGCTTTCGGTCGGCCTGGTGCAGAACGATGCCGGCCAGTTCGTCGCAGCGACGGAAGCCAACGTGATAGCCGCCCGCGGCAACCCGGCAGCGGCCAACGCCTATCCGGTCGTGGCCGCATCCTATGTCATCATGAAGCGAACCAATGCCTCGTCCAACGACAACGAGCGGACGCTGAGATTCCTTTCCTTCCTGCTCGATCATAGCGCGGAGGCAGCCCGGAGCCTCGGCTATCTGCCGCTCGCGGACCGCGACATCGCCGAAGTGCGGCAGATCTGGTCGCGCGAGCTGAACTACACTGCCCCAAGCAAAGCCCCGGCGGCAAACTAAGCGACCAACTGACGGGGGAACCACCATGGAAGTCGATATTTTCAAGGAAATCATAGTCCCCGTTATCGGTGGGCTTGGGGTATTCATGCTCGGCCTGGAGTTCATGGCCAACGGCATCCAGGCCCTTTCGGTCAACAAGATGCGGGAATGGCTCGCCAAGATGGCCGGCACGCCCGCCAAGGGTGTCCTTGCCGGAACGCTCATCACCGGCATCATCCAATCGTCCACCGCCATGACCGTCATGACCGTCGGCCTCGTCAATGCCGGCGTCATCGCGCTGCGGCCCGCGATCAGCGTTATCATGGGCGCCAACATCGGCACCACGTTGGGCAACGGCTTGATCGCGCTGCCGCTGGGGCCGCTGGGCCTGCTGTTCGGCGGCATCTTCGGGCTGATCTATGTCTTCGGCAAGACCGATCGCGTGCGCAACATCGCGCTCGCCTGCCTCGGCTTCGCGCTGATCTTCTACGGCCTCAACCTGATGACCGGCGGATTGAAGCCGCTGAAGGACATGCCTGAAGTCATGTCGGTGCTTTCGAGCCTCGACGCCTCGACTTTCCCCGGCGTGATCGCCTGCGCGCTGATCGCCGCGCTGGTCACCGCGATGATCCACTCCTCTTCGGCAACGATCGGCATCGTCATGGGTCTGGGCGCTTCCGGCGTGCTGCCCTGGCAGACCGCCATCGCCTTCGCCATCGGCGCCGACCTCGGCACCACCATCACTTCGTGGATGGCCTCGCTCAACCTTACCAAGAACGCGAAGCGTGCCGCCTATGCCCACATCGGCTTCAATTTCATCGGCGTCACGGTCGTCCTGCTGCTCTTCTTCCCGGCGATCGAAGTGCTCAAGTGGGGCATGGGTTTCTTCGGCGGCGATCCGGGCACGCCGGTCGTGGTCGACGGCAAGGAAACCTTCCCGCTCGTGCCGGTCGCGGTGGGTATATTCTCCATCGTATTCAACATCTTCAACGTGCTCATCCTCTATCCCTTCGTCGGCGCTTTCGAGCGCGTACTCTCTCGCATCGGCCATTCGTCGGAAGAGGACATCGAGGACTACTCGGTGCCGCGCTATCTCGACCGCAAACTGATCGACAGCTTCGTGTCCGCGGTGCCCGCGGTCGAGCAGGAAACCCGGCGGCAGCTCCAAGCCGCCGCCCTGTTCCTCGACATCGCCCGCGACAAGCCGGGGGTTCCCAAGGACCCGGGCGAGCACCACACGGCAACCGACCTGCTTGGCCGCGACATCCGCAGCTATTCGGCCGCTCTGTTCCACGAGGATATGCCGCGCGAACAGCTCGACCTCGTCGCCAGCCTGATCGAGGAAGTCGATTTCACCGGCAGCCTGTCCGAAACGCTCCACCAGATCGCGCGCCGCGTGAAGCGCTCGGAGTTCAGCGACCCCAGCCGGGCCTTCATCGACGAGGCTCTCGATCGGCTGGATCAGTCGCTGACGCCGCTGCTTTTCGCAGGCGATGCGCCTGAGCCGCGCCTGCCCGCCGGGCACAGCAAGGTGGAGCCGATCGAAAGCCTGCGCTGGCGCATCCTGGAAAGGGATCGCCGGGTCCCAGCCGCCGAAAAGGGCGCGCTGCTGGCGCTGCTCGGCAGCATCGAGCGGGCCGAGGGCATGATCAAGCGCATCGAGGACGAACGCGCCTCGGTGGATCGCGCCACCATCCTCAGCGATGCCCGCGAAGGCAGGGCGCACAGCACGGCCCCGGATCGCGCGCGCCCCGAGGGCGAAGGCGAGGTTGCGCTGGCGACCTGAAGGCGCAACTGGCAATACCGGTGCTGTGACACTTCTCCAGATACCTTGAAGCGGCAGCGGTATGCCGAAACGAAGGAAATGCCTCGGCCAGTTGGTGCTCCGACCAGCGGCCGAGGCGCTGACAGCCGGTTCCGGCCGACTGTCGAAATATCTCCGCTTACCAGTATTCTACCTGCTTTCCTGCATCGCATTTCTGCCCACAGTTCCAGCAATGGCGGAAGAAGCAGACGATCTCTGCCCCGACCGGCCCGGCCTCGGAACACCCACCTGCACGGTTCCACCGGGTGGAATTGTGGGCGAGTTGGGGATTGCGGCCTGGGAAAGGGACGGCGATGCGATATCGCGCACCGACACGATCATGGCCGGCGAAATGCTCCTGCGGCTCGGCCTGGCGGAAGGGCTTGAAGCCCAGGTCGGCTGGGACGCCTACGGCCATGTCCGCACGCGCGACCTGGAATCGGGGACGACCGACCGGATCGCGCGCGTCGGCGACCTGACGCTGGCGCTGCGACACACCCTGCACGACCCAGGCGAGCGCGGCTTTTCCATGGCTGTGATGCCCTATGCCACTCTTCCGACCGGGCGGATGCCCATCGGGGCCGGAGATTGGGGCGCGGGCCTGCTGCTGCCGCTGGCTCTCACGCTGACCGAGAACGTCTCGCTTTCCGCCACGCCGCAGATCGACGCAGCGGTCGACAGCGACGGGAGCGGAAGACATCTCGCCTTCGGCAGCGTCCTCGGCCTCGACTTCGCGCTCGGCAACCGGCTGGGCGCCGCGACCGAGATCTCGCTCTATCGGGATCGCGATCCGGAAGGGCACGACACGATCATCCTCGCGGGGTTTTCGGCCGCATGGCAGCCGAACGACGCCATGCAGTTCGACCTAGGCGTGAACATCGGCCTCAATTCGGCCAGTCCCGACAGCCAGGTCTATTTCGGAATTGCCAGGCGGTTCTAGGATATGATCGCGCGGTTTACAGGGAACGCGCAGCCCACCGCTCATTTCCCCCTATTCTCCACAGCGGTATATTTTCTGTACACCAGGGAACATTTTCCTACACGAACCAAATTGGTTACCTGATGGCGACTCACAAGCAGGAGCGTGCATCATGGCATTGCTGGAAGCCCTTATCGGTCCTCTCGCCGCAATCATCGACAAGATCATCCCGGACAAGACTGCCCGGGACCAGGCCAAGCTGGAACTCATCAAACTTCAGGGAACCCGGGAACTGGAACTGGTGCAGGCCAGGCTCTCCGCAATCGTGGCAGAAGCCGGCTCGCGGGACCCGTGGACCAGCCGGGCCAGACCAAGCTTTCTCTATGTCATGTATGCGATCATCCTGTGGGCCATCCCCATGGGCATTCTCGCCGCTTTCCGGCCGCAAACCGCAACGAATATCGCAATCGGGATGAACGCCTATCTCAACGGCTTGCCGGAGCCGCTCTATGCGCTCTTCGGCACGGGATATCTGGGCTATACGGCGGCCCGCCAATGGGGGAAGACGAAGGGCGTCGACAATTAGGCCATAACTGCGGCTAGCCGTTCCATGCCTTTGCCGAGCAAGCAGCATGGCGCTATGGCCAATACTTCATCATTTGCGAGACAATCATGACCAGCAATGTCGTCTATGTCCTCAATGGACCCAATCTCAACCTGCTCGGCACGCGGGAGCCGGAAATATACGGCTCCGATACGCTGGACGACATTGCCGGAATGCTGGAAGACCGGGGCCGGGAGTTCGGACTGGAAATCGACATGCGCCAGTCCAACCATGAGGGGCATCTGATCGATTGGCTGCATGAGGCTCAGGCCGAAGGGGCGAAGGCGGTCCTCCTCAATGCGGGCGGCTATACCCACACCTCGATCGCCCTGCTGGATGCGATCAAGGCGATCAGGACGCCGGTGATAGAAGTGCATCTGTCGGACCCGGCGAAGCGCGAGCCTTTCCGCCATCTCAGCTATATCGGAATGGGCGCGGTACAGACCATCGCGGGCCATGGCGCCAACAGCTATATCATCGCGCTGGAAGCCGTTGCCCGGCTTTGAACCGGCGTGGCAGGTGGGGTGCAAAGTGGATTTGACAGCGACAACCCCTTGCCAGCCTTGCCGCGCCTGCGCATAGCGGGCGCACAGTGAAACGACCCCCGAGGGAAGAATGGGCGAAAACAAGGGCGCGGCCACCGCAGGCGGCATGAATATCGACAGTGCGCTGGTACGCGAACTGGCTGAATTGCTGGCCGAAACCGGCTTGAGCGAGATCGAGGTCGAGGATGGCGAGCGCAAGATCAAGGTTGCGCGAACGCTCTCCGCTCCCGCTGCCTATGCCCCCGCCATTGCGGCGCCAGTCCCCGTTCCGGCTGCCGTAGCATCGGCGGCGCCTGCCGAAAACACCCCCGCGGCCGATCATGCGGCGGATGGCAATACGGTAAAATCGCCCATGGTCGGCACCGTCTATTTGTCGGCGGAACCCGGCGCGGCGCCGTTCATCACCACGGGCAAGCAAGTAAAGGCCGGCGAAACCCTGCTTATCGTCGAAGCGATGAAAGTGATGAACCCCATCACCGCCCCTTCCGCCGGCACGGTGAAGGCCATTCTCGTCGACAATGCCCAGCCGGTCGAATTCGACCAGCCGCTGGTCGTTATCGGTTGAGCCGGCGGTTCCCACCATGCCGATAACCCGTCTGCTGATTGCCAATCGCGGAGAAATCGCGCTGCGAATCCATCGCGCGGCGCATGAAATGGGCATCGAAACCGTAGCCGTGCATTCGACCGCGGATACGGATGCGATGCATGTCCGCCTGGCCGATCATGCGATCTGCATAGGGCCGCCGCCGGCAAGCGAAAGCTACCTCAATATCGCGGCGATCATTTCCGCCGCGGAAATCTCGGGCGCGGATGCGATCCACCCCGGTTATGGCTTCCTTTCCGAAAATGCGAAATTCGCCGAAATCGTCGAAGCGCACGATATCGCCTGGATCGGCCCGAAGCCGGAGCATATCCGCACCATGGGCGACAAGGTGGAAGCGAAGCGCACCGCGCGCGATCTCGGCCTGCCGCTCGTTCCCGGCTCGGACGGGGCGCTCCAGTCGATCGAGGAAGCCAAGGAAGTTGCCGCCCGGATCGGCTATCCGGTGCTGGTCAAGGCTGCATCCGGCGGCGGCGGCAGGGGCATGAAGGTCATTCCGTCCGAGGAAGATCTGGAAACCCTCGTCAGCCAGGCCAGGAGCGAGGCGAAGGCAGCCTTCGGCGACGACACCGTCTATATCGAGAAATATCTCGGCAATCCGCGCCATATCGAATTTCAGGTGTTTGGCGACGGCAATGGCAATGCCATCCATCTCGGCGAACGGGATTGTTCGCTGCAGCGCCGGCATCAGAAGGTGCTGGAAGAAGCGCCCTCTCCCGTCATTTCCCCGGAAGAGCGCGAACGCATGGGCACGATCGTTTCCAATGCGATGGCCCAGATGGGCTATCGCGGCGCGGGGACGATCGAATTCCTTTGGGAAAACGGCGAATTCTACTTCATCGAGATGAATACGCGCCTGCAGGTGGAGCATCCCGTCACGGAAGCGATCACCGGCCTCGATCTCGTGCGCGAACAGATCCGGATCGCCGAAGGCAAGCCGCTTTCCGTGCAACAGGAAGAGCTGCGCTTCACCGGCCATGCGATCGAGTGCCGGATCAATGCGGAAGATCCCTGGAGCTTCGCTCCCTCTCCGGGCCAGGTCACCAGCTATCATGCCGCCGGCGGGATGCATGTGCGCGTCGATTCAGGGCTGTATTCGGGCTACCGGATTCCGCCCTACTACGATTCCATGATCGCCAAGCTGATCGTCTATGGGCGAACCCGCGAAGGCTGCATCATGCGCCTGAAGCGCGCGCTGGGGGAAATGGTGGTGGAAGGGGTGAAAACCTCGATCCCGATGCATGAAGCGCTGCTGGAAGAGCCGGATTTCCTCAACGGCGACTACACCATCAAATGGCTGGAGGAATGGCTGGCCAAGCGCCAGGGCTGAACCGCCCGGCGGTCAGCAGCGGCTCATTCCAGCGGCACGCCCGGCAGTTGCTTGGCGGTGCGGATGGTGAGCGAGGTCTTGACGCTGGCGACATTCGGTGCCGGAGTCAGCTTGCTGGTGAGAAATTCCTGAAAACTCTGCAGATCCTTGCTGACGATCTTCAGGATGAAATCTATCTCGCCATTCAGCATGTGGCATTCCCGCACTTCGGGAAGGGTGCGCATATGGTCTTCGAACTGGCGCAATGCATCCTCCGCCTGGCTCTTGAGGCTGACCAGCGCGAACACCATGATGGAAAAGCCCAGTTTCGCGGGATCGACCTCGGCATGATAGCCGCGAATGACCCCGGAATCCTCCAGCGCGCGGACCCGGCGCAGGCAGGGCGGCGCAGTCAATCCGACATGACCGGCCAGTTCGACATTGGTCATCCGTCCTTCGTCCTGCAGTTCTGCAAGTATCCGGCGATCGATTTCGTCGAGATTGGCCATGCGTTCCCCTGCTCGATTCTCAGATAATGGTGGAAAACATAACAGAGTTAAGCCTGAAAATCGGGGTTTCGAGTAAGTTTATTTCATGCTGTGCCGTTGTCCCGCTTTGCGACGCGCTCTTCGTCGTGGTTTGAGCATCCAGCAATGCTGATAGACCCGAATCTCGCGCGGGCGACGCTCGCGGTCCTGAGCGAACTCGCTGGAGTCCGGATGCATTTTGACGACCGCCTCGCCACTGTGCTGCGCTCCGGCGCATCGGGCGAGCGCGCGGCTCGCACCCAGTATCGCCAGTTGCTGGACCTGATCGGCACCTTGCCGGCCAACGCCATCGGCATCACGCTGCAGAGCGGATATGAGCGGCTTGAAGAGCTTGCCCGGATGATCCCGGCGGCGGAACGGGCGGCTATCATTCGCGATCAGGGCATCCGCCTCGCCAATCCCCGTCTGGTCGCGCGGCTCGCGGAACAGGAAGCGGAAGTGGCCACCGCCGCCATGGCGAGCGCCCGCCTGACGCAGGAAGACTGGCTGGCACTGATTCCCGCGCTTCCGGTCAGGGCACGGGGCCTGCTGCGCCACCGCAAGAATCTGGGCGGCGAAGCCGAAAAACTGCTGGCGCGGCTGGGAATCCGCGATCTGGTGCTGACTGGCCCCGCCAGCACGATCCTTGACGATCACGCCCGGATTCTGGAGCCTCAATGGATCGAACCCGCGGAACCGGCAGGCCCCGCGGAAGCCGAAGAGCCAGACCAAAAGATTGCACCTGTCGCCGATGATCCCGCCGGACGGGAAGATCAGGAAGCGATCGGGGCCATCGTCCGCAGGATCGAAGCCTTCCGCCGCGCGCGGGAGAGCCTTTCGCCGCCCAACGGGCCGGATTCCCCCCGCCTTCCGCTTGGCGAACGGCAGGAATCGGACCCAGGCGCCTTGCCGCGCGCTTTCGATTTTGAAACCAATGCGCACGGACACATTGCCTGGACCGATCCTTCCGTCGCGCCAATGGCGGTGGGCCTGAGGCTCGGCATAGGCGACAATCATGCGCCGGCCCGGCTCGATCCGGCTTCCGGGCGCGCCATGCGCGATCATCTTCCCATAAATGCCGGAACGCTGGCAATCGACGGCGCACCCGCGATTTCCGGGTTATGGCGGATCGATGCCACTCCGCGCTTCGACCTGCCCGAGGGCAATTTCACGGGATACTGCGGAAGACTACGGCGCAAGCCCACCCAGCCCAAGCAACCTGCCGAGAACGGAGCCGCGCATCGGATGCGCGAGCTGCTGCATGAATTGCGCACGCCGGTGAACGCCATTCAGGGTTTCGCGGAAGTGATCCAGCAGCAGGTATTCGGCCCGGCTCCGCATGAATATCGTGCGCTGGCCGCAACCATCGCTGGCGATGCGGCGCGCATTCTGGCCGGCTTCGATGAGCTGGACCGCCTCGCCAGGCTGGAAAGCGACACGCTGGAACTCGAGCCGGGGCAGCATGATTTCACCGCCGCCTTACGTGCGATAGTCGCGCAGCTGACCCCTTTTCTCGACGCGCGCAGCGGCGGGATCAGTCTGTGGGGAGATGATGAAGCGACGCCGGTCCCCCTGGCCAAGGTCGAAGCGGATCGGGTTGCCTGGCGCCTGCTCGCTACGCTTTGTGGCGCCATGACCGCAGGGGAGCAACTCGACATCCATGTGGCGCGGGAGCCGGATCGGGTCATATTCGCGTTCGAGCTTCCGGCCGCGCTGGCTGATCGGGATGATATATTTTCCGCGGCGCCCCGCAGCGCGGGCCAGGCCATAACCGCCGGCCTGTTTGGCTCCGGCTTCGCTTTCCGCCTTGCCCGGGCCGAAGCCAGGGCCGTTGGCGGGGGCATGGCGCGCGAGGGAGATACGCTGCAGCTATGGTTCCCGCTCTTGACCGCGGATGGCCCTGACCATAGCCATGGTGCCGGCGATACTGAAGGTGAGGTAAAACGTGCCACTCGATCGGGGTCGCCAGGGGCCAGAACGTCATCCGATGCCTTCGATAACGGATCTTCCGCGTGAAACGGCCTTTGCCCGCTTTCACGAAGGTTTCGGCCAACGCTTCATCCTGACTGTCGACACGGAAGAGGAATTCAACTGGAACGCTCCGTTCCAGCGCAGCGGCCATCGGCTGGATCATGTCGGCCGGCTCGCCAAGTTCCAGCAATTCTGCGAAGGGCTGGGCGTCATTCCGACTTACCTGATGGATTATCCCATCGCCGATTCGCCCCGCGCCGCCGAGATTCTGCGCGGACCGATGGAAGCCGGCCTTGCCGAAGCAGGCGCGCAGTTGCACCCTTGGGTCAATCCGCCACATGACGAGCCGGTCAATGATTTCAACAGCTTTGCGGGAAATTTGCCCTATGCGCTGGAGCGCGCCAAGCTGTTTCAGCTGCGCGACAGGATTTCCCGCAATTTCGGCGTGACGCCGCGCATCTACCGGGCCGGCCGCTATGGCCTCGGCCCCAATACGGCAAGCATCTTGTGCGAAGCGGGTATAGCGATCGACACATCGGTTCGCGCCCGCTTCGATTACAGCTCGGGCGGCGGACGCAATTATCGGGACCATCCGGTGCATCCCTACTGGATAGATACCCAATGCAAGCTGCTGGAACTGCCCCTCACCACCGTCTTCACCGGCGCGCTGCGCAAGCAGGCAGGGCGGATCTACCCGGCGCTGTGGCGCATGCCGCGAATGCGCGGGATAATGGCCCGGCTGAAACTGATGGAACGCGTGCCGCTCACACCTGAAGGCGTGACCGTAAGGGAAGCGATCCATGCCACGGACGTCGCGGTCGACAAGGGACTGCCCCTGCTCGTCTTTTCCTTCCATAGCCCCTCCCTGCATCCGGGGAGCACACCCTATGTCCGCGACGAGGCCGATCTCGATCGCCTTTACGATTGGTGGAGAGGCTTGTTCGCGCATCTTGCGGCGCGCGGGGTGCGGCCGACGACGGTTTCAGAAATAATGGGCTCGGTCGAACTCTGACGCCCTGCCGAACGAACCCTTCAAAGCCCCTTGCGTCACAGCTGGCGGCACCCGGCCGCGTCCCACGCCCCCTCAGTTTCATCGACCTCGGCCGCCATCACATAGTCATAGCCATGACGCAGGCAGCCTTCGCAAGCGATATGATCGAGGGCGCGCGCTCGCAGATCCTCGCCGGTAGCTGCCAAGGCGTCGGCAAGCGGCCGGTTGGGCAGCTTTGCCAGACGTGGCGTACACATGTCGATCTGGCTGTTCACGAACCGCTCTTTATAGCGAATGGGAAAGCGTTTCGCCGCAATGACGCGAAATCCCGAGCCTTCGAGATGATCGACCACCCATTGCGTCGGATATTCCCGGTAAGGTTTGTCTCCTGTGAGCAGCAGGCAGGCGTCGCGGAAGCGGCCGATCTCGCGAATCAACTTGCCATCCGGGGTATTGGCGTCCTGATTCACATAAGGCTCGAGCCCCACGACATAGAGGCGCTGACCGACTAGTGGCCGCAATCGAACGAACAGGCTGTGCTGGAAATAAGGCGCAAATCCCTCGACTGCCCCAACCAGATAATCGGCGAGCACAGTGTCGTAACGTTCACCGGCCAGCAGCGCCGGGTCGGCCCAATTGCCCAGAATGATGCGATCCTGTGGCCGGCGGACCCGTTCGACGGCGTCACGGACCTGGATCGCATGGCCCTCCGCGCCGCTTACGGCGGTCCAGCGCTCTGTCTGGAGAGAGGA
Organism: Tsuneonella sp. CC-YZS046; assembly: GCF_035581365.1. NCBI lineage: Bacteria > Pseudomonadati > Pseudomonadota > Alphaproteobacteria > Sphingomonadales > Erythrobacteraceae > Tsuneonella > Tsuneonella sp. CC-YZS046. Next base: position 851,994 of record NZ_CP141590.1, on the reverse strand, counting down.
TATCCAGTTGATCGAATTCGTGCCCGTTCCGGCGTCGAGAAAGCTGCCCCAGGGTGCCTCACCCTGGAGAGCCTCAATGTAGCGGAACAAAGCGGATGGCTTCTTTGCCTTAGCCTGGTTGGGCATTTCTGAGCCTGTAGAAGATTCCGCTCTCATCCTGTCCGGTAAGTTCCAGCGTGCCCGTGATGATTGTAGGATTCATTTCATCAACTCTGACCGGGACCGCGGCATAGACCTCAATGAACTGGTTGGGCAGAGCGTGCAGATGGAACGGACAGCCGGGTGGATAGCCCAGCAGCACGAAATGCTTCTGCCGCACGCCGTTTTCAAGCGGTATCATCCAGCCCGCCACCTTGATCCGCTTGCCAGCCAACGCCTTGATCGTCGGCGGGAACATCGGCTTCGTGTAAATGATGTGCGTCTTGGAATCGGTCCGGTCGTTGAGTCTCGTGGTTTCCAGCAACTTCCACGACGTTCCGCCGGGCGGAGTCCTGGCTGGCTGCCAGACGTCCTCGACCGGAGCCCTGCCCATCTCCTGCATGGCGGCGGGGGCTGGAGCAGGCCCAGCTAGAAGGAGGAAAGGAACCAGCGCTGCGAGACGCAGATGGTGCATCATAGCCATGATCAGTTTGCCCTTGCCAATGTACTGGTGAGATCGACGCGGAACACACGCAACGCCGGGACGAGTGCGGCAATGAAACCGATCGCGGTCACAACGGCAAGGATCGCCAACTCGCCGGGATGCGGTTGCCACGGACGAAGCCCCAGTTCACCCAGTGCAGCGAAGCCGCGCACTGCGCCCATCAGGACGAGGTGGCCGATCAGCAGACCCAGAACGCCGCCAGCCAGCGCCGTCGCCAAGCCCTCGGCGATCACCGTGCCGAACACACGCGCTCGGGTTGCTCCCATGACGCGTAGCAAGGCGAGGTCGCCTTCGCGCGCGCTCGCGGCATTCAGCAGTGTCACGAAGATGGAAAGCCCACCGACGGCCGCGAGCAGCCATGCAAAAAGGCGGGCACCATCTATCCCCACACCGAGAAGGGAGAGCAGCCGCGTAGTTTCGACAGCCGGAACGGCGGCCTGCATGTCAGTCTGGCGATTAATCATCGAGGGGATGCGGAGCGCACCGGCGGCATTGCGATAGCGCACCAGCAACGCGGTAACTTCAGGCGCGAGCGGGTCGCGGCTTTCGGCGAGCACCAGCGTGTCGGAATCGTTATCCGCATGCGCGTCATGATGATGTTCTGCATGGCCGTCATGCGCGGTCGTGCCATAATCATGATCTTCATCGTCATGCGCGATGCCATGGACGTCCCATACAGTCTGGACCGAGGCGAGGATCAGTCGATCGATCACCGTGCCTGTGGGTTTCAAGATGCCAACCGTCGTGAAAGGGTTAGAATGATGCTCGCCTGCGCCTTCCCCATCGCCGAGCCCATGACTGCCGACGAACTTCTGGCCAAGCCCGGCGCCCAGCTTCGCTGCCACCACCGCCCCCATCACAGCTTCGCCATGTTTCTCAAACATGCGCCCGGTGGCCAGATCCGCGCCATAAAGTGCGGGATAGGCAGGCTCGGTTCCAACGATCCGATAGCCTCGGAAATTGTCACCAAGAGCGAGAGGCACGACTCCAGCCACCGCCGGATCACGGCGCAACATGTCGATGCTGGTGAGTGGAATATTCCCGGTCGGCTGATCCATCTGATAGATGCTGGAGAGGATGAGCTGAAGCGGCGAGCCCTTGGCGCCAACGACGAGGTCGATCCCCTGAGCATTGCGCTCAAGCCGCTCCGAAAGCTGGGATGAGACGAGCAGCAGGATCGTGAGCGAGGCGACAGCCAATGCCAGCAACAGCATATTGAGCCCTGTGACAAGCCGCCGGCTGCGCATGTAGGCAAAGGCAAGGCTCAGCATCAGACGGCTTTGCTCGCTGCGCTATCGAGCATCAGGCTGTTCGGGATATACGCGCGAAGCCGTTGATCGTGCGTTGCGATCAGCAGGCTGCTCCCACGGGACTTAGCCGTTTCGACGAGAAGCAAGGCGATCTTTTCGGCATTGGCATCGTCTAGCGCGCTCGTCGGCTCGTCTGCCACCAGAAGATCGGGCTGGCCCACCAGCGCGCGAGCAATCGCGGCGCGCTGGGCCTCGCCCTGGCTCAGTTCGCACGGTCTGGCGTCCACGCGATGCGCGATACCGAGGGCATCGAGCAACCCATCAATGGCCGCATCGTCGGTCCGGCCATGGGTGAGCCTTTGCGCCAAGCGCAGATTTCCACGAACGTTGAGCGCGGACACCAGCCGTAGGGTCTGGAAAATGATTCCGATGCGGCGACGGCGCAAATCGTCTCGGGCAGCGGACGAGCGCCCTGTCATCGCCTCACCGGCAATCATGATCTCCCCCGCATCAGGCGTGAGCAGGCCGGTGATGAGATTGATCAGCGTGCTCTTGCCCGAACCGGACGGCCCCAGCAGCAGCAGGTGCTCGCCGGACGAAACGCTGCAGCTAAGCCCGTTCACGACAGTGGCCGCGCCGTAAGACTTCGATACTCCGCGCACTTCCAGGGCAAACGTCATCCCTTCTTGCCCCTGGCAGGAGCACAGGCATTACAGAACAAACGGGGTGATCTCGCAGCAGGGTGACGGTTCAGCATAAAGATACGATATAACGTCTCTATATGAAATTAGACAAGACATGATCCGGGCACTCATCGTGCAGGATGAACGGGTGGCAATCGTCTCATAGAGCGCCTGCCCCATTTCACGAAACCACGGCCCCTTATGGCTGCATTTGCGAAGGTGCTGTGTCGCATTCTTCATCCAGGATCAGGATCTGGACAACCGGCACTCTTCGCGTGGACGCGGTATCCGATTACCTCAAAACAGGCTGTCTCCTTCCGGTTGCTTGACGGCGTTATTCGTATCGAGTTATGATATGTTATATCGTATCTAAATCGAGAATCTGAAGATGTTGCTGTCACCCGGTTCCCAATCCCTCATTCCCATCTCCGTACTCACCGGGTTTCTCGGCAGTGGCAAGACTACTTTGCTCAATCGACTGGTGCGCGATCCCGCCATGAACAGGGCTCTCGTCATCATCAACGAATTCGGATCCGTGGGGCTGGATCACGATCTTGTCTCGCGTTCGACCGAAGATCTGGTCGTCGAGATGATGGGCGGCTGTCTGTGCTGCACCATTCGCGGCGATCTGCTGCGCGCCTTGCGCGATGCGCCCTTCCGCTTCGCGCGTGACGGCAAATGCTGGTTCGATCGCCTCATCATCGAGACGACCGGGCTGGCCGACCCGGCGCCCATCCTTCACACGTTGATGACAGACGATCATCTGCAATCGCTTTATCGGCTGGACGGCGTCATCACGACAGTCGACGCCGCGACCGGCATGGCCACGCTCGACGCGCAGGAGGAATCGCTCAAGCAGGCGGCTGTCGCCGACCGGCTGCTCCTCACCAAGACCGACATCGCGCCCGAAGCAGACATCAGTGCGCTTGAAGCAAGACTGCGCGCGATCAACCCGGCCGCGCCGATTATCAAGACGACCAATGGCGAGGTCGATGCCGCCCGGCTGTTCGACGCCGGGCTTTATAATCCGGCGACGAAGAGCGATGATGTCCAGCGCTGGCTCAATGCGGAAGCCTATGAAGAAGCCGATCATGGTCATCACAGCCATCACCATCATCACGATGTGAACCGGCATGACGACCGCATCCGCGCGATCTGCCTGACGTTCGACGCGCCGCTCAAGGGCACCGCCTTCGACCGCTGGCTCGGCATCCTCACCATGTTCAAAGGACCGGATGTCCTGAGGATCAAGGGAATCGTCAATATCGAGGGTGAGGACAAGCCCATCGTGATCCACGGGGTCCAGCACGTCCTGCATTCGCCAGTTACGCTCGATGCCTGGCCGAGCGGGGACAGACGCACGCGCATGGTATTCATCGTCCGCAACATGGATGAAGCCGATCTGCGCGGCACGCTGATGCTGATGACCGTCGGTCTCCAGCAATTTTCCTGGCAAGGCGCCGATGAACTTGATCTCGATGTCCAGCCAGGTCTGATCCCGGACAAGCCCAATGCTCGATCCATAGGTGACTACGAAATCCGCCTGGACGGTGCCGCATGACAGCAGCGCCGCTTTTGTTCGCCGAGCGCACATCGGTCGAGCAAGTGGAACTCGGCAATGAGCTTGCGCCGCGTTTCGATGCGGCGGGATTGCTGCCGGCCATTGTCGTCGATGCAGCCAGCAGCCAGATCCTCATGCTGGGGCAAATGAACCCGGATGCCCTGGAGCGCACTATCGTCACGCGGCAGGCGCATTTCTGGTCCCGCAGCCGGCAGGCGCTCTGGCGCAAAGGCGAGCATAGCGGCTTCACCCAGACGGTGGAACGGATGCTGGTCGATGACGATCAGGATGCGGTCATCCTGCTCGTGCGAGTCGAGGGACCGGGAAGCTGTCATGTCGGCTTCCGATCCTGCTTCTATCGCGAGGTGGATCTGGACAGTCATATGCGGCCCTCGCGACTGCTCCGGACCGAGACCGAACCCGCGTTCGACGCCGCAGCCGTTTATGCTGGCCTGCCCAATCCCACGAAACTTTGAGGGTGAGCCGGATGTCTTCCTGGCGAACGAAGCACAGACGGCGGCGCAATCCCGAAGAGATCGAAGCATTGGTGATGCGCGCAATTCTCACTGCCGACGCACCGCTCAGCGCCTACGATATTGCCGATTCCACATCACGGACGGGATCGCCGCTGGTTGCCAATCAGGTTTATCGAACGCTTGCCCGCCTGATCGAGCAAGGCCGCGTCCAGCGCATCGAATCCTTGAACGCCTATCTGCATCGCGACGGCGATGCCGATGCCTGTCTGATCTGCGACGACTGCCATCATGTCCGTATGATCGCGATGCCCGATCTACGCTCCCGTATGGGAGAGGTGGCGGACGGCACAGGCTTTGCAGTCGAGCAGCGCGTGATCGAGGTTCACGGCCATTGTGCCGACTGCCTGGCGCGTACCAGCGCATCGCATCCGACACCTTCCGAGCCGAATGAGGTACAACATGCCCAAGGATAACCGTCTTCCCGTCACCGTGCTTTCCGGCTTTCTCGGCGCTGGCAAGACCACGCTGCTCAATCACATCCTCGCCAATCGCGAAGGCAAGCGCGTTGCCGTGATCGTCAACGATATGTCCGAAGTGAATATCGACGCCGATTTGGTGCGGGGCGGCGACGCAGCATTGTCCCGAAGCGAGGAGAGCCTGGTCGAAATGACCAACGGCTGCATCTGCTGCACGCTGCGCAATGACCTTCTGAACGAGGTCCGCGCGCTCGCCGAAGCCGGCCGGTTCGATTATCTGGTGATCGAGAGCACGGGCATTTCCGAACCCCTTCCCGTCGCCACGACATTCTCGTTCCGTGATGAAGCAGGCGCATCGCTGGGTGATGTCTCCCGGCTCGACACGATGGTGACGGTGGTCGACGCCATCAATCTGCTGAAGGATTATTCGAGCCAGGATTTCCTGACAGACCGCGGGGAATCGCTGGGCGAGGACGATAATCGCAGCCTCGTCGGTCTGCTGGTCGAACAGATCGAGTTCGCAGATGTCGTGATCGTCAACAAGGCGAGCGCAATCGCGCCCGATCAGCTCGCTACGGTCAAGAAGCTGATAGCCTCGCTCAATGCCGATGCCCGTATCCTCACCTGCGATCATGGCCGCGTGCCGCTCGATGCCATTCTCGATACCGGCCTGTTCGACGAGGAACAGGCGGCGCAGCATCCGCTCTGGGCCAAAGAGCTGTATGGCTATGCCAGCCATCAGCCCGAAACCGAGGAATATGGCATCGAAAGCTTCGTCTATCGAGCGAGGCAGCCGTTTGATCCGGCGAAATTCCACGCCTTCCTGGTCGGCGGCGGTCTCGACCATGTCGTGCGCGCGAAAGGTCACTTCTGGTTGGCGACACGCCCTGATTGGGTGGGTGAGTTGGCTGTCGCTGGCGCTCAGACGACGACCTCCCGCATGGGGCGCTGGTGGGCAAGCGTGCCGAAGAACCAGTGGCCTGACGATGACCGGTTCGAGCGCTTCGTCGCCGCCCACTGGGACAATGTATGGGGCGACCGGCGGCAGGAGCTGGTATTCATCGGCATCGGGATGGATGAAACGACAATCCGCGACAGGCTGGACACATGCCTCCTCCCGGTTCAGGTCCTTACTCCCGATCTTTGGTGGGGCCTGCGCGATCCATTTCCCTCATGGCGCGAAACCGTTCCTCAGATGAGTGCGTAAGATGCGGTGGATTCATCCCCTTGTTTTCCGCAGTTCAAATGGTCGGGGAGACAGGATTCGAACCTGCGACCCTCTGCTCCCAAAGCAGATGCGCTACCAGGCTGCGCTACTCCCCGACCCTGAGCCGATCGGCCGGTGCAATGGTGGGCCCGGCAGGATTCGAACCCGCGACCTAGCCGTTATGAGCGGCCAGCTCTAACCGCTGAGCTACAGGCCCCGATTGCGCGCGTGGCCTAGCTTGGGCACAGGCAAGAGGCAAGCACCGATGCACAACCTTGGCATTGCACGCCCCGCAGAGAATTACCGAGCCTGCAGCTTCCCAAGCCATTCCGCAATCATGGCCTGCCCAGCCTGCACCGCGGCAGGGCCAAGCGTGTCATGGGCCGCGCGAAGCGAGGTTTCGTCTCCCCCGGCCTCCGCAACCGATTCAGGCCATTCCTCTATCCACGCGTTGAAACGGGGGTCCAGCCCCATTTCCGCATGGAACTGGAGCGCAAGGAGACTGCGTCCGCGCCGAAAGGCCTGATGTTCATAGACGTGGCTCGAAGCCAGCAGGTCCACATTGTCCGGCAAGGTGAACGTATCGCCATGCCAATGCAGGATGGGAACATCGACGATGTGGCGCAGAGGGCTGTCCAGCGCATGATCGTGTATCCGGACCGGATGGAATCCGACCTCCTTCACCGGGCCGGGATAGACATGGCCGCCCAGCGCGGCGGCGATCATCTGCGCGCCGAAGCAGACCCCGAGCGTCGGCCTGTCGGCATCGAGGCGCCGCGCAAGCCTGCGCAACTGACATCCGATCCAGGGATACCGATCCTGTTCGTAGACTCCCATCGGCCCGCCCATCATGATGAGAAGGTCCGGCTCACAGAGATCGAGCGCGGAAAAGGCCGGATCGGATACGTCGATCCGGTCCACCTCATATCCCGCTGCCTCGATAGGCTCACGGTATCCGGCAACGCCCTCATAAGGGACATGCCGGATAATCAGCGCACGCTTTGCACTCATCTTACTCCTCGCGAGGGAAATGCTGGCTCCGCATTCCCGCTTATCGCTCAGCCAGAAATTACGGGACTTATAAATTCAACTTTAGAGATTGACATTTAGATTGTTCTAAATCGACCTAAAGCCAAACTTTCCCGTCATTCATCCGGAAGGAAATCCGGAACCGATAGATAACGCTCGCCAGTGTCGTAATTGAAGCCCAGAATTCGCGCGTCCGCCGGAAGGTCCGACAATTTCCGGTGAATTGCGGCCAAGGTGGCGCCGGAGGAAATGCCGACGAGCAAGCCCTCTACCCTCGCGGAATTTCTCGCCCATTGCTTCGCATCGACAGGATCGACCTGAACCACGCCATCGAGCAACTGCGTATGCAAATTGAGCGGGATAAAGCCGGCGCCGATACCCTGGATCGGGTGCGGCGCCGGCTGCCCCCCACTGATGACAGGCGAGAGAGTGGGCTCGACGGCATAGACCTTCAATTCCGGCCATGCCGCCTTCAACACCTGCGCCACGCCGGTAAGATGCCCGCCGGTTCCCACCCCGGTGATCAGCGCATCGATCGGCCGGTCCGCGAAATCGGCAAGGATTTCCTGCGCAGTCGTGCGTTCATGAACCGCGATGTTCGCCGGATTCTCGAATTGCTGCGGCATCCAGGTGCCCGGCGTCAGAGCCACCAGTTCCAGAGCGCGCTGGATCGCGCCCTTCATGCCCTTTTCGCGCGGCGTGAGATCGAATTGGGCGCCATAGGCAAGCATCAGGCGGCGTCGCTCGATCGACATCGATTCCGGCATCACCAGAACGAGACGGTAGCCCTTGACCGCCGCCACCATCGCAAGCCCGACCCCGGTATTGCCGGAAGTCGGCTCCACGATGGTGCCGCCGGGCCTTAATTCGCCACTGGCTTCCGCCGCTTCGATCATCGCAAGAGCGATGCGGTCCTTGATCGAGCCGCCGGGGTTGGAACGCTCCGACTTTATCCAGACATCGGCATCAGGGAACAGTCTTTGAAGGCGGATATGCGGTGAATTGCCAATAGTGCCGAGGACCGAATCCGCCTTCATCTTCCGATTTCCAGTCTTTCATTCTGCGTGGAGGAGAAAAACGACGCCGAGGCTCCCTGCGCCGCGGCTGCGGGCGTTGGGGCGACCGCCGCAAGCAGGCGATCCAGCAGATAGCGCCCATAAGGCCAGTTCCCGATATTGGAATCGGCATTGATATGGCCGATCCATCCCGCATCGACGAGACGGCTTCCCCAGATCCGGGCCATCTTCCGGGCTTGTCCGAAAGAAGCATAGGGATCGTCCTGGCTGGCCGCGAGAATGCTGAGGAACGGCAGCCGCTCTCTCGCTACCGGCGCGAAATCGGCAAGCCGGCTGTCGACACCATGCCCCTCCAGGGCCGGTGGGGCGACCAGCAAGGCGCCCGCGACCTTGCCGTCCGGTCCGGGCCGCTCCAACGCGTTCCACCACGCGACCGCATGGCAGCCCAGGCTGTGGGCAACGAGGATGACAGGACGCTTGGCCGCGGAAATGGCGGCATTCAGCTTGTTCACCCATGTATTGCGATGGGGCTGCTCCCACATGCCGAGATCGACGCGCTGGCAATCCGTGCGCTCTCGCTCCCATATGCTCTGCCAGTGGCGCGGCCCGCTATTGTTGAGACCAGGGACGATAAGCAACGTCGGGGAGTGCAATTCGCCAGGTTCGTGAAAGAACATTTCCCGCTCCTCGATGATGGGCGATACGGTCAGTATAACCATACCCATCGGATAGGGAATTGAAATTAGCTCAACCGTGGAAAATTGTCGACTAAATAAGTTGAGTTTAACCCTAAAGGAAAAATTTATCGCCGATCACTCCTGCTCGGCGAAGTCCGACACCGGCACGATCGGATCGGCCAGGTTGATCGAATTGAGTATGGCCGCGGTTTCGTCCCGGACCTTCAGCATCAAGGCACGAAGCCGGCATTCCTTTTCGGGCAGGCAATGATCGCAATGCTCATGGGCATACCGGCTCGCGCAAGGAACCAGGGCAAGGGAACCGCGAGTGATGCGGATGATATCCCCATAACGGATATCCACGGGCGCAAGGCCGAGCTGATAACCGCCTTCACGCCCCCGGTGGGAAATCACGATGCCTTCGCGGGTCAGTTCCGAAAGTATCACTGTAAGGAATTTGGGCGGGATATTCTGTCTTTCCGCAATTTCCGCCATTCGCGCCATGCCATGCGGGTATATATCAGCCAGATGCTGAAGCGCACGGATCGTGTAGCGGCTCTTTTGGGAAAGCATGGAAGCAATTTAGCGGATCAAAGGTTAATTTCAAGCTGAGAGATAGAGATAGCCCACAGTCTCATCATCCACTTCGGCAAGCCCACTGCTCCGATTCTATTTCCTACTTGTCTAATAGGTTTAATTTAAGGATTTGGCGCAAAATCGCCCCTCCGCCATAAGGGTGGACAAGATTGCCGGACCGGGCAGGCAATCAATTGCCATTCTTCGAACACCCGTTATAATTTCGGGAAAATCCGCACAAGTCGACCGGCGCGGCGGATAGACGGGAGACGAATGGATTCAGCCATCGGATAGGAATGCTCCCGGATTGGTCGCCGGATAATTGCGGCGGAGAATTTACCCGCCGCTTCGCAAGGCTTCTTGAACCCCATACGTCAAAAGAGAGGAAAGTATAATGGCAGACTATGTCGCACTGGTGGACAAATTCCTGACCGCCTACAACGACAAGGATTTCGAAACCATGCGTAACATGATGGTTCCGGATATTGACATGGCTCACTACAATCGGAATGCATTCTTCAACAATCGTGAAGACCTGGTCGCCATTCTTCCCGTCTTTGCAGACAATCTTGCCCCGGATCGCAAGTTTTCTTCTGCCCTGCGGGTAACGGCGTCGGGAAATATCGTCATCCGCGAGTCCGATTTTTCGGGAACCGCAACCGGCGACATCCCCAACTTCGCCAGCAAGGGTGAGCATTTCAAGCTCCGCCTCTGCAGCCTTTTCCGCTTCAACGACGATGGCCTGATCGCCGAATGGAAGGATCACGGCTAAGTCACGCGCCTTCACATTTTCCGGATTTTGCCCGGGCGCTCGCCGGGTGTTCGTTTCCACCACACGGCATGAACATCCGGCGGCGCTCATTTCAATGCTTGCCAAGCAGCGCTGACTGATCGACAGCATGGCATGATGAGCATGCTGCCGACCCTTGGCGAAGCTTATTATGTCCTCGAGTGGATCATCCGGCTGGCCATGCTGGCGGTGGTGCCGTTCCGCAGGAACCCGGCCGCCACCACCAGCTGGCTGCTGCTGATCTTCTTTCTCCCGCTCCCCGGCCTGCTGCTTTTCCTGGCGATCGGCGCACCGCGCTTTCCGCGCTGGCGGACCGCTCGCTTCCGGCAATTGCAGCCATTCTTCGAGCGGGTGGCCATCAGGCTGGAGCAGGCCGCGCCGCCCGCGCCCGACACCCCGGCCGACATCTCCACCCTCGCGGAGCGGCTCGGATACCTGCCCGCCACCGGCGGCAACGCGATCGAATTGCTCGAGGAATACCAGACGGTGGTCGATCGGCTGATCGCCGACATCGATCGCGCGCGCAGTCATGTCCGCATTCTTGCCTATATTTTCGCGGATGACGAAACGGGCAGAAATGTGATCGCCGCGCTGCAGCGCGCCACGCAGCGCGGCGTCGCCTGCCATGTGCTGTTCGACCCGGTCGGCTCCCGCAAATGGAGCAAGCGGCTCCAGCGGCGGCTCGAGGAAGCCGGAGTGGCGGTGCGCGCCGCCCTGCCCTTCCGGCTGCTGCGGGCGCGGACCCGGCGGGACATGCGCAACCATCGCAAGCTGTTCCTGATCGATGGCGAGATCGGCTACGCCGGCTCGCAGAACCTGGTTTCGCGGGACTTCCGCCCCGGCGTGGTGAACCGCGAACTGGTGGCGCGGGTGGAAGGGCCGGCAGTCGCGGCGATGAATGCGGTCTTCCTGGGCGACTGGTATCTCGAAACCGAGGATTTGCTCGAGCCGAACCCGGCCATCCCCGAATCCGCCGCATCCTCGACCCTGCAGATCCTGCCGAGCGGCGCGGATTATCGGCTGGAGAGCTTCCAGGCGCTGCTGACCTGGCAGGTGGGCGAAGCGCGGCGGGAGGTCGTGATCGTCACTCCCTATCTGATCCCGGACGAAAGCCTGCTTACCGCCCTGCGCACCGCGGTGCTGCGCGGCGTGGACGTGCGGATCATCGTTTCCTCCGTCATCGACCAGTGGCTGGTGCGGCTGGCGCAGGATTCCTACTACGACGAACTTCTCCGCAGCGGAGTGAGGATACACACCTATCGGGATGAGCTTCTCCATGCCAAGAATGTGCGGATCGACGGGCGGCTGGGCATATTGGGTTCCAGCAATGTCGATATCCGTTCGTTCCAGCTCAACGAGGAAGTGAGCCTGCTGTTGCTGGACCCTGCCTGCATTGCCCGGCTGGAGGAGATCCAGCGCCGCTACCTTTCGCACAGCGACGAAATTACCCGGGCGCAATGGCGGCAGCGCGGCCGCCTGCGCAAGCTGGCGGAAAACGGCGCGCGCCTGGTCAGCCCGCTGCTGTGACGCCCGGTGGCGGGGCGACTACCTTCGCCCGCCCCGGCCGAGCGGATCGAGCGCGGATGGAACGGCTGCCGAAGCGCGCCTCACCGGCGGCTGCATCGCCTCCAACGCCGCGATCCGCTTTTCCGTGGCGGGGTGGGTGGAAAAGATGTCCGATACGCTGGTCGGCACGATGTAGAGCTGCGCCGCGGCGGGGTTGCGCTCCACCGCCGGGTTCGGGATGCGCCGGGCCGCGCCGGAAATCTTCGCCAGCGCCGATGCCAGCGCGCGCGGATTGCCGCAGATCTCGGCGCCCGCGCGGTCGGCGCCATATTCGCGCGTGCGGCTGATCGCCATTTGCACGATCATCGCGGCGAACGGGGCGACGACCACCGCGAGAATGCCGGCGGCCGGGTGGCCGCCCCGGCCATTGCCGAAGAACAGGCCGAAATTGGCGATCATCGAAATCGCGCCGGCAATGGTGGCGACCATCGTCATCACCAGAGTGTCGCGGTTGCGGACGTGCCCCAATTCATGCGCCATCACCGCCGCCACTTCCTCGCGGCTGAGCATCCCGAGCAGGCCGGTGGTCGCCGCCACGGCCGCATTTTCCGGATTGCGGCCGGTGGCGAAGGCGTTCGGGTTCGGATTGTCGACGATATAGACCTTGGGCATCGGCAGGCCCGCATTGCGCGCCAGATCCGCCACCAGCCCATAGAATTCCGGCGCGCTGGCCGCATCGACCTGCCGCGCGCCATGCATGGAAAGGACGATCTTGTCCGCATTCCAGTATGTGAACAGGTTCATGCCCGCGGCGATAACCAGCGCGATCATGGCGCCCGCCTGCCCGCCAACCGCAAAGCCCACGACCATGAACAGCGCCGTGAGCGCCGCAAGCAACATGGTGGTCTTCAAGCCGTTCATCGATATGTCCTCTGGATAAAATCCACGTTTGGAATGTAGGTAGCATGAAGGCTTTCGCAATAAGGCCATGGCCCATTTTCCAGGATCGCAGGCGAGCATGACGGACATGCGAAAGTTCTATCTTTGCGCCGGCATCGTCTCGGTGGGCCTGGGCATCATCGGGGTCGCGCTGCCGATCATGCCCACAGTGCCCTTCCTGATCCTGGCGGCGTGGTGCTTCGGCAAATCGAACCCGGCGCTGGAAGCCCGGCTGCTGAACCATCCCCGCTATGGCCCGCATATCCGCGCCTGGCGGGAAAACGGGGCCATCCCGCGCATCGGAAAGCTCGGCGCCACCTTCGCCTTCGCGGCCAGCACATTGCTCGGCTTCCTGTTCATGCCCTGGCCCTGGCCGCTGCTGCCGCTGGGCATCGCGGTCATTGCCCTGAGCTGGATCTGGTCCCGCCCGGACGCGTGACCGGGCGGCGCTGCCCAAGCCCCATCAGGCATTCCCCACCACGAAGCAGGCGGCGGCGACCAGCAGGCCGGCCATCCGGTTGGCCCGGAAACGGGCAAGCGCATTGCCGCCATCCGCCGGATCGAGCGTCAGCACTTGCCAGCCCAGATGCATCGCGGCGGGAAGCAGCGCCAGCAAGGCCAGCCAATCTTCCCGCAGCAGCCAGAACGCCGCCGCCCACAGCGCGGCCGCCAGCGCATAGAACCCGCCGACCGCCAGCCGCACATGGCTGCCGAAGCGCAAGGCGGTGGAGCGGATGCCGACCATTGCGTCATCCTCCCGGTCCTGCAGAGCGTAGATCGTGTCATATCCGATCACCCAGCAGACCGCCCCGGCATAGAGCGCGGCGAGCACCTCGAGCCGGTCCGGCCGCAGTTCGACCCAGCCGACCAAAGCGCCCCAGGTGAACACCATCCCCAGCCATGCCTGTGGCCACCAGGTGATCCGCTTCATGAAGGGATAGCCCGCAACCAGTGCAAGGCTGGCGAGAGCCACCAACTGCGCCTGCCAGCGCAATTGCAGCAGGACGACAAGGCCGATCAGGCAGAGCGCCAGCAACCAGATCCAGGCCGCCGTCCTGCTCACCCGGCCGCTGGCCACCGGCCGCGAGGCGGTGCGGGCGACCTGCCGATCGAGATCGGCATCGACGATGTCGTTATAGACGCAGCCCGCCCCGCGCATCGCAATCGAGCCGAGCAGCATCCAGCCCACCAACGCCCATTGCGGGCCGGCCCCGGCCAGCCATACGCCCCATGCGCAGGGCCAGAACAGCAGCCACCAGCCGATCGGGCGGTCGAACCGGGCCAGCAATGCATAGTCGCGCAGCCGCTGCGGCAGCAGCGCAACCAGTCCGCGATGTTCGCTGTCCGGGGTGATTTCAGAGGCGGGCATGAATCTCCTATAATCCTTCGGCGTTTCCGGGAAAGCGGGAACCCGGCGACGGGCGCGCCGGTTGACGCAGAACGCCCGAAATGTGCATTTCCATGGGGACCTGCCCCGCCCCGTATTCCCCGCGAAAACCGGGCTTCGATGGGGTGGAAAGCCGGTTCATCGGGTGTGACCTTTCGCAAGGGCGGCTTTCGCAGCTGCCCGGATCGCGAGATGGCGTCTCGAACGGCCGGGCGACGCGAAGATAACGGAATTTGCGTCTCATCCCACAGGATAAGCCAGATTTCCGCCAGGTAGGAAAGGAGAAGCGCCATGGCCCCGCCCGCACGGGGATGACGGCTTCGACTTCGGCCTTCCGCTGGCGGTGGGGGCCATGACGGTAATGGAATTGGTTCGGGCCGAGGCGGCGCCGAAATATGACGAGTAGAGGCTTGACTGGCTGTGCCATTGCTCCCATCGAAACCAACTGGCGCGATGGGGGAAGTATAGGAATGCAAAAGATTTTGGGGGCGGTGCGGCAAAAGAAAAGCTGGATCGCAGTGGTTTCGGTATTCGCTGCTTTCGTTTCGGGTCTGGCTCTGGTTCCAGCCCTGGGCAAATCAGGCAACTGCATCACGGATACGGAGCTTGAAACCGCCGTTGGCGATCAAATTCGATCCGGCGTGTTCGCGATCAACACATCCAAATTGCGCGAGGCTCCGATGTGCTCCGGTTTGACTGTGGCGCAGGCGATACATAACTTGGGCGAAAGGATCGCGCCGCGACAGAATGACGCAGGTGCTTCATCACAACCAGCGCTTGCCCAATCCGCTCCCGCAGGCCCATCAGACAGCGCCTATTCCGAACTGACGCAATATGTAGGCAAAAAGGCTGATTTCCGCGTGCGGGGCCACACATTTCTGGAGCACCCGCTCCTGGAGCGAAAGCTCCAGGAAATCGACGTGGACGGGCCGTATAGCCTTATTGTTCAGACCGGCTCGGCCTTTACCAGGATGGAAGGCCATGTGTTGGTGAATGGCGGCTGCTTTCCGGAAAACTGCAAGACCAATTATCACCGGCTGTTCCTGAACACCGAAACCGGCGCGATTGCAGTCTGCTATGTCGGCGGTCAGTGGTCCGACAGATATTGGTTCTCAACGGTAACGCGCGGCGAGTGGCTGGAGTTCACCGGCTCCTGTCCGGAAAGCTATCGCACCGCGCCGCCTGCGATTAGAAAATCCCTGGAGGCGCGAGGTGCAAGCGCGCCAAGTTCTGGCATGACGGCGCAGAATGCCGCTGCCAATGCAAGCTCGCTCGCCCAGCTTCTGATCGGTAATTGGGAAGTGACCGACCCAGATAGCGATCCTGGCCGCTGCATCTCCAAGAAAAACGAAGTTCAATTCGCGCTAACGACATTCAAGCCGGGTGGACGGGTTGAGTTCATAGGGCAAGATGGTGGAGGCGCCGGCACTTGGAGCGTTTCGGGTAACGTTGTGCGGGAAACCATCGACGGTCAGAGCCTGTCCTACACCGTGAGCGTTCTCTCCCCCGATCATCTGCACGTGAAGTACAATATCCCTAACGGAGGGACCGAGAGCTTCCGTCGCTGTCCGTGGTGAATGCTTCAAGCTTCGTAGCACACTTCCGCCCGATCATAGGGCTAAAACCTCATGGCCATTGGCGCCCATAATAGCACGTTGCCGGTTGGTTTATGCGCATCCGCACCCGGCAGACGATCTTTGAGGCGACCGAACATGACCTCAATGATGACGGCGCCCTGTCGGGCGGCTAAGGGCGTCCCATGCCCGCAACACCCGCCTGGCCCCCCAAGAGCGCGCCGCGCCTGTTCGTCCCCGGCCCTTTGCACGCCGGGCAGGAGATGGCGCTGGATGGCCCGCAGGCGCATTATCTGGCGCGGGTGATGCGCGTGGCCCCGGGCGATGCGGTGATCCTGTGCGACGATCTGACCGGCGAGTGGGCCGCCGGTGTGACCGATGCCGGGAAGCGCGATGTCGGCCTTCGCGTCGAGGAACGGCTGCGCGAACGGGAACAGGTGCCCGATTTCACCCTGTGCGCCGCGCTGCTGAAGAAGGACCGCTTCGATCTGGTGCTGGAAAAGGCGGCGGAGCTGGGCGTGCGGCGGATTCAGCCGGTGCTGACTCGCCGCTGCGTGGCCGACAAGCTCAATCTGGAGCGTGCCCGCGCCATCGTGACGGAAGCGGCCGAGCAATGCGCCCGCACCGCCCTGCCCGAACTGGCCGCGCCCATCCCCCTAGCCCAATTGCTGCGCGGCTGGCCTTCGGAACGGCTGCTGTTCTTCGCCGATGAGGCCGGCGGAACGCCCGCCAGCGCCGCCTTTTCCGCCGACCCCGGCCCGGCGGCGCTGCTGGTAGGGCCGGAAGGCGGCTTCGACGATGCGGAGCGCGAAACGATCCGCGCGATGGGCCAGGCACGGCCGATTTCGCTCGGCCCGCGCATCCTGCGGGGAGAAACCGCTTCGATTGCGGCCATCGCGCTGTGGATGGGCATGGTTGGAGATTGGGCAAAATAGCGCTGGCGCAGCGCGTTGCGCTCGCCTAACGGCCAGCCATGAGCACGCGAACGGCGTCAGAGCAAGACGATCTCCTGATCGAAGGCCGCGACCAGCTGGTCGCGCCGATGGAAGAGGGCGAGAAGCCGCGCGAGGACTGGCGGATCGGCACCGAGCATGAAAAGCTCGTCTATCGGCGCGAGGACAAGCACGCCCCGGCCTATGACGAGCCTTGCGGCATCCGCGATATGCTGCTGGCCCTGCGCGAGTTCGGCTGGGAGCCGATCGAGGAAGACGGCAAGGTCATCGCCATGGGCGGCAGCGACGGCACGGTGAGCCTGGAGCCGGCGGGCCAGCTCGAACTCTCGGGCGCGCCTCTCGAAAACCTGCACCAGACCTGCGCGGAGACCGGCCGCCATCTGCAGCAGGTCAAGAGCATCGGCGAGAAGTGCGATCTGGGCTTCCTCGGCCTCGGCATGTGGCCCGACAAGCGGCGGGACGAATTGCCGATCATGCCGAAGGGCCGATACGACATCATGCTGCGGCACATGCCCCGGGTCGGCGATCTCGGGCTGGACATGATGCTGCGGACCTGCACGATCCAGGTCAATCTCGACTATTCCAGCGAAGCGGACATGGTCCGGAAATTCCGCACCAGCCTGGCGCTGCAACCGCTGGCGACGGCGCTGTTCGCCAATTCTCCGTTCACCGAAGGCAAGCCGAACGGCTTCCTGTCCTATCGCAGCCATATCTGGTCGGATACCGACCCCTATCGCACCGGGATGCTGCCCTTCGTGTTCGAGGACGGGTTCGGATACGAACGCTATGTCGATTACATGCTCGACGTGCCGATGTATTTCGTGTTCCGCGACGGGAAATATATCGACGCGGCCGGCCAGTCCTTCCGGGATTTCCTGAACGGCGAACTGCCCGCCCTGCCCGGCGAAAAGCCGCGCCAGAGCGATTGGTGGGATCATCTCTCCACCGCCTTCCCCGAAGTGCGGCTCAAGAGCTTCCTGGAAATGCGCGGCGCCGATGGCGGCCCCTGGAACAGGATCTGCGCCCTGCCCGCCTTCTGGGTGGGCCTGCTGTATGACCAGTCCGCGCTCGATGCGGCGTGGGATCTGGTCAAGCACTGGAGCATGGAAGAGCGCGAGACGCTGCGCAACACCGTGCCCCGGCTGGCGCTCGATGCGCCGATACCGGGCGGAGGCACTCTGAAGGACATCGCCCCCGAAGTGCTGCGGATCGCGCGCGCCGGGCTATCCGCGCGGAACTGCCTCAACAGCGGCGGCGACAATGAGACCGGATACCTGACCCCGCTCGACCAGATCGTAGCCGAGGGTCGCGTGCCGGCGCAAAGGCTGCTCGACCTTTATCACGGCGAATGGGCCGGGGACATCACCCGGGTCTACGAAGAGAGCTTCTGAGAAGCCGCGCCTATTCGGCGATCTGGAGGCGCGGGCCGCGCGGCCGGATCAGGGACTTCAACCGGCTAAGCGACCGCGTAATCAGGGCGTTTTCCTCCATCCAGTCGTAATAGGCGCGGTATTTCGGATCTTCGGCCAGCAGGTGCTTCTCTTCCGTCTTGGCGCGCCAGTAATAGACCGCGCCGACCAGCGCCAGCAGCACCGTGTTGCGCACCGCGTCGGTGACCGATCCCGTGGCCGCCAGGAACGGCATGGTGGAGAACCACCAGAACGCGTTCTTGGAAAGATAGGCCGGATGCCGCGTGAAGCGGTAGGGGCCGTTGGTCAGCACTCCGCGATAGGTCAGGTTGGAGAAGCGCAGGCCGAAGGCCACCGTCGCCCAGGCATAGGCGGCGGTGAGGAACACCAGCACCGCGCCCCAGGCCCAGAGCAAGGCCGGATGGCCGCCGAGCCATTGCGACCAGTCCGCTCCGTTGACGTGATAATCGAGCGGGCCGGTCCCCATCATGTTGAAGGGCGGATAGCATAGCAGGGCCGCCACCCAGCCTGCGAGAAACGGGTTGGCGGAGCGGATATGCGCATCGAGCGGGCGGAAGGTCAGCAGATAGCCGACCATGCCGATCTGCACGTCGAACACGAAGAACATCTCGATCAGCAGGGTGCAGAAGGCGACCGGATCGCCCAGCACCCGATCCGGCTCGGCATTGACCATCGTGTTCCAGCCGCCCGGCAGGATCGAGATCATGAAGGCGGTGAAGAAGCCCTTCACCGCCCAGGCGCGCCAATGCGCCCGCACATGCTCCGGGCAATAAGGCTCCCGCCCGATCAGCATCGCGCCGAAATGCCAGGCATGGTCGCGCGGGTCCTTGAGCAGCCGGTCGAGCCAGATCACATAGGGCACCGACAGCAGGAAAAGCGGGATCGCGAGGAAGCCCATCATTTCCATGGAGAAGCGATACTGCCCGTCCCAGTAGTAGCGCGCGACGCAGTAAATGAAGCCGATCACCGCCCAGGTAGCCCAGAGGCCAGCGATCTTGGTGACGGAAATGTCGATGATCGCGGAGATCGGCCGGGGGTTGTCCCAGTCTATGCCGGTCGAGGGATTGCGATGGACCTTCTCCACCAGCAGCGACCATGCCACCATCGGCAAGGCGCAGAACAGGGTGGCGACCACCGAGGCATAAGGGCCATCCAGCCGCATATGCGGGCCGGGAAGGCCGAACAGCTCCATCAGCTGCGGCCAGCAGCGGCAGATCGCCAGCCATGTGAACAGGCCCGCAAGGCCCAGCAGGCCGACAATCGCCGGCACGTCACTCGGCGGCAAGGCGCCGGCGGCTTTCCTGCTTCCGCTGCTCATCGCCGCCGCATTAGCGGGAAAGAATTAAAGCTAAGGTAACGGGATGCCGCCCGAAGCGCCCGCGCGCGGCTCCACGCCTTGCTTAACGCAAGGCATGGATCTTGCCGCCGTCATCCAGGATATACAGGGTCTGGTTGGCCACGATCGGCGCCAGCGAGATGTCGGAGCCGAGTTCCTGCTCCGAGGCGATCGCGCCACTCGTCACATCGACTGAAACCAGCTTGCCGCGCGAGCTGGCGATCCACAGCCGGTTGCCCGCCAGCACCGGGCCGGTCCAGAAGATCTGGTTCTTTTTCTTCTTCTCGTTCTTCCATTCGCGCAATTGCGTGATCCAGCGGACCTTGCCGCTGGCGCGGGCGATGGCGAGCAGGCGGGCATCGTCGGTCAGGGTGAAGATCCACTCGCCGGCGATGGCCGGAGTGGAGATACCGGCAAGGTTAAGCTCCCAGATACGCTGTCCGGTAACCAGCTCGTAGGCCGCCATGCGGCCGCCCTGGCCCAGAGCGTAAACCCAGCCGCTGTCAATGATCGGATCGGCGTCCACATCGGTCAGGGTGCCGACCTGGGTGGAGATAGAGGTGCGGGCCAGCGCGTCGGCCCACAGGGTGCGGCCGTTCTCATAGCGATAGGCGACCAGCTCGCCGGTGCTGTAGCCCGCGATCACGGTGCCCTGCCCGGCGGCGGGGGCGGCCACGCCGAACACCCCGGCCTGTCCGACCGACGAGGATTCCTGCCAGACTTCCGATCCGTCGGCCGCATTGAGCGCGTGGATCTGGTTGTCCTGCGTCATCACATACACGGAATTGAAGGCGATGGTCGGCGCGCCGCGCAGCGGGCCGGCGGGCTTCACCTTCCACGCCACCGCGCCGGTCTGCGCATCCAGCGCGGCGACTTCGCCCACGCCGTTGGTGGCATAGACCCGGCCGTCGGCATAGCTCACCCCGCCGCCGAAGGCCGCGCTCCTGAGGTTGCCCTCCACTTCCAGCTGCTGCGACCAGATGCGCCGGCCGGTATCGGCATTGAACGCATGGATCGTGGCGGTGGTGTCGATCGCGAACAGCATTCCTCCGCCCACCACCGGGGAAGCGGCCAGGCGGCGCTTGTTGCTCGACCCGGCGATGGAAGCGGTCCAGGCCCGGCCCGGCGACGCGGACAGCGCGAAATGGCCCGATGCCTTGGCCGCGCTGCCGCCGGCCTGCGTCCAGTCGGTGTTCACCTGCGCGGGCGGGAGCACCACCGCGACATTGGAGATCGAGGCATCCACCTTGGTGCCCGCCTCGATCCGCGAGAGAATTGGCACCCGGTTGCCGACGGTGGGGGTATGCGGCTTGTCCTTGCCGCCGAGCACGCCGCAAGCGGACACCATGGTTGCGAGCAGGACGGCGGTCGTCGCCATGGCGAGACGTCGCGCCGGAGCGTTAGCATGCTTCATTCGGGTCATCCTCGGATAAATCACTGCGCCGCCTGGCCTGGATCGGCCTCGTCTTCTTCCTGCGGCTGCACGATCTTGTCGACATCGGAGATCGCATCGTAGCCCAGCAGCCCCGCAAGCTGGCGCGCCCGCGCCCGCAGCGTATCGGGCAGGCTCTCGTCCTTGGCGATCGCGGCGAACAGCGGCCCAGCCAGATCGCGCTTGCCCTGCTTGAGATAGGCCAGCCCGACCAGCTCGCCGGCGCTGCCGAACCACGGGTTGCCCGGCGTCGCCAGCGGCTTCAGCCTGGAAATCACGTCATCCGGCTTCATCGTGTCGAAATTGACGGCGACTTCGCGGATGGTGGCAAGGTCGCGCAGCGGCTGCGGCGCGCCGCTGTCGGCGGCGATGGCGGCGAAGAGCTTGGCGGCTTCGGCATTGCGGCCCTGCTGGGCGGCGATACCGGCCTTGAGCATCCGCGCCGATGCGGCGGCCCCGCCGCCATCCTGGATCACCGGATCGAGCACCTTGCTGGCGGTATCGAGATTGCCCGCGCCGATCCGGTCGATCGCGCGGACAAGCTCTTCCGAATGCTCCTCCATCGCGGATTCGCGCGTTTCCTTCCAGATCAGCCAGCCGCCCAGGGCGAGCAGCCCGACGACGACCGCGATCGCCAGCGGAATGCCGAAGCGCTTGGCCGCATAGGCCAGCTGGTCCTGACGGACGGCATCGTCGACTTCCCGGACGAAAACATCGTCCTGGGCGGCTTTCTTCTCAGCTTCGGTCTGGGGGCGATTTGGTACGAGAGCCACGCAGGCGCCTTCATAAGACTATTTGAGACAAGTCGGCGTGTTTAGCGAATGGAACCATCAATTCAACGCATAAAGCCAGCCTGTCCCCATTCATCTGAACCTCCGCTGAAATCAGAAGGGCACGCGCCGCCGCGTACCCTGCCCCGAACCGCGTCGCGCTACGGCCTGTCGAGCGCGAGCGCCTGCTCGTAAAGCGCGCGATAGCGGCCGATCATCGCTGCCTCGTCGAACTGTTCGCGCGCCTTGTCCCGGTTGGCCGCGCCTATTTCCGCTCTCAGCCCTTCATTCGCGGCAAGCTGCGCGAGCGACCGGGCCAGCAGCGCCTCGTCCCCCGGCGGCGTGACGAACGGCCTGTTCGGCTCGGCCACGATCCGGGCCACGTCCCCCACTGCGGGCGCGGCCACCGCCAGCCCCGCCGCCATCGCCTCCACCACCGAAAGCGGGAACTGCTCGCTGTCCGAGGACAGCGCGAACAGATCGAACAGGCCCGCCACCTTGGCCGGATCGGCAACGAAGCCGGGCAGATGCACGCGATGCGCCACGCCCAGCCGCATGGCCTCCGCCCGGATCGCCTGTTCTTCCGGCCCTTCGCCCGCGATCACCAGCTGCCATTCCTCCGGCAGCGGCGCGAAAGCCCTGACCAGCCGGGGCAGGTTCTTGACCGGACGAAGCCCGGCCAGCGTGCCCAGCCAGTATTCGCCCTTGCGCTTGATCAGCCCCGGCAGCGAATCCGGCCGGGGACGGCGCGCATAGGCCGCAACCGGCAAGCCATTGGCGATGCGATGGATGCGCTGCGCCGGCTGCACCCAATCCTCGCGCGCGATCCGCTCCAGCCGCTCCGAAGGGACGATCAGCGCCGAACAGCGCCCCAGCGCAATCCGCCGATACCAGTTGCGCGAGGGCTTCAGGCGCTCCGCCTCGTCCTGGTTGAACCCGTCCTCGTGATGGATCAGCGGCGCCAGGCGATAGGGCCGGGAAAACAGCGTATGCGCCATCACCGCGTCCATGGCGCCCCAATTATAGGTAAGGATCAGATCGAAAGCCTGCATCGCGCGGGCGATTCGGCTCAGCCGCGACGGCGTGGGCCAGCCTTGAAGCGATGGGAAGTTTCGTGGATAAGATACTGCAATGGATTTCGAAATATGCCGCGCGGCCCCGAGCGCTTCCGGCTCTGCGGAAACAATGGTGTGCTGGAATTGCGCACCGAAGGCGTTCATCAGCCGCACGCAGCGCAACTCCTTGCCCCCGGCATTGAATGTCGAATGCAGGTGAAGGATGCGCGCTTGCTTTCCCTTCGCGGTCATCCGACCCTTTCGAGCAGGCGGGAAATCGCCTCGATCGCCGCCGCTTCGCCCAATGTCGGCGCATGGCCCACCCTCGGCACCGTCACCGCTTCCATCTGCGGCAGGCGATGGCCCATCTCCGCCAGGGTCGCGGCGGAAAGGATGTCCGACAATTCGCCCCGCAGCACCGTGACCGGCCGCCCCGCCAGCGCCGGGAACACCGGCCACAGGTCCACGCCCGCCTCCCCGCCCGGCTGATTGAATATCTCGCCGATCTTCATGTCGTAGTCGAACACGATCCGGTCATTGTTGCCCAGGGTCATCAGGCGCTTCGCCATCGCCAGCCAGTCCGAAACCTCGTAATCGGGAAACGCCATTCCGTGGGTTTCCTCCATCGCCCGGGCCGCGTGCATCCAGGTGGGAAAGCTGCGCGCCTGCCCGACATAGTTGCGAATCCGGTCCAGCCCGGCCGGGTCGATCACGGGGCCGATGTCGTTGAGCAGCGCGCCCGCCATCCTTTCCCCCTGCCGCCCGGCCAGTAGCATGGTGAGGATGCCGCCGAGCGAGGTGCCGAGCGCGACGAAGCGCGCGATCCCGGCCTGTTCGAACAGGGCTTCCAGATCCTCGACATAGGTGAGCGGATTGTAAGTCCGCCAATCCTTGGCGTATTCGCTGTCGCCGCGCCCGCGCAGATCGACGCAGATGACCCGCCACTCGCCAGCGAAACGCTCGATCACAGGCTCGAAATCGCGGGCATTGCGGGTAAGGCCCGGCAGGCACAGCAGCGGCGGGCGGTCTTCCCGCCCCGGATAATCCCGATAATGCAGCTGTAAGCCATCCGCGCTCGACCAGTGGCGATCGGCGTATTCGATTTGCGTGGTGGCCATGGGTGCCTTGCGCTTCCGTTTTCCCTACGGCCCGGCTTGCGCCGCGCCTTCCCTGCCCCCACTATTGCCAGATGCGCGCAGAACCGCAACCCGCACCCTATCGCCCCGATCCACAAATTCGCGAGATTGCCGGCTGGATCGGCGATCCCGTGCCCGTGGCGCCCTTTCCCGAGGCGCGATTGCGCTTCCGCAACCAGCGCTGGGCGCAGGCGGTGGGGCTGGGCCAGCTCGGCGACGATGCCTGGATTTCCCATTTCGCCCGGTTCGAGCCGCTGCCGGACAATCTGCCGGAGCCGCTGGCCTTGCGCTATCACGGCCACCAGTTCCGGGTCTACAACCCGGAGATCGGCGACGGGCGCGGCTTCCTCTACGCGCAGCTGCGCGATGGCGACGGCCGCCTGCTGGATTTCGGAACCAAGGGATCGGGGCAGACTCCATACAGCCGCCGGGGCGACGGCCGCCTGACCCTGAAAGGTGCGGTGCGGGAAATTCTCGCCACCGAAATGCTGGAGGCGCTGGGCGTCTACACCAGCAAGACCTTTTCCGTGATCGAGACGGGCGAAAGCCTGTGGCGCAACGACGAGCCATCGCCCACCCGTTCCGCCGTGCTGGTCCGGCTCAGCCACGGGCATATCCGCATCGGCACGTTCCAGCGGCTCTATGCCCTGGACGAAAAGGATCATCTCGCCGAGCTGACGGATTACTGCCTGCGCCACTATCCCGGCCCTCCCCCGCCCGAGGACGCGCCGGGCCGCGACGAGCCGCCGGTGATCCTGATGCATCAGGTGGTGGAGCGGCTGGCCGATCTCGCCGCGTCCTACATGGTCGCAGGCTTCGTCCACGGCGTCCTCAACACCGACAACATGAATATTTCCGGCGAGAGCTTCGACTATGGCCCGTGGCGCTGGCTGCCCCAATGGGACCCGTCCTTCACCGCCGCCTATTTCGACGAGAGCGGGCTTTATGCCTATGGCCGCCAGCCGGAAACCCTGCTGTGGAATTGCGCCCAGCTCGCCAATGCCCTGCACGTCCTCACCGAAGTGCCCAACCTGGTGGCGGCGCTGGACCGGTTCAGACCGCTTTACGAAGCGGCTCTGGGCCGGCGGTTCGCATGGCGGCTTGGCGTCACTTCGCCCGGCCCAGAACGGGACATGGATCTGGTGCGGGCGGCCGAAGCGATCATGCGCGAAGGCGGGCTCGGCCCCGATGCCTTCTTCTTTTCCTTCCGGGGCGGACGGAACGCCCCGCCGGAGCTGGCGCAGGCCCTGGCGGGCCGCGATCTGCTGGACAGCAGCGCGTCCTACTGGTCCGGCCCCACGCCGGAAGCGATGCTGATAGACGAGGTGGAGGAAATCTGGGCCGCCATCGCGGAAGACGACGACTGGTCGAAGCTGCACGGCAAGGTCGCGCGCATTCGCGCGATGGGCCAGGCCCTGGGACCAGCGCCGTTGCCGCCGGTCGCCTCGGAACGGCACGGGCCGGAATAGCACGGTATTGCCGGAACTTCTGGCTGCAACCGAAATTCGCCGCTAAGGACATCCGACCGCAATCCGCAGATTCAGAGCAAGGTTTTTTCCCAGGGCGTGACCGTCAGCACCATCATTTCCCATGAACCCGCCACGGGGGAAGAACTGTGGCGGGGCGCGGCGGGCGATGTCGAGGAAGCCGTCGCCAGGGCGCGGCACGCCTGGCCCGGCTGGGCCGCGCAACCGCTGGCGAACCGGATCGAGCTGGTCCGCCGCTTTGCCAACGAAGTGCGCCGCACGGCCGAGGATTTCGCCACGCTTGTCGCGCGCGAGACGGGCAAGCCGCTGTGGGAAGCGCGGGCCGAGATCGAAGGCGTCATCAATAAGGTCGAGATTTCGGTGCGCGCCTATGCGGAGCGATCCGCCCAGCGCAAGCTGAACAGCGCGCTCAAGGGCACCGCCGCGATACGGCACAAGCCCCACGGGGTGCTGGCCGTGCTGGGGCCGTTCAATTCCCCCGCCTTCCTGCCCAACAGCCATATCCTGCCCGCGCTTGTCGCCGGCAATGCGGTGATCCTGAAGCCGAGCGAGAAGGCCCCGGCCTCGGGCGAATTTCTGGTCCGGTGCTTCCACGAGGCGGGACTGCCGGAGGACGTGCTGCAATTCGTGCCGGGCGGGCCGGATACCGGCCAGGAACTGGTGGTTCACGCCGGTGTGGACGGTGTGCTGTTCACCGGATCGGTGCAGACTGGGATCGCGATCAATCGCCGGCTCGCGGTCAATCCCGGGAAGATCGTGGCGCTCGAAATGGGCGGCAACAATCCCCTCGTGGTGTGGAACACGCCCATCGTCGCCGATGCCGCCGTGCTGGTGATCCAGTCCGCCTTCAGCGGCGCGGGCCAGCGCTGCACCGCCGCGCGGCGCCTGATCGTGCAGGATGCCATGTATGACGCGCTGATGGACGAGGTGAAGCGGCTCGCCGACCGGATCATCGTGGGCGCGCCCTTCGATGAGCCGTCGCCCTTCATGGGACCTGTCATCGATCCGGCCACGGCCGATGCGCTGACCGACAGCTTTCTCTATTTCCTGAGCCAGGGCGGCAAGGCCATCAAGCACATGACCCGGCCCAAGGGCGATCTGCCTTTCATCTCGCCCGGGATCATAGATGTCACCGCCATCAAGGAACGGCCTGATGTCGAGCTGTTCGGCCCCCTGCTCCAGGTGATCCGGGTAAGCTCGTTCGACGAGGCGATCGGGGAGGCCAACAATACCCGGTTCGGCCTGTGCGCATCGCTGGTCGGCGGCAGCCCGGAGGATTACAACCGCTTCTGGTCCAATGTCCGGGCCGGGCTTATCAACTGGAACCGCTCGACCAACGGCAGTTCCTCGGCCGCGCCGCTGGGCGGGCTAGGCCTGTCCGGCAACCATCGCCCCAGCGCCTTCTACGCGGCCGATTACTGCGCCTATCCGGTCGCCTCGACGGAGCTGGAGCAGCCGCGCGCCATGCTCGGCGTGGGCTTTCGCGACGCCTAGGGCCGGAACCTAATCAGCGTCCGCTGGTGACGAGATCCACCTCGGTCCGGCCCGAGGGAAGCTGCCGCGCCGACACCAGATAGGATACGCCGCCCTTCGCGCCGCCGAGCATTTCATCGCTGCCCTGGCGGACCCGGTCGGTCTTGAATCCGGCCGCAACCGCGCGGGTGTAATAGAAATCGATCACCTCGCCATGCGCCACAGGGGTGGTGTAGGTCACGGCCCGCAAGGAGCAGCCATCGCGGTCCGTCCCCGCCGCTTCCTTCACGTTTCCGCGCGGATAGACCGGGAAGGCGGCGGGCATCCTGGCGGCCCAGGCGGTCGTATATTCGACCTTCTCCGCACAATTCGCGCCATCAGGGCCGAGCGCGGCAGCGCGCGCGGCGGCGGTAATCACGCTGCCCGCGGGCTTGCCTTCGGCGACCACGCGCGGCTCAGGGGCGGGTTTCATCCTGTCCGCTCCGCCAACCAGCTCGAGCGCCTTGCGCCGTGCCGCCTCGATCTCCTCGGGGGAATTGACTTCGGGCGGAAGGGAGGCGTCCTGCGTCCCGATCGCGATGCCGGCGCTGGCCGGATTCCGGCTGGCGAGGTCCGGGTCGATCATGATCTCGTCGGCGAGCGCCTTTTCCAGCGCGGGGTCCGCTTCGGGCGCGACCTTGGCGGCCTTCGGCGCATCGTCGCCGCAGCCGCCCAGCATCAGCAGGGGCGCGGCCATCAAAACCATGGGAAAGCGGCGGGAAGCGGTCATGCGCGGGTCCTCGCGGAATGGAGCGGCCGTCAGCGATGATCCATTGATGGTTAAAGGCCGGTTAGCAAAGCCCCCGAATTGTTTCCCTGTCCCGCCTCGGGAAACAATCTCAGAAAGGTTGAAGGCGCCTGCCCGGCCCGGATCGGCGGACAGACGCCTTCTTGCAGCCCGTTCCAGATGCGACCCGGGCCGATTCCGCGAGCAGCGAGGCTGCCAGCGGAAATCTTGCCGGCCGGTCCAGCCGGCCCGACATCAGCGGCAACGGGTGTTGCCCTTGTCGATCGCCCGGCCGAGCAAGCCGCCACCGGCAGCGCCCAGAATGGCGCCCAGGGTGCGATCGCCATATCCGGCGACCTCGTGTCCGACCAGGCCGCCCACTGCCGCGCCGATCAGGAGGCCGGTGGTTCCATTGTCCTTGCGGCAATAATAGCGCCCGTCATGGCCTCTCCAGACCCGCGTATTGGCGCGGACCGGCTCGCCATAATAGCGGCGGTCATAGCGGGAATCCCGGTATTCGCGGCCCCGAGACCAGTTCCGGTCCCGCCCGCGGTCGCTATGGCTCAACGCCTCGACAGAATAGACGTTGCTCACCTGCTCCGCCGAGCCGAGCGGCACGGCTGCCGCAGGCGCCGCCGCGGCGATCAGGCCCGGCACGGCGAGAGACATCGCTGCGATTTTCCATTGCTTGGCTTTCATCACTAACCTCCTGGGTTCCTCGTTGTTCGGTGAAGCGCCATCTGCTGCATTCGCCCGTTACGTTCAGGCCTACGCCTCTTTTTCTGAACGCCACGCAACCATCTCGTAAGGTTGGCATTTTTGCGACGAAACGTGCGCGACCATCGGGCGGGTCGGGCATTGCAGTGAGGTAAAGACAGGCCTAAAGCCCCTTCCAATCTCCGGAGCCGTTCAATGCCGTCCCCCAACACAACCAAGCAGTCAGGCGGTTTCGCCTATGCCCTTGGTGCCTTCGGGACATGGGGCTTTCTCCCCTTCTACCTGCTGCTGGTCTATCACGTCTCGGCCTTCGAACTGGTCGGCTGGCGGGCGATCTTCACCTTCCCCGTCTGCGTGGCGTTCATCGCGGCGCGCAAGCAGGGCAAGGAAGTGTGGCAGGCTCTCGCAAACCGCAGGACGGGGCTGCTGCTCTTGCTCACCGCCACGCTGATCGGCAGCAACTGGCTGCTTTACGTGTGGTCGGTGATGAACAACCATATCTACGCCGCCAGCCTCGGATATTATATCAATCCGCTGCTCAATGTGCTGATCGGCACGGTCTTTCTCGGTGAGCGCCTGTCCAGCCGCCAATGGCTCGCGGTGGGGCTTGCCGGAATCGGCGTCGCGATTCTCGCCGCCGGGGCGCTCACCACCCTATGGGTCAGTCTCGCCCTTGCCTGCAGTTTCGCGACCTACGGCCTCGTGCGGAAACTCATCCCGATCGAAGCATTGCCCGGCCTGGCCGTGGAAAGCCTCTATCTGGTTCCTCCCGGCGTCCTGCTCATCTGGCTCGCAACGCGCGGCACGGGGCACACCGCGCTTCATGAAGGTTTCGGCTTCAGCCTGATAATCGCCGCAAGCGGCGTGCTGACAGCCGTTCCGCTCTACTGTTTTGCCGAAGCCGCCCGGCGCATGGACTATTCCACGCTCGGCTTCTTTCAATTCATGGTGCCGACGATCGTATTCATTTCCGGGCTGACGGTCTTTCGCGAGCCCTTGCAGCCGGTTCAGCTCGCCAGCTTCATCTTCATCTGGGCGGCGATAGCGGTATTCTGCTGGGATCTGTCCCAGAGGCACCGGGCGATGGCGCGCAGGTCAAAGGCAGCCGACGAAACGTAACGGCTCGCCCACGGCCTCGTTGCCAAGCTGGCCTTCCCACATCGCGAAATGCCCGCGCAGGATGGTGCCGATCACCCGCCCCTGAAGCTCCATCCCGGTAAAGGGCGACCAGCCGCAGCGGCTTTCCACCCAATCCTCGGTGACGGTAAAGCTGCCCTTGCGATCGACAACCGTGAAATCGGCATCGTAACCGACCGCGATCCGCCCCTTCCCGACGAGTCCGAACACCCGCTGCACGCCCGCGCTGGTCATGTCGATCAGGCGCTCCAGCGTCATCCGGCCATTCGCCACATGATCCAACATCAGGGGCAGCAAGGTCTGCACTCCGGGCATTCCGCTCGGACTGCCGGGATAGGGCTTGTCCTTTTCCTGCCTGGTATGCGGCGCATGGTCCGAGCCGATCACGTCGGGAACCCCCTGGCGCAGCCAATGCCACAGCCCGTCGCGATGGGCGCCGCTGCGGATCGGCGGGTTCATCTGCGCAAAGGTGCCCAGCCTGGGATAGGCGTCCTCGGCGGCCAGAGTGAGATGCTGGGGCGTGACCTCGCAGGTGGCGATGTCCCTGTGCCGCGAGATCAATTCGAGTTCCGCCGGGGTGGTGACGTGCAGGATATGGATCGGACGCCGCGTTTCCCGGGCCAGCCTCAATATCCGGCGGGTGGCCAGCATGGCGCTTTCATCGTCCCGCCATACCGGGTGGCTGGAAGGATCTCCTTCGACGCGCAACTCCTTGCGCGCATTCATCCGCTCCTCGTCCTCGGCATGGATGGCGACGCGGCGGACGCCATTCTGCAGGACCCGCCGCAAATTCTCATCCTCGGCGACCAGCAGGCTGCCGGTGGACGCCCCCATGAAAATCTTGACGCCCGCCGTGCCGGGAATGCGCTCGAGCCGCGCCAATTCCTCCGCATTGTCCGCCGTGGCGCCGACATAGAACGCATGGTCGCACCACATCCGATGGTGGGCGCGCTCCAGCTTGTCATGGACCCGCATCTCCGAATCGGTGTTGGGAGAGGTGTTCGGCATTTCGAAAACGGCCGTCACACCGCCCATCACGGCGGCACGGCTGCCAGTCTCGAGATCTTCCTTGTGCTCCAGCCCCGGCTCGCGAAAGTGAACCTGGCTGTCGATAACGCCCGGCAGGATGTCCAGCCCCGTGCAATCCAGCGTGCGCGCGGCTTCGGGAAAGCTCCCTATGCCGGCGATTCTGCCGTCCCTTACCGCGACATCGCCCTGAAAGGGGCCAGAAGGAGTGTGGATCGTGCCATTGGCGAGAACAAGTTCGGGGTGAGCCATAGAAATCCCCTACATTTTTGCATCGCCAATCACTACCTCTGATCGCATGCCAGCTGAACGCCTCTTTTCACGCGCCGTCATTCGCCTGTCGGCGGATTCCGCCGATGAAGATGTCGCCGCTTTCCTGCAGGGCCTCGTCACCAATGACGTAACCGGGCTGCTGCCGGTCTGGAGCGGCCTTCTCACCCCTCAGGGCAAGGTGCTGTTCGATTTCCTGGTGTGGCCCGGCGCGGACGGGCTGCTGCTGGATTGCGAAGCGCGAGTGGCCGACGATCTCGTGCGGCGCCTCTCGCTCTATCGCCTGCGGCGAAAGATCGCGATCGCACGGGATGAAAGCCTCGGCATCTATTGGCAGGCCGATTTGGGCGACGGCGGCGCGCCGGACCCCCGGCTCGCGGCGCTCGGGCAGAGGTGGATCGCCAGGGTTTCGGACGACGACGAAAGCGCCGATCAGGCCTGGATGGCTCACCGGCTGGCCCTGGGCGTGCCGGAAGGCCAGGCCGAGCTGGGCAATGGAGAAATTCTCTGGCTCGAATGCAATGCGGTGGAACTCAACGGGGTCAGTTTCACCAAAGGATGCTACGTCGGCCAGGAAAACACCGCGCGGATGAACTGGCGGCAGAAAATCAACCGCCGCCTTCTCGTGGTTCCGCTCGAAGCGTCGCAGGAAAAACGACGGCGGATCGCCTATCCCGAGCTGCGGCTCGCCATCGATCATCTCAGAAACGAGGACATCGCCGATCGGTTGCGGCCGGGATGGCTTCGGCCGGGCGACGAAAAGGAAGCCTTACTGTAATTCCGGGGGCCTCAGCTCGTTGGCTTCTTCGGCAATCACGGTTTCGAACAGGGATTGCGCAATATCGCGCGCGCGCAAGCGCGGCAAACCGAGTTCCTTCGCCATGCTTTCGCCAACCAGAGCATCCGCGAAGGCAAGAAGATTCGCCACCATGGCCGCCTGCCTGCGCGCAACCGACCCCTTGCCATCCTCCGACATTGCGCCGGATACCTTGGCAATGGCCTCGGCCATCGGCTTCAAGCCTTCCTTGTCGCCATGCAGCGCCATCCAGGCGAACAACGCGCTGCCTCCTTCCCTGGCATAGGCATCGAATACCAGATCGATCGATTCCCGCACGCTGCCAATCCCTGCCAGCCGGGCCTGAGTCGAGCGCAGAATCATCCCGCAGACCATGTCTGAAATATGCGCGCCCAGCGCCGCCTGAAGGCTGGCCGCGCTGCCGAAATGGTGAAGGATATTGGCATGGGTCTGGCCGACCCGGGCCGCCACCGCCTTCAGGGTCACGCCTTCGGGGCCTTCTTCCAGCAACAGGTCCCGAGCCGCTTCGATTGCGGCTTTTCGACTTTCCTGTGGAGATCGCCTCTTCCGATTTGACATCTTATCAAGTCACCATATCACGCGAGCGTCAGTTTGCCTGTCTGCAAGCTCTCGCCGGCGATTGTCTGGCAAATGCACCACTCAGCAGACGGCGCTTATACGTGGATCGGGCGAAAAGCAAAGTTTCGCCGTGAATCCACGTTGCTGAAGGCATATCGCCCTTCGGCTCGCAGCCTCCCCCTCTCGTTTCTCCCCCATAGTCTCGGGAGGGGGAGATGGCGTCATAGCTTGAGGCAGTCGGCGGAGAAAACCGCAAGGCATTACGCCGCGTGCATTTCAGGGCCTGCCCACGACCAGTCGCGCTTGTGCGGGATTGTCAGAATCGCGTTCTCTCCGAACGGGATAAAGCCGCTGCCGCCCGGCAGAAAACCCGACTTCCTGAGGACGCGCAGGATAGCTACGTTGCCGGGCGGAATGGTGGCCAGGATTCGTTCGTGGCCCGCCGCCCAGGCCAGTTCGGCCATTGCCCGCGCCGCCTCGGTGCCATAGCCGCGCCCGCGATGGGCGGGGTCGATCCACAATTCGAGGACCACATTGCGGTCCCTCAGAAACAGGCCGGCCGCACCGACGATCTGCTCGCCATTTCCACCGGGCCTGGCGATCACGCAGCGGGGGAGGCGCGGTGCCTCCTCGCCTTCGTCGCCTCCGTTCCTGCAAGAACCGGCCGGGGCATCCACCACCACCCTGCTCCAATCCAATTCACCGATCGCGGCACGCAAGGCCACTGCATCTTCCGACCAAATCGGCCGTAGAAACAAATTCTTACTACGAAAGAACATGTTGCCTCCTCTCGCCGACCACAATGCCATGCCACCTAACCGGGGCAGGTGACACGCATATTGCGTCAGGGCGTTTCAGTTCCGGGCGAGGGAGAAAAAATAAAGGGAGACGGGCCAGGCCCCTCTCCCTCCAGCATCCGGATCTGCTGATCCGGCAGGGGCCATCCCGGTGGACGGCCCGCTACAAAGCCATCCGTTATTCCGCGGCTGCAGCCATGTCCACCGACACATATTTGCGGCCGAGCTTGCCGCTGTGGAAGCGCACGCGGCCTTCCACGAGAGCGAACAGGGTGTGATCCTTGCCCATGCCCACATTGGTGCCCGGATAGACCTTGGTTCCGCGCTGGCGAATGATGATATTGCCGCCGACCACTTCCTGGCCGCCGAATTTCTTCACGCCAAGGCGACGGCCGACTGAATCGCGACCGTTCCGTGACGAACCGCCTGCTTTCTTATGTGCCATTTCGCTTTAACTCCGTCGGCTAACTGATCAATCTTCAGCCTGGTCGGCTGCAGCTTTCTTTGCGGGCGCCTTCTTGGCGGCGGGCTTTTCCGTGGCGGCCGTCTTCACCGGTTCCGCGGCCTGCAGGCTTTCATCCGCATTGGGAGCAGCGCCCTTGGCCGGCTCGTCCGCCTTGGCAGCGGCCTTCCTGGCGGGAGCCTTGGAATCGCCCACGGCAAGGATGCGCAACAGAGTGAGCTGCTGGCGGTGGCCGTTCTTGCGCCGGTAATTATGGCGGCGACGCTTCTTGAAGACGATGACCTTTTCGCTCTTCGCCTGGGCGATGATCTCCGCCGACACCTGCACCTTGGCGGCGTCAACCAGTTCCCCGCCGTCGCCGGCAAGCAGAACTTCTCCCAGGGTAATCGTATCGCCGGCTTCCCCAGCCAGCTTTTCGACTGCGATCTTGTCTCCGGCGGCAACCCGGTATTGCTTGCCGCCCGTGCGCACTACTGCGAACATGGTGCTCTAATCCATTCATGTGCCCAAAGAGGCTTGTAAAACCCGCCCCGCCTACGCTGGCCGAAAGATGCCTGCGTGCGGGCGAAACGCCGACACCCTGCCGATGCAGGATGCCGGAAAGATGGGTGCCGTTAGGGAAAAGCTCGCTCCATGTCAACGCCGGATCGCCGCTTTCATGAGGCGTCGAGGCCGCCGCGCATCTTCCGCCACACCCCTGCTGGAAAGCGCGCCGCGCTATGCTATTGCGCCATATATGAACCGAGCCTCGCTTGCAGCCATCATCGCAATCACCCTGGGCGGCCTGACCGGCGCCTGCGCCGGGGACAGCGGCAGATATCCGTCCCTCGCGATCCGCGAAGCGGAGCGGGTGGAGGGCACAGCACAAGCTGTCGAGCCGGAAGAGATTCCGGCGCCGGAAACTCCGTCCCAGGATCTCGTCACCCGGCTGGAACAGCTCAAAAGCGAGGCGGACCGCGCGCATAAGGCGTTCATGGCCGCCGCCCCGGGCGCGGAACGCCAGGTAAGCGCCGCCAGCGGGGCCGCGGTGGCGAGCGATGCCTGGACTTCCGCGCAGGTCGCCATCGCCAATCTCGAGGCCAGCCGCAGCAGATTGCTGATCGCGCTGGCTCAACTCGATTCGCTGCACGTCACGGCCGAACTGGAAGGCGGCGCCCGCTCCACCATCAGCGATGCCCGCAATCAGGTCGATCAAATGGCTGAAACCGAAAACGAGATCATCGCTCGCTTGCTCGGGCGGATCAGGGGCTGACAGCAAAAAAGTGGCGCGGTTTCGCCGAAGCAAAGCCGCGCCAGTCGGGAGAGAACCGTTTTGGCTGGGTCAGGACCCAGCCGCCGCGGCCATGGAAATCGCGACCAGTCCCCACAGCAGGATCAGCACGGGCAGGACCAGAACCTGGGCGGCGGCCTGACCGGCGGTTACCCGCCCCGTAAAGGTCTGGATGCCCCGAGCGCTGAACCGCCCCCAATCGAGCGACCGGCTATGGTTTTCCGGATTCATTCGCACCCAGATCAAGGGAATGGCGAAACCGGCTACAATGGAGATGGCGAAGATCGCCAGCGGAATGGCCAGCGCAGGCGCTCCGAATCCCAATGCCATGATCCCGATGAAGCCGAGATAGCAGGCCACGGTTGCGGCATAGAGCGGCGCAGGCAGCTCAAAGCTCCGATCGACAACGGTGGGCGCGCGCGCCTGGTCATGAATGACGGCCTTGGCGGCGATCTGTTCACGAGTGATCTGATTGCTCATTGCGGCAACTCCTTGGTAGTGCCGCCATATCTAGGTCCGCAAAGCACGATTTACTTTGATCGCGATCAAAAAGACGATGAGATTTTCAGTGCCAGCGGCCGATATCTTCCCGGTCGGCCGGGCGCGGCTCGATCCAGTGCCAGCCGTCCGCGCGCTTTTCGCGTTTCCAGAACCACGCATCGCTCTTGAGATGGTCCATGATGAAATCGGCCGACTCGAAAGCATCGCGGCGATGCCGCGCAGCCGTGGCCACCATGACGATCGCCTCGCCCGGCCGCATCAGGCCGACGCGATGGATTGCGAGCACGCCATCCAGCAGCCAGCGGCCCTGCGCATCGTCCACCAGCCTTTCCATGCCCGGCAGCGTAAGCGGGCCGTAATGCGAAAGCTCAAGCGCCTCCACGCCGTCGCCCGACCTCACCTGACCTGCGAACGAGACGATCCCGCCCGAAGCAGGATGAGCGGCCATGAACCGCTCCAGTTCGGTTCCGGGGGAGAATGCGCGATCGAGGAGATGCACTTCGCGCATTTTCACCCCCCGCTGACGGGCGGCAGAAATGCGATCTCGTCTCCATCGGCAACGAGCAAGGCATATGTATCCGAAACCAGGGTTCCGTTCACCGCCACCCGCACCTTGTTGGTTTCCAGAGCATCGGCAAGGTCGGGCGCCAGGCAGGCCATCAAGCCGGCCCAGTCCATTTTATCCGCAGGATCGACCGCCTGCTCCCGTCCGCCCGCCAGATCGGCCAGCTTGCCCAGAAACAGCAGTTTCAGCGGCATGATCAGCCGCCAGTCATCGACATATGGCGCGGCTGAGCCGGCTCCGCTCCGCGCCGATCCATGCGAAAATGATGCCGCTCAGGCTTGATCCGCATGGCGATGTCCAATGCCCGGGCAAGGCGGCTGTCCGGCTCCTGCGAACGCAAGGCAGCGCGCAGGTCGACCCGCTCCGCCCCCCCGAGGCAGGGATAGAGCTGTCCCGTTGCCGTGACCCGGATGCGATTGCAGCCATCGCAGAAATTATTCGTGAGCGGCGTGATGAAACCCAGCCGCCCACCCGTTTCCGGAATGTCGAAATAGCGCGATGGGCCGCCAGTGCGATGCTCGCTGGGAACAAGGGTCCAGCGCTGCTCAAGATGCCTGCGCACGACATCGAGCGGAAGATAGTGGTCGAGGCGGTCGCCCTCCACTTCACCCAGCGGCATGACTTCGATCAGGCTCAAATCGTGGCCCTGCGCATGGGCCCAGGCGATCAGCCCGGGGATTTCCGCTTCGTTGAGCCCCTTGAGAGCGACCGTATTGAGCTTCACTTTCAGCCCCGCTTCGCGGGCCGCAGCGATGCCGTCCAGCACCTGTGGCAACCGATCGCGCTTGCTGATCCGTTCGAACAGGTTTCGATCGAGGGTGTCGATCGAAACATTCACGCGCCTGACGCCCGCCGCCGCCAGCCGATCCGCATGGTCCGCGAGTTGAACCCCGTTGGTGGTAAGGGTCAGTTCTTCCAGCCCCTTCCCGATGCGACGACCGAGTGCATGCACGAGGTCCATCACATCGCGCCTGACGAGTGGCTCCCCGCCGGTTATCCTGATCCTGGTGATCCCGCGCTCGATAAAGCCGAGGGCGAGCATGTGAAGCTCATCGAGAGTCAGAACTTCCTTGCGAGGGAGGAACCGCATACGCTCGGGCATGCAATAGCTGCAGCGCAGATCGCAGCGATCAGTCACCGAAAGCCGCAGATAGCTGATGCGACGGTTAAATCCGTCTATCAGGGCTCCTCTCTCATTCATCCGGCAAATATGCCTCACATTCTTCGGATTGGCCACACAAACCGAGCAATTGCCCGGTAACTCCGGGAGAATGGCCGAGCCAGGCCAGCGCCGCCGCCAGAGCTTCACCCTCGCTACCGGCGATGCCATTGACTCGCACGGGCGCGAATTCGCGGGCGAGATTCGCAATCACCGCACGGCGCCAGCCTCTGTGCGCATGGGAAGCCGGCGGAAAGACGATGGCAAGCGAGGCCACATTCCCGGCGAGGCCATCTGTCACCATGGCCAGATGGCTGCGATAGAAATCAGCCGATGCCTGCAATGGATTTTCGGGAAGAGTGGGAATGCGAACCACCCTTTGCATGGGTCAGCGCCGTTCCCGATGCAGGGTAATGCCGATCTTCTCGTCTTTCTCGGCGATGGCCAGCTTGATGATCTTGACCGTGACGGCTTGCACCCGTTCATCCTGTACGAACAGGGTTTCGCAGATATGGTCGGCCACGGCTTCGATCAATTTGAAATGGACGCCGGGCGGCAGGGCCTCTCCCGCAGCGAACTTGAGGTCCATATAGTTCTTGCTAGCGGTCAGCGGCGTATCCGGGGCATAGCGATCCGCCGCCTTGAGCCGCACGCTGATCGAGATGCGCAAGGGCTGCGGCTTGCCGGTCTCCTCGGAGTAGATGCCGGTCAACACATTCTGTTCGAAATCGGCGACTTCTAGAAAAAGGCTGTCGGCCATGACCACTCCGCTGCTTTGTCGAGCCGATGGCATCCCTGCCCCGGCGTGTCCATCCCGCAGACACGCTTTCAACCTAACCGGCCTCTGTGGCGTTGGACCAGCGGGCGAAAATCGCGGTGGGCAGAAGCCTGCCCGCCGGGCCGTCCTCCCTGACCGCGAGTTCCCCATATTCGATCCGCCCGGGCAGGGCCGCAAGCATTTCCGCCAGCAGCCCGGCCAGGGCCAGCGAAGACATCCGCACCGCATAGACCGTCAAGAAAAGAAAGCGGCTATCCTGATCGAGCAGCCTGCTGCAATCCGCGATCAATCCGGGCAGCCCTTCCTCCAACCGCCAGATCTCGCCATTCGGCCCCCGGCCGAATTTTGGGGGGTCGAGGATAATTCCGTCATAGCGCTTGCCCCGGCGCACTTCGCGCGCGGCGAATTTGGCGGCATCGTCCACCAGCCAGCGGATCGGCCGCTCCTCCATGCCGGAAAGCGCCGCGTTCTCGCGCGCCTGCGCGACGGATTTCTTCGACGCATCGACATGAGTCACCGGGCCGGCCTGCGACAGCGCAAGCGATCCGACCCCGGTATATCCGAACAGGTTCAGCGTAGCCGCATCCGGCCGCCCGGCCAGCCGCTCGCGCATCCAGTCCCACACCGGCGCCATGTCCGGGAAGAACCCGAGATGACGGAAGGGGGTGCATTGCGCGGTGAAGCGCACATCCCGCCAGCCGAGGGGCCATCCCTCCTGGGGCACGGGTTTGGAAAAGCTCCAGCGCCCGCCCCCATCCTCATCGGAACCGGGAACGAACTCGCCATGGGCATCCCAGTCAGGCAACTTCGGCTGCCACATTGCCTGCGGCTCCGGACGGATGAAGCGATAGGAACCATAGCGTTCGAGCTTGCGGCCATTGCCGCTGTCGAGCAGCGCGTAGTCCTCCCAGCCATCCCCGGCCAGAATCAGCGGTTGCGAGGCCAGTTGCGCCATCGCCGCCCGCTCAGCCGCGCGGAGTCGCGTTCTGCGCGATGTAAGCGGCGACCGTATCGTAATCGCCCGGCAGCTCGACGAAACGCTCCTCGCGCTGGAACAGATCCCCGATCCGCGCGGGAAGCGAAGGGCGGGTGCCTGTCGCGCGTTCCACCGCGTCGCGGAACTTGGCCGGATGGGCCGTGGCCAGCGTCACTACGGGTATCGACGCCTCGATCCCCGCCTGCCGCGCGGCATGCAGGCCGATCGCGGTATGCGGGTCGATGATCTCGTCGCAGCTCTGAGAGGCCCAGAGCATCGCGGCGGACATATCGTCGGCATCGGCGCGAGCGCTGGAAAACAGGGCCGATGCCCCTTCCCGTTGCGCATTGGTGAGACGCATGGCGCGCGTCTGCTCGAAACCGCGCATCTGCTCCGCCAGCGCCAGCCCATCGCGCCCGCCGGCATCGAACAGCAGCCGCTCGAAATTGGAGCTGACCTGAATATCCATGGAAGGGGCGGCGGTGGGGGTCACCGTGCCCTGCGCATAGTCGCCGTCACTGAGCGCACGGTGCAGGATGTCGTTGACATTCGTCGCCACGATCAGCCGCTCCACAGGAAGGCCCATTTTGGCCGCGACATAGCCTGCGAAGACATCGCCGAAATTACCGGTCGGCACGCTGAAGGCCACCTTGCGCTGGGGAGCGCCAAGCTGCAACGCAGCCGCGAAATAATAGACCACCTGTGCCATCAGTCGGGCCCAGTTGATCGAATTGACCGCGCTGATCTGGAAGCGATCCGTCATGCCGCGATCGCCGAACATGCGCTTCACCATCGCCTGCGCGTCGTCGAAACTGCCCTCGATGGCGATGTTGAAGACGTTCGGCGCCTGCACCGTGGTCATCTGGCGGCGCTGGACATCGCTGACCCGGCCATTGGGGTGCAGCATGAAAATGTCCACCCGGTCCAGCCCGGCCACCGCATCGATCGCGGCGGAGCCGGTATCGCCGGAGGTCGCCCCGACGATGGTCAGCCTTTGCTCACGGCGGGAAAGAAATTCGGCGAAGAGCAGGCCGAGCAATTGCAACGCCACGTCCTTGAATGCCAGGGTCGGGCCGTGGAACAGCTCCAGCAGCCAGTGCTGCTCGTCGAACTGCTTGAGCGGCGTGACCGCGGCATGGGCGAAGCGGCCATAGGCGGCCTCGCACAAGGCCAGCAGCCGTTCCGGCGAAAGGCTGTCACCGACGAAGGGCTGCATCACCCTGGCCGCCAATTGGGCGTAGGGCAGGCCCGCCAGAGCCGCGATCTCGCCCTCGCTGAAGCGTGGCCATTCGGCAGGCACATAAAGGCCGCCATCGCTGGCAAGACCCGCCAGAGTGACGGCTTCGAAATCGAGCGCGGGCGCGCCGCCGCGAGTGGAGACATATTGCATGGTGCGCGCGCCTTAATGGCTGGCCGATTTGCGGGCAAGTGCCACGCTACTCTTCCGCTGCCTGCATATTCGCCGCCGGCTCTCCCTCCAGCGCATGTTTGAGCGCCAGAAGGCGCGCCGATGCCCTCTCCGCATGCGGCCCGATCCAACGGCGATGCACCTCCTGGATCGGGGTCGAGTTCAGGTAATTGAACCGCTGCCGGCCCTTGCGCACCGAAACCACGAGGCCGGCATTCTCCAATATCCTGAGATGCTGCATGACGGTGCAGCGATCCAGTCCATGAAACTCCTCCACCAGCGCCCCGGTGGTGAGCGGCCGGTCGCGCAGCGCATCGCAGATCGCGCGCCGGGTGGAATTGCTCAGCGCCTTGAAGACCCGGTCCATCTGATCGTCCGTTGACATGTTATATTTTTACAACATAAATTCACTCTCATCAAGCGACAGAGACAGGAATCGCCGCATGGAACTCAAATTCAGGGTGTGGGGCCGGATCGCCCGGCCGGTGGAGGACGTGTTCGAAGCCGTCGTCAATCCCGACCGGCTTTCGCAATATTTCACGACGGGCGGAGCCACGGGCCGGCTCGAGAAAGGCGCGACCGTGACCTGGGACTTCGCGGATTTCCCCGGCGCCTTCCCGGTCGAGGTGGTGGAGTTGGTCGAAAACAAGCTCATCCTGCTCCATTGGGGAAATGCCGAAGGAAATGGCACACAGACCGAAGCAACCATGCGCTTCACCGATTGCGGCGATGGGCATACCCTGGTCGAGATTGGCGAAACCGGCTGGAGCGAAAGCCAGCAAGGCCTGGACGCGAGCTATGGCAATTGCATGGGCTGGAGCCAGATGATCTGCGCCCTGCGCATCTGGATCGAGCACGGCATCAATCTGCGCGAGGGCTTCTACAAATAGGATCGCGCCGCCTCAGCCGCGCAGGCGCTTTCTCACCGCCAGGGCATAGATCACGAGCGCGGTTGCCGCGAAGAAGAACCACTGCACGGCATAGGCGAGGTGGTTGTTCGGAATTTCCGACGGATCGGGCACCGCATTCGGCCCCAGCCCGGCGAGCGGCGGATCGGCCACCAGGCGCGGACCGGGCGCGATGACGCCCATCACTTCGCCGCCGCGCCAATCCGGCGAGGCAGGCGCACGGGACCAACCCAGGACAATATCGGCGGTGCCGCCGCCCGCGAGCCGGCAAGCGGCATGGTGGGCTACCCCAGCCTCGCCCTTCGCATTGGTGCCGGCCTTCGCCGTCACGCCGGCGACTTCGCGGCAATCCACACGGGCATGACGATAATATACCGGCTCCGCGGCGCTCTCGCTTTGCGGGAACGGAACGTCGGAAGACATGCCGCTTGCCCTGGCATAGCGCGCCAGCAAGGCTTGCTTCTGCTCAAGCCTGCCAAGCTGCCATAGCCCCAGCCCGATCATGATCGCCACGCCGGCCAGAACGA
Source organism: Tsuneonella sp. CC-YZS046 (assembly GCF_035581365.1). Classification (NCBI taxonomy): domain Bacteria; kingdom Pseudomonadati; phylum Pseudomonadota; class Alphaproteobacteria; order Sphingomonadales; family Erythrobacteraceae; genus Tsuneonella; species Tsuneonella sp. CC-YZS046. The sequence continues at coordinate 810,489 of NZ_CP141590.1, read as the reverse complement.
GCAAGGTCGGCAAGACCGGTATGCGCATGTCTGCTAGTCCTCGCGCCCCGCCTCACCCGCCTTGCGGCTGAACTCAGCGTAGAGCAGCGCCGCCTTCGATGCCCGCAAGCCGATCAGCACGGCCGCGGCGGTAAGAGGAAGCCAGAGAAGGATATGAACCCAGAACGGGGGTGAAACGGCAAGCTGCAGCCAGATCGCCAGCACTGTCACCAGCCCGCCGATCAGCAGGGTCAGGAATGCGGCAGGCCCATCCCCGACATTGAAGCGGCTGTAATCGAGGCCGCAGCCGTCGCAGCGAGCGGCGAAGCGCACCACCCCGCCGAACAGCGATTTCGCGCCGCAGCGGGGGCACAGACCGAAAAGGGCAGCCTCGGCCATTCCGGGCTGCTCCTTCTCGTTCGGATTGCCTGAAACCATCAGTGGATCGGAGCGCCCCAGCCGCCCCAGATATACACGGTGATGAACAGGAACAGCCACACCACGTCGACGAAGTGCCAATACCACGCAGCCGCTTCGAAGCCGAAATGCTGGCGCGGAGTGAAATGGCCCAGATAGGTGCGGCGCAGGCAGACGATCAGGAAGATCGTGCCGACCAGCACGTGGAAGCCGTGGAAGCCTGTCGCCATGTAGAAGGCCGAGCTGTAGGTATTGCCGCCGAACGCGAACGGGGCATGCGCATATTCATAAGCCTGGATCGCGCTGAACAGGATGCCGAGCAGGATCGTCAGCCACAGGCCCTTCTTCAGTCCTTCGCGATCGCCATGAATAAGGGAATGATGCGCCCAGGTGACCGTGGTGCCGGAGCACAGCAGGATCATGGTGTTCAGCAGCGGAAGATCGAAGGGGTCCATGACCGCTTCGATCCCCTTGGGCGGGAACTGCCCGCCCACGACTTCCGCCAATTGCGACGGAAACAGCGCGAAATCGAACCAGCTCCAGAACCATCCAACGAAGAACATGACCTCCGAAGCGATGAACAGGATCATGCCATAACGCATGTGAAGCTGCACGACAGGGGTGTGGTCGCCTGCCTGCGCTTCCTTCACGATATTGGAAAACCAGCTGAAGAAGGTGGCGATCAGCCCCGCGAGGCCCAGACCCAGAACCAGATGGCCATAGGCCATATCGTGCATGAACAGCACCATGCCGCTGGTGAAGGTCAGTGCCGAGATCGAGCCAATCAGAGGCCACGGATCGGTAGGCAGGATATGGTAATCGTGGTTCTTCGTGCCGGCCATGAATCGTGCTTCCTGAATTTGTGGCGCGTCGCGCCTGCCCCGCGCCCCTTATCGTCCTGTTTCGCTGTGGTCCAGAGGTTACGAAGCGGGTTTCTTCGCCTCATGGAAAGTATAGCTCAGGGTGATCTGCTGCACATCCTTCGCGTTCTCGTCCTTCGCGATCTCGGGATCGACGTAGAAGATCACGGGCATGCGCACTTCCTCACCGGGCTGCAGGGTTTGCTCGGTGAAGCAGAAGCACTGTATCTTGTTGAAATACCGCCCGGTCTGCTCCGGCTCCACGTTGAAGGTGGCCATGCCGGTAATCGGGCGATCGGAATTATTGCGCGCGATGTAGATCGCCAGGTCCCGAGCCCCCAGATTGACCGTATCCGTCGAACGTTCCGGGCGGAAAGACCACGGCATCCCCCGCTCCACATTGCCATCGAAGCGGACGGAAATCATTTCGCTGCCCGCGGAGACTTGCGCGGCCTGCGCTTCGGTGGCCCGCTGGGTGGTTCCGCCAAAGCCGGTGACCTGGCAGAACAAGCGATAAAGCGGCGCGGACGCGAAGCCGAGCGCCAGCATCGAAGCGGCAAGCACCAACGCCAGCAAACCGACCTTGCGATTCCTGCGATCGGTGGCGGCCCTGCTCATCCGCCTTCCTTCATCCGCACGATGGTGATCGCGAAGATCAGCACTGCAAATCCGGCCAGAATCACCCCCAGCACGTTGTTGCGGGCGCGCTGGCGGCGGCGGTATTCCTCATCGGGTTTGAATTCGCCATTCATGGCTTCGTCCTGCACCTAAATCAGCCGATCCGCAACCAGCGCCGCGAAGAGCGCAAAAAGATATAGCACACTGAATCCGAAAAGTCGCTTTTCCGGAGACATCGGATCGTCCTCTCCCCGCCGGCGGCGGAAAGCCACAGGCAGGGACAAGCCCAGGAACAGCCCGGAAAGAACGAGCGCCGAAATCCCGTAGATCGCCCCGGTCCCGCCGATCAGCCAGGGCGTGGCGGAAAGCGGCAGGAGGATGATCGAATAGATCAGTATCTGGCGTCTGGTCGCCTTTTCCCCGGCGACAACCGGGAGCATCGGAATCCCGACCTTGGCGTAGTCGCTCTGCACGAACAGCGCGAGCGCCCAGAAATGCGGGGGCGTCCAGAAGAAGATGATCGCAAACAGCAGCACCGGCATCAGCGTTATTTCGCCAGTGACCGCAACCCATCCGATCAGCGGCGGGAAGGCCCCCGCCCCGCCGCCGATCACGATATTCTGCGGCGTGCGTGGCTTGAGCCAGATCGTATAGACAACGGCGTAATAGACGATCGATATGGCAAGGATCGAGGCAGCCAGCCAGCTTACACCAAGCCCCATCACAAGCACGGACGCGACCGAGAGGCCAACCCCGAAATCGCGGGCGCTGACCGGGTCCATCCGGCCCGCGGGCAAGGGCCGTTGCGCCGTCCGCTTCATGCCCGCGTCGATATCCGCTTCCCACCACTGGTTCAGCGCGGCCGCCCCTCCGGCGCCCACCGCAATGCAGAGAATGGCGGTGAACCCGAGCACGGGATGGATCGAACCGGGCGCCGCCAGCAAGCCGCACAGGCCGGTGAAGATCACCAGGCTCATCACACGCGGCTTGGTCAGCGCGAAGAAATCGCGCCAATCGGCTGGAAGCGTTTGAGGCACGGTTTTCGACATAAGCCTTTTGGCGTTTCCCTTCCGGGAAAGGAATGCGGGGGCCGGCTAACGCCAGCCCCCGTCATTGGAACACTTGACCGGCCCCCTGAAGAAGGGGACGCGGCACATCTCAGTGGTGACCCTTGTCCTCGATCACCGGCAGAGTCTCGAACTGGTGGAACGGCGGCGGGCTGGACAAGGTCCATTCCAGCGTCGTTGCGCCTTCGCCCCAGTAATTGTCTTCGGCCTTCTTGCCGGCAACGAAGGCGTAAACGATGTTCACGAAGAACACGCCGATCGAAACCGCCATGATCTCATAACCGATCGACGCGATGTGATTCCAATGGGCGTAGGCTTCCGCATAGTCCGGATAGCGGCGCGGCATACCCTGCATGCCCAGGAAGTGCATCGGGAAGAAGATCATGTTCACGCCGATGAAGAAGATCCAGAAATGGACGTGAGCGAGAATCTCGGAATACATCCGCCCGCTCATCTTCGGGAACCAGTAGTAGAACCCTGCGAACAGGCCGGTCACGGCGCCCAGCGACAGCACGTAGTGGAAGTGGCCAACCACGTAATAGGTGTCGTGCAAATTGTCGTCGACGCCGCCATTGGCGAGAACGACGCCGGTGACGCCGCCAACGGTGAACAGGAAGATAAAGCCAAGCGCCCAGACCATCGGCGACCTGAACTCCAGGCTGCCGCCCCACATCGTGGCGATCCAGCTGAAGATCTTCACCCCGGTCGGCACCGCGATCACCATGGTCGCCGCGGTGAAATACATCTTCGTGTTAACGTCGAGGCCGGTCGTATACATGTGGTGCGCCCACACGATGAAGCCGACGACCCCGATCGCGACCATGGCGTAGGCCATGCCGAGATAGCCGAACACCGGCTTCTTGGAGAAGGTCGCCACGATCTGGCTGATGATGCCGAAGGCCGGCAGGATCATGATGTAGACTTCGGGGTGGCCGAAGAACCAGAACAGGTGCTGGTACAGCACGGGATCGCCGCCGCCCGCCGGATCGAAGAAGGTCGTGCCGAAGTTGCGGTCGGTAATCAGCATGGTGATCGCAGCGGCGAGCACCGGCAGGGACAGCAACAGCAGGAAGGCGGTGACGAGCACCGACCACACGAACAGCGGCATCTTGTGGAGCGTCATGCCCGGAGCGCGCATGTTGAAGATGGTGGTGATGAAGTTGGTCGCGCCGAGGATCGAGCCGGCGCCGGCAAGGTGCAACGAGAAGATCGCGAAGTCGACCGCGGGCCCCTGAGAGCCATAGGTCGAAAGCGGCGCATAGACCGTCCAGCCCACGCCGGCACCATTACCGGTCCCGCCCGGCACGAAGGCCGAGAACATCAGCGAGCAGAACCCGGCCACGGTGAGCCAGAAGGAAACGTTGTTCATGCGCGGAAACGCCATGTCCGGCGCGCCGATCATCAGCGGCACGAACCAGTTACCGAAACCGCCGATAACCGCCGGCATGACCATGAAGAACACCATGATCAGGCCATGGGCCGTAATCAGCACGTTCCAGAGGTGCAGCGCCTCGTCGAAGCTCTGCGCATTGCCGCCGAGGAAGCCGGTCCACCACTGCAGATACTGGATGCCCGGCTCGGCAAGCTCGGCCCGCATGATGCCGGAAATACCGCCACCGATAACGCCCGCAAAGATCGCGAAGATCAGATAGAGCGTTCCGATGTCCTTGTGGTTGGTGGACATGAACCAGCGAGCGAAGAAGCCAGGCTTGTGATCATGGTCATGATCATGATCGTGCGCTTCGGCGTGACCCTGGAAGGTTTCAGCGGTGGTAGCCATAGTTCAGCGTAACCTTATGCTTTGATAGCGTTCGTCAGGCCGCAGGGGCCGGGGCTTCTTGTTTCGCGGTTCCGGCGGCCGGAGCCGGCGATGCGGCATCGGCAGGCGCCGGAGCAGCGGCTGGAGCGACGGCGGGCTTTTCCTTGCTGGCGAAGCTGCCGCCCTTGGCAAGCAGCCAGGCCTCGAATTCGGCGCGCGGACGAGCCTCGATGGCGATCGGCATATAGCCATGCTTCACGCCGCAAAGCTCCGAACACTGGCCGTAATAGACGCCAGGCTCCTTGATGAAGATCATCTTCTCGTTGAGGCGGCCCGGAACCGCGTCCAGCTTGAACCAGAGCGCGGGGACGGCAAAGGAGTGAATCACGTCAGATGCGGTGACCTGGAGGCGGATCGGCTCACCGACCGGAAGCACCAGGCGATTGTCCACTTCGAGGTGGGAGGGGCCGTCGCTCGGATCGGAACCGACTTCCCGCACGCCCGCGTTGATCACGGGGGCGCCCGGAATATTGAGCATCTTCGAGTCGAACTCGACTTCGCCATTGTCGGGGAAGCTGTAGGTCCAGAACCATTGGCTGCCGGTAAGTTTCACGGTCAGCGCATTGGCCGGCGGCGACTTGAACTGCTTGGCCAGCAGGTCGATCGACGGGATCGCGATCCCGACCAGAATCAGCACCGGAACCAGCGTCCAGACCACCTCGATCAGCGTGTTGTGGCTGGTCCGCGAAGGAACCTTGTTCGCGCGCCGGTTGTAGCGGGCGATCACCCACAGCATCAGGCCCAGCACGAACAGAGTAATCACGGTGATGATCGGCAGCAGCACGCCATCATGCATCCAGAGCGCATATTCCCCGATCGGGGAATACTGATCCTGAAAGCCCAGCCCGCCCTCGACCGGCATGCCCTTGCCGGCTTCCGGCATCATGCGGGCGATTCCCTCGGCGGCCGGCACCGCCGCGGGAGCCGCAGCCTCGCTGGTGGCGGGGGCCGCAACCGGGGCGGCGTTGGCGGCTTCGGCCACGGCCTCCTGCGCTGCAGCCACCTGCGGAAGAACCGCTGCGGCAAGGGCCACAAGGCCGGTTAGCAAGGTGTTCGCCCCCCTGCGGGCAGTTTTGCCGAAGTTCATCGTCACTGACGCTTTCCGCTCTCTGAACAATGCGGCCTCAATGGCCATTCCACACCCGGAAGAGGCGCGATTTGCGCGCCCTATACGCGCGCTTGCCCCGTGCCTCAAGCGCTTCTAGGGATATTTTTGACAGTCGCCTGAGCATCCCCCGCGCGCAAGGGACCGTCCTGCAATCGAAGGACTTGGAAAACCAGCATGACAGACGAAGAGGTACTAGCCGAGTTCCGCGCAAGCGGCGCGCTGCTCGAAGGCCATTTCCTCCTATCCTCGGGCCGCCACAGCGCCCATTACCTGCAATGCGCGCGCGTGCTCATGAATCCGGATCGCGCCGGACGGCTGGCTGTCGCCCTTGCCGCCGAAATGTCTCGCGATCTGCGCCAGGCTATCGACAAGGTAGTCTCGCCCGCCATGGGCGGCATCATTTTCGGCCATGAGATGGGCCGCGCCCTGGGCAAGGACGCGATCTTCGTGGAGCGCCCCACCGGCACGTTCGAATTGCGCCGCGGCTTCACCATCGCCCAAGGGGAGAAAGTGCTGCTGGTGGAGGACGTCGTCACCACCGGCCTGTCCTCGCGCGAGGCCATGGCCGCGGTCACGGAAGCAGGCGGCGAAGTGATCGCGGCCGCCGCACTGGTCGACCGTTCCGGCGGCGCCGTGGATCTGGGCGTCCCCTTCCATCCGCTGGTGAGCCTGTCGTTCCCCACCTACGCCGCGGACGAACTGCCATCCGGGCTGGCCGCGATTCCCGTGGAAAAGCCCGGCAGCCGGGCAAAGGCCTGAGGGCATGGTGATGGGCAGCCAGCCGTTTCCCGGCAAGCTGAGGCTTGGCGTGAATATCGATCACGTCGCGACGATCCGCAACGCGCGCGGCGGAGATCATCCCGATCCCGCGCGGGCGGCCCGGATCGTGGCGCAGGCGGGCGGAGATGGGATCACCATCCATCTGCGGGAAGATCGCCGCCACATTCGCGACGATGACCTTGCCCGCATCCGTGAAATATCCGAACTGCCGCTCAATCTCGAAATGGCGGCTACCGGCGAAATGCTGGAGATCGCCCTGCGCCACGGCCCGCACGCGGCCTGCATCGTGCCGGAGCGGCGCGAGGAACGCACGACCGAGGGGGGACTCGACGCAGCCGGGCAGCACAATATGCTGCAGCCGGTGGTATCCCGCCTGCTCGACGCCGGCATCCGCGTCAGCCTGTTCATCGCCCCGGACCCGAGACAGATCGAAGCCGCGATGCGACTCAATGCGCCGGTGGTCGAGTTTCACACCGGGGAATATGCCCATGCGGAAGGGGATGCCCGGGCAGTGGAATTGAAGCGCCTCGGCGATATGGCCGCGCTCGCGGCTAGGAACGGGATCGAGCCTCACGCCGGGCACGGCCTGACCTATGAGAATGTCCAGCCGATTGCCGCCATCCCCCAGCTGACGGAACTGAACATCGGCCACTATCTCGTGGGCGAGGCGGTTTTCGTCGGGCTTGAAGAAGCGGTGCGCAGAATGCGTGACTTGATGGACGCCGCCCGATGATTATCGCCATTGGCTCCGACCTGTGCAGCATCGAACGCATTCAGGCGTCGCTGGATCGTTTCGGGGAACGTTTCGAGAGACGGGTGTTTACCGAGATCGAGCGCGCCAGGGCGGCGCGCCGCCCGTTCACCCGCGCAGGCACATACGCCAAGCGCTTCGCCGCCAAGGAAGCGTTTTCGAAGGCGGTCGGCACAGGCTTCCGCCAGGGAGTTTTCATGAAGGACATCGGAGTAATCAATGCCCGGTCGGGCGCGCCCACCCTTGCGCTGAGCGGCGGTGCGGCGGTGCGGCTGGCCTCCATCACTCCCGCAGGATACGAAGCGATCGTGCATCTCACGCTTACCGACGATCATCCCTGGGCGCAGGCCTTCATCGTTATCGAGGCGCGGCCCTTATGAACGGGAACATACAGTCTGTCGAAGATGGCGATCCGAAATCCGAGCGGGTGAATTGGGTGGCGGAGATTCGCGGACTCGGGCTGATGCTGCTGGCGGTCCTCGCCTTCCACAGTTTCATCGCGAAGCCCTTCTATATCCCTTCCCAATCGATGATGCCCAACCTGCTGGTGGGCGACCGGCTGGTGGTGAGCAAATATCCCTACGGCTGGTCGTGGGTCTCCGCCTCTTTCCACGTTCTTCCGCGCTTCAAGGGGCGCCTGTTCCCCGCCACTCCCGAATATGGCGACATCGTGATCGCGGTCCCGCCGGAACTCGATGAAGATTACATCAAGCGGGTGGTCGCCTTGCCGGGCGACCGGATCGCGCTGGTGAACGGGCAGATCATCCTGAATGGAAAGCCGGTGCCGCAAACGATCGAAGCCCCGATCGAACTGCCGATAGATGCGAACGCTCCTTGCGATCCCGAATCCTATCCCGGCCTCAGGATTCGCAAACCTTCCGGGCTGGATGTCTGCGAATTGCCCGCATTGCGCGAGACTCTTCCCAACGGCGCGACATATGTGGTGATAGACCATCTGCACCAGCGTCTGGACGATATGGCCGAGATCACGGTGCCTGCGGGCCATGTCTTCCTGATGGGCGACAATCGCGATCATTCCGCTGACAGCCGGGCCGAGACTTTCGAGCGCGGATTGGGCGGGCCGGTCCCTCTGGAGAATATCGGCGGACGGGCCGAGTTCATCACCTTCTCCCTCAATGGCAGCGAAACGCTGAATCCCTTGAGCTGGTGGGATGCCCTTCGCGGCGGGAGAGCATGGCGATCCCTGCGGCCCGCCATAATGCCACAAGGGAACGCCGATGAGCGACAATGACGAAGCATCCGCCGAATTGATCGGTTCCAGCCCGGCCCAGCTAAGCGATCCCCGGCTCAGGTTCGAGGCAAGGCGGGCGCTGGTGTGGACCGCGATGGTCGGCCTCGTGGCGCTCGCCGTCTATCTCGTGCAGCCCCTGCTCGTCATCTTCGGCGCGATGGTCTTCGCCTGCATGATCGACGGAGGCGCTCGCCTGCTAGGGCGGGTGCTTCCGATCGGGCGCGGCTGGCGAATCGCGATCGTGCTGATCGGGGCGGCGGCGTTTCTCGCCTGGCTGATCCAGTTCGCCGGCTATCAGATCGCGGAACAGGCGGCCCAGCTTCCCGCCCTCGTCGACAGCCAGCTCTCCCTTGCGAATGCCTGGCTGCAAGGCATGGGCGTCCATATCCGGATCGACGACATCAAGGGTTTGGCCCAGCAGCTTTTCAGCGGGGTCGGCAGCGTGACCCGGGCGCTCGGCGGGCTGATCGGGGGCTTCGCAAACCTCGTCCTGATCGTCGTGCTGGGCATTTACATCGCGCTGGAGCCGCATATCTACCAGCGTGGCATTGCCTGGATGATCGCGGAAGACCAGCGCGAGGATTTCGCGGAAATGGCCGATGAGATGGCCTATACCCTGCGTCGGCTGTTGAGCGGACGGCTGCTGGGAATGGTTGTCGAAGGCGTGTTCACCTGGGCCTTGCTTGCGCTCTACGGGGTTCCGATGGCCGCCTTGCTGGGGCTGCTGACCGGCCTGCTCGCGTTCATTCCGAATATCGGGGCGATCGTATCGGGCCTATTGATGGTGCTCGTCGGATTTTCGGGCGGGACGGAAATGGGCCTCTATACGCTGGGCGTCTATTTCGCGGTGCAGACCATCGACGGATATATCCTGGTGCCGATGATCGCCCGCAAGACCGTGGATCTCGCGCCCGCCCTGGTGCTGGCCGCGCAGCTGATTCTCGGCGTGTTGTTCGGGATTATCGGGCTGACGCTGGCCGATCCGCTGGTGGCGATGGCCAAGGTCGCGCTTCAACGGCGATCGCGCAGGATCGATCAACAACAGGAAAGCGTTTCTACCAACTGATATGGCCCGCAAGTTCCTCTACCTCATCGCGCTGCTGACCGTGCTGGTCATTGCCGCGCTGTTCGCTCTCCGGATATGGTCGCGCGAGCTGACCGAATTCGCCTTCGTCCCCCGCAGCGAGTTCGTGCAGCAGGCATCGCTGGCTCCAAACGCTTATGAAGACCCGGCCATGTGGTTTTCCCGGCCCGGCATCGGGCAGGACGATCCTTCGCGCTGGCAGCCCTCGCCGGAAGCATTGGACGAAGACGCTTCCACACCGCCTGCGAATACTGCAAACGCAGCGCCGCTCCCTTCCCCCGCTCCCGTGGATTCGACCGATCCCACCGAGGTCGGCCCTTCGTTCGCGGTGTTTTTCATCCACCCCACCAGCTATCTTCAGCGTTCGTACTGGAACGCCCCGCTGGACGACGAGGAATCGCAGGAGCGCGCCCGTATCTTCCTGCGCGGGATGGCCAGTCCCTTCGACGCGGCGAGCGAGATCTGGGCGCCGCGCTATCGTCAGGCAACGTTCGGCGCCTTCCTGACCGATGCGCCGGAGGCGCAGATGGCGCTCGATGCCGCCTACAAGGACGTGGAGCAGGCCTTCGAGTTCTTTCTTTCCAGCGTCGACGAGAAGATGCCGATTGTTCTGGCCGGGCACAGCCAGGGGGCGCTCCATCTGACCCGGCTGCTCAAGGAGCATGTGGCGGGCACGCCGCTTGCCCGGCGGATCGTCGCCGCCTATCCGATCGGCTGGCCCATTTCAGTAGAGCACGACCTTCCTTCCCTGGGCATGCCGCCCTGCGAGAAGCCGGATCAGACCGGCTGCATCATCGCCTGGTCCAGCTTCGCGGAACCGGCCGATCCCGCCATGGTCATGGACCGTTATGCCCAGTCCGTCGGTTTCGATGGGCAATTGCGCGGGAACAGCGCGATTCTGTGCACCAATCCGCTGACCGGAGTTATCGGCGGCGAAGCGCCGGCGAAGGATAATCTGGGAACATTGGTGCCCGACCGCGATCTCAAGGACGCCAAGATCAAGCCGGGCATGGTTCCCGCCCGCTGCGATCCATCCGGCCTGCTGCTGATCGGCGAACCGCCCAAGCTTGGCCAATATGTCCTGCCGGGGAACAATTATCACGTCTATGATATTCCCTTGTTCTGGCGAAATCTGGAAGCCGATGTCGGCAAGCGGGTGCAGGCGTGGGCAGCCAGCCACTGATTACGGCCCAGGCCGCGGAATTGCGCGCAGCCCTGCCCGATGGCGGCGTGCTGATGGGGCTGGACCCCGGCACCAAGACCATCGGCACCGCCTTCTGCGATGCCGGCTGGCGGTTCGCCTCGCCGGGCAAGACTTTCCCGCGCGGCAAGTTCGCGCGCGACAAGGCGGCGCTGGAGGCCCTGGCGGTGGAACGAGGGGTCGCCGGGCTGGTGATCGGCCTGCCTCTCAACATGGATGGCAGCGAAAGTCCCCGCGCACAGGCGAACCGGGCCTTCGCGCGCAATCTCGGGGTTCTCGGGCTGCCGATACTGCTCTGGGACGAGCGCTGGTCCACCGCCAGTGCGGAACGCAGCCTGATCGATCAGGACATGAGCCGGGCAAAGCGCGCTGGCCGCATCGATTCAGCGGCTGCCGCGGTCATCCTTCAAGCCGCGATCGACGCCTTGTCGGGCAGCGCGTTCCAGGATTGACCTCACTGCCGCCGCAACAGGATCACCAGTCCTTCCCTGCCGCTTGCCCCGGGCGGATCGTTCGATACGCAGTGCCGCACGGCATCCGCCCGGGCGCGGGCAAGAATGGCGGACGCAACCCCTGCCGTATACAGGATCGCATCCGCCGAGCCGAGCAGCCGGGCCTGGCGCAGCGTCAGATCCTCCGGATCGTCGCTGGTGAGTTCGATCTCGATCAGCCCGGCCTCCGTTCCGGGCGGAGCATTCTCAAGCCATTCGGGCACGGCATCGGCGGATTGCTCACGCAACGGGTCCAGCGCTCCCCCTTCCGCCAGCGCCGCATCCAGCGCACGCCGCCGTTCCCCGGCATCAGGCCACCTGGCACGCAAGGCTGAACGGGCAGAGTTGAGCGCTTTGGCCAGTACTCCCAATCGTTGCGGCAGCAGGGTTTCCAGCCGCAGGCGAATGGCCTTGGCCAGACCGGCAGAAGCGCCCGACGTACCGATTGCGATCAGAACCGGATCACGATCGAGCACGCTCGGCACAGTGAAATCACATAGATCCGGACGGTCGGCAGCATTCACGAGCACACCCGCCTCGCGCAGCCGCTCCGAAGCGGCTTCGACCCTGACGGACTCGTCATGGGCGACGAATGCGAGCCGCGCATTCCGTCGGATGCCTTCTTCGGGGTCGGCGACGACGACGCCTCCCGCCCGTTCCACCAGCCGCCGCTTGGCCTCAGCCGCTTCTCCTTCCCCCAGCACGATCACCGGCTGCCCGGAGATGCGGTGGAAAAGCGGCAGGCTTCTCATTCGGCCAGCCAGTCCGGAACCCGCTCCGCCGCGAGAATCGCAGCCGGATCTATGCGATTGGCGACGATGGCCCACCGATCGCCATCGACCATGACCTCAGGGACGAGCGGGCGGCTGTTGTATGTGTTCGCCATGGTCGCGCCATAGGCCCCGGCAGTGCGGAACGCGGCCAGATCGCCCGGCTTCACGGCATCGATGGCCCGCCCCATCGCGAAAGTGTCGGAGCTTTCGCAGATCGGGCCGACGATATTGGCGGTGATCGTCTCTCCAGACGGGCGGATGGCGATAAAATCGTGCCATGCATCGTATAGCGCCGGGCGGGCCAGATCGTTCATCGCCGCATCCACGATCACGAACGGGCTGGTCACACCCGGCTTCACGCGGATCACGCGGGTTATCAGGACGCCGGAATTGCCGGTAATGACGCGCCCCGGTTCGAACATCAGGGTCACGTCCCAATCGGCGGTGACGCGCGCGACCATCGCGCCATATTCGGCCGGGCTGGGGAAAACCTCGCCGGCCTTGTAGGGCACCCCGATCCCGCCGCCGAGATCCATATGGGTGACGCTGTCGCCCTGAGCGCGGATGGCGCGCATCAGTTCGCCCATTTTCAGGAAGGCCCGCTCCAGCGGGTCCAGGCTGGCGAGCTGGCTGCCGATATGGACGGCAAGCCCGCGCATATCCATGCCCGGCAAGGCGGCGAGTCGCGCATAGATGCCCGCTGCAAGGTCATAAGGAACGCCGAACTTGTTTTCGGCCTTGCCGGTCGAAATCTTGCCATGGGTGCCGGCATCCACATCCGGATTGACGCGCAGCGCGGCGCGCGCGGTAAAGCCGTGCCCGGCGGCAAGCGCCGCAAGCTCCACACCTTCTTCCTCGGATTCGAGATTGAATTGGCCGATGCCCGCCTCAAGCCCGCGCAGCATTTCGGCCCGGGTCTTGCCCACCCCGGAAAAGACGATGCCCTCGGCGGACATCCCCGCGGCAAGGGCGCGCTCCAGCTCCCCTCCGGAAACCACATCGGCCCCGAACCCCTCGCTTGAAAGCAGCTTGAGCACCGCGAGATTGGGGTTGGACTTCACGGCAAAGGCGATCTGCCTGCGCGGCAGCACATCGAGCGCTTCCCGAAAGACGCGGGCATGGCGCACCAGCGTGGCGCGCGAATAGACATAGGCGGGCGTTCCCACCTCTTCGGCAATCTGATCGAGCGGCACATCCTCCGCATGGAGAACGCCATCCCTGTAAGCAAAATAATCCATTATCCGCTTTCGTGCGCTTCAGTTCTGCGGCGGAAGGTCGAAGGGGTCGTCCTCCCGTTGTTCCGACCGCTTGCGCAATTCCACACTGCGCTCCGGCTCGGCCTGCACCTCTGGCAGCAGCAATTTGTCGGCGGTCGGCTGTTCCGTCGCACCGTATGGCGCGACCGGCAATTGAGCGCCTGGCGCCGGCTGCAGTTCCGTGCGGGCGCCGCAGGCCGCAAGCGCAGCGGCAAAAGGCAAAAGCGCAAATACGCGCATCGCTGTATTTCCCTTCATGCCGCGCCATCCATGCCCAGCGCGCGCCGCGCTTCGGCCACGCGCTTGCGGACTTCCGCCGGCGCGGTGCCGCCATGGCTGCAACGAGCGGCAACGGAAGCCTCGACGGATAGCGCAGAATAGACCGCCTCGCCAATCCGCGAATCGATCTGTTGCAATTCCTCCAGGTTCAGCGCCTCGAGCGCGATCCCCTTGCTTTCGGCCAGCTTCACCGCCGCCCCGGTGATGTGATGCGCCTCGCGGAACGGAATATCCGCCTGCCGCACCAGCCAGTCGGCCAGGTCGGTGGCGGTCGCATAGCCCAGCTGCGCGGCCTGACGCATGCGTTCCGTCCGGAAAGCTGTTTCGGCCACCATTCCCGTCATTGCGGCGATGGAAAGGCCCAGCAGCCCGGCCGCCTCGAATACCGGCGGCTTGTCGTCTTGCATATCCTTAGAATAGGCGAGCGGCAGGCCCTTCATCGTGACCATAAGTGCCGTCGCGCAACCCACGATCCGCCCCGCGTGGCCCCGCACCAGTTCCGCCGCATCCGGATTCTTCTTCTGCGGCATGATCGAGCTGCCGGTGCTGAGCGCATCCGGCAGGGCGGCAAAGCCGAAGGGCTGGCTTGCCCAGATGATGAACTCTTCCGCCAGACGCGAAAGATGCAGCGAGCATTGCGCCGCAGCCATCAGGTAATCCAGCGCGAAATCGCGATCCGACACGGCATCGAGGCTGTTATTGGTGGGCCGTTCGAAACCCAGCGCCTGCGCGGTCGCATCGCGGTCGATCGGAAAGCCGGTGCCTGCCAGGGCGGCCGAACCCAGCGGGCTTTCATTGAGGCGCGCCCGAGCATCGGCAAAGCGCGACCTGTCCCGCCGGATCATCTCGTAATAGGCCATCAGGTGATGGCCGAGCGTGACCGGCTGCGCGGTCTGCAAATGGGTGAACCCCGGCATGATCGAATCGGCATGTTCGCCGGCGCGCGCGACCAGCGCCTTCTGCAGCTCGGCCAGCCCCGCATCCACCTGATCGATGGCGTCGCGCACCCACAGCCGGAAATCGGTCGCCACCTGGTCGTTCCGGCTGCGCGCCGTGTGCAGCCGCCCCGCCGCCGGGCCGATCAGCTCGGCCAGCCGGCTTTCAGTGGTCATATGGATGTCCTCGAGATTCCAGTCCTCCGGAACCCCGTTCGCCGCATATTCGCCCGCGATGCGATCCAGACCCACGCTGATCGCCTGCACATCATCCTGCGAGACGATGCCCTGCTTGCCGAGCATCGCGACATGCGCCTTCGATGCGGCGATGTCCTGCCGCCACAGCGCCTTGTCGAAGGGAATCGAGGCGTTTATCTCGCGCATGATCGCGCTGGGCCCTTCCGCGAAGCGCCCGCCCCACATCTGGTTGGAGCCTCCCTTGGACAGATCCCTATCCCGATTGCCTTCGCTGTCGCTCACACTTGCCGTCCTGGGCCTCGCCGTCATCAATGGCGGCTGCGATAGGCAAAGCCAGCCGCCAGCGCAACCGGCGGCGAAGGAGCAAGCCAATGCCGGAAGCCCGGCGACAGCGGCAGGATCGCCCGACCGCAGCCATGCGGGCAGCCGCCTGCCCGATTTCACCTTTGCCGATCCCAATGGGCAAAAACTTCACCTGCCGGAATTGCAAGGCACCCCGGCGCTGATCAATCTCTGGGCAACGTGGTGTGCGCCCTGCGTGAAGGAAATGCCGCTGCTGGACGATCTGGCCAGCCGGATGCAGGGCAAGCTGCGGGTCGTCACCATCAGTCAGGACATGCAGGGGGCGGCGAAGGTCGCGCCGTTCTTCAAGCAAAACGGCTACCGAAAACTGGAACCGTGGCTGGACCCGGAAAACGAACTGGCGTTCCATTATGGCGGAGCCAATTTGCCGATGACTCTCCTGTACGACGCGCAAGGGCGCGAGGTCTGGCGGATCGCCGGCGATTTCGACTGGAGCGGCGCCGAAGCGCAGAATCTGGTGGGGGAAGCACTGGTCAAATAAATGAAAATACTGGATTTCCTTCCGAAACAGGGGAGCAACTCAGCTTTCCTGCGGACAAAATTCAGGCAAGTTTCCGGAAGCGTAATTTGCCGTAAAACCGGCTCACTATGGCTTGGCTTGAGGGTCGCAAAGACAAACTATCATTGACGGCAATATGTCTACTCACTAGCTTGACTTTCAAGAGGCAAGTCTGATCCCGCCTGCCTCTTTCGCTTCTTCGGGGTCCGCGGCTTTTGATCGGGAAGCAGCTTGCTCCGCGTTACCAACCGCTAAAGCGCGCGATGCTCAGGCGACAACGCCAAGCACCGTGTTCCCCTCAACTTCGATGAGGTGATACGATGCGCATGCATTCAATCAGCAATCCATAGCCAATGAAGATATGATCGGGCAGCTGTCAGGCCTGGCCTGAACGCCTTCGATGCTTCCAGCGACACGCTGGAGCCGGGTGTAGGCGTCCGTCATCCCTCTTCGTGATTTCAGCGCAGTCGACGCTGGCTTGTCTGGGCTTGCCAGATGCATCCGGCTGTCCGCCGGCCCCGATGCGGCCCGGCTTACGGACCAGGTTTTCGCCTGCGCTGCTGGCTTCTGGTCGGCCATGGCCTGCGGCCAACGCAGGTTGACAGATGACTTTTTTCTCAAGGTTTCAGGGCATTATATAACATGGATTCATTCGTTTATTCCGGCGCGCGGGCAAAAAAGAGGGAAACCGCCCCGCGCCTTTCATCCAGGCACAAGGCTGCCTTTTTCGCGGGAAGCGCTTTCCTCGCCCTTCCCGGCACCGCACATGCCGAAAGCGACATCAATACCGTGGCGGATGCTTCGGCCTCGCTCTCGACAGCTGCCGAAAGCGACTTGTCGGACGCCATCGTGGTGACTGCATCGCGCCGTCGCGACGAGAACGCGCAGGACGTGCCGATCGCGCTCAGCGTCGTCAGCGCGGAATCGCTCGAGCGGCGCGGCGACTACACGCTGACCCAGATCCAGCAGCAGGTGCCCAGCCTGCAGGTGTTCAGCTTCAATCCGCGCAACACCAACATCAATATCCGGGGCCTGGGCAGCAATGTCGCGCTGACCAACGACGGCCTGGAGAACGGCGTCGGCTTCTATATCGACAATGTCTATTACGGCCGTGTCGGGCTTTCCCAGTTCGATCTCGTCGACCTGCAAAGCATAGAGGTGCTGCGCGGCCCGCAAGGCACCCTGTTCGGCAAGAACACCACCTCGGGCGTTATCAACATCACCAGCCGTAAGCCCAGCTTCGATCCGGAGTTCTCCGGCGAGGCGTCGGTCGGCAATTACGGTTACTACCAGTTGCGCGCTTCCGCGTCCGGGGCGCTCGTCCCCGACCTGCTGGCGGTGCGCGTCAGCGGAGCGCTGACCGAACGGCGGGGCTACCTCTACAATGTGACGCAGGACGAACGGGCGCAGGACTATTACAACGCCAGCATCCGCGGGCAGCTGCTGTTCACGCCCAGCGAGGACGTCGAACTCAAGATCATCGGCGACTATTCGCGCCAGAAGCAGAACTTCGTGATGAATCTCTTCGTCGCGAACAACACCACCTATGAAAACGGGGCCGCGATCCCCAACAATTTCACCACGCGGGCCGCCCGCTTCCCGGACTACGTCCTGCCGACAATCGACCCGTTCGCCCGTCGCGGCGAAGCCAACAGCCATTACCAGTCGAACATGGCGGGTTATGGCGTTTCCGGCCAATTGGACTGGGATCTCGGCGGCGCGGCCCTGACCGCCATCAGCGCCTATCGCTGGTGGGACTGGAATCCGGCAAACGATGGCGACAGCACCTCGCTGCCGATCATCACCAAGGCGCAGCAGGCAAACCGCCAGCGCCAGTTCAGCCAGGAAATCCGCGTGGCCTCGAAAGGCGACGGGCCGGTCAGCTATGTCGTGGGCGGCTATTATTTCTGGCAGATCATTCGCGGCTACGGCAAGTCTGCCTATGGGCCGGCGGCGGCGCTCTGGAACAGGCCGCCGACCGCACCGACTTCCCTTGCCGCATGGGAAGCCGCGCTCGACGGTTTCGAAGCCAATTCCACCTCGACGCCGGAGACCAAGACGGTCGCTGCCTTCGGCCAGCTCGACTGGAAGGTCAGCGATACGCTGACGCTGACGGGCGGCCTGCGCTACACCCATGAGAAGAAGGAAGGCGCGTTCAGCCAGTTCTGGGTCGCCGGCATCGATCTTTCCACCCTGCCGGATTTGCAGGCGACGGCCACCGCCATCCGCAACCAGTTCAATCCGATCACCAGCTATTCCACCAGCTTCACCGACAACAGCCTGTCGGGCCTGGTCTCGCTGAGCTGGAAGATCGCGCCCGATGCCCTGCTCTATGCAAGCTATTCGCGCGGCAACAAGTCTGGCGGCCTCAACCTTACGAATTTGCCGGCCGGGATCGAGGCGGAGGTCCGGCCGGAAAAGGTCGATGCCTACGAAGTGGGCTTCAAGTCCCAGTTCCTCGATCGCCGCCTGACCCTGAATGGCGCGCTCTACTGGACCGAGATCTCGGATTATCAGACCGCGATCACCGAGCAGGTCCAGAACACGGTCAACTACAGGCAGTATATCGCCAACATTCCGAAGGTTCGCTCGCGCGGCTTCGAGGCCGATCTGACTTTCGCTCCCAGCCAGCGTTTCAGCTTCAACGCCTCCATCGCCTATGCCGATGCGACCTATCGCGAATATACCAACGCCCCGCAGGCGGTCGAACGTCTCAATATCTCGGCGATACAGGATCTGTCCGGCGATCGGCTGCCGGGCGTGCCTAAATTCACCTACTCCCTGGGTGTCGACGGCAATTTGCCGGCGGGCTCGCTCGGCGGGCGCGAGCTTGAACTCTACGCCCATGCCGACTGGTCGCACCGGTCTTCCTTCAACACTTCGTCCAGCAACTCGGCCTGGGCGAAAATCCCCGCTTACGGCCTGGCCAATGCCCACATCGGCTTCCGCTCGTCCGACGGGCTGTGGGATGTTTCGATCTGGGGCAAGAACCTGTTCGACAAGGATTATTTCCTCAGCCTTTCGCCAGTCAACACCGGCATTGTCACCGGCCAGGTGGGCGATCCCCGGACCTATGGCGTGACCGTGCGCACCAAACTGTAAGGGAAAGGAGAACTCCAATGACAGTCCAATTGCTGGAACGCGACGCCGGAACCGAGCTGTTCGATGTAACCCCTCTCCAGCCAAGCCTTGGCGCACTCGTTTCGGGTATAGACCTCTCCCGTCCTCTGGACGGCCTGACGCGGGATGCCTTGCGCGCGGCATTGCTTCACTACCGGGTGCTGTTCTTCCGCGACCAGAACCTGACCCGCGAACAGCATATCGCGCTTGGCGCGGCGTTTGGTGAACTGGAGGTGCATCCGGTATTCTCGCTGCCGGACTATCCGGAGATCCTGCCGCTCATTTCGCAGGAACTGGCCGGCAAATACCGCCAGACGAGCGATGGCAACTGGCATGCGGACACCACGTTCCGCGCGGAGCCTTCCGCCGCCTCGATCCTGATCCAGCGCGTCTCCCCTTCGCTGGGTGGAGACACGGTCTTCGCCAATGCGGTGGCAGCTTACGAAACGCTCGACGATGAAACCAAGGAGCGGATCGACGGCTTGACCGCAATCCACGATCCGCAAATCTTCCTGCAATTCCTCGACACCGAGGAAAAGCGTGAAGCGCTGAGATCTCAATATCCTCCGGTTGAGCATCCCGTCGTCCGGATACATCCGGAAACGGGGGAAAAGGTCCTTTACGTCAACTCGGTCTTCACCCGCCGCATCGTCGGCCTGGAGGAGAGTGAAAGCCGAGCGCTGCTGACGCGCCTCTTCGACCAGGTGAAGCGCCCCGAGTTCCAGGTCCGCTGGAGCTGGAAGCCCGGCTCCATCGCCTTCTGGGACAACCGCGCCACGCAGCACTACGCCGTGCCGGACTACACCGACGCCCGCCACATGGAACGGGTGACGATCATTGGCGACCGCCCGGTCGGCCCCAGCCTCAAATCCTGAATTCCTGAAAGGAGAATACCCATGACTGTAATCACGCATGACTTCGTGAACGCCCGAGAAGCCGACAGCCCGCTGGACATCGTGCCAGTCGCAGGCCGGATCGGCGCGGAAATTCGCGGTATCCGCCTATCCGGGGATCTCGATGACGCGACGGTCGCGGCCATCCGCGCCGCGCTTATCCGGCACAAGGTGATCTTCTTCCGCGACCAGATCCATCTGGACGATGCCGGCCAGGAAGCTTTTGCGGCGCGCCTGGGCGAGCCGGTGGCTCATCCGACGGTGCCGGTCGCGGAAGGCTCCAGATTCCTGCTCGATCTGGATTCCAAGGAAGGCTACGCCGCTTCGAGCTGGCATACCGACGTAACCTTCGTGCCCGCTTATCCGGAAGCTTCGATCCTGCGCGCGATCAATATTCCTGAAGCAGGGGGCGACACGCTGTGGGCCAATGGCGTGACCGCCTATGAGGAACTGCCCGATGCGCTGAAGACGCTGGTGGACAACCTCTGGGCAGTCCACACCAACGATTATGACTATGCATCGGCTTTCGCGAATGCGCCTACCGACCGCATCAATTACCACAAGGAAATCTTCGCCTCGACGGTTTACGAGACAGAGCATCCGGTCGTTCGGGTTCATCCCGAATCCGGCGAAAGGGCGCTGCTTGTCGGCCACTTCGTGAAGAAGTTCGTCGGGCTGAGCGGGCCGGATTCGCAACGCCTGCTCGCGATCCTGCAGGAGCATGTGACCAAGCCGGAAAACACCGTGCGCTGGCGCTGGCGGGCGAATGACGTGGCGATCTGGGACAATCGTTCCACCCAGCATCGCGCCATCGCCGACTTCGGGCTTCAGCGCCGAACTCTGCGCCGCGCGACGATCGCCGGAGATGTGCCGATCGCGATCGACGGCAGCCGCAGCCGGGCGATCGTTCCGGACCAGCAGCAGACCCTGGAAGCCGCCGAATAAGGCAGCCTCCAGCCCGGGACTGCGGCCGCGATCTTCGTTCCCTGGATCGTGGCCGCATCCCACCGAACTTACGGAGAGACGCTTGATGCGCCGCTTTATCCTCGCTCTGGCAGCCGTCGCTGCCCTGTCCGGCACAGCCCATGCCGAAACACCCGAGAAGCCCAATTTCCTCATCATCGTGGCGGACGATCTCGGCTATTCGGACCTCGGCGCCTTCGGCGGCGAGATCGACACTCCCAATCTGGATGCGCTTGCCAACAGCGGCGTTCGCCTCACCGGCTTCCACACCGCTCCCACCTGCTCGCCCACGCGCTCCATGCTGCTCTCGGGCACCGACAATCATCGCGCCGGTCTCGGCACGATGGCGGAGCTGGTCGCGCCCAACCAGCGCGGCAAGGAAGGGCATGAAGGCTATCTGCGCCCGCAGGTGGCTTCGCTGGCGGAACTGCTGCAAGCTGGCGGCTATCGCACGCTGCTTTCGGGAAAGTGGCATCTCGGGCTGACGCCGGAGCAGGACCCGCACGCGCGCGGCTTCCAGCACACATTCGCCCTGCTGCAAGGCGGGCACAATCACTTCGGCATAGGGCTCGCGGAAAATCCCCAGCCCAGCGGGCTGCGGTTCGGCGCAACCTATCGGGAAAACGGCAAGACGCTCTCGAAATTGCCGGATGATTTCTATTCTTCCGACACTTTCGCCAGCAAGCTGATAGACCAGTTGAAGGCAACCAGGGCCGGGCCGGACGGCAGGAAGCCGTTCTTCGCCTATCTCGCCTTCACCGCGCCGCACTGGCCGCTTCAGGCGCGGCCCCAGGAGATCGCCAAATATCGCGGCAAGTATGACGCGGGCTTCGAGGCGCTGCGCCAGCAGCGGCTGAAGCGCCAGGTCGAGCTGGGCCTGCTCGATCCCAAGGTCGCCGCCCATCAACCCCAGTTGCGCCACGGAGAATGGGACACGCTATCCGCCGAGGAACAGCGCGTCGCCGCGCGCGATATGGAAATCTACGCCGCAATGGTGGACCGGCTCGACCAGAATGTCGGCCGGGTGATCCAGACGCTGAAGGAAACGGGCGAATACGATAACACCGTGATCGTGTTCCTCGCCGACAATGGCGCCGAAGGGCTGGATCTGACGCATTCGGAAATCCCGCAATTCCAGGCGCTTGCGGCGTCGGCCGACAACAGCTTCGACAATCGGGGCAGCGCGACATCGTTCATCACCTACGGCCCTGGCTGGGCGCAAGCGGCCACCGCTCCTTCCTGGCTTTACAAGGCCTATGCCACCGAAGGAGGCACGCGCACCGTTTCCTTCATCACCGGCAAGGGGCTGAGCCAGCCGAAGGGAATCGGCACCGCTTTCCTTTCCGTTGCCGATGTGGCTCCGACCTTCCTCGAACTGGCGGGCATCCCCGATCACAAGGGCCGCTTTCAGGGGCGGCAGGTCGAGCCGATCCGCGGCAAGAGCTGGGTCTCCTATCTCAAGGGCGGGAGCGACCGGGTCTATGGCAAGGATGAAGCCTATGGCGTCGAACTGTTCGGATCGCGCGCGATCCGGCAAGGCGACTGGAAGATCGTGGATCTCGGCAATGGCGAGTGGAAGCTCTTCAATATCGCCAGTGATCCGGGTGAAACGACCGATCTGAGCGCGCAGGAGCCGGAGCGGCTGAACCAGCTCAAGGCCGCCTGGGAGGTTTACGCCAAGGATGTAGGCGTCGTCCTGCCCGACCAGAGGCTTTACCGGCCGTGATCGCCAGGACCGCCCTTGCCCTGCTCCCGCTGGTGGCGTTCGCCTTCATCGGCGGGAGCGATGGCGTGGCGCGGCCCTCGGCGGCGCCTGCCTGCGCGGGCATTCTGGACGATCAGGTCTGGGTGCCCGGCGGGCTGGCGCGGTTCGGCAGCGACGCGGCCTATCCCGATGAGGGGCCGGCCTATGAAGCGCGGGTAAACAGCTTCTGGATCGACCGCCATGAAGTGACGAACCGTCAATTCGCGGAATTCACCTCCGCCACCGGACACATCACCCAGGCGGAGCGAGAAGGCGGGTCGATCGTTTTCGATCCGCCCGGCCCCGGCGAAGTGCCGGTAGAGCCGAGCCAATGGTGGTCGTGGGTCGAGGGCGCGGACTGGCGCCATCCCGACGGTCCGAAAAGTTCGCTGGCCGGACGCGACAATCTGCCCGTGGTTCACGTCGCCTATTCCGACGCCCTGGCCTATGCGGCGTGGAAGGGACGCGCCCTGCCCAGCGAGGAGCAGTTCGAATATGCCGCTCGCGCCGGGGCGGAACAAAGCCTCGATCAGCCTGGTCCGCGCAAGGCCAACACCTGGCAAGGCAGCTTCCCGGTCGAGAACACCAACGACGACGGCCATCCGCGCCTGGCGCCGGTCGGATGCTATGAAGCCAACGGCTTCGGGCTGGACGACATGATCGGCAACGCCTGGGAATGGACCCGCAGCTGGTATCTGCCGGGCCACGGCGCCTTTCCGGAAAACCCCAACGGCAACCCCAGCTACTATCCGGGCCAACCCGATGTCCGGGCCCGGGTAATCAAGGGCGGATCGTTCCTGTGCGCTCCCAATTACTGCGCGCGATACCGCCCTGAGGCGCGCCATGCGCAGGATGAGAGCGCGGGCGCATCCCATATCGGATTCAGAACGGTGTCGGCCTAATGAGCGTGCATTGCCGCCGCCCCGCCGCATCGCCCCATCAAGAAGGCAAGCTGATGAGATTTTTCATCAATCCGTTGAGATTCCTGTTTCTTGGCCTCGCGCTGTCTCTCGCCGGATGCAACTCCTCCCAATCGAGCAACGATGACAGCGGCGTTGTCTTGCGCGTCGGCGACCAGCTCAAGGGACTGAAATCACTGATCGACAGCGCCGGAGAAGGCGAACCCCGCGATTACACGATCAAATGGGCAAACTTCGTAGGCGGACCGCCGATCATCGCGGCCCAGACGGGCGGTTCCATCGATGTCGGCTGGATGGCCGAAACGCCGCTGATCTTCGCGCAGGCGGCCGGCAGCCCGGTCAAGGTGGTTGCAGTCAGCACGTCCGCCAAACCCGACGGGTCCGCCTATGCGCTGGTGGTGAAGACGAATTCTCCGATCCGCTCCATCGCCGATCTCAAGGGCAAGTCCGTCGCCTATATGCGCGGAACGGTGCTGCACTACATGGTCGCCCGCCTGCTGGAGGATGCCGGCCTGTCGCTCCACGATGTCCGTTCCGTGCAGGTGACGGGGTTCGGCTCGTCGCTGCTGGACCAGAATGTGGCCGATGCGCTCACTCTGACCGAACCCTATCTCACGCAATTGCTGGAAGCAGGCAAGATCAGGGTTCTGGCCACAGGCGCGCCGCCGGCGACGCCAGGGTTCAACTATCTGGTGGCTTCGGACGCGGCATTGGCCGATCCGGACAAGGCGAAGGCGATTGGCGACCTGGTGGCGCGCGCCGCGCGCGCAACCAGGTGGCAGCGCGAAAATGTGGCCCAGGCAGCCCCGGACTTGGCCAAGGTTTACAGGATCGAGCCCCGCATTGCCGAGAAGATGATCGAGCGTTCCCCCTCACGCTATGCTCCCATCGGCCCATCGATCATCGCCGCGCACCAGGCCGAAGCCGATCTGTTCCACAAGCTGGGGCTGATCCGCACTCGCCTGGATGCGAGCAAGATATTCGATCCCCGTTACGACGCGCTAATTGCACAGGTGGAAAACGACCAATGAACGCTCCCGCGACAATCTCGGTTCCAGTGCCTGACCCAGGCCATCTCGTTCGCCCCGTCGTCCGGCAGCGCGGCGGTTCGTCCGGCCGCTTTTCCTTTGCCCGCCGCGCCCTCGGCCCACTGCTGATCGTGGCTGCCTGGGCGTTGTCGACCACGGCCGGCTGGGTGGACCCGTCCATCCTCCCCTCACCCTCCGCATTGGTGGAGGGCTTCAAGCAGCTATGGGCCGAGCAGGCGCTGGCCCATCAGGTGGGCGTTTCTCTCAGCCGGGCTCTGGCGGGGGGAATTGCCGGAATCCTGCTGGGCCTGGCGCTGGGGACCGCGGCGGGCCTTTCACGGCTCGGCGAGGAATTGTTCGATGCCCTGCTGCAGATGCTGCGCACCGTGCCGTTCCTGGCCCTCGTGCCGCTGTTCATCGTATGGTTCGGAATCGGCGAATTGCCTAAGCTCCTGCTGATTTCGCTCGCCACGATGTTCCCGATGTATCTGAACACCTATGCCGGGGTGCGCAATGTCGACCGCAAAGTGATCGAGGCGATGCGCAGCTTCGGGCTGAACGGGCGCAGGCTGATCCTGGAAGTGGTGCTGCCGCTTGCCTTGCCGCAGATTTTCACCGGGCTGCGCTTTTCGCTGGGCGTGGCGGTGCTGGTGCTGGTGGCCGCGGAGCAGATCAATGCATCGGCGGGCCTGGGCTATCTCCTGAACAGCGCGCAGCTTTATCAGCAGGTCGACGTCATCCTGATCTGCATCGCCATCTATGCCGTGCTCGGACTGGGCGCGGATCTGTTCGTTCGCACGCTCGAACGGCTGTTCATGCCGTGGCGCGCGAGCATTGCCGTCCGCTAGGTCAGAAGGAACGAAACCGATGTCTAACGTGCTGTTCTACAAGGCGCTCGAAAAGCAGGTTTTCGAAAAGCAGGTTTACACCCCTGCGCCGGATTTCTCCGCCCATCCGGTGGCTGTCCGGATCGCCAATGTGTCCCGCACTTTTTCGGGCGTCAATGTACTCGACGGGCTCGACCTGACGATCCGCAGCGGTGAATTCGTCGCACTGCTCGGCGCGTCGGGCAGCGGCAAGACCACCCTGTTGCGGATATTGGCCGGCCTGGACGCACCAGATGGCGGCGAAGCCTGGGTGCCCGATGCGAGGACAGTGGTGTTTCAGGAGCCTCGGCTGGTCCAGTCGAAGAAGGTCTGGCGCAATGTGGTGATCGGCCTGTCGGGCGAGGAAGCCTCTCGCGAGCGCGCCCTGGAAGCGCTGGACGAAGTGGGCTTGTCGCATCGCACCGATGCATGGCCGGCGACCCTTTCCGGCGGAGAAGCGCAGCGCGCCGCCCTCGCCCGCGCACTCGTGCGGGAGCCGCGCCTGCTTCTGCTGGACGAGCCATTCGCGGCATTGGATGCGCTTACGCGGCTGAAGATGCAGCGCTTGATCGGCGACCTGTGCCGCGCCCATGGCCCGGCCACCCTGCTCGTCACGCATGATGTGGAGGAAGCCATCCTGCTGGCGGATCGTATCCTGGTCCTGAAGGAAGGCGCGATCGGCTTCGATACCCGCGTGCATCTGCCTCACCCCAGACGAGCGGGCGGGGAGGAGTTCGACAGCTTGCGCGACCGGCTGCTCGGTGAATTGGGCGTGCCTCAATCGGCCTAGCCTGTCTCCGCGGGAAACAGGCGAGCGGCGCAATCCCGGCGATATGCCGAGGGGCTGAGGCCGAAGTGGCGTTTGAATGAACGATCCATGTGCGGCAAATCGCAAAAGCCTGCCTTATGAGCGATCTCTGTCAGATTCAGGCGAGGATTGCCCTGGGCCGCCAGCAGCCTTCGCGCCCATTCCAGCCGCTCCCTCGCGACATGGGCGGAGAAGGTCGTTCCCGATGCGGCGAAGATCCGCTGCAGGTAGCGAACGCTGATTCCCAGCGATTGCGCGATCGATCGCGGGCTGAGCCGGACGAACCCTATATTTTTTGAAATCTCGGCCTTGGCCGCTTCCAGCAGTTCGCGCTGATTTCGGTTCAGGCCCTCGTCCTGTCCGGGATCGAGCGCAAAGCAGGCGAATATGAGATCGATCGATGCTTCCAGCACGCGCCGCTGCGCCATGGGCGGCATGTCGTCGATCAGCCTGTGAAGATTGCGCATATGCTGGGACAGCATCCTGCCGATCCCGTCGTTGCATTTGGCGCTTTGCCCCAGGGATTGCCCGATCGGCCCGACGCGCCGCTCTACCAGATCCAGCGGCAGCCAGATCAACTCGAACTGGCTGGCGCCCGAACTGGTGAACATGCTGGGCGTGGCGCCATCCCACAGCAACAGGTCGCCGCGTTCCACCACCAAGTCCCTGTTCCCTTGCGAGAAGGTGAGATAGCCCTGCTTGAGATAGCTGAGGCAGATATAGCCGCTGTCCCGGCCGGATATCTCGGAATAATCCCGTATCCCGGTGCAGGAGCCGAAGCTCATCTCGCCCACGGTGCAGTCCGCGACGCTCCGCCGCCGGACCTGGGCGTTGAATCTTCTCGATTTGACCCCGATCCTCCACGGAACATCGAGCTTGCCGATCGTGTCGGAAAATTCGTCGGCGTCGAGGAATTGCGAGTTCAGTTCCCCCGCCGGGTTGGCTTTCCCATCCAGCATCTCTCTCTCTCACCGTTCGATGATTGAACGTTGGCGCGAATGCTAGATCGCGACGGCCCTGCTTGGCAAGGGCCGCGCCAGTGCATCCCGGTTCTGGCGGGGAGTGCGCCGGGGTCCAAGCCTCTTCCGGACGGAAACGGTAACATGCGGTCCAGCAACAACTGCCCGAGGGTCGATCATGGACGCCATTCTCGATGCACCGCTACCCGAACAGGGCACCCATGCGCTGGGCATGGAGAAGATACCGACCGACTTCTACACCAGCGCCGATCATTACGAACGGGAGCTGAAGCATGTCTTCGCCAGATGCTGGCTGCTGGCGGGCCGCGCCTCCGACCTGGCCAAGCCGGGGGATTTCTTCACCTTCCAGGTCGATGCGCTGTCGACCTCGGTGGTGGTGGTAAAGGGCAAGGACGGCGCGATAAGGGCCTTCTACAACGCCTGCACCCATCGCGGCACGAAGATCGTGACGGAGCAGAGCGGCAGGCTGCGTGGCGGCATGATCTGCCCCTATCACGGCTGGGCCTTCGGCCTGCACGGCGATCTGCTCAATGTGCCGGACGAGGAAACCTTCGGCTGCCTCGACAAGAGCACGGAAGGCTTGCGCGCGGTGGCGGCGGATGTCTGGGGCGGCTTCGTCTTCATCAATCTCGATCCCCGGCCGCAATGGTCGCTGCGCGAATATCTCGCGCCGCTGAGCGAAGGGCTCGCGCAATATGTGGGCGACGATCAATGGTCGTGGAGCTTCGGGTGGAAGTCCGAAGTGAAATCCAACTGGAAAAGCCCGGTCGATGCGCAGGTGGAAGGCTATCACATCACCTATGGCCACCGGCGCACCATTGCCCGCAACGTCACGGCGGAAACCACCCGTCCCTATATCTTCGAGAACTCCATCGGCGTGCCCGGCGGCCATCACCTGTTCAGGCCGGAGAAGCTGGGGGTGCAGACCCCCATCGGCCTGCTTTCCGCGAAGTTCGGCGCCACCTCGCTCTATGCCGAGCCGGAAAGAGAGTTCGAGGCGAACCATCTGAATGTGCTGAAATTCAGCAACCATCCGCGCTGGATACTCGATGGCTACCTGCTGTTCCCCAATACGGTGCTGTTCGTGCAGCAGGGACAGATCTTCATCCAGCGCACGCTGCCGGTTTCACCGCATGAATGCATATGGGAAGTGGATTTCTATCATTCCGAGAAGATGAAGAGCTTCGGGGACCGCTTCAATCGCGAGCAGGGCCGCATCCAGATCCGCGACGTGCTCAGCGAAGACCTGAAGATCGTGGAGGGAATCCAGGAAAATCTCCGCTCCGGCGCGATCTCCTCCATGCATCTGTCGAAGCAGGAAGTAATCATCCGCTCCTATTATCACATGGTGAAACGCTTTGTTGGAGGGCAGTGAGGCAATGAAGGAAATCTCCAACCCGGCAATCGAGGCGATCGAAGCATTCCTCGACGATTGGGCGGGCGCCACTCCCGCTGAACGGGTGGCCAAGCGCACATCCAGTTCGATGGAAGAGATCAACGCCTTCTATGACTCCATGCTGCCCTGGATGGAGGAGATACTGGTCTATCTCAATCAGTATCCGCTGGAGGAGATTCCTGACGAGGCGCGGGGCATCGCCAATGCCGCTCTGGCGATGTGCGAGGTCGACAATCCGGTGCGCTGGAAGGAGACGGAGCTTTCGAGCGGCTTCGACGTGCGCGCCATGATCGAGAAAGGCTCTTTCTACGACAGCGGTTTTCATTCCCGGCACCGGCATCTTCTGCATCGGTAGCGGGTGATTTCTTGCGCTTCGAATGAGGCGCGAAAAATTGAGCTGCCGCCCGAGTTCGGCAGAGCGTCGGCCTATTGCTACAAATTGCGACAATTTCCCTTGCGCCCGGAGAAACTTGAGCGACAGGCGCGGCGCACTTTCTCCTCAACGCCGATGGAGCGTTTGAGATTGCCAAGGAGAAAGTCGATGAAGAAGTTCATCATTGCCGCTGTGGCCGCCTCGCTGATCGCGACCCCCGTTCTGGCAGCGCCATATCACGCTCAGGGACAAAACGACCGGAGCCGGATCGAACAGAACGACCGCCGCCCGGAAGTCCGTCGCGAAACTTTCCGCAAGGATGGCAAGCAGATGCAGTATCGCCAGAACTGGAAGCGCGGCGATCGCTTCGACAGCCGCAAGGCCACCAACTATCGGGTGATCAGCAATCCCCGCACCTATCGCCTGCATGACGCGCCGCGCGGCTACCGCTGGGTGCAGTCGGGCAATGATGCGGTGCTGGTCGCCCTCGCGACCGGAATCATCGCTTCTGTCATTGCCAATGGCGCTTACTGAAGCAACGTCCAGGCAGAACAGGTCCCGGAAGCTCGCTTCCGGGGCCTTTGCCACACTGCCCCATAAGAGCTAATCCGGAACAGCATGAGCCAGGAACCCCATATCCTCGTCGTCGATGACGAACGCGACGTCCGTGATCCGCTGGCCCAATTCCTGGGCAAGAACGGCTTGAGGGTTTCCAGGGCGCAGGACGCAGCCGAAGCCAGGGCGATCCTGGCCGTGCATGGTATCGATCTGGTCCTGCTCGACATCATGATGCCGGGCGAGGATGGCCTGACGCTTGCGGGCTTCATTCGTGCAACATCCGCGATCCCGGTCATCCTCCTGACGGCCAAAGCGGAGGAGATGGACCGGATCATCGGCCTGGAAGTCGGCGCGGACGACTATGTGACGAAACCCTTCAGCCCGCGTGAGCTGCTGGCCCGCATCAAGGCGGTGCTGCGGCGGTCTTCGGCTTCCACCGCGATCCATTCCCCCCAGGCAGAAGGCTATGCTTTCGGGCCGTGGGTGCTGCGCACGCAAGACCGGGAACTCGTCGATGCCGAAGGCGTGTCGGTGCCGCTCTCGACCGGCGAGTATAATTTGCTGTTTGCCTTCGTCACGCACCCGCGCCGCGTGCTCACTCGCGACCAGTTGCTGGATCTCAGCCAGGGCCGTGAACTTGCCGCTTTCGACCGCAGCATCGACAATCACGTCAGCCGTTTGCGCCGCAAGATCGAAGAGGATTCCTCCGATCCGAAATTCATCAAGACGGTATGGGGCGGCGGCTACATGCTGGCGGCCGATGTGCGGAAGATATGACGCGTTTCCTGCCCCGCAGCCTGGCCGCGCAAATGCTGCTGCTGCTGAGCGCGGCCCTGCTGGTGGCGCAACTCGTCAATTTCGCGCTCATTCTGAATGAACGCCAGAAGTTGAGCCTTGCCCAGAACGAAGGGCCGGCAATCACGCGCTTCGTGCAGGTCGCGTCGGACCTGACCACCGCGGTGCCGATCCTGCGCGAAGCGCTGCTCACCGACGCGTCGAGACGCGGCGCCCGTTTCACGCTGCAAGCGACAAGCGGCATTTCCGACAGGATGCGGAAATCGGAGATCGAGAGCCAGCTGGCCACGGCGCTTGCCGCACAGGGGCTGGCGGCCGATGCCGTTCGCGCGGGCTTCCTGCAGGAGACGGAAAAGGACAGGCCCGATGATGCGCCGCCGATGCCGCCGCGAAGATGGCTGATCCTCTCGGTCGAGCAGGCCGATGGCGCATGGCTCGTCGGTCGCATGCCCGTGCCTCCACGCGATGAATGGCTGGCGCTGCGGCTCGGCGCCGCAACGGCGCTGGTTTATCTGATCGTGCTGGGCGCCAGCGGCTGGGCGGCGCTGCGCCTCGCCCGCCCATTGCGCGACCTCACCCGTGCGGCCAACGCCTTCGGCGGCCGCGCCGAGCCCGTGACCGTTACCCCCGCAGGCCCGGATGACTTGCGGCACGCGATCGAAGCGTTCAACGCCATGAATCATCGCGTGGTGGCATTGCTCGATGAGAAGGACCGTATGCTCGGCGCTCTCGGTCACGACCTGCGCACCCCCCTTGCCTCGCTTCGCATCAGGGTGGAAACGATGGAGCCGCCGGAGGAGCGCGAGGCCGCCATCGCCAAGATCGGCGAGATGTCGGACATGCTGGAGGAGATACTGGTGCTGGCGCGCGCGGGTCGTGCCCGAGAGCCGGCCAAGCGCATGGATGTCGCGGCACTGGTGGAAACGCTGGTATACGAGCAGCAGGAACTGGGGCGTCCAGCCCAAATGGCCGCGCAAGAGCGCGTCGTCGCCGAGATTCAGCCGGGCCTGCTACGCCGCGCCGTTACCAATCTCATCGACAATGCCGTCAAATATGGCGGCGGCGCGATGGCAACCGTCCAATATATTCCCGGCGGCGTCGAGATCCGTATCGCCGACGAAGGGCCGGGCATTCCCGATGAGGAGCTGGAGCGGGTGCTTGAGCCGTTCCACCGGCTCGAAGGCTCGCGCAATCGCGACACGGGCGGGACCGGGCTTGGTCTGGCCATTGCCCGCGCCATAGCCGAGAGTCACGGCGGCACCCTGCGGCTCGAACGCGCCGGGCCGGAAAGCAGTGGGCTGGTGGCTATCCTGTTCCTGCCCGCCTGATCGTCCCGACAAATATCGGACCGCCCGGATGGGCGGATGATGGCAGGCAAGCAAGGGGATCAGCCGCAAACGCGGCGTTCGTGAGGATCCATGATTTGCCACGGACAGCTGTCATGTTAACTATATAACATTCCTGACAGCCGGAGATTTACACACAGGGGCGCCTCTCATGATTAGAACCGCATTGCTTATACCCTTGATCCTCACAATGGGCCTGACGACGGCCTGCGACCGAAGCGCTGCGAAAGGTGAGAACGTGAATGTCGCGGCCGCCGCGAAACCTGCCGATCACCCTACTCAATCATCGGCGCCGGCTGACGGTGAACCCAAGGCTGCGTCGCCGAGTGCCGCTTCGGCCGCCGGGGACCAGCCCGCTCCGTCAGTCTCCCTCAGCGGTTCGCGCACGGACAGGATAGCCGGAATATTCAGAAACATCGTTGCGGCAGGCGAGGCTCCGGACTGGGAAACCGCGCTCGCGGCCTTTCCCGGTGCGCGTTGGGGCAAGCGTGAGACTCATGCCCCTCTTTGGGGAGACAATTCCACTCTCACCCAAACAGGGTCGATCGACCTCTCAGGCGCAATTTATGGCATCGACATCAGTGGGGTCGCAGGCCGTGTCAACCGCTTCCATCTTTCTTCTCCAGGAGACGATACGATTGAATGGAGCACCATAGAACCCTCGCTGCGCACCCTTGGCGTCAAGTCGCGGAATATCGGCTGCCACAGCCCAACGGGTTTCGGATATGTCCGGCTGACAAGCGATCGAGGCTCCGCCGTTCTGCATAAATCCGTCAATTACGGCAGTGCCGTGCCGAGCACGGATGAATATGAATTTTCCCTTCGGAAGCCATTTGGCGATCAGACGGAAGCGCAGGCGGCAAGCGATCGCAGCTTGTGCAACTGATCCAACCGCCCGAGGCAACTCCTCGCCACGGCAGGCCTTATAATTTCGGAACCTGACCGGCGGGCCTGCATGGGGATGCGTCCCGCCGGATACCAGGGTCAGATTGTGCCGCCCGGGAACAGCGGGGTTGCCTCGTCGCGCCGGCCTATCGGGCCGCCGCCACCGCCGCCCGGAGGCGGGCCGGGTGGGCGGGTCCCCCAGCCGCCGGGCCTGTCGCCCGGAGGGGGACCGTCGGGAGGCGGACCGCCCGCCATGCCCTGTCCGCCTTCCCGCCACTGGGCGTTCGGATCGACCCCGACCACAAGGGCGGCGACATAGCGATCCTTCTGTTCCCGGATCGCGCAATAAGCGCCCGGTCCTGCCTGTTCGGCGATGCCGTCGATCCTGTTCACCGTGTCGCGCGCTTCGCCGCGGGCATAGGCCGCATTCTTGAGGTAGACATATTCGCTCAGCGCATCGGGAAAGAATATCTGGCTGGTCAGCACCGTCTTCTGATCCAAAAAGACCTTGTAGTGAATATGCGTCGTCCGCCCGCTATACCAACCCGGATAGATGGTGTCGAAAGTCACGATACCATTTCTGTCCGTCATCTGCGTACCGCGCAGGAAGGTCTGCCCGGTCGTGTCATTGTCACGGTTGGACCCCATGTTCGCATAGCCTGAGTAATCGCCCTGGGCGTCGCACTGCCAGATATCGATCCGGGCGCCGGCCAGCGGGCGGCAATCGGCCGTCACAACCTGAAGCTGCATCCGCAGCGGGATGCCGGATCTGCCTTCCGTGATATTCTGCCGGACGAGCTTTGGATCTATGTAATAAGGCCCTTCGGTCGTCTCCGGCATCACGGCGCAGACATTGCTGGAGATCAGCCCCATCGTCGCCGCGACAAGCGCGAGCGATGACGCGCCTGCACCTTGGAGTTCTGCCTCGGCCGCCTGCGCACAGCCGGTCAGGACCGGCAAGGCGACCGGAGCGGCGAGCAATGCCTTGAGCAGATTGCGGCGGTCGCCGCTCGTTTCTTCATCCGAAGTGGCGGTGTCCATTGTCTCGTCCCTTTTCGCTCTCATGAGGGATTATGCTGATTGCCACCGGCCGGGGCAAGCTGGGCGCCCCGGCCGGCGACCGTTCCTTTTTACCGGATTGCGTTGGTCACGACCGATGAAATGATGTTGTTGCTAAGGCGGACCAGCAGGGCATCCCGGCCCGACTGCACCCAGCGATAGCCCTTGGGCGCACTTTTCAGCTTGTAGGCACGCGGATTGGTGATCACCCGGTAATTGGTCGCCTTGCTCCTGTCGAAACGCTCGCCACGCTTCCACTGATGAGCCTTGGCGACCTTGCGCGGCGCTTCGGCTTTCCGTGCGGACTGGTTCTGGCTGGGCTTGCCCTGAATGGACTGGCTGTGGGTGGACCGCTCCTGATACGCCGCGTTGTGCTGGGCCTGACCCGGCGCCGCCAGAACGGGGGTCGCGATCAGCGAGGATGCGGCGATGGCGAGGATGAACTTTTTCATGATGCTTCTCCTTGTGAAAATCGGTGACGCCGGGTTGGCGTTGAGGAGAAAGTGGATCACGCCTGTCGCTAGAATTTCCTTGGGAAGCGCATATATTGTCGCAATTTGTCGTGACGCGGCAAAACGCATGGCCTGGGCATCATCGCCCGGCTTCCCACTCTGACCCATATACCATTGAAGCCTTAGGGGATGCTTTTGCGCGGGTTTGCATGTAATGCTTCTGCAATGCAGCAAGCGCCACCGCCCACGTTCGGCTCGCATGCCATCAGCTTGTTTCTGGATTTCGACGGCACCCTGGTCGATTTGGCTGAACACCCCGAAGCAGTTATCGTCGGAGATGCCCTCAGGGCGTTGCTGACGGAGCTGGCGGGGCGGCTAGGTGGGCGAGTGGCACTGGTCAGCGGCCGCTCGATCGACCAGATCGACAGGCTTGTCGGGCCTGTTGCCCATAGCCTTGCCGTGGTGGGCAGCCATGGCGGGGAGGTTCGGGCTGCGGGGGCAATCGTGCTGCGGCCGGAACGGCCGCCTATGCTGGGGAATGCCGAAAGGGCATTCAACCAGGCCTTTCTCGACCGCGAGGGAGTCATCATCGAGGTAAAATCATTGGGAGTAGCCATCCACTACCGGCAAAACCCCTCATTCGCCGCCGAGGCCAATGCGCTGGCGGAACGGTTCGGCGCGGAAAGCGGGTTAATGGTGCAAAAGGGAAAGATGATGGTCGAATTGCGCTCTGCGGGTCACGACAAGGGTAGCGGCATAGCCGCGCTGATGCAGTCGCCCCCCTTTGCAGGGCATATTCCAGTCTTTCTGGGGGACGATGTGACGGACGAACCGGGCTTCGAACTCTGCGCCGCATTGGGGGGCGCCGGCATCCTGGTGGGGCCGGACCGTGAAACGGCCGCGCAATACCGGCTGACGAGCGTAGCGGACGTGCATCATTGGTTGCGCGGCCTGTGACCGCAACCCTTGATCTCTGGCCGATCGGCAATTGCCAGGTCTCCGCGCTGATCGATCGGTCGGGGCGGTTCGTCTGGGGATGCCTTCCACGTATCGACGGCGATCCCGCCTTCTCCTCGCTGCTTGACGACGCGCCGCCGGCTGGCGAGGGCGCCTACGGGTTCTGGGAGATCGACCTCGATGGCGTGGTCAAAACAACCCAGGCCTATCTGCGCAACACACCCATTCTTGCGACGCATCACGTCGATGCGCATGGCAACGCGATCGAAATCATCGATTTCGCGCCGCGTTTCCATCGCAACGGCCGGACATACCGGCCGACCGCGTTCGTGCGGATCGTTCGCCCCGTCGCCGGCTCCCCCCGCATTCGCGTCCGGCTCCGCCCCTCCACGGCGTGGGGGAGCGCGCGCGCAGACCATACGCGTGGCTCCAACCACATCCGCTATCTGCTGGAAAATGGCGTGATGCGCCTGTCGACGACGGCTCCGATCGGCTGGATCGAGGACGAGCGGCTGTTCCGCGTGGAGCGGCCCCTGCATTTCTTCCTCGGCCCCGACGAGAGTTTCGACGATGATATAGCCGCCTCGCTTGAGATGATGCTCGATCGGACGACCGCCGAATGGCGGCACTGGGTGCGCGGTCTGGCCACGCCCTATGAATGGCAGGAAGCGGTGATCCGCGCGGCGATTACACTGAAGCTGTGCCAGCATGAGGAAACCGGCGCGATCGTCGCGGCGATGACCACTTCGATCCCGGAACATGCGGATTCGGGCCGCAACTGGGACTATCGCTATTGCTGGATCAGGGATGCCTACTACACGATTCAGGCGCTCAACCGGCTAGGCGCGCTGGACGTGCTCGAGGGCTATCTCGAATATCTTCGCAATATCGTGGACAATGCGGCAGGCGGGCATATCCAGCCGCTCTACGGTGTCGGCGGCGAGCAGACACTGACCGAGTGGGAGGCGCCCGGCCTCAATGGCTATCGCGGGATGGGGCCGGTTCGCGTGGGCAACCAGGCCTATGACCAGATCCAGCACGACGCCTATGGCCAGATCGTTCTGTCCAACGCCCAGGCGTTTTTCGACCATCGCCTGTTCCGCATGGCCGGAATCTCGGATTTCGAGGCGCTGGAGCCAATCGGCGAGCGCGCATGGGAGCGATACGACCAGCCCGACGCCGGGCTTTGGGAATTGCGCACCAGATCCTATGTCCACACCTATTCGGCCGCCATGTGCTGGGCCGCCTGCGACCGGCTCGCGAATGCGGCCGCCGCGCTTGGCCTTCGCGATCGCGCCGCTTTCTGGCAGGATCGCGCCGACACGATGCGCGCGCGGATCGAGCAGGCGGCGTGGCGGCCCGAAACCAACCGGTTGTCGGCGACCTTTGCCGGAGACAATCTCGACGCCAGCCTGATCCAGTTGCTCGAACTGCGCTTCCTCGCGCCCGACGATCCGCGCTTCCTTGGCACCCTCGAAGCTGTCGAGACGGGGCTGCGGCGGGGATCGAACATGCTGCGCTATGACAGCGAGGACGATTTCGGCGTGCCGCATACCGCGTTCAACGTCTGCACCTTCTGGCTGATCGAGGCGCTCCACTACACCGGCCGCGACGACGATGCGCGCGTGTTGCTCGAGGAGATGCTTTCGCGGCGCACGCCGGCCGGCCTGCTTTCGGAGGATATCGACCCCGTTTCCGGGGAGCTGTGGGGCAATTACCCGCAGACCTATTCGCTGGTCGGCATGATCAACTGCGCCGTCCTGCTGAGCAAGCCCTGGAGCACGATCCGTTGAGCCGGCTGATCGTCATCTCCAATCGCGTATCGGCGCCGACGACGGCGCAGCCTGCCGCCCAGGGCGGACTCGCGGTCGCACTCACGGCGGCATTGCGCGAGGCGGAAGGTATCTGGTTCGGATGGTCGGGCGAGACCGGCGAGACCGGCGATCTGAAATTCGAGACATTCGACGGCGTCACTTCGGCAACGATCGACCTGCCGGAACAGGACGTCGACGAATATTATGATGGTTACGCCAACCGCACATTGTGGCCGCTGTTTCATTACCGGCTGGAACTGACCGAATTCGAGCGCGAGTTTCAGGGCGGCTACGAACGCGTCAATCGCGTGTTCGGCGAAGTGATCGCCCCCCACATCGAGCCTGACGATCTGATCTGGATTCACGATTATCACATGATCCCGCTCGGCTGGGTGCTGCGGCAACACGGGTTGACCAACCGCATCGGCTTTTTCCTCCATATTCCCTGGCCGCCAACCCGCCTTCTGACCGCATTGCCCGAACATCGCCGCCTGGTCGACGCGCTGTTCGCCTATGACGTTGTCGGCTTCCAAACCGAGGAATGGCTTGAGACGTTCCACGACTATGTCACCCACGAAATGGGCGGGTCGCTGGGCCCGGACGGAGCCATCACCGTCGGCGCCCGGACGATCAGGGCGATTGCGTGTCCGATCGGAATCGACGCGCAGGAATTCATCGCAAATGCGAGCAGCAAGGAAGCGGCCGCCACCCATCGCCGCATGATAGAAAGCTCGATCGGTCGTAGCCTGATCGTCGGGGTCGATCGACTCGACTATTCGAAAGGGCTCGAGGAGCGGTTCAACGGCTATCAGCGTTACCTGGAAACGCGGCCCGATGCGCATGCCAATGTCTATATGCTCCAGATCGCGCCGCCTTCTCGCGACGCCGTGCAAAGCTATCGCGATATCCGCGCGCACCTCGATGCGCTGTCGGGACGGATAAATGGCGCCTTTGCGGACATCGACTGGGTGCCGCTCCGCTATGTGAACCAGGGATTTCCGCGTAATGTCCTGGCTGGCGTTTATCGCGCCGCGCGCGTCGGCCTCGTCACGCCACTTCGCGACGGCATGAACCTTGTCGCGAAGGAATATGTCGCAGCTCAGAACCCCGATGATCCGGGCGTTCTGATATTGTCGCGTTTTGCCGGCGCGGCGGCGCAATTGGATAGCGCCCTGATCGTCAATCCCTACAGCGCGGACGACATCGCCGATTCGATTGCGAAAGCGCTTGCCATGCCGCGCGAGGAGCGCATCGCACGATGGCGGCCAATGCATGAGAACATCGTCAGCGAAGATGTGATCTGGTGGCGCAAGCGCTTCACCACGGCGCTGATGCAGCAATGATCCGCGATGCCCTGGACATCGCCGGACGCCAGGAACAACGCAGGAAGAGAGGGATTGGCGCTCACGGCGCTGTGAGGCTGACGACCATATCAGTCAATTTACTGAGGTATTTTGGGCACCATCTGGAGAAGCATCCGGTACTTGATCCGACGCAACAGGAGAAGGAGAAGTGGCAGGAGCATTCATCGCCTGTCTTATGAAAACCTCTTTTTCGATTCTCTCAAAGGCGTCCTTATAAATCGCTGGATCCGTTACCGGTGTTTCGTCTGTGTAGACATTCCGACTCTTTGCTTTCGATAGCACGAAGTTCAAACGAACTCGCGCGATACTGGGGCCACGCTGCTCTACAAATGCCGAAACTATTGGAACCGTCTTCTTTTTCCCAAGGCCAAACCAAAGATTGAATGTCATTTTTTGTTCTGCAGACCCGATGCCTGAAACGAATCCTGAAGACTTGTCGGCCTCTGTAATTCGATAACCGGCATCTTGAAAAACGGTTACGATCGAAGGAAATAGGATATCAACATTTGTCTCAAAGTCCTTGGCCTGAATCTGTTGGAGCGCAAGGCCAGTTAATGCCGATTGATCTTTTGCGACTGCCGGTACGCTTGTAGCAAGCGCCACCGTAGACAAACCAACATGCCAAAATTTTTTCATAGACCCCCACCATATTAAAATGAACTGCTACGACTCTTGAAGTCTGTTACCTTCTTGTCTGAACCAAATTTAATGATTAGAGTCATGGTTCGTTGAGTCTGCGTCGATTTTGATTTGGAAGAGCTAAAGCCCAAGCCTCCTGCTCCCGCAGCATCCCCACCCCCAGCTCCTAGGAGCATACCAATAGAAAAGCCGCTGCTGCCTGAGCTTGTAACAGTGGCCTGACGATCGTACACCCAGACTTCCTGGCCCTGCGCATCCAGCGTTGTTACATTTGGACCGCCAAATGCTTCCAGCACTTCCATCTGGGTCGTGCTTCCCACATGCAGGGTCATTTGAACCATGCCATGCGTTAACGTATTGGGATCCTCATTCTTTGGAGACTTGGCACTCGCAGTAGTTGCGGCAAATACCAAGGTTGCCACGACAACCAGCGTTCTTTTCATAATGCCCCTCCGACCGTCCCCCTCGACGGTGAACAAAGATTGCCGACATGACAGGAGGAGTCAATGAGACGCGGACCGAGAAAACTTGCCGATGGAGACGCGCTCAGCTTCAAAGACTTTGGGGGTGCTCCAAGCGCGCATGCACCTCATCAACGAGAATCTTAGTCCAAATCGGAGCAAATAGACGGGAAGATGGTGGGCGGTGACGGGCTCGAACCGCCGACCCTCTCGGTGTAAACGAGATGCTCTACCAACTGAGCTAACCGCCCGGATCGCGAATGTGGGCGCGTTTAGCGGGTTTCCTCGACCCGTCAACCACCCTCTTCGCGGAACAGAATGGCACCGAGCGGAACCCAACGGCACCTAAAGACACCCAATGGCACTTTGGAGGGTCGAATAGCCCCCAACCATTAAATCCTGTCAGATCGGCAGCGGCGCTTCACCCAGTTCCCCGAAATAACGCGCCATTCCATCCGCCGCCTGCTGCGTA
Organism: Tsuneonella sp. CC-YZS046; assembly: GCF_035581365.1. Classification (NCBI taxonomy): domain Bacteria; kingdom Pseudomonadati; phylum Pseudomonadota; class Alphaproteobacteria; order Sphingomonadales; family Erythrobacteraceae; genus Tsuneonella; species Tsuneonella sp. CC-YZS046. The sequence goes on along the minus strand of NZ_CP141590.1, from coordinate 770,866 downwards.
AGGTCGATAAAGGCACGGCGCCGGTCCGTCTTGTCTTCCACCCGCACCAGAAGCCCTGCATCGGTCATCTGACCGATCCAGCGCAAGGCCGTGGTCGGCGGAACGCCGGAAGCGATGCAAAGGCTGGTGACAGATACACGCACATTCTCCACCCGCGCAGCCGTGAGATCGAGCAGGATGTCCCAGGCGGGGTCGGCGAACAGATCGCCATCGAAGAAACGCGAGCGCAATTGCCGCTGGCGGATAATCTGGCGCACCAGCCGCGGGTCCGGCAAGGAAGGGGTGAAAAGCTGCACAAGGCGCGAGGGGTCGCTGGAATCGCTGCCCCCGCTTACAGAGGGGGATACCAGCCGCAAGGCCGAACCAGCGGCAGATTCGGAAGGCCCGTCCAGCCGCCCCAGCCGTTCGGCAATCCGGCTGACCTGCTCCGTCAGGCGCAGCAGGGTCATCCGGTCTTCCTCCGACAATTCACGCACACGGCCATCGGAACGCCTGGCCAATGCCTGCCCCAGCGCGATCACGCGATCCGCGCGGCCGGGATCGACAAGAATATCCGGCTCCGAACTGTCCAGACAGGCAAATACCTCATCCAGCACATCGAGGCTGGTGGATACGATCAACCGCGCGCCGGAACGCGATGCGCGAATATCCAGCCGGCAAAGCGCGGCCATGCCCGCCGCATCCAGTTGCGGGCAATCGAGCATGACGATTTCGCCGAGCGCCCGCGCCTCACCCTCCAGCAGCGCACCCAACGAGCCGCATTCGATCACGCGAAACCGGGCACTCTCCGCATCCTCACGCATTTGTTCGCGCACATGCGGCCGGTCGGCATGAATGGAGAGAGTAAGCGGAACGTCCGCCTGATTGCTGGGAATATCATAGGCAAAATCGGCCCGGATCATGTTCACCTCCCCGAAAGTCTTGAACATGATGAGAACATAACGGGATTATGTCAAGAATGTTCCGTTCATGTTCTAGGGCCGAATCTCGATCGGCGTGCCATCGGCAACAAGCGTCCAGAGTTCCTCGATCTGGGCATTGGAGAGGGCGATGCAACCGTCGGTCCAGTCTCCCGGCACGCGCTCGCCGTCCGGCCATCCGTTGGGCTGGCCATGGATGAAGATCAGCCCGCCGGGCGAGCGCCCGGATCGCGCGGCGAAGGCCCGGTCCGCCTCATTCGGGTAGGAGATATGGAGCGAGAGATGATAGGAGCTTTGCGGGTTGCGATAATCCAGCACATAGCGCCCCTCTGGCGTGCGCTCGTCCCCTTCAAACCGCTTGTGCCCCATGGGTGCATCGCCGAATTGCAGGCCGCCATAGGTGCGCAGGGCCAGCCCTTCGCCATATAGCGTCAGCGTCCGGTCAGACTTGTCGACCAGCACGAAATCCACCCGCACCGGCCTCGGCGCGGGTGGCGCCGGAACCGTGGCGATCGAAGGCGCGCGGGGCGGCAGCGGAACCGGCGGACCCGAGGCACAAGCCGCCAGCGCCAGGCTCAGCGCCATTATCACAGGGATCTTCCCGGTCATGCCGGAAGGATAGGACGTGCGAAGCCCTGGCTCAATCCATGAACGGATCGCGCACCAGGATCGTGTCCTCACGCTCCGGGCTGGTGGAAACCAGCGCCACCGGCGTTTCGATCAATTCCTCCACCCGGCGGATATATTTGATGGCTTGCGCCGGAAGATCGGCCCAGCTGCGTGCGCCCGCCGTCGTGCCTTCCCACCCTGCCATTTCCTCGTAGATCGGCTCCACCGCGGCCTGATCGGCGGCGTGGGCGGGGAAATAATCCAGCACCTCGTCGCCAAGCCGGTAGCCGGTGCAGATCCTCACGGTCTCGAATCCGTCCAGCACGTCCAGCTTGGTCAGGGCGATGCCGGTCACGCCGCTGATGGCGCAGCTCTGGCGCACCAGCACGGCGTCGAACCAGCCGCAGCGGCGCTTGCGCCCTGTCACCGTGCCGAATTCATGGCCCCGCTCACCCAGGCGCTGGCCGGTTTCATCCTCCAGCTCGGTCGGGAACGGGCCGGAACCGACGCGGGTCGTATAGGCCTTCACAATGCCCAGAACGAAACCCGTGGAGGACGGACCAAGACCGGAACCGGACGCAGCCGTGCCGCTGACCGTGTTCGAGCTGGTGACGAAGGGATAGGTCCCGTGATCGACATCCAGCAGCACGCCCTGCGCCCCTTCAAACAGGATGCGCGCGCCTTCCTTGCGCACCTGATTCAGGCGCTTCCACACCGGCTGCGCATATTGCTGCACGAAGGGGGCGATCTCGCGCAGGTCGCGCAGCAGCCTTTCCCGGTCGATCGGGGGTTCGTTGAAGCCCGCCCGCAAGGCATCGTGATGGGCGCAGAGGCGATCCAGCTGCGGCTGTAGCGCATCCAGATGAGCGAGGTCGCACACGCGGATCGCGCGCCGGCCCACCTTGTCCTCATAAGCCGGGCCGATGCCGCGGCCGGTGGTGCCGATCTTGCCCTTGCCGGCGGCGGCCTCGCGCAGCACGTCGAGATCGCGATGGATCGGCAGGATCAGCGGGCAATTGTCGGCAATCGCGAAATTGCCGGCATTGATAGCCACGCCCTGCCCTTCGAGCTTGGCGATCTCGTCGCGCAGCGCCCAGAGATCGAGCACCACGCCATTGCCGATGATCGAAAGGGTGCCCCGCACGATACCGGAGGGCAGCAGGCTGAGCTTGTAGACCTGATTGCCCACGACCAGCGTGTGGCCCGCATTGTGGCCACCCTGGAAACGCACCACGGCGTCGGCCCGGCTCGCCAGCCAGTCTACGATCTTGCCCTTACCCTCATCGCCCCACTGGGCGCCGATCACGGTGACATTGGCCAAGATGAAATCCCTTCCGGCAGAAAACCCGCCGGGCCCTAGGATATGGGGACGACCAGGGCAACAGGCTTCCGCCCTGCAAGCGGTTTTGCCCCCATCGGTCTGCGTCAGAGGCTGGCAATGACCTCGCGGCTTACCCGGGCATATGCCCCGCTGTCATAGCGATGCGAGCCGACGAAGTGGAGAAAGGCCGTGTTGTCATGCCAGCCTTCGTTCCAGAAGTTCAGGTAACGCCGCGCAGGCAGCAGCACCGGCTCCGCATCGTTGGCCACCTGGAAATTCGACGCGACTTGTTCGGTACCCCAAGTCACCACGTCGGGTCCGACAAGCCTTTTCATGGCCTCGAGAAATTCCGCCGCCAACGGCCGTCCCGCGCCTTGCGCCGAAAAGCCTGCGAAACCCGCGCAGCCGCGAATATAACGCCAGTCGTCCCGGCTAATCTGACCCATGCGCGATTCTATGCGCACCTGGATATGGCCATCCGCCGGCCCATCCGGATAGAGCGCCGAAGCGATCTCCCGCAGGGGAAGCGCCCCGATCTCCCCATCGTCGCCACTCAGCATGGTGAAGCTGCGGTTCCCCTCGACCGCCGCCCTGACTTCCGGCACATCGGCAAGGGTGACGGTGTCGCTATCCAGCTGAATCCAATATTCATCCTTGCGCCTGTCGAGGATGGTCAGGAACCGTTCCCAGCAGCTCCCGCGCGGGAAAGGATCGGTGACGACAGAATCGAGCGAGATGATCTCGGGATTGCCGCAATGCAGATTCAACAATTCCTTGTCGCGCGATGTCAGCGAACCATCGTCCAGCAGGACGACGCGCCCGCGCTGCAAATGGCGCCACAGCGATTTCACGGCCACAAGGTATGGCAGCAGCACCGCGGTTCCGATCATGGAGAACAGCACCACCCCGTCATCCCTGGGAATGAGAGGCGGGGTGGCGAGAACCGAGGAAATCGCGCGGTCGTGCCGTGCCGTTTCTATCCTGCGACGCAAGCGGTAGGGAAGATAACGGGTGAGTTGCACGGCGGTTGGCCTCCTAGCCAAGATGGACCTAGCGACCTTATGTAGAATGTGCGTTTCCGGTTCGTAAGCATATGTTGCCGGCGCCGGGCGCCGCGAACCGGCTCAAAGCGGGACGGTATCTCCCCCGGCAAGCCGGTGCGTGCAGCCCAGCGCGGCGGCATCGTCGGCGGCGGAGAGGGCAGCTATGGTGCGCCAGCCTATGCCCCGCAGACGGGCGGCGATGCCGGGATCGTGCCCCAGCGGGAGAAACAGGGTGTCCCGCACCTCGGCCGCCTCATGCGCGGCGGCGACCAGCGGATCGGTGTAGAGGGAAAAGCCGGTGGCAGGCTCGTCCACGCCGAGAATACGATAAGTGCCGCCCCTGCCCAGCACACCGCGTATCCCTTCCGCATAGAGCGTGAAGCCGAACCAGCTCTGATATTCGAAGCCATGCCGTTCTGTGGGATCGAGCGTAATGCGCGCCGTCCCGGCAATCCGCTCCGCGATTTCGCGCAGGCCCGCGATCCGGCTGTCCAGCACATCTTGCGCGCCGACCGCGGCCAGCCGTTCTATCGCGCTGTCGAACGCGCCGGTGGCATAGAGCAGGGGAAGATAGGCTTCCCCACCCGCTGCCTTCAGCCCGCCCGCATCCTTGGCATCGAGTTCCCGCCGCACGGCTTCGACGCTGGACGGATCGAGCGGCAGCGCGGAGCGAGCAAGATTATCGACCAGATCGGGCAGCGTGAAATCGACGGAAATGCCGGTTGCGCCCGCCGCCTTGAGTGCTTCGATCGCAACGGCCACCACTTCGCCGGCGGCGGCCACGCTGTCGCTGCCGATCAGTTCCGCGCCAAGCTGCAACCGTTCCCGCGTCGGATCGAGGCCATCGCCCTTGATGGTGACGACCTGCCCGGCATAGCACAGACGCAGCGGGCGTGGCGCTGCAGCCAGCCCGGTCGCGGCGATCCGGCCAACCTGCATGGTGATGTCCGAGCGCAACGCGAGGGTGCGCAGCGAAGACGGATCGACGAAGCGGAACATGCGCCGGGGCTGCACACCCGCCATTCGCCCGGCCAGCGACTTCTCGAACTCGATCAGCGGCGGGCGCACACGTTCATAGCCATGGGAATCCATGACATCGAGCGCGGCGCGCATGACACGGGTGGCGGCCGCCGCTTCGGGCGGCAGCTGGTCCTCAAGCCCTTCGGGCAGCAGATCGCGGTCGGTATCGTCCATCGTGCGGGCCTTTAGCCGGGTCTTGCGCCCGTGTCGAACCCCGGCGCATGCGGTTCGACAGGCTCAGCGCGAACAATGCGCGGGGCCGGAGCATCGCCCCGGCCCGCACTGCCTCAAAACGCCAGTGCCATGACCCGCTTCACACCCGGAAGGGTCCGGGCCTGCTCGATCACCGCAGGCGGAACCGGGCTGTCGACGGACAGCAGCAGCACCGCCTCGCCCCCGGCCGAATGGCGGCCGAGGTTGAAGGTGCCGATATTGATGGCGTTCTCGCCCAGCAAGGTGCCGATCCGGCCGATGAAGCCGGGAGCGTCCTCGTTGACGATATACATCATGTCGCCCGCCAGCTCGGCTTCGACCTTGATGTTGAACAGTTCCACCAGGCGCGGCTCGGAATTGCTGAACAGCGTGCCGGCGACGGACCGCTCGCCGGCCTCCGTCTTCACCGAAACGCGGACCAGGGTGTGATAGTCGCCCTCGCGCTCGGTTTTCACTTCGCGCACTTCCATGCCGCGTTCCTTGGCCAGGAACGGGGCATTGACCATGTTCACCGTGTCCGAATGCACGCGCAGGAAGCCCGCGAGCACGGCGGCGGTGATCGGCTTGATGTTAAGCTCGGTCGCGGCGCCTTCGGTATGGATCGAAATGCGCGGGATCGACCCGGTGGTGAGCTGGCCCATCAGCGAGCCGAGCTTTTCGGCCAGCGCCATATAGGGCTTCAGCTTCGGCGCTTCCTCGGCGGAAAGCGACGGCATGTTGAGCGCATTGGTGACGCCGCCATTGACGAGATAATCGGCCATCTGCTCCGCCACCTGGAGCGCGACATTGACCTGCGCCTCATTGGTCGAGGCCCCGAGATGCGGGGTCGCCACGAAGTTCGGGGTGCCGAACAGCGCATGCTCCTTCGCCGGTTCCGTCACGAACACGTCGAGCGCCGCGCCAGCGACATGGCCGGAATCGAGCAGTTCCTTGAGCGCGGCCTCATCGACCAGCCCGCCGCGCGCGCAATTGATGACGCGCACACCCTTCTTGGTCTTGGCGAGATTCTCGCGGCTGAGGATATTGCGCGTCTGGTCGGTCAGCGGCGTGTGCAGGGTGATGAAATCGGCCCGGGCGAGCAGTTCGTCCAGTTCCACCTTCTCGATGCCGAGATCGATGGCCCGCTCCGGCGAGAGGAACGGATCGAAAGCCACGACCTTCATCCGCAGGCCCAGCGCGCGGTCGGCAACGATCGAGCCGATATTGCCCGCGCCGATCAGGCCGAGCGTCTTGCCGGTCACTTCGACCCCCATGAAGCGGTTCTTTTCCCATTTGCCGGCCTGGGTGGAAGCATCCGCCTCCGGAAGCTGGCGGGCCAGCGCGAACATCAGGGCGATAGCATGTTCGGCGGTCGTGATCGAATTGCCGAACGGCGTGTTCATCACCACCACGCCCTTGGCCGAGGCGGCGGGAATATCGACATTGTCCACCCCGATGCCGGCGCGGCCGATGACCTTCAGATTGGTTGCCGCGTCGAGGATTTCCTGCGTTACCTTGGTCGACGAACGAATGGCCAGCCCGTCATACTGGCCGATGATCGCGATCAGCTCTTCCGGGGTCTTGCCGGTGATTTCATCGACTTCGCAGCCGCGCTCGCGAAAGATCGCGGCGGCGTTGGGGTCCATCTTGTCGGAAATGAGAACTTTGGGTTTGGTCATGACGAATCCTTCAATTCGTCATCCTGACAAAGGTCAGGATCTCGGGCGGCCGGGTTGAACGTCGATCATACAATCCGGCCCGAGATCCCAGCCTTCGCTGGGATGACGGTTCATTTCTTGAGCGAGGCGTAAGCCCAATCGAGCCACGGGCCGAGCGCTTCGATATCGGCTGCATCCACCGTGGCGCCGCACCACACGCGCAGGCCCGGCGGCGCGTCGCGATAGCCCGCGATGTCGTAGGCGGCGCCCTCGGCTTCCAGCAGGCTGGCGAATTTCTTGATGAAATCCGCATCCGCGCCTTCGACCGTGAGGCAGACGCTGGTGCCGGAACGCGAGGCATAGTCCTGCGCCAGATGGCCCAGCCAATCGCGCGATTCCACGATTGCGTTCAGCGCCTTGGCGTTCGCCTTGCTGCGGGCGATCATGCCGTCCAGCCCGCCGATGGACTTCGCCCATTCCAGGGTGAAGATCGCATCTTCCACCGCCAGCATGGACGGGGTGTTGATGGTCTCGCCCTTGAACACGCCTTCCGCCAGCTTGCCCTTGGAAATCAGGCGGAACACCTTGGGCAGCGGCCAGGCAGGCGTGTAGCTTTCCAGCCGTTCCACAGCGCGCGGCCCGAGAATGAGCACGCCATGCGCCCCTTCCCCGCCCAGCGCCTTCTGCCAACTGAATGTGGCGACATCGATCCTGTCCCACGGAATATCGTAGGCGAACACCGCGCTGGTCGCGTCGGCGAAGGACAGCCCTTCGCGATCCGCCGGAATCCAGTCGCCATTCGGCACCCGCACGCCGCTGGTGGTGCCGTTCCAGGTGAACAGCACGTCATTCGACCAGTCGACCGCCGAAAGATCGGGCAGCTGGCCGTAATCGGCGCGCAGGACGGTCGGTTCCAGCCGGAGCTGCTTGACCGCATCGGTGACCCAACCTTCACCGAAACTTTCCCAGGCCAGCGCCGTGACCGGGCGCGCGCCCAGCATGGTCCACATCGCCATTTCGAACGCGCCCGTATCCGAGCCGGGCACGATGCCGATGCGATGCGTATCGGGGAGCTGCAGCAGCTCGCGCATCAGGTCGATGCAATAGGCAAGCCGGGATTTGCCGATCTTCGCGCGGTGCGAGCGGCCCAGCGATTCAATGGCGAGCTTGTCGAGGGAATATCCCGGCGGCTTGGCGCAGGGACCGGAAGAAAAGAACGGGCGCGCTGGTTTGCGCGCCGGTATTTGTACAGTCATATAGACTCTCCTTACAGAGAGCTCGCGCGGCGTTGGGACCGCGTGGCCCGCCGGCGGCCATAGAGATGTGCCGATGCCAGTCAAGCGGAAACGCGGGCAAGCCGGCAAAGCAATTCACAGGAATGCGACGAACGGCGGGCGGGATATGCCATTTGTTAGTATAAGGTTAACCATAGCGTCGCAGTATTACGGCTATGTATCGCGCAACCGCCACCATCGTTCTGATATTGGCCCTGACCGGATGCGGAATGGTGCCCGAACGCAAGCGGCAGCCCAGCCGGACCGCGACGCAGACCTACAACCCGTCTCCCAGCGCCCGCCAGTGCCTGGCGGAACTGGGGAAGAGCAACGCCAGCTTCACTCCGCTGCCCGACCAATATTACGGCGGCGGTTGTTCCACCCTGAACACCGTGCGCCTTTCCGCCATCTACGGCGATGAAAAGTCTCTCCCGGTGGCCAACCTCGGCCCGGTCGCCTGCCCGCTGGCCAATACATTCGCGGCATGGGCGCGCTATGGGGTGGATCGCGCCGCAAGGCAGATACTCGGCAGCGGCCTTGCCCGGATAGAGACCATGGGCAGCTATTCCTGCCGTAACGTGGCGGGAACCGGCCGCCGGTCAGCCCATGCCACCGCGAATGCGATCGATGTCGGGGCATTCATTCTGGAAGACGGCCGCCGCATCAGCCTCATCAACGGATGGAACAACGGCACGAGCCAGGAACGCCGGTTCCTGCGCGTGGTTCACCAAAGCGCCTGCAAGCGGTTCGGAACCGTTCTCGGCCCGGACTACAACTCGGCCCATCGGGACCATTTCCATCTCGAAACCAGCGGACAATCCTTCTGTCGTTGAAGTCAGTCCTCGCCGAATGTGTAGTCGGGAAGCGAGTTCGAACGCCGCCTTGAGCGCATTGCCCCAGCTTGACGAAATCGCCTGGAAATAGGGGTCGGTCGCCTCGATCCGCCTTTCATGCAGCGGCTCGAACCGATCCCGCTCGATAACCAGCAGGTCCAGCGGCAGACCGACAGAAAGATTGGCTTTCAAGGTGGAATCGAAAGACACCATCATCAGCTTCACCGCATCCTCGAACGTCATGTCGCGCTCGTAACCCCGGATCAGGATCGGGCGCCCGTATTTCGTCTCACCGATCTGGAAGAAGGGTGTGTCGAAGCTGGCCTCGATGAAATTGCCTTCCGGGTAGATCATGAACAGGCGCGGCTCCATCCCGGCGATCTGTCCGGCCAGGATGATGGACGCGGTGAAGCGGCCCTGCCCCTGATCGTTTTCGATCTGCGCTTCGCGAATTGTTTCCCGCAGCAGCCGCCCGATTTCGGTCGCCACCTTGAACATGGTGGGCGCTTCCAGCAGCGAATTATGGCGTTCGGCGGGGGCCTTGCTGCGTTCCTCCAGCTGGCTGATAACGGCCTGGGTCGTCGCCAGATTGCCCGCGGTCATCACCGCGATGATCCGCTCCCCCGGCTCGTTCCAATGGAACATCTTGCGGAAGACGGAGATATTGTCGACGCCCGAATTGGTCCGGGTATCGCTCATGAGCACGAGGCCCTTGTCGAGCGTCATGCCAACGCAATAGGTCAATGTATTCTCCTGAAGTGCTGCCCGGGTCCGTGCTCTACTGTTCCACGGATTGCTGTTCCACCGCAATTTCTATGTGGAGCGATTGTTCCGCCCCCCCGAAGGTTATGCCGTTCACCGGCGCGGCTTCCGCATAATCCCTGCCGGTGGCGATCCGGACATAGCGGGCATCCGGGCTGATCCCGTTGGAGATGTCGAAGCCGACCCAGCCCAGCCCGTCGATACAGGCTTCCGCCCAGGCATGGGTCGCTTCCTGGCCGACACGGTCGTCCATCATCAGATAGCCGCTCACATAGCGGGCGGGGATGCCCAGCATCCGGACAAGGCCGATGAATATCTGGGAATGATCCTGGCACACCCCGCGCCCCAGCGCCGCGGCTTCCTCCGCGCTGGTGCCGACATGGGTATGGCCCGTCTCATAACCCACCGAATTGAGAATCGCGGCCGAAAGGCCATGCAGTGTTCCGATCGGATTCTCGCGATCGACCGTCACCGAGGAAAGGATCGCCCGCATCCTCGGGCCAGGGCGCGTGAGCGCGGTCTGGTTGACGAAAGCCCATAACGGCATGTGCCCCGCATGGCGGCCGATCACCCCGACCTGATCGGAAGTCTCGACCGTCCCTTCGCAATGGATCACGAAATCCAACGTTCCGGGAAGGATCGAAACGAGAGTTACATGGTTGCAATTCTGGTCGTCGTAGGAAAGCTCTTCCTTCGCGCCCTCGAAGCTCATGCGCCAATCCACGACCCGCTGCCCTTGCGTTTCCTTCGGGGTCAGCCGCAGGCGTTGCAGGCCATGCGCGACAGGACTGCGAAAACGGTAGCGGGTCGTATGACGGACGGCGAGACGCACGCGAGAAGCCCTTCCCTCAGTCGTTGAATCGGTAATCGACCGCGATGGCGCTGGCCAGGGCCTGGTTTTCGCCAATGAAGCCGAGCAGGAACTGGTGCAGGCCGACATCGAAAATCCCTTCGATGTCCTGTTTCCCCAATTTGTCAGCGGCACAGCGAGCAAGATCGTGGGATGGCTCGCGGTGGCTGTATTCCTTCTCCAGGCCGCCCAGATTTTCCAGCAATTGCCCGTAACAGAAGGTGAGGCTTCGCGGAAAACGCTCGTCCAGGATCAGGAATTCGGCGATCCCCTTCGGGTCCATCCGCCCGGCGTTCAGCCAGCGATAGGCCCGTTCCCCACCCAGCGAGCGCAGGACATTGTCCCATTGGGTGCTGTCCAGGCTGGACCCGACATAGGCCAGCGACGGCAGCAGCAGATGGTATTTCACGTCGAGGATGCGGGCAGTGTTGTCGGCCCGCTCGATGAAGGTGCCCGCGCGGGCGAAGTGATAGATCTCGTTGCGCAGCATGGTGCCGTAGGTCGCGCCCCGGACCAAAGTGGATTCCCGGCGAATCGCGGAAAGGACCGGCCCGAGATTGCCTTCCCGCAGCGGGCGGGACAGCATGTCGCGGATCGTCATCCAGCCTTCATTCACCGTTTCCCACACTTCGAGCGTGATCGAGGACCGGGCCATGCGGGCATTGCTGCGCGCGCCCTCGATCATCGCCAGGATCGTCTCGGGATGGCTTTTCTCGCGCAGCACGTAATTGCAGACCTGCATCCCGTCATAGCCTTCATGCAGGGCATCGTAATGCTGCTGCAGGCCAAGCGTCGCCAGCACCGACCGCCATTCCTCGCTGGCGGCATCGGCACCCCGCATCAGGGCCATGCGAAAGCCGGCATCCAGCAGGCGGGCGGTGTTCTCGGCGCGCTCCAGATAGCGATACATCCAGTAGATCCCGTTCGCCGTCCGACCTAGCATCGCCGCCCCCGCCCCATCAGTCGTCAAGCACCCAGCTGTCCTTGGTGCCTCCCCCCTGGCTCGAATTGACGACCAGCGAGCCTTTCTTCATCGCGACCCGGGTCAGCCCGCCGGGCGTGATGTCTATCCCGTCCGGGGAAACCAGCACGAAGGGCCGGAGATCGACATGGCGCGGCGCAAGGCCCTTGCGGGTGAAGATCGGGACGGTCGAAAGGGATAGCGTCGGCTGGGCGATATAATTGTCCGGCTTCGCCTCCAGTTTCTTCCTGAAATCGCGGATTTCCCGCTTCGACGCGGTCGGGCCGATCAACATGCCGTAGCCGCCCGAACCGTGGACTTCCTTGACCACCAGATCCTCGAGATTGTCGAGAACATAGGCAAGGCTGTCCTTTTCGGTGCAACGCCAGGTCGGCACGTTCTGCAGCAGCGGCTTCTCGCCCGTGTAGAATTCCACGATATCCGGCATGAAGCTGTAGATCGCCTTGTCATCCGAAATGCCGGTGCCCGGAGCATTGGCGATGGTGATCCCGCCCGAACGATAGACGTCCATGATGCCGGGAACGCCCAATATGCTGTCCTTGTTGAAGGTGAGCGGGTCCAGGAAATCGTCATCGACCCGGCGATACAGCACGTCGATCGGCGTATAGCCCCGGGTCGTGCGCATCTTGACCCGCCCGTCCTCAACCCGCAGATCGCTGCCTTCGACCAGTTCCGCGCCCATCTGGTCGGCCAGGAAAGCGTGCTCGTAATAGGCGCTGTTGTAGACCCCGGGAGTCAGCACCGCGACGACCGGCTTGGACCCGGCGCAGGACGGAGCGCAAGCGGCCAGGCTCTTGGCCAGACGGCGCGGATAATCCGATACCGGGCGCACCCGGACCTTGGTGAACAGTTCCGGGAACATCGCCATCATGGTTTCCCGGTTTTCCAGCATGTAGCTGACCCCGCTGGGAGTGCGGGCATTGTCTTCCAGCACCATGAAATCGTTCGATCCCGTCCGCACCAGGTCGATGCCGACGATATGGGTATAGACGCCGCCCGGCGGCGAAAAGCCGACCATCTGCGGCAGCCAGGCCTCGTTGTCGCGCAACAGGCGTTCCGGCAGCCGGCCGGAGCGGATGATCTCCCGGCGGTGATAGAGATCGTGGATGAAGGCATTGAGCGCCCTCACCCGCTGCTCGATCCCCCGCGACAGCTTGCGCCATTCCGCCCCGGTTATGATCCTGGGGACCATGTCGAAGGGGATGAGCCGCTCCTCCGCCTCCTCAGCGCCATATACGTTGAAAGTGATGCCGGTCCGGCGGAAGAACGCCTCGGCTTCCGAATGCTTTCGCTTCAGCCAGATCTCGTCCTGCTCATCCAGCCAGCGGCAATAATTGCCATAGGCTGGCCTTACCGAACCGTCGGCCGCATACATTTCATCGAATGATGGCTCGCTTGCGTTCATATTCTTTTGCTGCAGCGCACAATGCCATAAAGAGTGGCCCTGTCAATGCTCCGCGGCAATCGAATTTCAGCGCTTCAATCCAGCTCCAGTTCCCGCAGGACCGCAGCGATCGCTTCATTCGAATAGGCGAAGCCGAGATGGGTGCAGCGCAGGGCCACCGCGCGGTCCCGCTCGCCCCGGCGGCCGCAGGACGAACGCGGCGAAACGATGCCGTCGCGCGGGCTCCACAAGGCCACGGTCGGGACCGGCGGCTTGGCGGAGATGTCCTGCGTGATCGGGGGGCGCTCCACCGGATGCCCCGTCACCAGATGATACAGGCGCCAGGCATTGTTGGCCCGGCGATTGCCCGAAAACGGGGAACCCATCGTCACCACCTTGGCCACCGCATCGGGATGGGCCTTGGCCAGTTCGCGGGCGAAAATGCCGCCCAGGCTCCAGCCCACCAGCACCACTGGCTCGCGATGGCGGCGGTAGAGATCGAGCAGCCGTTGATTGAGCCGCGCGAAATTTTCCTCGGTCGGCCCGAAATTGAAGCCCAACCCCCAGCGCTTGACCCTGTGACCGGCCGCCTCGAGCTGTTCCGCCATGTGCCGCATCCGGATGGGATGGGTCGCGAACCCGGGCAGCAGCATCACCGTTCGGCGGCGCCCGGCCCGGGGAATCGCCTCCACGTCCTGCCGCCGCCAGAATGGGCCGGCCAGCGCGGACAATTCCCCCACCAGATGCCGCAGCGGCGGCCCCTTGACCCCTTCGGGCCTCGGTTCCCCCGCCAGCGCGGCACGGCGCACCACTTCATCGCGCAGCGCGGCCATGCGTGAAAATCCGCCAACTTGCTGGGCAGAAGCGCTCTGGCCCGAATCATTTCTGGTCGCTGCGGTAGCCATGGATATGCGCATTACATTTTTATGAAGCTATCTCCCTGCATGAATCCTGAATGTCATAAATGTTCCGCAATTGGCGTCAGCCGCAGTCCCCGATCCGCTCGTTAGTGACTTCCATCTTGGTGTGGATCTTGCCGCCCGGCACCTGCGACACGCTGTTCTCGATATCCATGACCATCACCGACTTGGTGGGCGTGACATTGCCTTGCATGGCCATCTGCGCCTTGCCGGCCTGACCCATGTCGCAAGTCATCCTGGCGTCGATCGTATTGGTGGTGGTGTCGAACTTCTCGAAGGTGCAGTTACCTTCGGACGACTTCTTCACCATCTCCTCATAGCCCTTCTCGACATCCTGCGCCGTCAGGCAGAATTCGTGGCTCTGGCTGGCCGCGCCGCCCATCATCTTCTTCATCTGGTCGGCCTGGTCCGCCGGCAGGCCGGGAATGTTGAATTCCAGCATCTTGATGCTGCTGCGGTATTTGCCCGGCTCAGGCTTGGCCATCTGCTTCGCCTGCTCGGCGGCCTGTTCCACCGTCTTGGGCGTATCGTCCGCCTGCTTGCCGCATCCGGCAAGGGCAACCGCGGCAGCCAGCGGCAAGGCAATAATCAGGCGCATTCCAATTCTCCCTCGATAAAGGCGGCCGCGGCCGCACGGATCCGCACTGGTAACAACCCGGCGCACTCAAAGCCAACGCCTTGTGCGAAACGCCCTTTTCCCTGCCTGCCGGTGCGGGGGGGGGGTGACAGGGTTGACACTGTTCAAGGCAAAAAGATATTCTCTCAAAAGGCAGGCAAAACGATCTGAAAAGACGTGGAACTTTCCTTCCGATGGCTGGATAGGGATTCGGGCGCATGTAGGAAAGATTTTTCCAGCGCGGCGAACATGCCGGGAACATATTGCACCGCCCCGCCCGCTCCCCCATATTCGCGCGCATGGCCGAGCTCGTCATTCGTCGCGGACTGGAAGAACCCGATACCTCGGGGACTTTCGTTCCCCACAAGCCGCAGCGCCCGGAAAAGACGCTGGGCGGCAAGCGCTTCCGGATCGTTTCCGATTACGAACCGAGCGGGGACCAGCCGACCGCCATATCCGAGCTGGTCGCCGCCGCGCGGGAAGGCGAGAAAACCCAGGTGCTGCTGGGCGTGACGGGTTCCGGCAAGACCTTCACCATGGCCAAGGTGATCGAGGAATTGCAGCGCCCGGCGCTGGTGCTCGCTCCCAACAAGATCCTCGCGGCGCAGCTCTATGGCGAGTTCAAGAGCTTCTTCCCCGAAAACGCGGTGGAATATTTCGTCTCCTACTACGACTATTACCAGCCGGAAGCCTACGTCCCCCGCTCCGACACCTACATCGAGAAGGAAAGCTCGGTGAACGAGGCGATCGACCGGATGCGCCATTCCGCCACCCGCGCCCTGCTGGAACGGGACGACGTAATCATCGTCGCCTCTGTTTCCTGCCTCTACGGCATCGGCTCGGTCGAAACCTATTCGGCCATGATCTTCGACCTGAAGAAGGGGGAATCCGCCGATCAGCGGGAGATCATCCGCAAGCTCGTCGCCCTGCAATACAAGCGCAACGACGCCGCCTTCGCCCGGGGCAATTTCCGCGTGCGGGGCGACAATCTGGAAATCTTCCCCAGCCACTACGAGGATATGGCCTGGCGAGTCAGCTTCTTCGGCGACGAGATCGAGGAGATCGTCGAGTTCGATCCGCTGACCGGCAAGCCCGGCACGAAGCTGGACCGGGTGCGGGTCTATGCCAATTCGCACTATGTCACCCCCGGCCCGACTATGAAGCAGGCGACGGAAGCGATAAAGTTCGAGCTGGAGGAACGGCTGAAGGAGCTTCACGCCGAAGGCCGCCTGCTGGAAGCGCAGCGGCTGGAGCAGCGCACCAATTTCGACCTGGAGATGATCGCGGCCACCGGAAGCTGCGCGGGGATCGAGAATTACTCCCGCTTCCTTACCGGCCGCCTGCCGGGGGAGCCGCCGCCGACCCTGTTCGAATATCTGCCGGACGATGCCCTGCTGTTCGTGGACGAAAGCCACCAGACCATCCCGCAGGTAGGCGCGATGGCGCGGGGCGACCACCGCCGCAAGCTGACGCTGGCCGAATATGGCTTCCGCCTGCCGAGCTGCATCGACAACCGTCCGCTGCGCTTCAACGAATGGGATGCGATGCGGCCGCAGACCGTGGCCGTTTCCGCCACCCCCGGCCCGTGGGAGATGGAGCAGTCCGGCGGCGTGTTCGCCGAGCAGGTGATCCGCCCGACCGGCCTGATCGACCCGCCGGTGCTGATCCGCCCGGTGGAGGACCAGGTGCAGGATTGCATCAACGAATGCCGCGAAACCGCGGCGAAGGGCTATCGCACGCTCGTCACCACCCTGACCAAGCGCATGGCGGAAGACCTTACCGAATTCATGCACGAGGCAGGATTGAAGGTCCGCTACATGCATTCGGACGTGGAGACGCTGGAACGCATCGAGCTGATCCGCGACCTGCGCCTTGGCGTCTATGACGTGCTGGTGGGCATCAACCTGCTGCGCGAGGGGCTGGACATCCCGGAATGCGGCCTCGTCTGCATCCTCGATGCGGACAAGGAGGGTTTCCTGCGCAGCGAAACCTCGCTGATCCAGACCATCGGCCGCGCCGCGCGCAATGTCGACGGGCGGGTCATCCTCTATGCCGACCGGATGACCGGCAGCATGGAACGCGCCATCGCCGAAACCGACCGCCGCCGCGAAAAGCAGCGCGCCTATAATGAGGAACACGGCATCACTCCGCAGACGATCAAGCGCCAGATCGCGGATATCGTGGCCCATACGGCGGCGCAGGACAGCGTGACCGTGGATACCGGCGACGACGAACGCAACAACCTCGTCGGCCATAATCTGCGCGCCTATATCGAGGATCTGGAAAAGCGGATGCGCGATGCCGCCGCCGACCTGGAGTTCGAGGAAGCGGGCCGCTTGCGCGACGAGATCCGGCGGCTGGAAGCGACCGAACTCGGGCTGCCGGAAGGCGAGAGGCTCGCTCCCCCGGCCTCAAGCAGCGGAGCGGTAGGCCGCTCGAACTCGGGCAAGCCCGGCACCCGCAAGCTGCGCTACGGCAAGACCCAGCGGAAATGGGGGAAATGATTAGATCAAAATAGTTCTGGAAAGTTCCAAAATGATCTGATAGCTCGTTGACTGAGACGAGCATGCGCACCATTGAAATCAGCACCGATGTATTCGCAAAAATCTGGTCGTTGAGAGCAGAGGGTGAAGAGGATGAAAATACCATTCTCAAGCGCCTGCTCGGACTCAACGGTGAGAGGCAACAGCCTTATATCGTTGAGAAAAAAGGCCAACGACCTGGAAAGGTGCTTTGGCGGGACGATGTCTTTGCCGCTCTCCAATCCCTCGGAGGAACAGCGCATCTGAGCGAAATCTATGAGGAAGTCCGGAGCATTCGCCGTAGGGCCGGACGCTCCGTACCGATCAACATTGAAGCCATCATTCGCAGGGAGCTAGAATACAATAGTTCCGATGCCCGTGCTTTCATTGGGAAACGCGACTGGTTTCATTCCGTTGACGGGATTGGCGGTGGAGTATGGTCCATCAGGCAGAGCCACGTCGAATGACCAAACCCGCAAGACTCTATTCACAGCTTCTGCAGTCAACGAGCAAATCCATCGCCTTTCGCGATTTTGAACGATTGCTAACCGCATTTGGCTTCGAACACGTGCGCACTAAAGGCAGCCATCGCATCTACACGCATCCGGCGCTTTCGAGGCCGTTCCCCGTGCAACCCGGCAGCAAGGACGCCAAACCCTATCAGGTCCGCGAATTTCTTGAACTGATCGAGGAACACGGACTATATATCATCGAGTGAACGAACCCCATTATCACATCAACCTGTTCTGGTCTGCCGAGGACTCGTGCTGGATCGCGGATGTCCCTGACCTGAAACCATGCTCTGCGCATGGCGATACCCGCGCCGACGCACTCGCCAATATCGACGATGCGATCGAAGGTTGGCTGGAAGTTGCCAAGGAACGTGGCTTGCCCATTCCCGAACCTCGTTATCGTCCCGCTATCTACGCAGCAGGTTGAACAACCTTGCAGCGTTTTTGTCTTGGCTTCGCACTCCCCATCTTCACCCTTCTTGCCGCCTGCGGTCAGCAGCATGGCGATGCGGTGGAGCGCATTGCGCTCGACACGATCAGCACAGGCCCGTCGCAGCCCCTGCCCTCGCCCGACACCCGGGGGGCGGAGTGGCAGCCGCTGGACGGCGCGCGGTCGATCCGCTTCGGCAAGCCGGGCGAGCCGCCCTTGCTGACCATCGCCTGCGAGCTGGGCGGCACTGCCCCTCCCCGCATACGCATGATCCGCCACGCTCCGGCCGATCCGGAGGCGAAGGCCCTGTTCGCGGTGATCGGCCCGAGGCACAATGCCCGGTTCAATGTCGATGCAAGGCGCAATGGCACGGGATGGCGGTGGGAAGGCGCCACTCTGGCCGACAACCCCTTGCTGGACGTATTCGCCGAAAGCGGGGAAATCGAAGCAACGCTGCCCGGCGCCGGCACGCTGAAACTCTCGCCTAGCGATCAGCCGGGCCGCCTGGTGGCGTGGTGCCGCCGCGCGAGCCCGTCGCTGCAGCCTTCCGGGCCAGCGTAGTCAGGCTGTCGGGCGTCAGGATCTGCGGCAACAGGGTTTCCGCCCCGACGCCATCAATCCACACATAGAGCGGCACGCCAGCCGCCCCCTTGGAAGCGAGATAGCGGGTGATCTCCGGATCGCGCCGGGTCCAGTCCCCCCGGATCGCAACTACGCCTGCGCGTTGGAACGCCTCACGGGTCGCATCCCGCTCGATCGCGACCCGCTCATTCACCTTGCAGGTGAGGCACCAGTCCGCCGTGAACCAGAGGAAGATCGGACGGCCGCTGGCCCGCGCTTCGGCCAGTGCCACAACGCTGAACGGCCGTGCGTCGATCACGCCAGCTTCCTCGTGCCGTGCGGGATCGAAGGAAGCGGGCAGCGCAAAGCCAGCGAACAGAGCGAACGGCGCGGCGATCAGCGCGAAAGACCGGAAAGCAGCCTTGCCTTGCCGCTGACGCTGGCCCGCCGCCCACAGGGCGAGAACCAGGCCGCCGGTCGCGACTGCGGCCACCAGCGCGAAACCGGCTCCGCCCAGCCTGTAGGCCAGCCACAGCAGGGCCAGCGCCGTCAGCGCCATCGGCAGCGCCATCCAGTGGCGAAAACGCTCCATCCACGCGCCCGGGCGAGGCAGCATGCGGCGCAGCGGCGGGATGAAGCCCAGCAGCAGGAACGGCAGCGCGAGGCCCAGCCCGAGGCAGCCGAACAGCAGCAGCGCTTCCGGCTCGGGCAGCAGCAGGGCCGCGCCCATCGCCGCCGCCATGAACGGACCCGTGCAGGGCGTGGCGACGAAGGCGGCCAGCAGCCCGGTCGCGAAAGCGCCCGACGGATTGCCCGGGCGGGTGAACGGCAGCGCGGGCAATTCGAACACACCGGCAAGATTGGCGGCGATCGCCGCCGCCAGCGCGAGCAGCGCGATGACCACGCCCGGCTCCTGTAGCTGGAACGCCCAGCCGACCTGCTCTCCTGCTGCCCGCAAGGCCAGCAGCAGGGCGCCAAGGCCAAGGCAGGCCACTATCGCCCCGGCGGTGTAGGCCAGCCCTTCCCGCCGCGCCTGCGCCTCGCTTTCCCCGGCCCGCGCCAGGCTGATCGCCTTGAGGCTGAGGATCGGAAAGACGCAGGGCATGATGTTGAGCAGCAGCCCGCCCGCAAGAGCGCCCAGGACCAGCAGCCAGAGCGGCCCGGCCCCTTCCCCTGCGGGACGGAGGGGACGGAGATCCGTGGGCACCTCGCCCGGCGCGGCGACGAAGCCGATCCCGTCCTGCCCGCCAAGCCGGAGGATGCCGCTTATTTCGGCGGGAGCGGTCGTGCCCTTCCGCGCGATTTCCGCGACCAGCATATCGCCCTGGCGCGAGAAAGCCTGCGCCGCCGCGTAATCGACGAGATCGTCATTGCGGATGAACACATGGGGTTCGCGGATCTCCAGCGACGCCGGCAGCGGTATGGCGATGCGCAGCCGTTCCTTCGTCAGTTGGAACTGTACGGGCCGGTCGAGCAGCGGCGGCAAAGCCGCGCGCCAGCCATCGAAGCGGGCATCCCGCGCGCCCTGCTCCGCGACCGGGATCGGCAGGGGCAGCGTGGCCTGCTCGGGCACGCAGATCTTGTCGGTGCAGGCCAGCCATTCCGCCTCGACCTTCAAGGGCGCCGCTCCGCCAGCAGCGCCCGCCGGAACGGTCAGCGGCACGATCACCGCATAATCGCCCTCGTAGACATGGTTCATCAGCCCGCCGATCACCAGCGTCTGCGGCACCGGGTAGCGCGGCTCCCCGGCCTTCCACCCGGCCGGCAAGTCCCATTTCAGCGCCATGCCGTAACCGGCGTCGCCCGGATTGATCCAGTAGCCGTGCCAGCCGGGCGATGGCCGGAAATGCAGCGCGAGATCGACCGTCCGGCCGGGAACGGCGGGGCCTTCCGCAACGAGTTCCGCGGCGATGTTCGTCCCGCCGGGCCGGGTCTGGGCGTCGGTCTGAATCGGGGTCTGGGCGGGGGCGGGATGCGCGAACCATGCCGCGATCAGCGCGCAGGCGAATATCCAGACGAAGGGAAACGGCTTAATCCTTGCGCGCATGGCGCGGCAGGCTCTAGAGCATTCGCGCCGGAGTGGGAACGTCTTAGGACGGCCCCTTCATCGAATTGACCCACGGCAGGAACGGGAATGGCCGAAACGCGCGAATTGCTGATCTTGGGCGGCGGCCTGGTGGGCATGACGCTTGCCCTCGCCGCCGCGCGGAAGGGCATGTCCAGCCATGTGGTCGACCGGGCCGACCCCGCCGAGCTGACCGCCGAAGGGTTCGACGGGCGCGCATCCGCTATCTCGACCGCAAGCTGGAACCTGTTCACCCATATCGGCCTGGCGGAAAGCCTGGCACCGCTCGGTTGCCCGATCGATTCCATCGCCGTGACGGACGGCATGAAGCCGGGACGGATCGATTTTCGCCCGGAACCGCACGAAGGCTCGCTCGGCTATATGTTCGCCAACCGGGTGCTGCGCCTCGCCCTGTTCGAGGCCGCGCGCAAGGAACCGCTGATCGCGTGGCATGCCAGCAGCGAAGTGGCGGAACGCCAGCGCGGCGAACATGGCGTCTCCGCCACGCTCGCCAACGGCGATGTGCTGCAGGCGCGGCTGATGGTCGGCGCGGAAGGGCGCCGCTCCCCCACCCGCGAGGATGCGGGCCTGGGCCTCGCGCGATGGGATTATCGCCACCGCGCCATCATCACCGGGCTGGAACATGAAAAGCCGCATGGCAATGTGGCGTGGGAAATCTTCTATCCCGCCGGTCCCTTCGCCCTGCTGCCGATGCTCGACGCGCCCGACGGCACCCACCGGACCGCGCTGGTCTGGACCGTGGCCGAAAAGGACGCGGCAGGCGTGCTCGCCCTGTCCGACCGCGGCTTCATCGCCGAGGTCGAAAAACGCATGCACGGCGTATTGGGGGCGATCGGGCATGCCGGCCCGCGCGAATCCTATCCGCTGAGCTTCCAGCACACCGCCCGGATCACCGCGCAGAGGCTGGCGCTGGTGGGAGATGCCGCCCACGGCATCCATCCGATCGCCGGGCAGGGCCTCAATCTCGGGCTGCGGGACGTCGCGGCGCTGGTCGAAGTGCTGGCGGATGGAATGCGGCTGGGCCTCGATCCCGGCGATGCGCAGCTTCTGGCCCGCTACGAGCGCTGGCGCAGCCTCGACAGCTTCTCCGTCTCCCTGGCGACCGATGGCCTGACCTGGCTGTTCGGCGTGCCCGGCAAGCTCCCTTCCGCGATCAGGCGGCTGGGCATGTCGGCGGTGCAGCGCATCTCACCGCTCAAACGCTGGTTCATGGATGAAGCGCGCGGCGTGAGCGGAAACGTGCCGGACCTGCTGAAAGGCTAACCGCAGACAGCGTTACTCGGTCGCGATCGGGCTGATCTGCTCCACCTGATCGCCCGCGCCGTCCCGCAGCTTGCGCGGTTCGAGCACGGCTGTCGTCTCGATCAGCTCCAATGCGGACTGAACCTTGGCATAGCGTTCCGCATCGATGATCCAGCTACTTGCCCGGGCGGCCCCCGGCATATTGCGGATTTCGGCCACGGCGGCTTCCACCCGTCCGGTTTCCAGGAACATCCGCGCCCGTTCCAATCGCAGACGCGGTGCGGGCGATGGCGAAGCTTCACGCCGGATCACGAACAGCCCATCCAGTTCGCGCCGGATTCGCGGCCAGACGCCTTCATCCTTCGGAGCCATCGTGAGATCCTGCGACAGCCCTTCGAGGCGCGCCACGAGCTGGTCCAGCGTGATCGGATCCCGCGATGCCTCGATGATGATGCGGACCGCATTGGGCCGAGCATCGCCGAAACGAAGGCGCAACTGGTCGCCGAGATAGCCAAGCGGCGCCCCGCGTTCCAGCGCGCGGCGCGTGGCGAAGGCGATGAGCAGGCCTTCCGCGCGCGCCGCATTGCCCGATGCCGCCTGCGCCTGCAGATCGAGCCGGGTCAGGCGCTGCTCCAGCGCGGCCAGCCGCTGATCGAACCCGCCCTGCTGCTGCGCGGCCTTTTCCACGACCTGCGCGGCCTGTTCCACCTTGGCCGCGGTTCCCGGGCTGACTTCCGGCGCCGGCTCCACCGCCGTCTGCGCCGCTTCTTCCGGCGCGGCCGACGAAGTGGCGTCATTCAGCAGGGGAAATTTCACCAGCCCGCGCGAACCGGCCCAGACCGCCAGACCCGCGCCGAGCAGAAAGGTGATAATGGCTACCGCCACTATCGTGCCGAACCCGGCCCTTCGCTCCGCATAGCCACTTTGCTGCGGCTCGCTCAACACATTGTCGACCATCAAATCCTTCGGCTATCCATGGGCTCGGTCTGCACCGAGGCCACACCCCGTCCCCTCAATGGCACAACTGGTCGCCCAGCGCCAGTAGCTCCCCCTCGCGTGGATTCGCGGCGCATCCGGCGGCTGCCCAGCCCTTGCCGGCGGCATCCAGGATACGCGGGCCGAGCGCCGCCAGGCGCAGCCTGCCGAGAGGTATCCCCAAGCGTTCGCATTCCCTACGGAAGTGGCGCGCGGCCTGGGCGGAATGCAGCATGACCACTCCCCCGCCCCTCAAGGCGCGTTCCAGATCGGACGGCATCGGAAGCGCGCTGCTGGCGTAGACGATGCGGGTTATAATCGTCAGCCTGGAAGGGGGATCGAGCGGCACATGATCCTCGCCCGCAAGGCGAAGCAGGCGCAGCTCGCGCCCGGCCAGCCGGTCCAGCACCGTTTGCAGGCCGCCCGCACCGACGGTTTCCACCGCGAACCCGGCATCCCGCGCGGCTTGCGCCGTCGCTTCCCCGACCACATGCGCGGGCTTGCCGGAGAAGGCCCCCAACCCTGGCCCGCCATGGCGTAGCGCATTCGCGCTGCCGAACAGCATGGCGTCCACCTCGCCGGCATCGGGCGGCGTCCATGCCAGCGGCCCGATCTCGAAAAGCGGCACGCCGATAATCTCCATGCCCAGCGCCTGCGCAGCCCGGCAGGTCGCCGAAAGCCCCGGCTCGGGCCGGATCGCGAAGATCGGCAAGGCAAGCCGCCCGCTCATTGCCGCTGGACGGGCGAACCGGAAAAATGCGCGGAGATGCCGGGGGTCGCGCTCCGAAGCAGTTCGGCGGCGAGCCGGTGCGGACCATCCAGATCTCCGGCGGAGAACCGTGCCGACATTTCCGCGCGTTCAGCTCCGTCCGGGCTGAACAGGACGACACGAGCCGAAATCTCCCCGCCCTGCATTTCGGTGAGGATCGCGACCGGGCTGTGGCAGTTGCCGCCCAGCGCCTCGAGCACCGCTCTTTCCGCCATGACCCGCGCCCGGCTGGGCGCATGGTCGACGGCGGCCAGCAGGGCGCGGGTGGATTGGTCGGCGGCGTTGCATTCGATGCCGATCGCGCCCTGTGCCGGTGCGGGCAGCCATTCTTCAGCGGCAAGCGGGGTGCCGGTGCCATGCTGGCCGAGCCGCTCAAGCCCCGCCGCCGCGAGCAGGGTGGCGTCGGCCTCGCCCGCAGCCAGCCGGGCCAGCCGCGTGGCGACATTGCCCCGGAACATCACCACCGAGCAGTCGGGCCGGGCATTCAGCAATTGCGCGGCGCGGCGCGGCGCGCTGGTCCCGATCCGCGCACCGGGAGGCAATTGCGAAATCGAGGCGGCGCCCACCAGCACATCGCGCACATCGGCGCGCGGAAGGATTGACGCGATGACGAGGCTATCGGGGCGGATCGTCTCCACATCCTTCATCGAATGGACCGCCGCGTCTATCCGGCCTTCGGCCAGCCAGGCGTCCAGTTCCTTCGTCCACAGCGCCTTTCCGCCGATTTCGGCGAGAGGGCGATCCTGGATGCGGTCCCCGCTGGCGACGACCGGAACCAGCTCTATCGCCGCTTCTTCCCAGCCATGCGCTGCGCATAATCGCGCGCGGGCTTCCCGGGCCTGCGCCATCGCAAGCGGGGATTCGCGAGTTCCCAGCCTGAGCCGGGGGGATATGTCGTATTGTGTCGTCATCTGGCTGCGCTTGCCCTAATCGGCATTGTGGTTCAGGGGAAGCGGGGATGGCCGTGATCTTGGGCATTGAATCGAGCTGTGACGAAACGGCGGCCGCATTGGTCGACGATGGCCGACACATACTCGCGCAGCGTATCGCCTCGCAGGACGATGCCCATCGCCCCTATGGCGGCGTGGTTCCGGAGATCGCCGCCCGCGCCCATGCGGAACGGCTCGCCCCGTTGATCGAGGCGACGCTGGCCGAGGCAGGCGTGGCTCTGGATGAGGTGGATGCCGTGGCGGCGACCGCAGGCCCCGGCCTGATCGGCGGAGTGATGGTCGGCCTCGTCACCGCGAAGGCCCTGGCCATGGCCAGCGGGAAACCGCTGGTGGCGGTCAACCACCTCGAAGGCCATGCCCTGTCCCCTCGCCTGGCCGACGCAACGCTCGAATTTCCTTATGCGCTGCTGCTGGTTTCCGGCGGCCATTGCCAGATCCTGCGGGTGGACGATGTGGGCCGGTATCGCAGGATCGCGACGACCATCGACGATGCGCTGGGCGAAGCCTTCGACAAGACGGCCAAGATCCTGGGCCTGGGCTATCCCGGCGGACCCGCGGTGGAGCGGCTGGCGGCGCAGGGCGACCCCCGGGCCGTGCCGCTGCCCCGCCCCCTGCATGGCAGCGCGGAGCCGCATTTCTCCTTCGCCGGATTGAAGAGCGCGGTGTCGCGCGCGAAGGAAAGCGGGCAATATCGGGATGCCGACATCGCAGCCAGCTTCCAGCGGGCGGCGATGGATTGCATTGCCGACAGGCTTGCCGTGTCGTTCGGGATAATGGGCGATGTCACCGCTCTCGTGGTTGCGGGCGGGGTCGCCGCCAACAGGGAAGTGAGAACATTGCTGGAAGGGATCGCCGCCGAGCGCGGCCTGCGCTTCGTCGCGCCGCCGCTGACGCTTTGCACGGATAATGCGGCCATGATCGCCTGGGCGGGGCTGGAACGCTTTCGCAAGGGGCAATCCGATCCCCTGGATTTCGCGGCGAGGCCCCGCTGGCCGCTCGATCCCGAGGCGGAGCCGGTGCGGGGCGCGGGAGTGAAGGCATGAGCGGCGATAATCCGAAGCTGGGCCCGAAACTGGGGGTAATCGGCGCCGGGGCATGGGGCACAGCCCTTGCCCAGATGCTTGCCTCGGACGGAAGCGCGGTGCTGCTCTGGGCGCGCGAGCCTGAACTGGTGGACGAAATCAACACCCAGCGCCGCAACGGGCTTTACCTGCCATCGGCGGAGCTTGCGCCCTCGATCCGCGCGACCGGCGATCTTGGCGATCTGGCGCAATGCGACATCGCGCTGGTCGTCACGCCTGCGCAGCACATGGCCTCCATCCTGGGGCGGATACCCGCCGTGCCGCGCGACATCGTGCTTTGCTCCAAGGGGATCGAGGCGGGCAGCCGCCGCCTCATGAGCGATGTCGCGCGCGACGCGGCGCCCGCGAGCGAGATCGCCGTGCTGTCCGGCCCGACATTCGCGCATGAGGTCGCCGCCGGCTTGCCCACCGCCGTGACGCTGGCCTGCGGCGGGGGCGAAGCGCAATGGGCGCGCCTGGCCGACAGGATCGCCAGATCCAGCTTTCGCCCCTATTACTCGGACGACGTGATCGGGGCGGAGATCGGCGGCGCGGTCAAGAATGTGCTGGCCATCGCCTGCGGCGTGGTCGACGGCTTGCAGCTGGGACAGAACGCCCGGGCCGCGCTGATCGCCCGCGGCTATGCGGAGATGCTGCGCTTCGGCGAAGCGCTGGGGGCAAGGCGCGATACGCTGGCCGGGCTGTGCGGCCTGGGCGATCTGGTGCTGACCTGCTCCTCCACCTCCAGCCGCAATTTCTCGCTGGGCAAGGCATTGGGCGAGGGCCGTTCGGCGCAGGAGCTGATGGCCAACCGCTCGACCGTGGCGGAAGGGGCGCATACCGCGCCGGTGCTGGTCGAACTGGCCGAATATCATGGGGTGGCCATGCCGATCGTCGCGGCGGTCAACCGCCTGCTTGAAGGCGCGACCGCCGCCGCGGTGGTCAGCGACATGCTGGCCCGGCCGCTGAAGGCCGAACAAGGCGCGCCTGCGTGACGGACGACAAATCGCAAAGCGATATTGCCGCCCTGGCGAAGGGCGGGCGGACCAATTTCTTCGGTTTCCTCCTTCGCCTCGCGGCCCGGCTGCCTTTCCTGTTCATTGCCGGCCGCATGTTCGGCGCGGAATCGCTGGGCCGCTTCGCCTCGGCCCTGGTGGTCATCGAACTGATCGGGCAGCTCTGCGCACTGGGCATGAAGCGCGGCCTCGCCCAGTGGCTTTCGCAGGACGAGGTGCGCAAGCCCGCCAACATCGTGGCGGACGGGATGCTGCTGGCGCTGCTGTTCTCCAGCGCGGGCGCGCTCGCGCTCTATGCCTTCCCGGTGCCGATGTTCCCGAGCGGACACTATACCGAAATCGACCGCCTGCTGCCGTTCGCGATCATTCCCCTCGCGCTCACGGAAGTGGCGCTGGCGGCGCAAGCCTATCGCTACGACATCGCCACCACGGTCAGGGCGCGGGCGATCGTCGAGCCATGGACGATCTCGATCATGGCCGGGGCCATGTATTTCGTCGACCGCAGCAGCGGCCTGTCCATCGCCTATCTCGCCTCGGTGTTCGCCGCGGCCATCGTCGCCTTCATCCCGCTGCTGCGCACCTATGGAAAGCCGGAAGCATGGCGCCCGCATCCCGGCCAGATGGCGCGGCTGGTGGGCCAGAGCCTGCCCCTGGCCACCGCCGATGCGATCGAATGGGGCACGAGGCGCCTGGACATCGCGATACTGGGCCTGTTCACCCATCCCAGCACGGTGGGGATCTATTATGTGGCCCAGCAGGTCGCCAGCCTGCCGCAGAAGCTCAAGACCAGCTTCGAGCCGATCCTCGGCCCGGTCATCACCCGCAATCTGAAGGAAAAGAACTTCGCGGCGATTGCCGGGCAGGTCTGCCAGGTCGGGTTCTGGATCACGGCCGCGCAGGCGGGCATCGCCCTTGCGCTCGGCATTCCCGGCGAAGGGGTGATGGGCCTGGTCGGGCCGAACTTCGTGGGCGGCACCGGCGCGCTGGCGTTCCTGCTCGCGGCGGAAGTGGCGGCGGCCACCGCCGTCGTTTCCGAGGCCGCGCTGGTCTATGTGGCGCGCATGCGCAACCTGTATCTCTCGATCCTGACGATCGCGCTGCAGGCAGCCCTGACCGTGGGCTTCATCATCCTGATCCGGCGCCTCGGCTTCAATGAATTATTCATGGCGGCAGGCGCCGCGGCGGCGCTGATGGTCGCCCTGGGGGCAGCCTCGATCGCCAAGGCATGGCTGCTCAAGCGCATCCTGCGCGAGCCGGTCAACAACTGGCGCTGGGCGCTGATCTGGGCCGCCGCACCGGCGGTGGCCGTCGGCTATATCGCCACCCTGCTGCCGGAATGGATGGAATTGCTGTTCGGCATTCCCGCCATCCTGCTCACCTACGGCTTCGTAATCTGGCGGCGCGGTTTCGGCCCGGAAGACCGCTTGCTGTTCCGCCGCAAGATCGCGCCGCACGGGGGCTAACGATTCGTCGTCGGCCAAGGGCGTTCAGTCGTCATTCACCCGCCCGGCACGAGCTTCCGCCGCAGCGATCGAACCTGGAGGAGAGGTCCCGTCATGCGTCTTGCCGCACCCCTTTTTGCCGGCTGTGCCCTCATTCTCGTCGCGGGCTGCGCCGCCCAGCGGGACAAGGACATCATCGTCACCGCGCAGGGCGCGCAGGGTGAAACGAAAGCCGCGAATGATGCGTCCCAGGCTGCCGCGCAGGAGGGGGGCACACCCACCACACCGCCTCCACCGCCGCCGCCGCCCCCTCCCCCGCCATCTCCCGCCGTCCTGTCGCCCAGGGCGGAGATGGTTCGCGCCGCGCCGGGCTATTACGTCCCCCCGGTGGTCGTGCCGACCGATCCGGGGCGCGAGCGCTACGACGGTGAGGAAGTCTCGCCGGTCAAGCTGGTTTCGGCAGAGCCGGTTTCCACCTTCTCCGTGGACGTGGATACCGGGGCATACGCCAATACCCGCCGTTTCCTGACGCAAGGCATACGTCCGCCCCGGGATGCGGTGCGGACCGAGGAAATGATCAATTATTTCCGCTACGACTATGCCACGCCGGAAACGCGGGCAGTCCCCTTCACCGTCGCCACCGATGTCGCCCGCACCCCCTGGAACGAAAACACGCGCCTGCTGCGGATCGGCCTGCGCGGATACGATCTGCCGCGCAAGGACCGGCCGCCCGCCAACCTCGTCTTCCTGCTCGATGTTTCCGGTTCCATGAACAGCGCCGACAAGCTGCCGCTGGTCAAGACCGCGCTGTCCAAGCTGGCCGGCGAACTTTCCCAGAAGGACCGCGTGTCCGTGGTGGTCTATGCCGGGGCGGCCGGGCTGGTGCTCGAGCCGACCAATGACACGAGGAAGATCCGCGACGCCTTGAATCGCCTCGAGGCAGGCGGCTCCACCGCCGGCGGGGCCGGGCTAAAGCTCGCCTATCAGGTCGCGCGCGACAACCGGATCGAGGGCGGGGTCAACCGCGTGATCCTGGCCACCGACGGGGATTTCAACGTCGGGCTTACCGACAACAAGGCCCTGATCGAGATAATCGAGAAAGAGCGCGACAGCGGCATCACCCTGACCACGCTCGGCTTCGGCACCGGCAATTACAACGAAGCGATGATGGAGCAGGTCGCCAATCACGGAAACGGCAATTACGCCTATATCGACAGCGCGCTCGAAGCCGAGAAGGTCCTTTCGGACGAGATGCAGTCCACCCTCTTCACCATCGCCAAGGACGTGAAGATCCAGGTCGAGTTCAACCCCGCGCAGGTCAGCCAGTATCGCCTGCTGGGCTATGAGAACCGTGCCCTGCGGGAAGAGGATTTCGACAACGACAAGATCGATGCGGGCGACATCGGCGCGGGGCATCAGGTCACCGCGATCTATGAAATCGTTCCGGTCGATGCGAAAGGCTGGATCGCCCCCCGCCGTTATGAGGATACGCCGGCGAAAGCGGCCACGTCCAAACTGTCCGAGCTTGCCCACGTCAGGCTGCGCTACAAGATGCCGGACGGCGCCACATCGAAGCTGATCGAACGAACCGTTCCAGCCGCCGCGCTGCAGACAGCGGCCCTTCCGAAGGGCGATTTCGCCTTTGCCGCCGCCGTTGCCGCCTATGGCCAGAAGCTGAGGGGCGATCCCTTGCTGGGCGATTTCGGTTTTCCGCAAATCGTTGCCCTGGCCGGGAAGCAGACCGATTTCTGGCGGCAGGAATTCCTGCGCCTCGCTTCGGTGGCGGACGGGTTGGACAAGCAATAGCGCGGCAAGCCCTTCCCCCCGGCAATTCTGCCGATTAAAGGAAGGTCATGCAGCATGGCCGAATTCTGTTTCCGGTTGCCGGCGCGGTATTGTCCGCGCTGCTCGCGCTTGGCGCGGCGCATTACAGCGGCAAGATGCTGGCTACCCGGCTTTCCGCGCAGGCGCGACATGCGATAGCGAAGGCCGGCGGCAGAGGCGTCGTGCCGGATTTCCACACGAATCAAGGGTGGCCCACCCGGCATCCGGTTCTGCGCGGCGGAGAAAAGCTGAGCAATGAGACGCGCCTCGCGGTGGCGCGTGCGGTCGCCTCCATTCCGGGCGTGGGCGCAATCCGCTGGGCGGGGGGATCGTCCATCAAGACGGTTGGGGAAGAGCCGCCCAAGCCGCTCCATTGCGAACAGGATGTGGATGCCCTGTTGCGCGCCCGCACCATCCGTTTCGAGGAATCGAGCGCGGATATAGATCCAGCCAGCCTCGGCCTGGTGGGGGAAGTCGCCGAAGCGCTGCGGCCCTGCCTGGGAAGCATCATCGCCATCGTCGGCCATACGGATTCCTCGGGCAACGTCGCCGGGAACCTGATACTTTCACAGGAACGGGCCGATGCCGTCCGCCAGGTCCTGATCGCGCGCGGCATACCTGCCGACGGCCTGAGGGCGAACGGGGTGGGATCGGCGGAGCCGATAAACGGGCTGGACCCTTCCGACCCCGCCAACCGCCGGATCGAATTTTCGGTGATCGCGACGA
Source organism: Tsuneonella sp. CC-YZS046 (assembly GCF_035581365.1). NCBI lineage: Bacteria > Pseudomonadati > Pseudomonadota > Alphaproteobacteria > Sphingomonadales > Erythrobacteraceae > Tsuneonella > Tsuneonella sp. CC-YZS046. The sequence continues at coordinate 740,366 of NZ_CP141590.1, read as the reverse complement.
TGCCGGTCAAGCCCACCCCTGTGGATACTCCAGGCCCCTATTAGGAAACCTCGATGCCGATCTGGCTGGAACTGATGTTATTGCTGCTATTCGCTTATGGCATTGGCCTGGCGATCGGCTGGGCGATATGGGGCCGCGCGGGCGACCAATTGCGGGAGAACGGTGAATGAACGAACTGCTGGCTCAATATTGGGTGCTGATCCTCGTCGCGCTGATTATCGGGATCGTCGTGGCGTGGTTCGTCTTCGCGGCCAATCGCAAGACCCGCGTGGTGATCGCTTCGACGGAAAAGGAAAGCGAGGAACCGGCGCGGCGCAATCAGGCCCTGATAGATGCGCCGCCGGCGGCGCAGGCAGTCGAGATTCCTCCCGCCACGCCAGAAGGACTGGCGGGGGCAGGCGAAGCGGTGGCGGCCGCCGTGCTCGCGGCGGAACACCAGCACGCCGATTCGGCGAGCGCGCAGGCGACGGATAAGGCCGCCGACGATCTCACCCGGCTCAAGGGTGTGGGCCCCAAGCTGAATACGCTGCTTTGTTCGCTGGGGGTTAACAGCTTTGATCAGATCGCGAACTGGACGGATGCGGATATAGACCGCATCGATGCCCAGCTTGGCAGTTTCCAGGGCCGCATCAGGCGGGATAATTGGGTTGAACAGGCCCGGTTTCTGGCCAAAGGCGATACGGCAGGCTTCCAAAGCCGTTTCGGCGCCCTTTGAGCGCAATTTGTAATTTCGGAGAGCAAGGAATGTCTGAAGCTATACACCCGGTGCCAGCCGAATGGGCCAGCAACGCGCTGATAGATGCGCGAGCCTATGCCGAAAAATACGAGCGCTCGGTGAACGATCCGGAAGGCTTCTGGGCGGAAGAAGCCAGGCGGATCGACTGGATCAAGCCCTTCACCCAGGTCAAGGACACCTGCTTCGATCAGGAAGGGTTCGGCATTCGCTGGTTCCATGACGGAACATTGAACCTCTCCGCCAACTGCCTCGATCGCCATCTGGCCGCCAAGGGCGATACGGTGGCGATCATCTGGGAACCGGACGATCCGAAAAGCCCCGGCCGCACGCTGACCTATCGCGAATTGCACGAAGAAACCTGCCGCTTCGCCAATGCCCTCAAGGCCAATGGGGTGAAGAAGGGCGATCGCGTGACGATCTACCTGCCGATGATCCCCGAAGCCGCGGTGGCCATGCTGGCCTGCGCCCGGATCGGCGCGATCCATTCCATCGTCTTCGCCGGCTTCTCGCCGGAAGCGCTGGGCGGGCGGATCGAGGATTGCGCCAGCGACATCGTGATAACGTCCGATGAAGGCCTGCGCGGGGGCCGCAAGGTTCCGCTGAAGGCCAATGTCGACGAGGCGCTGGCCCATCACGCCTCGGTCAGCCGGGTGATCGTGGTCAGCCATACCGGCGCCGGCGTGCCGATGAAGGAAGGGCGCGACATCTGGTGGCATGACGCCATTGCCGGGCAGCCCGGCGAATGCCCTGCCGAGGAAATGAACGCCGAAGACCCGCTGTTCATCCTCTACACCTCCGGCTCTACCGGCAAGCCGAAGGGTGTGCTCCACACCACCGGCGGCTATGCGGTGTGGACCAGCATGACCCATGAATACACCTTCGATTACCGCCCCCATGCAGACGGGAGCAATCAGATCTACTGGTGCGCGGCGGACATCGGCTGGGTGACGGGCCACAGCTATGTGGTCTACGGGCCGCTGGCCAATGGCGGCACCAGCCTGATGTTCGAGGGCGTGCCCAATTTCCCCGATCATTCCCGCTTCTGGCAGGTGATCGACAAATACGATGTCGAGATATTCTACACTGCGCCCACGGCCCTGCGCGCGCTGATGCGCGAAGGCGACGATTGGGTGAGAAAATCCAGCCGCAAGAGCCTGAAATTGCTGGGCACCGTGGGCGAGCCGATCAATCCCGAAGCCTGGGAATGGTATTACAATGTGGTCGGCGAAGGGCGCTGCCCGATCGTGGATACCTGGTGGCAGACCGAAACCGGCGGCCACATGATTACGCCCCTGCCCGGCGCCATCGACCTGAAGCCCGGCAGCGCGACCAAGCCGATATTCGGCGTGAAGCCCGCGCTGGTGGATAATGACGGGAAACTGATCGAAGGCCCGGGCGAAGGCGCGCTGGTCATCACCGACAGCTGGCCCGGCCAGATGCGCACCGTCTATGGCGACGACGAGCGCTTCTTTCAGACCTATTTCAGCACCTTCAAGGGCTATTACTTCACTGGCGACGGCTGCCGCCGGGACGAGGACGGCTATTACTGGATAACCGGGCGCATCGACGACGTAATCAACGTTTCCGGCCACCGCATGGGCACGGCCGAGATCGAGAGCGCGCTGGTCGCCCATGACAATGTGGCGGAAGCCGCCGTGGTCGGGATGCCGCACGATGTGAAGGGCCAGGGCATCTATGCCTATGTCACGCCGATGGAAGGCGTGGAGCCCACCGACGAGCTGCGCAAGGAGCTGGTGCAATGGGTTCGCCACGAGATCGGCCCGATCGCCACGCCCGATGTGATCCAGTTCGCCCCGGCCCTGCCCAAGACCCGGTCGGGCAAGATCATGCGCCGCATCCTGCGCAAGATCGCGGAAAACGATACCGGCAATCTGGGCGACACCTCCACCCTCGCCGATCCATCGGTGGTGGACGATCTGCTCGCCAACCGGCCTCGCGCGAGCGTGGAGCAGGCATAGAACGGCACGCAAGCCGCGCGGACAGGCACGTAAATAGCGCAGACAGCCGGTTGCCTGCGCTTTCCTCCCGGCTATATTGCATCGCAGCATAGCCGGGAGTTTCCATGAGCCATTTCATCCGCCCCGACGTCCAGTTCCTGCTCCAGAAGATCAGGGAGCTTGCCGCCCCTTCGGTGACGGAGGTGGGGCCGGAAGGGGCGCGGGACATGATGCGCCGCGCCGCGCGGCTCGATCTTCCCGAAGTGCAGCTGCCGGTGCGCCGGGACTGGACCATTCCCGGCCCCGGCGGCGATCCGTTGCCCCTGCGGCTATACGATTCGCGCGAAAGCCGGGAATCCTCATCCGCCCTGCTCTATTTCCACGGCGGCGGCTTCGTGATCGGCGATCTCGACAGCCATGCCTCGCTGTGCAGCCATATCGCCAAGGAGCTGGATCTGCCCGTGATCGCGGTGGATTACCGGCTCGCGCCGGAGCATCCCTGGCCAGCCGGGCCGGACGATTGCGAAGCGGCGGCGCGCTGGATCGCTTCCAGCCCCGCGGAGCTGGGGTTCACTGTCTCCGGCCTCGTTTTTGCAGGGGACAGCGCGGGCGGCGCGCTGGCGGCCGTCACGGCCATGGCGCTGCGGGACGAAGCCGCCGATGCCCCGGTGATCTGCCAATGGCTGATCTATCCCACGGTCGATCTGGGCAGCGGCAGCTATCGTTCGCTGAGGGAGTTTGCGAAGGGCTATTTCCTCGAAACCCGCGAGATCGTGTGGTTCAACGGCCTTTACGCCCCCGATGCGGAGAGCTGGCGCGCATCGCCGATCAAGGGTGCGGCCGCCGGCCTGCCCCCTGCCGTGATCCACACCGCATCGCTTGATCCGCTGCGCGATCAGGGGCGGGCCTATGCCGCCCGGCTGGCGGAAGCGGGTGTCCCCACCCTGCTGCTGGAGGCAGAGGGCGTGGTGCATAATTTCGCGATCATGCGCGCCGCCCTTCCCTCGGTGACGAAGGACCTCGCCAAGGCGCTTGCCGGAGTGCGCCTGTTCCTCCGGCAAGCCTGAGAACGCGCGGCGCCCTCACCCCTTGAGGTGAGCGGGCGCGCCATGCAGCAGGATGGTCTTGGCCTCGAGGAACGGCTTCAGCCCTTCCACGCCGCCTTCGCGCCCGATGCCGGACTGCTTGAAGCCGCCGAAGGCGATGGAGAAGAAGTCCCCGGTCGCGCCGTTATGGCCGACCGTGCCCGCGCGCATCTGCCGGGCGACTCGATAGGCCCGCTCCGGATCGTTGGTGAAGACCGAGCCGGACAGGCCGAACACCGTATCGTTGGCGATGTCGATGGCGTGTTCCTCGCTGTCGGCGGCGATCATGCTGACGACCGGGCCGAAGATTTCCTCCTGCGCGATCGTGGCGCGCGGATCGACATTGGTGAAGACCGTCGGCTCGATGAAATAGCCGCGCTCCATTTCGGCCGGGCGCCCGCCGCCCACGATCACCTGCGCGCCTTCCGCGCGGCCGACCTGGAGATAATGCTCCACCCGGTCGCGCTGGCGCGACATGGCGAGCGGCCCCATCTGCGTGCCCTGCTGCAGCGGATCGCCCACGCGAATATCGCGGAACGCCGCCGAAAGCGCGTCGGCCAGCTCATCATAGCGGCTGCGCGGCACGACCAGGCGGGTAAGCGCGGCGCAGACCTGCCCGGTCATGAAGGAGGCGTTCTGGGCCATCGCCTGGGCCACGGTTGCCGCGTCGATGTCCTCGAGCACGACCGCCGCCGACTTTCCGCCGAGTTCCAGGGTGCAACGCGCGATCCGCTCCCCGCAGATCGAGGCGACCCGCTTGCCCGCGGCGCTGGAGCCGGTGAAGGTGATCTTGTCCACGCCCGGATGCCGCACCAGCGCTTCCGATACTTCCCGGTCCGCCGTGATGACGTTCAGCACGCCCGGCGGCAGCCCGATCTTCTCCGCGATCTCGGCCACGGCATAGGCCGCGCTCGGCGCTTCGGGCGATGCCTTGAGCACCACGGTGCATCCGGCCAGCAACGCCGGGGCGATCTTCCATGCGATCAGGATCGGCGGGCCGTTCCAGGGGATGATCGCGCCCACCACGCCCACCGGCTCGCGCACCAGCAGCGCCACTTCCGCACTTTTGGCCGGATGGCGCTCCTCCCATTCGAAGGTGTCGGCAAGGCCGGCATAGAAGCGGTAGGTGTCGGCGACGCTGCCCATCATCAATTCGGCGAAAGGCGCGACGATGCCCATTTCGCTGGCCCAGGCGCGCGCCATGCCCGGCGCGCCGTCCTGAATGTGATCGGCGAACCTGGCGATATAGGATGCCCGCTCGGCATGGCTCATGCGCGGCCACGGCCCCTTGTCGAACGCATGACGGGCCGCGGCGACCGCCTTGTCCACATCGGCGGTCTGCGCTTCCGCGACCGAGACGAACAGCTCCTCCGTCGAAGGCGTTATCACGTCGAATTTGGTGCTGCCGCTGGGCTCGACCCATTCGCCGCCAATGTAGAAGCGGTCCGGATGGGCAATATGCCCGGGCGTCATGTCGTTCATCTCGGGGTCCTCTCGTCTGTTGATGCCGCATCCGGATCAGGATGCGCCGTACGATGATGCTTCAATACCGCCTTTCCGGGAGGAGAGCCATCCTGTCCCGCACCCGTTCAGCCGTGCAGGGCAAGCCGGATCAGCCACGCTACCGATCCCAATACTACGACCCCCGCCACCCAGTATAGCCCCAGCCAGCCAAGGCGCCTTGCCAGAGAGGCAGGCTTTTCCGGCAGGTCGAGGCGGGGCTCAAAGCGCATGAATCAATGATACCCCTCGCTCACCTTGCCGCGAAACACCCAATAGGCCCATCCGGTGTAGCCCAGGATCACCGGCATGATGATCGCCACGCCGACCAGCATGAATATCTGGCTCCTCTCCGGAGCAGCCGCATCCCAGATGGTGAGGGCTTCGGGCACGGCATAGGGCCACATAGATATTCCGAGGCCGATCATGCCCAGCAGGAATATCCCCAGCGCCGCGAGGAAGCCCCGCCCCGCGCGCCGCCTGGCCAGCGCATGGAACAATATCGCAAAGAGTATGGCGCACAGCAGCGGCACCTGGCTGGCAAATGCGATTTCCGGCCAGTCGAACCAGCGATCACGATATTGCACCGCGAGGAACGGCGTCGCCGCGCTGACCGCCAGCAGCAGCACCATGGTCGCGGCGGCCGCCCGCTTCGCCAGGCGATAGGCGTGGTCCTCGGCCGTTCCCTCGACCTTGATCGCCAGCCACAGCGCGCCGAGCAGCGCATAGCCCGCCGTCACGCCCAGCCCCGTGAGCAGTGTGTAAGGCGTCAGCCAGTCGAACCAGCTTCCGGCATAGGCGCGATCCCGGACCTCGATGCCCTGCAGGATCGCGCCCAGTATCATGCCCTGCGTCAGCGCAGCCAGCAGCGAGCCGCCCGAGAATGCCGCGTCCCACCATTTGCGATGCCCGGGATCGCGCCAGCGGAACTCGAAGGCCACCCCCCGGAATATCAGGCCCAGCAGCATCGCGATGACCAGAGGATAGGTGGCCGGCAATATCACTGCATAGGCAAGCGGGAATGCCGCGAACAAGCCGCCGCCGCCGAGCACCAGCCAGGTCTCGTTGCCGTCCCACACCGGGGCGATGGAATTCATGGCCTGATCGCGCTCTTCCCCCACCGCAAAGGACGGAAACAGAATGCCGATGCCGAGGTCGAAGCCATCCATCACGACATACATGAATACGGCGAAGGCGATGACGACGGCCCATACCATGGTCAGATCCAGGCTCATGATTCGCGCTCCCGCCCGGAAACTTCCGGCATGCCGCCACCCATCATTCCAGGCGGAAGGCCGGGAGTGATGCCCGCGCTGCGGATAGGAGGCTCCGCCGCGTCCAGCGCTCGCTCATCGGAATGCGGCCCTTCGCGCATCAGGCGCAGAATATACCAGATGCCCACGCCGAACACGATTGTGTAAACCGCGATGAAGGCCAGCAGGGATGCCCCCACCGCAGGCGCATTCAGCGGGCTGGCGCTTTCCGATGTCCGCAGCAATCCATAGACCGTCCAGGGCTGGCGGCCCACTTCCGTCACCACCCAGCCTGCGATCACGGCAACGAAGCCGGACGGGCCCATCACGATCGCGGCGCGATGCAGCAAGGGCCAGTCGTAGAGCTTGCCGCGCCAGCGCGCGAGCAGGCTCCACAAACCGAGCGCGAACATCGCCAGGCCCAGTCCGACCATGATCCGGAAGGCCCAGAACACAATGGCGACGGGGGGCTGGTTCGCGCGCGGCACCGTATCCAGCCCAGCCAGCGGGGCATTCGGATCGTGCTTGAGGATCAGGGACGAAGCCTTTGGAATAGCTACGGGAAACCTGATTTCCTGAGCATCCTGATCGGGAAGGCCGACGATGTAGAAAGGCGCGCCCTCGGGATGGCTTTGGAAGTGCCCTTCCATCGCCATCACCTTGGCCGGCTGGTGCTCCAGCGTATTGAGGCCGTGCAGGTCGCCCGCGAAGATCTGCACCGGGGCGACCAGCGCCGCCATCCACATCGCCATCGAAAACATCTTGCGCCCATGCGCATTGGCGCGATCCCGCAGCAGATGCCAGGCTCCCACCGCGCCCACCGCCAGCGCGGTGGTCAGATAGGCGGCGATCACCGTATGAACGAGGCGGTAGGGAAAGCTCGGATTGAAGATGATGGCCAGCCAGCTTTCGCCGGGGAGGAATTGCCCCTGCGGCCCGATCTCGTAACCCGTCGGCGTCTGCATCCAGCTGTTCACCGACAGAATCCAGAAAGCGGAAATGAAGGTGCCCACGGCGACCATCAGCGTGGCCGCGAAATGCAGCCCCCTGCCCACCTTGTTCATCCCGAACAGCATGACGCCGAGGAATCCGGCTTCCAGAAAGAAGGCGGTCAGCACCTCATAGGCCATCAGCGGGCCGATCACGCCCCCGGCCTTGTCGGAAAACACCGACCAGTTGGTGCCGAACTGATAGGACATCACGATGCCGGAGACGACGCCCATGGCGAAGGCGATCGCGAAGATCTTCAGCCAATAGCGGAACAGGTCCAGGTAAAGCGCCTTGCCGGTCTTGAGCCACAATCCCTCCAGCACGGCGAGATAGCTGGCGAGGCCTATGGAGAAGGCGGGAAAGATGAAGTGGAAGCTGACGGTGAATGCAAATTGCATCCGCGCCAGGAGGAGAGCGAGGTCGTCAGTCATGGCTTCCGGCCGGTCCCATTGCCCGCTTGCGAAATAGCCCGAACTGCCCTCGGCGATTGGGACGTCTTTCGAAATACCGATTTCCGCACCCTTCGCACAGCCACGCCGCCTATGCAATCGCGGCGCGGTGCAAAGCCCGGTTGCCCTGTCGGGACGATCCGCATAGAGGGCACTGCCTTGTCTTAGCCGGATGGAATTGATGTCAGACAGCGTGTTGTCGCAGCCCTACAGGTCCGCATTCGCGGAGATCGAGGAAACGGCGCGGTCCCACTGGGCCGCGGAGAATGTCGATCGCTGCGATCTCGACAGCGGAAATCCCAAGCGCCGCTATGTGCTGGGCATGTTCCCCTACCCGTCCGGCAATGCGCATATGGGCCATGTCCGGGTCTATACGATCTCCGACGTGATCGCGCGGCTTTCGCGCCTGCGCGGCTATAATGTGCTGCATCCGCTGGGCTGGGACGCATTCGGCCTGCCCGCCGAAAACGCCGCGATCCAGAACAATGTCGACCCCGCGCTGTGGACCGCGGAGAACATCCGCAAAATGAAGGACGAGCAGCTCAACCGGGTCGGCTTCTCCTTCGATCTCACCCATGAGATCAATTCCGCCTCGCCGGAATATTACAAATGGACCCAGTGGCTGTTCCAGGAGCTTTACGATCACGATCTGGTCTATCGCGCCGAAGGCTGGGTGAACTGGGACCCGGTCGACGAAACCGTGCTGGCGAACGAGCAGGTGATCGACGGGCGCGGCTGGCGCTCCGGCGCGGTGATCGAGCGCCGCCTGCTGCCGCAATGGTATATCCGCATCACCAAATACGCCCAGGCGCTGTGGGATGGGCTGGAAAGCTTGCGCGGCCACTGGTCGGACGAGGCGATCGCCGTCCAGAAGGGCTGGATCGGCCGCAGCGAGGGCGTGGAGATCGACTTCCCGGTGGAAGGCGGCGATGCCGCCATCACCGTCTACACCACCCGCGCCGATACGCTGTTCGGCGTGACCTCGGTCACGCTGGCGCCGGAGCATCCGCTGGCGCTGGAACTGGCCAGCCCGGAACAGAAGGACGCCGTGGCGAACTATGCCGAATGGGCGAGCGGGCGTGGCGAGGTGGAACGCGAAAGCGCGGAGCGCACCGGCGTCGCGCTGGGCCGGTCCTGCCGCAATCCGCTGACCGGCGAGATCGTGCCGATCTATGTCAGCGAATATGTGCTGGGTGGCTATGGTTCCGGGGCGATCATGAACGTGCCCGCGCATGACGCGCGCGACTTCTCCTTCGCGGTGTCGGAAGGCCTGCCGATCAAGCAGGTGATCCTGCCCAAGGCTGGCGTGGAACCGGCTGAACTGCCCGAAGCCTATACCGACCCCGGCTTCATGCATGATTCCGGCCCCTTCACCGGCCTGCGCAGCGAGGAAGCGAAGCAGAAGATCATAGACTACGTGGCGGAACAGGGCCTTGGCCGCCGCAAGGTCAACTTCCGCCTGCGCGACTGGCTGATCTCCCGCCAGCGCTTCTGGGGGGCACCGATCCCGATGATCCATTCGGAGGAGCATGGCTGGGCCAAGGCGCCGGAACTGCCCGTCCTGCTCCCCAGCAACCCGGATTTCAGCAAGGGCTCCGGCGCGGCGATGGCCAGCGCGCCCGGCTTCGTCGAAACCACCTGGCCCGGCACAGGCGAGCCGGCCCGGCGTGAAACCGACACGATGGACACTTTCATGTGTTCGTCCTGGTACGCTTGGCGCTTCCTCGACGCGAAAAATGCCAATGCGCCGTGGACCAAGGAACATGCGGATGAGTGGATGCCGATCGACTATTATGTCGGCGGGCTGGAGCATGCCTCGCAGCACCTGATCTATTTCCGCTTCATCAGCCGCTTCCTGCACGACATCGGCCGCACGCCGGAACCGGAGCCGGTCCGCAATTTCCTGGACAACGGCATGGTCCGCCTGGGCGGCTCCAAGATGTCGAAGTCCAAGGGCAATGTCGTGGTGCCGACCGAGACCATCGACAGATACGGCGCCGATGCGCTGCGGCTCTACATCCTGGCGGACACCCCGCTGCGCCGCGATATCGACTGGAACGACTCCGGGATCGAAGGCAAACAGCGTTTCCTCGCCCAGATCTGGGACCTGTGCGGCAAGCTGGCGGGCGATACCCCGCCCACTCTGCCGGAGATCGTCACGGGCCGCGAGCGCAAGGCGATGGGCGAGCTGGCCAGGCTGGCGCTGGAAGTGGCCGCCGACATCGAGGAACGGCGTGGCTTCCACAACGCCGTGGCGCGCCTGCACGGCTTCATAGGCGAGCTGCGCCCGCTGGTGAACGAGGCGGAGGCAGGGGAACTGCCGGTCATGCGCTATGTCATGGCCGAATTCGCCAAGGTGCTGGGCTCGTTCGCGCCGCATATGGCCGAATTGCTGTGGCGCAATGCCTTCGGCGGCGCGCGCAGCATCTTCTTCGAAAGCTGGCCCGAGCCGGATCCGGCCTTCTTGGTGAAGGACGAGATCACCTATTCGATCCAGGTGAACGGCAAGCTGCGCGGCACCATCGACATCGCCGCCGACGCCGGGGAAGCCGACGTGGTCGCCACGGCCCGCGCGGAGGACAAGGTCGCACCCTATCTCGAGGGCAAGACCGAGCGGCGCGTGATCTTCGTGCCCAAGCGGCTGGTGAATTTCGTGGTCTGACCGCCTAATCGCCGGCGAAGGCGAAGGGCAAGCCCGTGTCGCGGAAATCGTCCGGCCGCATCTCCCGCCCGATCGGCGGCGCGGCGCGCGCGATGCAGCGCGGGCGATGGCACAGATGGCACGCCACACCGATCGGGGTCGGTTCGTCTTCCTGCCGCCCGTCCGCATAGACCAGCAGCGGAGCATGTTCCGCCGCGCAGGCCAGAGCGACCGTGCGCCGCGCGACCGGGGCATTGTAAGCGCCCCCGCCCGCGGAGACGGTCCGGGCAACGGAAAAGAAGCGCTGGCCGTCCGGCAATTCCAGCCATTGCGTCACGATCCGGCCCGGCGTTTCGCAGGCGGTGTGGACATTCCACAGCGGGCAGGCTCCGCCATGGCGGGCGAAGGGAAACCCCGCCCCATCGAGCCGCTTGGACACATTGCCCGCGCGGTCGATCCGCAGGAAGAAGAACGGCACGCCTTCCTCGCCCGGCTTTTGCAGGGTGGTCAGCCGGTGAGCCACCTGCTCGAAGCTCGCGCCGAACTCACGCGACAGCGATTCTATGTCGTGGCGATATTGCCGGGCCGCCTTGGCGAAAGGGCGATAGGGCATCAGCAAGGCGGCCGCCCAGTAGTTCAGCAGCGCCCTGCGCGTGAGGCGGCGAGCATTGTCGCTGCCGAAGCGGCCTTCCGCCAATTGCCGGTCCACCACCCCGCGCGCTTCCAGCAGGGCGAGCTGCAAGGCCAGCTGGAACTTGCGCGCCGCATGATCCAGCAGGCGGCTGACGAACACCTGTTCCCGGTGGCTGTCGTGCCAGCGCAGCGAGCCGAGCATGATTTCCGGATCGACGAAACGCACCCGCAAGCCGTGCTTCTCCTTGAGCCGGGCCGCCAGCGCATCCAGCCCCGATGCCTCTTCCGCGACGGCCTGCGCATTCTCATCCAGGGCCGGGAAGCAATTGCGCCGGGCCGCCAGGAAATTGCGCGCCTCCGCCACTGGGTCGGACATGGCAGCGGCATCGCCCGGCCCGCTGGTCAGCTCGCGGTTCTGCGCCAGCGCCAGCTGCTCTTCCCCATAGGCGGTATGAAGCCGCAGCAGCGCTTCGGCGAAGCCGGGATAGCTGGTGGCGATGTCGGCGACATCCAGCGCGGGCAGGTCGATATCCGCGAAGATCGGCTCGCGCAGCACCGCCTGCAGCCGCCCTGCCAGCTCTTCCCCGCCATCGTCGGCCAGCGCAGCGATGTCGATGCGATAGGTCTTGGCGAGCTTGAGCAGCAGTTCCGCCGTGATCGGCCGCTGGTTGCGCTCCATCAGCGCGACATAGGACGGCGAGATTTCCAGATCGGCGGCCATGTTGGACTGGGTCAGCGCCAGGTCCCGGCGCAGGCGCTTGAGGCGCGGTCCCATATAGATTGCATTGCGGGCCATGGTTTTTCCGAATCCGTAACAGCGGTGACACTCTTTACAATATTACAGAATATTTTTGTAAAGTTTTACATATCGACACCGCGCCTGCTTTCGCAGTGCAAAAAACCCGGCCAAAGGCGCCCCATCGCCAATCCAATCATGGGAATCGATCAATGACCTATCAGGCTGAAATCGAACAGCTTGCTTCCAGCATCTCCGCCCAGGGCGCTCCCTGGAGCGGCATCGACGCAGAATCCATCACCCGGATGCGCTTGCAGAACCGCTTCAAGACCGGCGTGGACATCGCGCGCTACACCGCGAAGATCATGCGGGAAGACATGGCCGCCTATGATGCGGACCCGGCGAACTACACCCAGTCGCTCGGCTGCTGGCACGGCTTCGTCGCCCAGCAGAAGCTGATCTCGATCAAGAAGCATTTCGGCACCACCAAGCGCCGCTACATCTATCTGTCCGGCTGGATGGTCGCCGCGCTGCGCAGCGATTTCGGCCCCCTGCCCGACCAGTCGATGCACGAGAAGACCACCGTTCCCGCGCTGATCGAGGAAATCTACACCTTCCTCAAGCAGGCTGACGCCCGCGAGCTTGGCCTCCTGTTCCGCGAACTCGACGCAGCCCGTGAAGCTGGCGACGAAGTCAAGGCTAAGCAGGTCCAGCATCAGATCGACAATTACGAAACCCATGTCGTTCCGATCATCGCGGACATCGACGCCGGTTTCGGCAATGCCGAAGCGACCTACCTGCTCGCCAAGAAGATGATCGAAGCCGGCGCCTGCGCCCTGCAGATCGAAAACCAGGTTTCCGACGAAAAGCAGTGCGGCCACCAGGACGGCAAGGTCACCGTTCCGCATGAGGACTTCCTCGCGAAGATCCGCGCGCTGCGTTACGCCTTCATGGAAATGGGCGTCGAGGACGGCATCATCGTCGCCCGCACCGACTCGCTCGGCGCTGGCCTGACCAAGCAGATCGCCTTCACCCGCGAGCCGGGCGACATCGGCGACCAGTACAACAGCTTCCTCGATTGCGAGGAAGTCGAAGGCGCCGGCAACCCGGGCGATGTCCTCATCAACCGCGGCGGCAAGCTGCTGCGTCCCAAGCGCCTGCCTTCCAACCTCTTCCAGTTCCGCCCGGGCACCGGCGAAGACCGCTGCGTGCTGGACTGCATCACCTCGCTGCAGAACGGCGCGGACCTGCTGTGGATCGAAACCGAGAAGCCGCATATCGAACAGATCGCGGGCATGGTCGACCGCATTCGCGAAGTCATCCCGAATGCCAAGCTGGCCTACAACAACTCGCCGTCGTTCAACTGGACGCTCAACTTCCGCCAGCAGGTGTTCGATGCCTGGGAGAAGGAAGGCAAGGACGTGTCGGCCTATGACCGCGCCAAGCTGATGAGCGCCGAATACGACGAATCCGAGCTTTCGGCCGCCGCCGACGACAGAATCCGCACCTTCCAGAAGGACGCTGCGGCCCGCGCCGGCATCTTCCACCACCTGATCACCCTGCCGACCTATCACACTGCGGCGCTGTCGACCGACAACCTCGCCAAGGAATATTTCGGCGAACAGGGCATGCTCGGTTATGTTGCCGGCGTGCAGCGCAAGGAGATTCGCCAGGGCATCGCGTGCGTGAAGCACCAGAACATGTCCGGTTCCGATATCGGCGACGACCACAAGGAATACTTTGCTGGCGAAGCCGCTCTCAAGGCCGCCGGCAAGGACAACACGATGAACCAGTTCGCCGCCTGAGGCAGCGAATCGGCTCAAGGAGCAAGAGCAATGTCAGAACCGCAACGTTCCCGCGCAGTTTTTTCGAGCGAAGACTTCCGGCTTATCCGCAACGCCATCGCTTACTATGTGCGCGAGGTGCAGGACGATCCGGAAGCGTCGAAATACGCCAACCTCTACCACCGCCTCGGGCGGGTAGGCTGAGGACCGGCAACGCAAGGCATTGAAAGGGCGGGAGGCGTTCAAACGCTTCCCGCCATTCTCTTGAAGCCCGAAATGAAAAGGGGTGGGGCCATCGCGGACCCGCCCCTTGTTCTTGTGCGAAAGAGAAACGCCTGAGGCGCTTATTTCGCCAGTTCGGCTTCCAGCGCGCCGACCAGTTCCGGATCGTCCGGGGTCGTGGCGGGAGCGAAGCGGGCCGCAACCCTGCCGTCCCGGCCGATGATGAATTTCTCGAAATTCCACAGCACTTCAGGGTCTTCGGTCGGGGTCATGCCATATCCGCGCAGCTTCTCGCGGAAGCTCTCCGCCTCGCCCTTCTTTTCCGGCGCGGCGGAGGTAAGCGCGGCATAAAGCGGTTGCTTGTCCGGCCCGGTCACATCCGCCTTGGCGAACAGGGGGAAGGACACGCTGTAATTGACCGAGCAGAACTCCGCGATCTCCTCATGGGTGCCCGGCTCCTGCGCCCCGAAATCATTGGCGGGGAAGCCCAGCACCTCGAAACCGCGATCGCGATATTGCCGATACAGCTTTTCCAGCCCTTCATATTGGGGCGTCAGGCCGCATTTCGACGCGACATTGACCACCAGCAGGACCTTGCCGGCATGATTGGCCAGCCTGTCCTCACTGCCATCGATCCGCTTGAGCGGAATATCCGCAAGCTCGGCCATTGCCTTCTCCTCAGCTGACGTAATGGGCCGTGGTCTTCGCGGCCACTTCCTCGGCGGTAACGCCGGGGGCCAGCTCGATCAGCTTAAACGGGCTGTCGTGGTCGGGGCGCTGGAACACGCACAGGTCGGTCACGATCATGTCGACCACGTTCTTGCCGGTGAGCGGCAGGGTGCAGGCCGGGATGAACTTGGGATCGCCGTTCTTGCTGGTGTGCTCCATCACCACGATGATCTTCTTCACGCCGGCAACAAGATCCATCGCGCCGCCCATGCCCTTGATCATCTTGCCCGGGATCATCCAGTTGGCGATGTCGCCGTTCTCGGCCACTTCCATGGCGCCCAGCACGGTCAGGTCGATATGGCCGCCGCGGATCATCGCGAAGCTGGCGGCGCTGTCGAAATAGGCCGACTGCGGCAGCTCGCTGATGGTCTGCTTGCCGGCGTTGATGAGGTCGGGATCGACTTCATCGTCATAGGGGAACGGCCCGATGCCGAGCATCCCGTTCTCGGACTGGAGCGTAACCGTGATCCCGGCCGGAATATGATTCGCCACCAGGGTGGGAATGCCGATGCCGAGATTGACGTAGAAGCCGTCCTGCAATTCCTTGGCGGCGCGAGCGGCCATCTGGTCGCGGGTCCAGCCCTTGGCGATGGTTTCTTGCGTGCTCATCAGGCGGCCTCCCTTTCACGGACGGTACGAAATTCAATCTTCTTGTCATAGGGCGCGCCCAGGATCACGCGCTGGACATAGACGCCTGGCAGGTGGATGCTGTCCGGGTCGAGCGATCCGGTCGGGACGATCTCCTCCACTTCCACCACGCAGACCTTGCCGCAGGTGGCAGCGGGCACGTTGAAATTGCGGGCCGTCTTGCGGAACACGAGGTTGCCGGTTTCGTCGGCCTTCCAGGCCTTCACGATCGACAGGTCAGCAAAAATGCCGCGTTCCAGAATGTAATCCTGGCCATAGAAATTCTTCACTTCCTTGCCTTCGGCCACCTGCGTGCCGACGCCGGTCTTGGTGAAGAAGCCGGGGATGCCCGCGCCACCGGCGCGCATGCGCTCAGCCAGCGTGCCCTGGGGGCAGAATTCCACCTCCAGTTCGCCGGCAAGATACTGACGCTCGAATTCCTTGTTCTCGCCGACATAGGAAGAGATCATCTTCTTCACCTGCTTCGTGCGCAGCAGCTTGCCGATGCCTTCATTGTCGATACCGGCATTGTTGCTGGCGAAGGTGAGATCCTTCACGCCGCTGTCGCGAATGGCGTCGAGCAGCCTTTCGGGAATGCCGCACAGGCCGAAACCGCCCGCAGCGATAAGAATACCGTCGCGAAGAACCCCATCGAGGGCGGCGGCGGCGTTGGGATAGAGCTTCTTCATCAGGTCCCCATTTCCAGTACACACAAACGACAATCTCGACCCGGCGCATAGAGCCTTCGGGACCCGCTGTCATCATTGCAACCCTATCGCCAGGGACAGGGCCTGCCAAGCCGACTCCGCACGGGTTTTTTGGCTGGCTGCGGCAGGGTGACGTTCCCACGCCACGGACGAAGCCGAATAGAAATTGGCTTTGGTAAACCTGCTTACGTTTTTTGTTGTTTGCCCCACCTCACCTTGCCATAAGCGCCTGCATAAGGGAGCCTGACGGACTATGCTGCAGCGTGACGATTCCAGCCTGTATAATGAAGACCATCGCGCCTTCCGCGAGACTGTGCGCCAGTTCGCCGCGCGCGAACTGACCCCGCATATCGAAGAATATGAGGAAGCCGGCCAGCTCCCCCGCGAATTCTGGCTGAAGGCCGGCGAGGCGGGCCTGCTCTGCCCCAACATGCCGGAAGAATATGGCGGCCTGGGCCTGGACTTCACGTTCAACGCCATCGTCAATGAAGAGCTGACCTATGCCTCGCTGGCGGATTCCTTCACCCTGCATAACGACGTCACCCAGCCCTATCTGCTGCATTATGCCAGCGAGGAGCTAAAGCAGCGCTGGCTGCCGAAGATGGTGACGGGCGAGGCGATCACCGCCATCGCCATGACCGAACCGGGCGCCGGTTCCGATCTGCAGGGCGTGCGCACCACCGCCCGCCGCGATGGCGACGATTACATCATCAACGGTTCCAAGACCTACATCACCAACGGCCAGAACGCCGACATCGTCCTCACCGTCTGCAAGACGGAGCCGGAACTGGGGGCCAAGGGCACGTCGCTGATCCTGATCGAGGCGGATCGCGAAGGCTTCGCGCGCGGGCGCAATCTGGACAAGGTGGGCCAATGGATGGCCGACACGTCGGAGCTGTTCTTCAACGATGTGCGTGTGCCCGCCAGCAATGTGATCGGCGAAGTCAATCGCGGCTTCATCTATCTGGTCAGCGAACTGGCGCAGGAACGGCTGTCCATCGCCCTCAGCTCGCAGGCGGCCGCCCAGCGCGCCTATGACGAAGCCATCGGCTTCACCAAGGACCGCAACGCATTCGGCAAGAAGGTGTTCGATTTCCAGAACACCCGCTTCACCCTGGCCGATCTCAAGGCGAAGCTCCAGGTGGGCTGGTCGCATCTCGACTGGGCGATTGCCCGCCACATCAGGGGCGAACTGTCCATCGAGGAAGCGGCCTGCGCCAAATACTGGCACACCGAGATGCAATGGGAAGCCTGCGACGCGGCCCTGCAATTGCATGGCGGCGCGGGCTATATGAACGAATATCCCATCGCCCGCGTCTGGCGCGATGCGCGCATACGCCGGATTTATGGCGGCACGTCCGAAATCATGAAGGAACTGATTGGCCGTTCGCTCTGATAGGATGAGGAGGGGCCGGCCCGCGTAGCCAGCCCTTCCCTCATTCCCAGTCGATCATGTCGAAATCGCGCTTCTCGGAGCCGCATTCGGGGCAGATCCAGTCCTCGGATACGTCTTCCCAGCGCGTGCCCGCCGGAATGCCATCTTCGGGCCAGCCTTCCGCCTCGTCATAGACATAGCCGCAATTGAGGCATTTGTAGCGGCGGAACGGTTCAGCCATCGCCGCGGCTCACCGTGACCGGGAGATGCTCGAAGCCATTGGTGAAGCAGGACGGCAGCCGTTCCGGCTCGCCCACGATTTTCACCTCCATGTCCCGCCTGGCCATTTCCTCGACCAGCGTCGCGACCTGCAATTCCGCTAGGCGCGCGCCCAGGCAGCGATGGATGCCGTAGCCGAACGACAGATGCCGCCGGGAATTTTCCCGCGCCGGGTTCCAGCGATCCGCATCGGGAAACACGGCTTCGTCGCGATTGCCGGAATTATACCACAGCACGAGCTTGTCGCCCTTGCTGACCTGCTTCCCCTGAAATTCAACGTCGCGAGTCGCAGTGCGGCGCATATGCGCGATCGGCGTCTGCAGGCGGATCGTCTCGGTCGCCGCGCCCGACGCCAGCCTGGCGGGATCGGATTTCACTTGCGCCCAGGCATCGGGGAACTTGTTGATCTGATCGATCAGGCCGGACATCGAATTGCGGGTGGTGTCGTTGCCGCCCACCAGCAGCAGCGCGATCGCGCCGATGAAGCGCTGCTCGTCCATATCGCCATAGGAATCGGAATGCGCCATCATGGAAAGCAGGTCCGCCTTGGGCGGAGCGGCCCGGCGCTCCTCGTAGATTTCCCTGAAGCGCGCCGCCATTTCGAACACATGGCGCTCCCGCTCCGCATTCAGCACGGGATCGGGGCCAATGTCGATCTTGGCCGCCCAGTCCGACCATTCCGGCAGCTTGTCGCGCTCTTCCCATGGGAAATCGAACAGGGTGGCGATCATCGCGGTCGTCAGCGGGATCGAGACATTATGGACCCAGTCGAACGGCTCCCCGACCGGCAATCCATCGAGAATATCCTCGGTCCGCTGGCGCAACGCGCCGGTAAGCTTGGCGATCTCGGAAGGGGTGACGGCCGGGGCGACCGCCTTGCGCTTCTCGGCATGTTCCGGATCATCCATGGCAATGAACATGCGAAGCTGGACGCCCGTGTCCTGCATGTCGAAAATGACAATGCCACCATGTTCCCAGGACGAGGAGAATGTCGCCGGGTCCGACTCCACGGCGACGATGTCGTCATAACGGGTGATCGACCAATACGGGCCGAAGAAACTTTCAGGGCAATAGCTTACCGGATCTTCCGCCCTGAGCCGCGTGAAAAGCGGCCGCCATGCATTGGCCTGCCACAGTTCCGCGCGCGATACGTCGAGCGACTCAAGAGCCTCTCGATCAAGATCGATTGTGGTCATTTTTCAATCCTCTATCCCGATTATTGAATAAGCCTTCTTGTGCTTATCCCAATCGAGATACCAGATTTTGCGTTTATATGATACGTATTTTCATCGAGCACGCCCGCTCACAGCGGGTCAATCGAGCTTGCGAGCGATCTCCACCGGCATTCGCTCAAACCCGTTGATGAAGCAGGACGGCAGCCGTTCCGGCTCGCCCACGATCCTCACTTCCATGTTCCGCCTGGCCATTTCCTCGACCAGCCTGGCGACCTGCAATTCCGCCAGACGCGCGCCCAGGCAGCGATGGACGCCATGGCCGAACGACAGGTGCCGACGGGAGTTCTCCCGCGCCGGGTCCCAGCGATCCGCATCGGGAAACACCGCTTCGTCGCGATTGCCGGAATTATACCACAGCACCACCTTGTCGCCCTTGCGGATCGACTTGCCGTGCAGTTCGACATCGCGCGTAGCAGTGCGGCGCATATGCGAAAGGGGAGTCTGCAGGCGGATCGTCTCGGTCGCGGCGCCGGAAACCAGTCTGGCCGGGTCGGCCTTGACCCGCGCCCACGCCTCGGGGAACAGGTCGATCTGCTCGATCAGGCCGGACATGGAATGGCGGGTCGTGTCGTTGCCGCCCACCAGCAGCAGGGCGATGGCTCCCATGAATGCCTTGCGATCCAGCACTCCAAAGGCGTCCGAATGCGCCATTATGGAAAGCAGGTCGTCCCCCGCAGATGCGGCGCCCCGCACCCGATAAAGCTCGCCGAAGCGGGCAGCCATCGCCAGCATCTGCCGCTCGCGCTCCAGGTTCAGTTGGGTGTCGTCACTGATTTCGAACCTCGCGACCCAGTCCGACCATAGCGAAAGTTTGTCCCGTTCCTCCCATGGGAAGTCGAACAAGGTCGCGATCATCGCCGTCGTCAATGGAATCGAGACGCTGCGAACCCAATCCAGCCGCTGCCCTACGGGAAGCCTGTCGAGCAGCTCGCCAGTGCGTTGCCGCAGCGATCCCGCCATGCCTTTCACGCCGGATGGAGTGAACGCGGGGGAAACAACCTTTCTTTTTCGCGCATGTTCCGGGCCGTCCATGGCTATGAACATGCCCAGTTGCACACCCTCCGCCCGGGTGTCTGAAATCACGATGCCGCCATTTTCAGACGCCGAGGAGAAGCGCTCCGGATCATTTTCTATGTCGATCACGTCATTGTGGCGCACGATCGACCAGTAAGGGCCATAAGCGCTTCGCGGACAATGGCTGACAGGGTTTTCCGCGCGCAGTTTCGCAAAGATCGGCCGCCAGGCATTGGCCGCCCAAAGGTCGGGTAGGGAAACATCCGGCGATTCGCGCATACGGGACCTTTCACTCCCCGGCAGGCTTATGCCTGCTTTCTAGCGCGTCAGCCAATCCCACATGCGTTCCGCGACCTGACCGGCCCAGACCTGCCGCGCGGCAGTCTCCCCGGCATCGAGCAGGCCGCTTTCGGGCGCGAAGCCCATCGCCCGCACATCCCGCTCGACGCGCGCGGCATCTTCCAGGAACCAGGCCAGCGTCGTGGCCTTCGGCATCGTCTCGGCGGCGACAACCGCGCCGTTGCCGCGCATCACGATAGCCGGCGCATCGCCCAGCATTTCCACCAATGCATCCGCCGCCGCATCGTCGCGCAGCAGGCGCGGATCGGGCCATAGCGGCAATCGGTCGAAATAGGCGCCAATGCCGTGGCGCGGGCGTGGAACGACGCCCTGGGTCGATAGCGCCATCAGCGCGGGCGGCATGATCCGGCAAACCGCGCCGATCTCCGCCCGGCGCGCATAGATCCGCTGATGAATGCGAACTTCGCCCAGCACGCCTTCCGGCAGTTGCCCGTCCACCGGGCAGACAGTCCCCGGCAAGTCTCCGACAAGTTCCAGCGGGCGCGCGGCACACACCAGAAAACTGCCCGCATCCAGCCGCAGGCTGACATGGCCAAAGGCATGGACCAACCCTGCCCGGCCCAATCCACGGGCCGCCTGCTGGACAATGGCCTGCTGCTCCGCTGTCGGCTCAGCCATTTTCCGAACGGCTCTTCACGAGATCCAGCGCCACGTCGACGATCATGTCCTCCTGCCCGCCGACCATGCGGCGGCGTCCCAGCTCCACGAGGATCTCGCGCGTGTCGATGCCATGTTCCGCGCTGGCCTTCTCGGCATGGCGCAGGAAGCTGGAATAGACGCCCGCATAACCCAGAGTCAGCGTTTCGCGATCGACCTGAACCGGGCGGTCCTGCAACGGACGGACCAGTTCTTCCGCTGCGTCCATCAAGGCGAACAGGTCGCAGCCGTGATCCCAGCCATGCACATCGGCGGCGGCAATGAACACCTCCAGCGGCGCATTGCCGGCGCCCGCACCCATGCCCGCAAGGCTGGCGTCCACCCGGATCGCTCCGTTCTGGACGGCAACGATGGAATTGGCGACGCCCAGCGACAGATTGTGGTGGGCATGAACGCCGCGCTGCGTCTCGGGCTTGAGAACCCGGTCATAGGCCCGCACCCGCGCACCATACTGATCCATCGTCATGGCGCCGCCGCTATCGGTCACATAAACGCAGTGGGCGCCATACCTTTCCATCAGCAGCGCCTGCTGGGCCAGCGCATCCGGCGCAGTCATGTGGCTCATCATCAGGAAGCCCGACACATCCATGCCCAGCCCCCGGGCATATTCGATATGCTGCCTGGAGACATCCGCCTCCGTGCAATGGGTCGCCACCCGCACCGAACGCACGCCGAGATCGTAGGCCCGCTTGAGATCGTGGATTGTGCCGATCCCCGGGATCAGCAAAGTGGTCAGAACGGACTTTTCCAGAACCTCGGCAACGGCGGCAATCCAGTCCCAATCGGTATGCGCCCCGAAGCCATAGTTGAAGCTGCCGCCGGACAGACCGTCGCCATGCGCCACTTCGATCGCATCCACTCCGGCCCGGTCGAGCGCCCGGGCAATCGCCCGGACATGGTCCAGCCCATATTGATGGCGGATGGCGTGCATTCCATCGCGCAGAGTGACGTCCTGGATATAGAGCTTGCCTTTGGGGTCGGTCATGCCGCGGCTCCTGCATGAATGCGCTGCGCGATCCGCTCGGCGGTCGCCAGCGCGGCCGAGGTCATGATGTCGAGATTGCCGGCATAGGGCGGCAGGTAATGGCCCGCGCCCTCCACCTCGAGGAACACCGTCACTTTCAGGCCCGTATATTCGCCGCCCATCTCGGGGATTCTCAGCGGCTTGTTGGAACCGATATGCTCGAACTGCACAGCCTGCTTGAGCCGATAGCCCGGCACATATTTGCGAACTTCCTCGACCATCTCCTCGACGGATCTAGCAATCGCATCGCGGTCGCCGTCATCGCACAGGCAATAGACGGTATCGCGCATGATTAAGGGCGGTTCGGCAGGGTTGAGGATGATGATCGCCTTGCCCCGCTCCGCTCCGCCCACTTCCACGATTGCCTGACTGGTGGTTTCGGTAAATTCGTCGATATTGGCGCGCGTGCCGGGGCCGGCCGATTTCGACGAGATCGAGGCGACGATTTCCCCGTAACGGACCTTCGCCACCCGATCTATCGCATGGACGATGGGAATCGTCGCCTGCCCGCCGCAAGTCACCATGTTGACATTGGGCGCGTCGAGATGCGCGTCCCCATTGACCGGGGGAATCGTATAGGGGCCGATAGCCGCCGGAGTGAGATCGATCACGCGCTTGCCGGCCGCGATCAAAGCCTCGCTATGGCGCTTGTGCGCCCCGGCGGAGGTGGCGTCGAACACGATCTGTATGTCCGCGAATTCCGGCATGGCCAGCAAGCCGTCCAGCCCTTCGGCCGTGATCGGCACTCCCATCCGCTCGGCCCGTTTCAAGCCGTCCGATTCGGGGTCGATGCCGACGAAGGCGCCCATTTCGAGCACCTTGGACAAGCGCATGATCTTTATCATCAGGTCGGTGCCGATATTGCCGGAACCGATGATTGCTACCTTGGTCTTGATCATTTCTGCTCGCCATATGAGAAGGAAACTTCGCCGATGCCGCCCACCACCGCGCGAATATGGTCGCCCGGCTGGAGCGCGACCATGGGGCCAAGCGCTCCTGTCAGAATGATGTCGCCCACGCGCAGGCGGTCGCCCTGCCCCTGGAGAGTATTGGCCAGCCAGGTCGCCGCCGCAAGCGGATGGCCCAGGCAAGCGGCGCCCGCGCCGATCGAGGCGATCTCACCGTTCCGTTCCAGCACCATGCCGCAACTGTAGAGATCCGCGCCGTCGAGCGCCAAGGCATCGTCGCTCAGGACGAAGGCGGCGGACGAGCCGTTGTCCGACACCGTATCGGCGAAACTTATCTTCCAGTCCGCGATACGGCTATCGACGATTTCGATCGCGGCGCGCACCTCGCCAACGCAGGCGGCCAGGTCATCCTGACTGATCGCGCTTCCTTCCGGCAGGTCAGCCTTGAGGACCAGGGCGATTTCGGCCTCGGCCTTGGGCTGGAGAAATCTGCCGGCATCCGCGACACCGCCATTGGCGACACGCATATCCTCGAACAGGATGCCGAAATCCGGCTGGGAGACGCCCAGTTGCTGCTGCACGGCCTTTGCCGTCAGGCCCACCTTGCGGCCTACGATCCTGCGGCCGCTTTCCTGCCAATGCCGCGTATTGATGGCCTGGATCGCATAGGCGCCCTCGCCATCCGCCGGCTCGATCAGATCGCGGAGAGGCGCAACCTGGCCGGTGCGATATGCCTCGCGCAGCCTGATTGCGGCAATTTCCCAATTTTCGCTCATTAACGTTCTCTCCCGCCAGAAAACGGCGTTTTTGCTTCAAACCAGGACCACAAGGGTCCAGACTGCCTCAACGAATCTGACTTGACAGCAGCCGGTGCATTTTACATACCAAGCGCTCGGTATCTTTCAATGGCCATCTTGTCGGGCACCAAACGTTGCCGGCAATAATGATCGTTCAAGAGGATGTGTGATGGGCTTCGAAACGCGGATTATCAATGATGTCGACAAGTCGCAATTTCTTGTGCCTCGTCGCGCTTTCACGGACCCGGCGATTTTCGAGAAGGAATATCAGGCGATTTTCAATCGCTGCTGGCTCTATCTCGGCCATGCTTCCGAACTGCCGGAACCGGGCAATTTCGTAACCCGCACGGTCGCACGCCGGCCCATCCTGTTCACACGTGACCGGGCAGGCGAATTCCATGCGCTGTTCAATTCATGTCCGCATCGCGGTGCGATGGTTTGCCGTGAGCGCCACGGCAAATCGCCCGCCTTCATGTGCATGTATCACGGCTGGACCTTCGGCGCGGATGGCCACCTGATGACGCTGCCCGGCGCCTCCGGCTATGCCAAGGGGTTCAAGCAGGACCCGCAGAAGCAGATGACCCATGTCCCACGCCTGGCGCGTCGGGGCGACTTCTTCTTCATCAGCTTCGCCCAGGATGGCGAGGATCTGGACACTTATCTGGCGGACGCGGGCGATTATATCGACCTTGTCTCCCAGCACAGCGCCTCGGGCATGACGGTGGTGGGCGGCACCCAGGAATATGCCATTCGCGGGAACTGGAAGCTGCTCGCCGAAAACAGCTTCGACGGGTATCACGCCGCCTGCACTCATTCGACCTATCTCGAATATCTCAAGAACGCCAATGGCGCGCTGGGCGCGACCCCGCTGGAAGGCACGGGCATCGATCTCAAGAAAGGCCATGCGGTGATCGAATATGGCGCGCCATGGGGCCGCCCTATCGCAAGCTGGGTTCCGCTCTGGGGCGAAGAAGGCAAGGTGGAGATCGACAGGATCTACGGCGAACTGGTCGCGCGCCTGGGCGAGGCCCGCGCGGAACGCCTTGCGCGCAAGAATCGGAACATGGTGATTTTTCCCAATCTCGTCATCAACGACATCATGGCGATTACGGTGCGCACTTTCTTCCCCACCGCGGCGAATTACATGGAGGTGAATGCCTGGGCGCTTGCTCCCAAGGAGGAAAGCGAATGGCTGCGCAAATACCGTCTGTTCAATTTCACCGAATTCCTCGGCCCCGGCGGCTTCGCCACGCCTGACGATGTCGAGGCGATCGAGAAATGCCAGATCGGCTACGCGGTCGGAGATACCGGCCTCTACAACGATATTTCCAAGGGCATGGCACGCGACGGCGCCCCATCCTACGACGACGAAATGCAGATGCGCGCTTTCTGGATCGAGTGGGAACGCCGCTTGACGGAGTATGAAGGATGAGCCTGACGATGGAACGCACGATCGACGAGGCCACCTTGCTGCGATTGCAGGTCGAGAACCTTCTTATCCGCGAAGCCGACCTGCTGGACAGCTGGAAGCTGGACGAATGGCTCACTCTCTACACCGAGGACGCGCATTATTACGTGCCGCCCAGCGATGTGGACGGCGACACCGCCAGCCCCGATACCTCGCTGTTCTATGTGATCGATGACCGCAACCGCATGGAAGAGCGAGTCATTCGCCTAAAAAGCCAGGGGGCGCACAGCGAATGGCCGCGCTCCAAGGTCCGCCACATGGTCGGCAATGTCATCGCGCACAGGGATGACGGCATCATCCGCGCCAAGGCAAGTTTCATGGCTTCGCGCGCGAAGGACATAACCCACGACATCTTCGTAGGCCATTATCTCTACGAGATAGTCGAACGCGATGGCGAACTGAAGATCCAGAAGAAAACCTGCGTTCTGGATATGGAAGCCCTGCGCCCACACGCGCGCATCAGCATCATTCTGTGAATGGGGAATTTTCTATGACCCAGACCACCCAGCACCCGATCCGCTATTCCCGTCTGGGCTATGCCCGGCTTCAGGTCACGGATCTGGCGGCGTCCATCCACTTCTATGAAGATCTGGTCGGCCTCAAGCGCGATAGCGGGCCTGACGGCGAAGTCTGGCTGCGCTGCAGCGACAAGCCCTACGACCTGATCCTCACCGAAGGGCCGGAAGCCGGCCTGGCGGCCGTAGGCTTCGAACTGGAAAGCCGCGCCGAACTGGACAAGGCCTTCACGCATATCGAAACGCTCGGCTATGCGCCGAAATGGTCGCAGCCGGACGAGTGCGCCACGCGCAAGGTCGAAGCCGGCTTCACCTTCGTCAATCCGGACACGAACCTGCTGGTCGATTTCTATGTGGGCCAGGAAATCGCGCCGGACGCTTTCGAGCCGACCGTCGCCAGGATCGCCCGGCTGGGCCATGTCGTGCTGAATGTCGCGGATTACTCGAAGGCGCATAAATTCTGGATCGAGGATCTGGGCTTTGCCATCTCCGATCATGTCCCCGGCCGCATCGCCTTCATTCGCGCATGGCCCAATTCGCTTCATCACACCTTCGCATTGCTGCAGGGCGAAAGGGACAATCTCAATCATATCAACTTCATGGTCACCGATATCGACGATGTCGGCCGGGCAATGAACCGGATGAAGAAAGCCGATGTCCCGATCGTGTTCGGTCCGGGGCGGCATCTGCCCTCGACCAGCATCTTCATCTATTATCTCGACCCCGACCAGATGACGGTGGAATACAGTTTCGGCATGGAGGAGATCGAGGAAGTGGGTGGGCGTGAGCCTCGCATTCTCGAACCCAAGCCGGAAGTGCTCGACACCTGGGGCAGCCTGCCCGACCCGCGCTTCGGCAAGACCGGAAAGATCCTTGCACACCATGGCTGAGGGCGCGTTGCGGGGAAAAATAGCGGTCGTGACGGGCGCCGGACGGGGCATCGGCAAGGCCATCGGCAAGCGGCTTCACGATGAAGGCGCGCGGATCGTGCTGACCGATCTGCACGAAGAAAACGCCCGTGCCGCGGCTGATGACATCGGCGCGGCCGACGCCATCGCCTTCGGCGGCAATCTCGCAAGCGAGGAAGTCGCAGGCAGGCTGATCGCGCAGACTGTGGAGCGCTTCGGGCGGATCGATATTCTGGTGAACAATGCGGGCGGCGGTATTCTGCGGCCGTTTCTCGACCATACGCCGGAAACCCTGGTGGAAACGGTCGACCGCAACCTCTGGACAGCCATCTGGTGCAGCTGGCATGCCCTTCCCCACATGAAGGCCGCAGGATGGGGCCGCATCATCAATCTCGGGGCGGACAGCGTTCGCAATGGCCTCGTCGATCATGCGGCCTATAATGCGGCCAAGGGCGGCATGCATGGGATGACCACGGGCCTGGCGCGCGAATTCGCGCGCGACGGCATCACCGTCAACACCGTGGCGCCCTGCGTGGTCGATACACCGCAGGTAGAGGATATCCGCGCCGTGAACCCCGAAATGATCGAGAAAGTCTATTCGATCATTCCAATGGGCCGGGGCGCGAAGATGGAGGAAGTCGCCTCGATGGTGGCCTATCTCGCCAGGGACGAAGCCGCTTTCGTCACGGGTCAGGTCATCAGCGTCAACGGCGGCACCACGATGTTGTAAGTAGATTTCGAACAAGAAAGATTTGGAGAGACCGTGAGCGACAATCCCGAAATCGGCCAGAACGTCGATGTGAATGGCATCGGCACCAACTATATCACCGCAGGCAGCGGAACCCCGCTGATCCTTATCCACGGCTCCGGCCCGGGGGTGACAGCCTATGCGAACTGGCGGGGCGTTATCCCTGATTTCTCTCAGCATTTCCATTGTTACGCACCGGACACCCTGGGCTTCGGCTACACCGATTTTCCCGATGACATCGACGGTTTCTCGATGGATCGCTGGGTCGCTCACCTGATCGGCTTCATGGATGCCCTGGGTATCGCCAAGGCCCATTTCATCGGCAATTCCTATGGCGGGGCGTTGACCCTGGCGCTTGCAACACGACACCCGGACCGTGTCGGCGGGATCGTGCTGATGGGCTCGGCCGGCCGCGCGGAATTCCAGATGACCCAAGGCCTGCAGGAAGTCTGGGGCTATGAGCCGAGCATCGACAACATGCGCGAACTGATGCGGACATTCGCCCACGACCCCAGCCTGGTGAAGGAGGAAATCGTCCGCTCCCGCTACGAGGCCAGCATCCGGCCGGGCGCGCATGAGAAATATTCCAGCCTGTTTCCGGGGCCGCGCCAGCGCTGGCTGACGGAGCTGTCCACCAGCGATGACAAGCTGAGTGCGATGCCGCACCCGACGCTGATCGTTCATGGACGCGAAGACGTGATCGTCCCGGTCGAACGCTCGATCCGTTTCAATGAAGTCATTCCCAATAGCGAGTTGCATGTTTTCGGAAATTGCGGACACTGGACGCAGATCGAAATGCGCGAGCGCTTCGTGGAACTGGTCATCCCGTTCCTCAAGCGCATCGCGCTGTAAGGGAGAGTGGGAATGCTGCCGGGACTGATGCAGGATCGCCCCCTGGCGATCATCGATATACTCCGCTTTGCCGCGACGGCGCACGGCACGCGGGAAATCGTGTCGAAGAATGTGGACGAGCCGATCTGGCGCAGCGACTATGCCGGCACCATGCGGCGCGTGGCGCAAGCGGCGCATATGCTCGCAGGCCTGGGCTTGAAGGCGGGCGACCGGATCAGCACCCTCTCGTGGAATACGCACCGCCATTTCGAACTGTTCTATGCCGCGCCGGGCATGGGGCTTGTGGTCCATACCGCCAATCCCCGCCTGCCGGACGACCATCTGATCTACACCATCAACCATGCGGGCAGCCGGGTCCTGCTGCTCGACCGGAACATGGTGCCGATCTACGAGCGTATCCGCGACGAACTCAGCACTGTCGAAAAGGTGATACTGCTGACCGACAGCGAGCGCACGCTCGACGGCTACGAGGGCTATGAGGATCTGATAGCCGGGCAACCGGAAAGCTACAAATGGCCGGTATTCGATGAAAACACCGCCGCGTTCCTGTGCTACACTTCGGGAACGACCGGCGACCCGAAGGGCGTTCTCTACACCCACCGTTCGGTAGTTCTCCACGGCTTCGCGGCCGGCCTCAGCGGTGCGTTAGGCTTTTCCGCTTTCGACGTGGTGATGCCGTGCCAGTCGCTCTACCACGCAACCGCCTGGGGCCTGCCCTTCGCCGGGCCGATCAATGGCGTGAAATTCGTCTTCCCCTGCGACAAGTTCGATGGCGCAAGCCTGCAGAAGCTGATCGAGGATGAAGGCGTCACCTTCTCCGGCGGGGTGCCGACGATCTGGACCATGTATCTGGATCATCTGGAGCGCACCGGCGGTTCGCCGGGCACCTTGCAGCGCGTCATCATCGGCGGATCGGCCGTTCCGCGCGACATGGCGGTCGCCTTCGACAAGCTTGGCGTCACCGTCCAGCAAATCTGGGGCATGACCGAAACCTGCCCATTGGGGGTGGTCGCCACCTCCACCCCTGCCCTTGCGGAGCGGGGGCGCGACGCCGAGCTGGAACAGATCTGGACTCGTCAGGGCCGGATGATGTTCGGCATCGAGATGAAGATCGTCGATGAGGAAGGCAACGAACTGCCTCATGATGGCGAGGCTTCCGGGGCGCTGATGGTTCGCGGCCCATGGGTGCTGGAACGCTATTACCGGACCGACAAGAGCGCCTGCGACGCCGATGGCTGGTTCGATACCGGCGATATTTCAACCATCGACGAACTGGGCTTCATGCGGATCACCGACCGCAAGAAGGACGTGATCAAATCCGGCGGGGAATGGATCAGCTCGATCGACCTGGAAAACACCGCGGCAGGCTGCCCGGGGGTAAAGGTGGCCGCGGTCGCCGGCGTCTATCATCCAAAGTGGGAAGAACGGCCGATCATGCTGATCGAGGCGCATGACGGAGTGGAGCTTTCCGAAGACAGCGTGCGCGCCTATCTCGAAGCCCGGATCGCCAAATGGTGGATGCCGGATCGGATCTTCTTCGAACCCGTCCCGATGACGGCCACCGGCAAGATCGACAAGAAGGTGATCCGGGACCGGCATGGCAACGCGCTGAACGATCTGGAAACGAGCTGACCCCCGGCGTTTTGCCCGGGATTATACCCTCAGGCCGGCAGCCCCGCATGATGAGCCGCTTCCGCCAGAAAGCGGGCGACATGGCTGTCATCGTCGAAATAGGGATCGTCGCCCTTGC
Source organism: Tsuneonella sp. CC-YZS046 (assembly GCF_035581365.1). Classification (NCBI taxonomy): domain Bacteria; kingdom Pseudomonadati; phylum Pseudomonadota; class Alphaproteobacteria; order Sphingomonadales; family Erythrobacteraceae; genus Tsuneonella; species Tsuneonella sp. CC-YZS046. The sequence continues at coordinate 710,426 of NZ_CP141590.1, read as the reverse complement.
GCCGCGAATAGGCATAAAGGGCGGCCAGCTTCCAGTTCACCATCGCCAGGAACCAGCCAAGATTGCTGAGATCGGCTCCGGTATCCTCGCGATACCGGCCGGCCAGTTCCGAAGTATCCGGAAAGCCTTCGGCAAGGCAGGCCGTCGCCAGATCCTGCACCGGGGTGCGTGACCGCCCTTCGCGGGGGAGCGAAGCCACCACATAGGCGAAATCCATCAGCGGATCGCCGATGGTCGCCAATTCCCAATCCAGCACCGCCGCGATACGCGGAGTTTCGCCCGGCGCCCAGATCACATTGCCGATCCGGCAATCATTATGGATCAGCGCGGCGCCGCTCTCGACCGGGCAATAGGCCTCAAGCCAAGCGTGGATTGGCGCGAATTCGGGGAAGAGGCTGCCTTCCGCGTCCCGGACCAGAGACGAAAGCCGCGCAAGATGGCGCGCGTTGAATCCCTCAGGGCGCCCAAGCGTTTCAAGGCCTACTCCGCGCCAGTCGACGGAATGGAGGCGAGAAATGACATCGACCTGCTCGAATCCCATCGCTCGGGCCTGCTCGGGCCGTGCGAAGCGCTGAGGCATTTGCGTGGTGACGACATCGCCGTCCACCAGGCTCATCACGTAAAACGGAACGTCCAGCAATTCGCCAGCGTCGACCACCACATGCACTTCCGGCACCGGCACTCCGCTGCCCGCAAGCGCCGACAGAATCCGCGCTTCGCGCTTCACGTCATTGGAGCCGGGGGGAAATGGCGGCGGAGGCGGACGGCGTAGAACCAGGGGACTGGATGCCCCCTCGATCCGGTATGTCAGGTTGGAGTGGCCATCCCCAATGGGAACCGGCCGCAAATTCCCGTCACCCGCCAGGCCAAGCTCGCCAAGAATGCGGGCCAGGCCGGTAAGCGTTTCGTCATCCCATTGCCAGCTCATCCAGTCGAACCTGTCTCGATAAGATGATCCAGATAGGATTGATGCCATTGCGTCTCGAACTGGCCAAGCCCCGCCACGCCATCGATTGTTGCGGAGCAGGCCGCTTCCTGAATAACCGTGCCGATCTTGTCGCCAGTCGGCAATTTGATCAGTCCGAAGCGTTCCAGCACCAGTGCGGTTTCCTTCCCTTCCGCATCGACCAGCACCGCATCCAGCCTGCGCTGGCTCATGTCGGGATCGTATCTGGCGCTCTGGCGAATGGTCGCAACCGGAATCGTCCGCCCATCGCGATGCACGAAGCCGGCGCAGCCCATCTCGCCCCGCGCGATCCAGATCCAGCCGTTCAAGGTAATCGAGCCATCGGGCGTATAGGCGCAGAACCATTTCCAGTGCTGGGGCATTCCCCAGTTGCGGTTGCCCCAACTGTGATCGCGATGGCCGGGCTGGTCGAACTCCAGCCGCTTGCCCTTGGCCTCGATCCAACCCTTGATCCGCCCGCCCTGCTCGAACCTGTTGCGCGCCATCCACTGCGGCAGGCCATCCGGATTGGCATGATAGCTGAAGGGCGCATGGCTGCCGGTGAAGGTGAAGTCGAACTTCATCCGCTCCCCGTCATAGGCGAGCCGCGCAGGCGCACCCAGCCCCGTGTTCTGCAAGGACAGGCTGCCCAGCTGAAAATCGTCGAAATCCATGCCCTGCGGGATTTCGCCCTCCGTGCGGTCGAAGCCCAGGGGCTTGCCTTCGCCCCAGAGGATGACGTTGAAGCCGGCTTTCCCCTTGGCTGTCACATACAGATAGGCCTGGAAGCCCAGCTGCTCCTCGCCGAACATGGTTTGCCAGAACAGCGAATCCCGCATCTTGCCCGATTCATCGGGCGAATGACGCAGATAATCCTTTTCTTCGAAATGGCTCATGAGCCTCTCCTGGGGGAATGGTGGCTGGCCTGTAGCAGGAGCGGCCGAATGGTCCAACCATTCAAATCAGATTGCCGGTCCTTCGAGATCGGCCCTTTCCAGCACATAGCGGGTAGTCACCGACAAATGGCTGGCAAACGCCTCCTTGGCGGAATCGGCATCGCGGTTCCGCAGATGCGCGACAATTACGCGGCGTGGAGAGACGAGATCTATCACGGTCGGCAAGCCAAGCCTGTTGAGCACTTCGGCCATGATTGCGGAAACCGTATCGATCACCAGCTCGAGAACGGGATTATGGGACGATTTTCCCAGAAGGCGATTGAAGCGCATGACAGGTTCGGTCGTCACCGAAGGATCGCCGGTCGCAATGGCTGCCGCCATTTCCTCGATATTCGCATCGAGCCGGGCGAAATCCTCTTCGGTCGCGCGTTCCACCGCCAGGTCGATCGCCAGCAGCAGCAAGCTGCGCCGAACCACCATGATGTCGGCCAGCGGCATTCGCCCGAGAATAATCATGTCATGCAGGGAACGGGCGATGCCATCCGCGCTTCGTTCACGGACGAAAGCGCCGCCCGACGTTCCCTTGGCGAAGCGCAGCACCCCCGACGTTTCCAGTGCCCGCAAACCTTCGCGAACGGCGGAGCGGCTTGCCGAATATTTGCTCGAAAGCTCCCGCTCGCTCGGCAATCTGTCGCCGGGCGCCAGTTCCCCGGCTTTTATGTCTGCAAGAACCGCATCGCGAACCTTCTCGAAAACGCGCTCTTTCTGGGCGGCGGGGCGTTTCTTGAGGGAAGTGGAGTTCATGGAAACTCGACTTACCTTCTCTGCCAGAGCCGAACAAGTGTCGGCATCAAAACGCGTCCAGAGACTCCCAGTCATCTACGGCTGCCGCAAGCCTTGCGGTAAACGCCAGGGCCGTCTTGGGCGGCTGCATGTCCGGCATTTCGGGAACCGGAGCGACCGTCATGGTCCAGAAGGCCAGCGCGGTCATGATCGCCTGGCGGCAAATGGCCTTCGCATCTTCAAGCGAAATATCCTGGCCGCCCTGCCTCTTCAGCTCCGCGAGATAATGGGCAAGCAGTTCATCCTGAGAGGCGCGGCGTTCATCCACCGAAAGCCCGGCCACAAGGCAATAGGCCAGATCCCGCCCCCAATGTCCCCGATGGACCACCCCCCAATCGCCCAGCCCGAGCGTGCCGTCCTCAAGCCGATACCAATTGTGCAGATGAACATCGCCATGGCCAAGGCCGCGCGGCAACCTCGCCTGGGTTTCAAGCGAGGCCAGCGTTGCCGGCCAGATCCTGTCGCGATTATCCCACAGGCGCGGCGGGACAAGCGCGCGGGCATGGGCATGTTCCAGCCCTTCCCGGCAAGCCCGCTCGAGATTGACGATCATCAGCCCGCGAAACCGCTCCTCCCAGGTCGGCAGGGCGGCGAAACGTTCGGCAAGATCCGGCGCGCCTGCCCATCGTCCGTGCAGTTTGGCCAGAAGCGACAATTGCTCGCGCATCAATTCCGGCGATCCGTCGCGCTCCAGGTCCAGGAACCTGCCCTTCCCGCGCAAATCTTCCAGCACGATGATCGAGTTGAAGCTCCGCGGGTCGTAATCGGCATGAAACGCGAAGGGCACTTCGAAATCCACATGCGGCCGCACATGCTTGTAGAAGCCGACTTCGCAGCGAATGGCTCCGGAATGGGCCAACATCAGCCGGTTGCGCAGACCGCTCGTCGCCTTGCAAAATACGGACGCCGGCAACCCCGCCTGCTGCCCGGCCGCGTTATACTCCAGTTCGATACGGCGCCGATTGTTGGTGCCTTCGTCAGGCTCGTCCAGTTCATGCGCGACCACTTGCGCGCCCGGCACATCGCGGCAAACGATCCCGGTCAGCCACTCATCCGTGATGCACTCGTAATTCGCCGGAATATCGGCAGCCGTAACCGCAGGCCTGGCCTCGGCCTGTTCCTTCGCGAACAGTTCGCGAATTTGCGGTTCGAGCGGGAGCGTCACAGTCTTTCCAGATTCATTTCGCGGCGCAGAGCGACCTTGTCGAGCTTTCCGGTCGGCGTCTTGGGCAGGCTGTCCACCCATTCGATCCGCTCCGGCAGCCACCACTTCGCGACATGGCTTTGCATGTGCCGGCGCAACTCGTCATCGCCGGGGCGATCGGGCGCATCCGGCTCGCCTACGCAAATCAACAGCGGCCTTTCCTGCCACCGGGGGTCCGGGATGGCGATCACCGCCGCTTCCCTTACGCCGGGATGGCTCGAAGCCGCCGCCTCGAGCTGAGGGGAGCTTATCCATTCCCCGCCGGACTTGATCGCATCCTTTGCGCGATCCACGATCTCGATCGTCGCATCCGGATGGATCACGCCGATGTCGCCCGTATCCAGCCATTCCCGCACGGGGCCTTCTTCATCCATGTAGCGCCCGCAGACGGTAGCGCCGCGAACCTGGAGCAAACCCCGGCTACTGCCGTCATGCGGCAATGGATTGCCCTGTTCATCGACAAGCCGGAATTTCGCCTGGAACGCCACCCGCCCCTGCCTGCTCACGGCGAGCTGCCGCTGAGTCGAAGCATCGAGAGCCGCCGAGCCGCGCGGCGGAGCGCCACGGGCCGCGCCCGGAACTTCGGTCATGCCAAAGCTCTGTCGCGAGGTAATGCCCTTTTCGGCCAAGGCGTCCGCCACGGCAGGCGGCAGCGGCGTTCCCGCCACAAGGGCGGTGCGCAGGCTGGTATGTTCGATGCCGCGCCGGTTCATCTCGCCGATGACATCGAGCCAGATCGTCGGCACCGCACCGGCCAGAGTGACCTCTTCCGAAAGGATCAGATCGAGCACCGCCGCCGCATCCAGCCGCCGCCCCGGCAGCACCAGCTTCTGGCCATTCAAGGGCGCCGTGAACGGCATCATCCAGGCATTGGCGTGATACATCGCCGCGATCGGCAGCACCGTCTCCGCTTCGCCGCCGATGCTGGTAGCATACATGTCCGCCATGGACATGTTCATCGCGGAAAGGGTTATCGAACGATGGGAATAGATCACCCCCTTCGGCCGCCCGGTCGTGCCGGAGGTGAAGCAGATCGTGGCGGCACGATCTTCCTCGAAGCCGGGCCAGCGAATGTCCGCCGCCGCATCTCCCAGAAATTCGCCGATTGTGACGATCCCCGGCAGCGCCTCGGCCCCGTCAGGCAGCGTGTCTCCGAAGAACACCCACCGCTTGATGACCGGGGCAAGCGGCGCAAGTTCCAGCGCCAGCGCGACATTTCCCGCATCGAGGAAGCACAGATCGTCGCCGACTTTCTCCGCCATGTAAGCGAGATCATCCGCGGTCAGACGGGGATTCAACGTGTGCAGAGGGATACCCAGGCCGAGCACACCGTAGAATAACCCGAGGTGATCGAGCGTATTCCAGGCCAGAGACGCAATCCGGGCATTCTCGTCATAGTCATGCGCGATGAGCGCGTTCGCGATGCGCGCGCTCCTGGCCCGGATGAGGCTCCAGTTCTCTCGCTGCAGACTGTCGTCGAGCCTGCGGCCGACCACTTCGACATGCCCGTGATAGTCGGCGGCGTAATCGATCAGTTCGGACAGCAGCATGGGAACATTCATCATGCCCCCTGCCAATGCGCCCCGGCGAGGTATGTCACTCATCCCGATAATCCGGCTTGCGCTTTTCGAGAAAGGCCGAGACCGCTTCCCTGTGGTCGGCAGTGCCCAGCAGCAGGGTCTGCTGAATATCCTCCATGGCGAGAGCCGCAGCCAACCCATTGCAATCGACCAATTGATTGAGGGATTCCTTGGTCAGCCGAAGGCCCATCGGCGATGCGGCCAGCATTCGCCCTGCCCATTCCTCGCCCACCCGGTCGAGTTCGTCCGGATCGGCAATTTCCGCCACCAGCCCGAGTTGACAGGCGCGCTCCGCCTGAATGAAATCGCCGGTGAACATCAGCGCGGCCGCCGCCGACCAGCCGATCAGCCGTGGCAGCATATAGCCCGAACCCATATCCGGGCCGCCCAGGCCGACCTTCAGATTGGCCACGTTCATCCGCGTATCGGGCGTCGCGAGGCGGACATCGGCCGCCAGCGCGATCGAGAAGCCGCCGCCGCAGACCGGCCCTTTCAGCAGGGCGATGATCGGCTGGGGGCAATCGCGCATCGCGGCCACGATGCCGGACGCGATCTTCTGAATCCGCACCTGCTTCTGCGCCCGGCCGGGGCCATCGGGAACCATGGCATCGGAATTCAGATCGGCCCCGGCGCAGAATGCGCGCCCCTCGCCGCGCAGCAATACCACCCTGACATCATGCCGGCCGCGCAGCGCAGTGAAGCAGGCCGCCAATTCCTCCATCAGGCCGGGATTCAGGGCATTGAGGCGATCCGGCCGGTCCAGAGTGACGATGCCGATCTCTCCGCGCTGCTCGAAGCGTAGAAACTGATATGTGATGACCATGCTCCCGAATAAAATTCCGGCCGGGCGGCAACCGCCCGGCCGGGCATCGATCAATATTTGTAGCCGATGGTTATGCCATAGGTTTGCGGCTCGCCATACAGGTTGATGACCTGCCCCGGCAGGGCCAGGATCGTCCTGCGGTAGAGCTTGTCGGTGATGTTCCGCCCCCACACCGAAGCATAGAAGCCGCCCATGTTGTAGGTGATCCGCGCATTCAGCAGGCCATACCCGTCCTCCACGGTCAGCGGGATGGTCGTCCCGTAGGCAAGCTGGCCTTCGCCCGGCTCATGATAGAACTTGCTGATGTAGGAATAGTCGGCCCGGAAGGTGACATCGCTCTCATCCCCGATCGGCAGGACATACTCGCCGCTCAGATTGAGCGAATGCTTGGGAGCGCGCACCATGCGGGTGCCGCCAAAATCGGCGCCGCTGGGGAAGGCGGCAGTCGGCGGGCCAAGATACCTGTCATACTTCGCATCGGTGTAGGCATAGGCCGCGTTGAAGGTCAGGCCCTTGACCGGCTCCAGGCTGACTTCGAGTTCCGCGCCCTTGATCTCGCTGGTGCCGGCATTGGTGATGAGGCTCGGCGTCGAACCGTCCGGCAGCTGGACAACCGTCGAAACCTGCAGGTTCTTGTAATCGTAGTAGAATGCAGCGGCGTTGACGCGCGCCAACCCGCCGCCCCAGACGGATTTGACGCCTACTTCATAGGCGTCGATCTCTTCCGGCTGGAAAATCAGGCCGGCCTGGGTCGCGGTGAGCGGGGTGTATTGATAGCCGCCCGATTTGAAGCCCTGGCTATAGGTCGCGTAGAGATTGAGGTCGCGATTGGGCCGGTAGGAAAGCGTGATCTTCGGATCGAAGCTGGTGAACTTGACCTTGGGATTGTCGACCAGGAAATTGGCCGGAACCAGCGGCAGGGCGTCGGTAGTCGTCCCGCCCAGCTGCGCGCGCTTCCTGTCTTCGGTGTAGCGCCCGCCCAGGGTCAGATCCAGGGTAGGCGTGATGTGGAAGGTCGCTTGCCCGAACACCGCGGTGCTGGTGGTCTTGTAATTGCCGAAGGTAACGTCGACCCCGCCTTCGCCGACTATGCTGTCCGGCCCGAAATCGAAGGTGTCGGAATGGAAGCTCTTGTCGTGGTAGTAATAGACGCCGACGATCCAGTCGACCAGCCCGCCCAGCGACAACGATCCGTTCGGATCGGACACGAGACGGAATTCCTGGGTGAACTGCTTCGACCGCTCCGCCGTGATCTGGCGGATGACATCGTTGCTGGTGTTGTCGAAATCGCGATCGTCTGTGTATTTCATCTTGCGATAGGACGTCACCGAAACGAAGGAAGCCCCGCCCAGATCGATGTCGACCTTGCCGGTGAAAGAATCGATATTCCGGTCGAAGGCCGGGTCGGTGGTGTAATACTGCTTGTAGGGGTTATCGCTCAGGGTCTGCTGGCCGTCATTGGCGTTGCCGAGCAGCGTATTGGTCGGATCGAGCACATTGCCGATGCTCTCGCCCTGGAACGAGCGCCCCTTGTCGCGCATGATCTCGCCGATCAGGTCGATCTTGACGTTGTCGGACGGATTGATCTCGAAACGCAGGCGGCCGCCCCAATTGTCCAGGCCCTGCGGGCGATTGCCCGTAGTAAGGTTCGTGACATAGCCATCCCGCTTGGAATGCCAGAGCGCCGCGCGCGCCTTCAACACATCCCCCGCGATCGGGCCGGATATAGCGCCGAACACGTCGATATAATCGTAATTGCCGTAAGTGCCCTCGAACTCCGCCGACAGCTCGTCGGTGGGCGCCTTGGTGAGGACGTTGATCGCGCCGCCGATGGTGTTGCGGCCATACAAGGTGCCCTGCGGCCCTTTCAGCACTTCGACGCGCTCAATATCCTTGAGCGCGCCCAGCACCGCGCCGGTGCGGCCGAGATAGCTTTCATCGACGAACACGCCGACCGAGGATTCGCTGCCCGGGTCGAACTGGCGGGTGCCGATGCCGCGAATATAGAGCTGCGGCCGGCTGGCGCCGAAGCCGCCCGCATAGAAGCCGGGAACGCGCGGGGCCACATTGGTGATGTCGAGCACGCCCGACTTGGCCAGGGCATCGGCATCGAGCGCGCTGATGGTTGCCGGAATATCCTGCAAGCGCTCCGCCCGCCTCTGCGCGGTGACGACGATTTCTCCGGCACCGAATGTTTCGGCCGCCGGGTCCGGCGCTGAATTGCTGGCCGCCTGCGCCATCGCAGCGGCGGGAATAGCTACGGAAGCGCACAACAGGCCCCGCACAAAGGTTCTGGTAAAGCTCATGACCTTCTCCCTGATATGCATCCTCATGATCGGGATTGCATTGGTAGGACCAATGCGGCACGAGCAGTATTTGTCAAGCACGGGGCGAAGGCCGCAAACCCCGCAAAACCTCGGAATACGAATTTTTACCCTTTATAATCATCGTATTGAGAGGACAGTTGCAGGATTGCAACATGCGGACGCAAATTGCGTGGCAGGCCGGCCTCCACGATCCGCCGCCATGGGTGCCCAGCCTCCCATGCAGGCGGCCGCCCGGACCGCCGTGCCGGCCCTTGAACCTTTTCATTTGCAGGACTTGTCGCAAGTGCGACACATGATTAGTTCCACATTCCATGCAATCGAACTGGTTCCGGCGCATATCTGGCTAGATGGAAACGAATGACCCGAGCAAAACCGGAACAGGATCTGCCCAGCAAGGCTAACCGGCAGCGCCGTTCGCAAGCCGAACGCAGCGAAGCCATGCGCACCAGGCTGGCCGCCGCCGCCTATCAGACCGTGGCCAAGGGCGGCCTGAACGCCTTGCGGCTTCGCTCCGTCGCCGAAACAGCGGGCGTATCGCAGGGCGCGCTGCTGCATCATTTCCCTGACAAGAATGCGGTGGTCCTCGCCGCCATCGAAACGGCGCTGGAACTCGCCCGGGAAGACAGCAACGAATATCTCTCCACCTCGCAGAACGGCCGCGAAGCGCTGCTGCGCGCCATGCTGGCGGAGTTCCGGGCCTTTTTCTTCAGCGATCGCTTCTGGGTGGCGATCGGGATCACCATCGAAACCGTGAAGGACGAGACGTTCTTCTCTTCCGTGCGAAGCCGCGTCGCGGTGCTGCGCAAGCCGGTTTACGATGCGTGGGAAGAACGGCTTATCCAGGGCGGGTGGACGCCCAAGCAGGCTGCGCGGGACGTGCGGGGAGGCGCGGCGATCATATCCGGCCTCGCCATTCGCCGCTTCTGGGCCGATGTCGACAATGTCGCGGACGAGATCATCGAGGAATGGGTGGCCGATCGGCTGGAGCGCCAGCTTTCTTCCGGATCAGATTGACCCGCTCATCCTGAGGAGCCGACAAGCGAAGTCGAAGCGGCGTCTCGAGGGATGGTCCCAGGAAGGATGGCCCAAGACGGGGCCTGCGCCAGGTTCAGGCTCGGTAGGGGACTTAGCCCTCCCTGGTGCGTTGGCCGATGTTTTTCAGGAATGCCTTGAGCCGGATCAGCCCGAAGAAATCGAGCATGGTCGGTAGCGCGAACTCGAGCATGTTCGCCGCCTCGACCTCGTCGATACGGCCCTCCACCCGCTCCAGGAACAGCCGGGCCTCGTTGCCCGCGACGATTTCCGCAGCCTCGATATAATAGCCCAGAATATCCGGCGGAAAGCCGTTATTCTCGTCGAATCCGGCCTCCCTCATGCGGCCCCAGATCGTCACCAGGCCAGCGTCCGTAATGCTCATCACGCACCCTTCGGGAGTTTGCGTGAGGTCGATCACGCCAATGCGCGCCAGCGCCTCCGCGTCGATCCGGGCGTAGGGATTTTCCTCAAGCATCGTCTCAAGGGAAATCTGGCGGTTTTCCACTCCGACGCGCAGCGCCACCAGTTCTTCCAGATGCGGAAAGGCCGAAGCGCCAAGCGGGCTGGACGATCCCGTTCCATCGAGCAGGGACTTGATCTGCTCCAGCGTCATGCCCGACTGCCGGTGCAGTTTGCGAACTGCGAGAATCGCGCGAACGTGATCCTCGCCATAGTCGGCGACATTCCGGGCAGGGCGTTCAGGTTCAGGCAAGAGGCCTTTGCGAAAATAAACCCGTATGGTTTCGCGGTTGACCCCCGTCCTGGTTTCCAGGTCGCGCATTTTCATGGATCAGCCCCATAGGGATGCCAGATGGATTTGTCTCTACCGCAGTGATATTTTGGATTGCGTTACATGACAATTTTGCGTATACAAAAAACGTGAAATTGATCGCGAAATGCGATGGAGAGGAATATGGACTACGCACGTTATTATCTCGGCCCGCTGCTGCAACTGGGCGTTATCGCCAGTTTTGTGGTGGGCGGCTCCTGGGTCTGGCTCGGCATCGCGAGCCTTCCCATTCTCGGCCTGATCGATTCGGTTTTGCCGAATGACTTCGCTATCCGGAAGGTCCGGAACAAGAGCCTGGCGGATATTCCCGTGTGGATGAGTTCGCTGCTCGGCCCCGTGCTCTATCTTGCCGCCGCTTACTGGGTCGTCACCAATCCCGGAGCGCCGGCCCATCAATATGTCGGCGTCATTCTCTCGCTCGCCTGGCTCAGCGTCGTTCCGCTGGTTCCGGCGACGCACGAACTCTACCATCAGCGCGGCAAGATCCGCCGTTTCGTGGGGCAGTACTGCCAGGTCTGCTATCTCGATGCGACCCGCGAAATCGCGCATGTCGTGGGCCATCACATCCATGTCGCGACCGACAAGGATGGCGACACAGCTCCGCGCGGGGAATCGCTCTACAGCTTCACGCCCAAGGCGGTCGTGCACAGCACGAAGGAAGCCTGGCTGACCGAAGCGGACAATCTCGAAAAGATGGGCAAGGCACGCTGGGGCCTCGGTCATCGCCTGTGGAAGGCGATCCTGGCCCAGGTGATCTTCCAGTCCATCATCTTCATGATCGGCGGCTGGACGGCCGTGGCCGTGGCCTTTGCCGGCATGATCGGCGCCCGCTTCTGGATCGAGAGCTTCAACTACTTCCAGCATTATGGCCTGATCCGCACGCATGACGGCGCTATCAATCGCCGCCATGTCTGGAACCACCTCAAGCCGCTTTCACGCATCTTCGGCTTCGAGATCACCAATCATGCCGATCATCACACCAACAGCTTCGCCGCCTATCACGAGCTGAAGCCGGACACGAAGTGGATACCGATGCCCAGCGTGTTCGTGTGCTTCTTCTCGGCCCTGATCCCGCCGGTGTGGCACAATATGGTGATCAAGCCGGCCTTGCAGCGCTGGGACAACGAACTTGCGACGCCCGAGGAATTGGCGCTGGCCAAGGAGCAGAACCGCCGCGCCGGCTGGCCGGACTGGTTCCAGAACAACGATAATGATGTATCGGGCCAGTCTGCGGCCGCAGCCTGAACTCGCACCTTTTCATCGCATGAAATGAAGCGCGGCTGGCAATTCCGGCCGCGCTTTTTTTATGTCCCGAGCGCAGCCGCCGCTACAGGCGCTTGCCCTGCCCGACGATAGCGCTGGCTATTCGGCATGAAGCCTGCCAGCGCTCACAGTCTCACACAGGGCCTCTCACACAGGATCGCGGCCCTCCAAAGCAAAGGCGCGGCTGCCACCGGGCAACCGCGCCTGCTTGCGACCCATGGAACTGAAAATCAGCCCATCACATAGATCGATTTCAGCTTCTGATAGGCGCCTACGGCTTCCGGGCCGAATTCCCGGCCGATGCCGCTGGCCTTGACCCCGCCGAACGGCGCGCCGAGCGACGGCATATAGCCGTTCACGCCGACCGTGCCGCTGTCCACCTTGTCGGCAATCGACTTGGCGTGTTCGCTGTCCGCGCTCCAGACCGAGCCGCCCAGGCCATATTCACTGTCATTGGCGATGCGAACCGCCTCGCTCTCGCCATCATAGGGAATAACGGAAAGGACCGGCCCGAATATCTCTTCCTGGGCAATGCGGGCGGAATTGTCGACGTCAGCGAACACGGTCGGCTCGATGAAGAAACCGCTGTTCTGGTCCGCCGGACGGCCGCCCCCGGCCACCAGGCGCGCTTCGTCCTTGCCGATCTCGATATAGGATTGCACCCGGTCGCGATGCGCACTGGACGCCATCGGGCCGACATGCGTTTCCGGATCGAGCGCATTGCCCACGTTCAGCGATTTCGCGAAATCGGCCAGCGCGCCCACCACCTCGTCATAGCGCTTCTTCGGCGCCAGCACGCGCGTGCCGTTATAGCAGGTCTGCCCATTGTTGAGCATGCAGGCCATCGGCACGCCCTGGAGGAAGGAACCGATATCCACGTCTTCGAGCAGGATCGCGGCGGACTTGCCGCCAAGTTCCAGCGTCACCGGGCGGAGCAGTTCGCCACAGGCGGCCGCGATCTTCCGGCCGGCCGCGGTGGAACCCGTGAACGCCACCTTGTCCACACCCGGATGGTTGACCAGATAGGCGCCCGCTTCACGCTCGGCCGTGACCCAGTTGAGCACGCCCGCCGGCACGCCCGCCTCCAGCGCGGCTTCCGCCAGGATATAGCTGTCGAGAACCGTGCCGGGCGACGGCTTGATAACGACGGTGCAGCCGGCGGCCATGGCCGGCGCGATCTTGTTGAGGGCAAGAGTGACCGGGAAGTTCCAGGGAACGATCGCCGCGGCCACGCCGACCGGCGCGCGCCTCACCAGCGTTTCCTTGCCCATCTGGGAGGGGCGGACATCGGGCTGGCCGATGGTTTTCGCCAGTTCCGCGTAATACTGGATCACGCCGACACCGAACTGCCCTTCGAGCTGGCTGCTGAGGGCGATGGGCATGCCGTTCTGAACGCTCACCGCTTCGGCGAGATCGGCACCACGCGCCGCGACCGCAGCCATGAAGCGCTCCATCACCGCCGCGCGTTCAGCAGGTTCCGCGGTCGCCCAGCCGGAATTGTCGAAAGCGTCGCGCGCCGCCGCGACCGCGGCGTCGATGTCCGCCTCGACCGCTTCAGGCACCGTGCCGATTTCTTCCTCGGTCGATGCGTTGACGAGCGTGAAGGTCCGGCTGGTGGACGGCTTCACCCACTCATTGCCGATAAAGAAACTGTCTCTGCTGGTAATCATCGATTTCTCCTCTCCGGACGGGTCTCAGTTTCCACCCGTGCTGGCATCAGTGAACTTGTCGTAATGAATGTCGTCGATCGGCACGCCCTGCGATGTGAGAGCCGCGACACCCGCATCGATCATGACGGGCGGCCCGCACATATAGGCCTGCAGCCCATCAACGCCCCCAAGCTCGGCGATGGCGGCGGGAATTTCCGCAGTGACCATGCCGAACCTCCGGCCCGGCGCTTCGGTTTGGGAAAGCACGGGCCAGAACTCGAATTTGCCCTTCCAGCGCCGGCCGATTTCCGCGATCTCATCGAGATAATAGAGATCGCGTTCCTCACGGCCACCGAAGAGAAGTATCGCATCGCGCTGGACAGACCGGGACACGGCGTCTTCAAGCAGGCTCATCAGGGGCGACAGGCCGCTGCCCCCGCCGACCAGCAGGATCGGGCCATCACCGTCATGCAGCCAGAAATGGCCATGCGGCGCTTCGATCTCGAAAGCGGCATCGTCCAGTTCGCCCTTGAACAGGGCTTCGGTGAATGCGCCGCCGGGCACCTTGCGGATGAAGGTGGACAGACGGGTGCGCCCTCCCTCCCCCGGTTCGGTGCTGAAAGAATAGGAACGCGGGCCGGGGCCACCGGGCCACCGGACATTCATGTACTGGCCTGCCTTGTACGATACTGAACGTTCCACTTCCCAGCTGACCAGCTTGATGTCGTGAGTCAGATCGCGCGTTTCCACGATGCGCCCGGAAACCGTTTCCGCATGAGACGCAGCCGCCTCGAGATCGACCGCGATCTCGATATCGGATTGCGGAACCGCCTGGCATGAAAGGATATAGCCGGCGGTCAGTTCCTCGCGACTCAAGGTGTAACCGAACGGGGTGATCGCATCGACCTTGCCGGACAGCAGTTTCGAGCGGCAGCTTCCGCAAGTGCCGACGGTGCAATCGTGAGGAAACTCAAAGCCCTGCGCAAGTGCGGCCTCCAGAACTGTCTGGTTCTTGCCCACTTCGAAATCGATCTCCGTTCCGGAGATTCGCACACGTTTATTAGGCTTCTTAGCGAACAAGTTCTTGAACAAGCTTCACGTCCTCTTCACCAACTCCAACCGGATACCCATCCAAGATACTGATATCCGCTGGCTTTTTTCCGCTCAAATACCATCACGCAGACCGGAATCACGCCGGAACGGTTTGCGTATGCCATTCACGCAAAACCTTTGAACCTTTAGTGAATGATATACAAGGAAAGGATGTCACCCAAAGGTCGCGGCTGGAACTCTTTGGCGATTATAGCGTTTACAAACCACGCAGCGTTGTGACCGCGGCGACGACCAAAACCAAAGCCGCCATGGCAATCAGACCCAGAACCACATTGCCCAATGTGCGGGATGTGCGACGTGAAAATCTGAAAAATCGTGGGTCATCCGCGACGGCGATCAGGAAGGCGGCAGATAGCAGTGTGCCGACAAGCCCACTTGCCATAGGCCAAGTCATTCCGGCTTTTTGACCGGCTTCTGCTTCACCAGCTTCTTCATCCGCTCGTCAAAGTGCTTCTCGTCGTCGTCGCACTCCAGGTCGCGCGCCGCTTCCTTGAACTTGTCGAGCTGGGGTTTCCGGTCGTTCAATTTCCCTCTCCTTCTCGGTTGAAGAGGTTTTCTCCGTCAATCATGGACGGCTTACAGATTTCCAATGGAAGCCCGTCTGCACGGTTGCAAACAATACCGAGCAGATCGCTAGAATCCCAAGTGTGGAGTTGATCGACGTTCCACTGAATCGCAGTCGCAAGATGGATGCCGTCGCTTGGCTTGCTCAATTTGGATTGGGACCGAAGCAGTGTCTTCGCGAGCCGAGCAATGACCAAATCGACTTGTGCAATGTAGACCCAATCTTGATTAAACAGGTCGTCGATTTTGTCGTCATTCTCCGGGGATAGGCCAGTTTTTCCACCCTCGCATTTTACCTTGTAGACTTCGGCAATGCAGAAAGCGCTTGTCCAGATCTCAATCTCACCGTGCTTGGCCTTCTCCCAAACAACTTCGAGTTCTTGCGCCTTGTCCGTTTCCCCGTTCAAGAGACCGAGCCACGCGCAGGCGTCCCAATACACCTTTTTGCGGTCAGTCATCGGAATACCCCCACAACTTATCGAGATGCTCGACTGGGGATTTTCCGCTTAACAGGTCGATTTCGCGTAGCTCTTTCAAATTTACATCTCGCGGCGACACATCTTCCATGTCTACCGCACTGACCCGCGAAATTTGGCCATCCCGGTCGTAATATATTCGACCCTTAACGCGGATACGCTTGTTCGTCCAAGCGTCAGCCCAACTATGCGCGGGCCCCACCTTAGCGGCCAGGTCGTCACTCAAGACGCAAGGAACAAGCGACCCGCTCAATCTATCCTTGATGTAGAGCGCAGGTTTGCCGTGGTAGGTGTCGGTTCGGCCGACATGGGCGTCAATCACCCCAAATTCAGAATGGCTCTTATCTTCAGTTTCAGCAGCGGCCTCGGCGCGTTCAAGAGACTTCAAACTAGCCCTGGCCGAACGTTCAACCAAGATGGTTTGGGGGGCGTCTTCCTCAAGAACAATTGCCGTCTTCCCAACCCCATTGAGGTTGCGACGCAGAAATTGCTTAGCGACGGAGGACTTCTGGCGAAGCCATGGCGACACTGAGCCCCCCTCCCGGAGCGCAGCCATATCGCGCGAGAATCGCTGCTTACCGCGATGAACTAGCGGGCCTGCTACGACTTCGGGGTCATCAGTGTATGCGACAGCAGTCACGGTGGCGGGAGAATTCTTGGATAGGTGTTCTAGCCGCCAGCGAATCTTCTCGCCTCCCGGCTCTTGCGAAATCGCAGCAGTCAGTAGCTCAAACGCATCCTTGAACTGGTCGAGCGTGTCGAACACCGTGAGAGGTCCATCCTCTCCGATGTTGGATTCTACCTGAATCGTGACACGTTCGGTGGTCATGCAGCACTCCGGTTATCAGAAGGGTAGCATGGCCAAAAAGCGTTGTGAATCGACTAATTTTTGGCGGTTTTCCGTGGTTTTCGCGATTTAGTCCGCCACCGGCTGCGATACCTCTTCTCAAGCTTCGATGCGGACACCTTCTGCGCTGTTAGTTGCTGTATAGGTCAACCGCTTGCCGACAATCCCGGTCAGCGCCGCAGTGGCGCGGTCGCTGTCGTTGCAGCCAAGGGCTTCCCGGTTGCTGTAGCGGAAGTCGAACTCCGCAAGGTAGCGATGCAGGTGCTGCTCGCCACAGTGCTGGTAGATGCCGCGCATGCCGCGCTTGAAGATTGAGAAGTAGCCTTCGACCGTGTTGGTATGGATTTCGGGCTGGCCCTTGCGGACATACTCGAAACCGGCATGCAGGACGCGGTTGTGCTCGGCAAACTCCTTGCCGACATTCCAGTAGAGCCGGGCTTCGTCCGTCATCAGGCGCGCTTCCTTGGCGATGTTGGCGCGCAGGATCGGGTGAATGTCCTTGGCGGTCAGGTTGGGGTCGGTGAACGAACGAACCTTGCCGGTCTCACGATCCACCAGCGCCAGCACCTTCATCTTGTGGCCGCCACCCTTCTTGACCGGCTTGCCCTTCTGGTGGCCGATGTAGGTTTCATCGACTTCGACCATGGTACCGTTGCCGCCGAACGGGGCAAGATCGCCAGAGCGCATGGCTTCACGAATACGGTGGGCGAGGAACCACGCCGCCTTGTAGCTGATTTCCAGAACGCGGTGGAGCTGGTGGGCGCTGATGCCCTTCTTGCTCGACATGATAAGGTGAACGGCCTGGAGCATGATATGCAGGGGCAGGCGGGCATGTTCGAACACAGTGCCCACCTTCACGGTGAACTGCTTGCGGCACTCGCCACACTTCTTGAGGCCGTAGCGGACATTGCCAGCGCGCTCGCCCTTACGGGTGTTATGAACAACGCCTTCCAGCTTGTAGACCCGACCGCCGACTACACCGCAATGCGGGCAGACGACGCCATTGGCCCAGACGATGCTTTCCAGATATTCGAAGGCGGCGGCTTCGTCGTGAAAGCGGGGATGAGAGAGAACGGACATGGAATTGCTCCTTGCCCATTTCTCTACCGGAATCGTGTGGGTTTGTAAACGCTATAATCGCCAACTCTTTTGCAAATCGCAGCCGAGCTTACCGCCTCGCCTGTCTGGGGCAAAGGAAAAGCGGCGGATGCGCGGTCCGCGACAGGAATCGCAAGATTTGCGATAAATCCGCAAATGACCTGCGAACCCGTCCCCATGGCGAGCAGCGCAGGCCAGGATTGAAGCGCTGCTCTAGCCCGGAATCTCCAGCAAAGCGGCGGACCCCATGCCCCCCGCCACGCACATCGACACCACGGCGTAGCGCACGCCGCGCCGCTTCGCTTCGATCAAGGCATGTCCGGTGATGCGGCTTCCGGTCATGCCGAAGGGGTGCCCCAGCGCGATGCCACCGCCGTTGACATTGAATTTGTCGGGGTCGATGCCAAGCTTGTCGCGGCAATAGATCACCTGGCTGGCGAATGCCTCGTTGATTTCCCAAAGGCCGATATCGTCGATGGAAAGTCCGGCGCGGTCCAGCAGCTTCGGGATGGCGAAGACCGGCCCGATCCCCATTTCCTCGGGCGCGCAGCCGGCAGACTGAAAACCCCGGAAAATCCCGAGAATCGGCAACCCTTCACGCTCCGCCGTCTCGCGATCCATCAGCACCTGGGCGGAAGCGCCGTCGGAAAGCTGGCTGGCATTCCCGGCGGTGACATTACGCCCCTCCTTGATGAGGGCGCCGTCCTTCCACACCGGCTTGAGCTTGGCCAAGCCTTCGAGCGTCGTATCCGGGCGGATGCCCTCGTCCTGCGCGAGCGTCACTTCCTCCGCGCCGGATACGGTGCCATCCTTTTCGAGGATGTTCTTGCGGACGGTGATCGGCACGATCTCGTCCGCGAACCTGCCCGCGCCCGTAGCGGCGGCGGCGCGCTGATGGCTTTGCAGCGCATATTCGTCCTGCGCTTCCCGGCTGATGCCATAGCGTTCCGCGACCACTTCGGCGGTTTCGATCATCGCCATATAGGCATGGGGAACATGGTCGATAACGACCTGCGGCTGGGAACGGAAATTCGGCGCATGATTGTTGCGGGTCAGGGACACCGATTCCCCCCGCCCGCGACCGCCACATCCATGTCCCCGGCGATGATCCCGCGCGCGGCGAAGGCAATGGCGGTCAGGCCCGAGGCGCATTTGCGGTCAAGCGACGTGCCGGGCACCGAGAGAGGAAGCCCCGCGGCGAAAACGGTGGTGCGGCCCAGATTGTTGCCCTGCGTGCCCCACTGCACCGCCACGCCCATCGCCACATCCTCGATACGCGCGGGATCGATGCCTGCGCGCTCGACCGCGGCATTGACGACATGGGCGGTCAGCTGGGGAGCATCCGTATCGTTGAAGGCGCCGCGCTGGGCGCGGCCGATGGCGGTGCGGGCGGTGGATACGATGGCGGCTTCACGCATGATCTGGGCTTTCAAAACGGGATTTCAGAAACTCGCGCGTTTCGCGCAGGAAATCCTCTCGGCATTGATGATGGAGCCAGTGGCTGGCTCCGGCGAAGGTTACTACACGATGGTCGCGCAAGCGCGCCAGACGCTTCTCGGAGGGAATGGGAATCCAGCTTGCGTCCCCATAGGCCAGCAGCACAGGGCACGAGATGGCATCCAGGATGTCGTCCAGATCATGACCTTTCGCATCCTCGGGGGCACGGGGGCGAACGGCCGGATCGAATTTCCAGCGGACGGAGCCGTCGGGATTGGTGACGATGGCGTGCCGGGCGAGATGCATGATCGTTTGATGGTCCAGCAGCGGTTGTTCCTGCTGCATTCGCTCCGTCGCCGCAGCAAGGGAGGAATAGCTGCGCGGCAGTCTCGCCCGGCGCTTGCGTTCCTCATCGATCCATCCCCTCAGCCTCACGGGGAAAGGCGTGGGGTGGATCTGGTCATCCCGCACGATGGGAAGCTCGATGCATTCGATCCCGCAAAAGGCGCCGATCCGCTCCGGAAAAGCAGCCGCGAGGCGCAGGCCGAGAACCCCGCCGAGCGAGTGGCACACCAGGGCGAGCCGCTCCAGCCCCAGCGCGTCCATGATATCGGCCAGATCGATGATATAGTTCGCGATCCCGTAGGAGCCGGCGCCTGCCCAATCGCTATCGCCATGGCCGCGCAGGTCGGGCGCGAACACATGATAATCGGCGGCTAGTTCATTCGCAATCCAGTCCCAGCTTCGCGCGTGATCGCGCAATCCGTGGATCAGCATGACCGCAGGCCTGGCCGGATCTCCCCATTCGAGAACGTTCAGCCGGCGCCCATCACTCAGAATCGAGTGGGATCGGGGATTTGCGTATGCAATCTGCCCGGCATCAGCCGTTTCAATGGATGAGTCCCCCGGCAAGTTCATGGTTTTCTCAAGCTCCCGCACCAAACCGATATTGTTTCGGAAAAACAGGATTACAAGCGCCAATGACTTTCCCTGCGCCGCCAATATCGCACCCTATCTCAGCGCAACCCATCAAAAAACGCGGTCCCGTCCCTCAAACGCATGATCGCGACGGGACCAAAAACTTGACTCGCTGATGCGCGTGCCGAAGAACCCGCCAATCCCCGAAGTCGTCCAGAAGGAAGCACGATGGACATCAAGCACCTGCGGTATTTCGTTGCGATGGCCGAGGCAGGCAGCCTGATGAAGGCATCGGAACGCCTGCATGTCGCGCAGCCCGCATTGAGCGTTCACCTGTCCAATCTGGAGCTGGAACTCGGGGTAAAGCTGTTCGAGAGAAGCCACAGGGGCATCACTCTCACCGATCAGGGCCAATTGCTCTATGAGCGGGCCATCACCCTGCTGCGCTACCACAGCGAAGCAATTCTGGGGCTGAAGAGAAACAAGGCCAAGCCGGCCGGCACCGTTTCCATAGGGATGCCCTCCACCATGCCGGCCCTCTTCGCGCCCCCGCTATACAAGGCGATGCGCGAAGCCCTGCCGGACGTCAGCCTCTATATTCTCGATGCCAGCAGCCCCGCCGTTTACGAATGGCTGCAGAACGGCAAGATCGATTTCGCCATCCTTTTCAACATCCCCGAAGACATCGGACTTTCGCTTTCGCCTTTGTTTATCGAGGATTATTGGCTTTTCGGACAATTCGACGAAGAAGAAGACGACGTCGACATACCGTTCTACGACGTTTTCGATTTCCCGCTGGCCCTGCCCTGCCGGTCGACCGCCTGGAGAAAGATCCTGGAAGAACATGCCGACCATCTCGGCAAGTCGCTTTCCGTCAACTTCGAAAGCGAATCCTACATGGGGCTGCGTTCCCTGGCGATGTCAGGCGAATGCTACACCATCCTGCCCCGCTCCAGCATCATCCAGGACCATCTCAATGGTTTCGTGCAGGCCCGCCGCATCATTGAGCCTGAAATCAGGGGCATCCTTTCGCTTGCCAATCTGCAGAGCAAGGACCTGACCGACGCCCAAAAGGCCACCCGAGAGGTTTTGACCGCCACTATCCGGCAAGTGGCAAACGAATTGGGCCTCGGCTCGAAAGGCTCCCCCTCGCGCAAGGTGTGCCCTGGCTCCCTGTTCGGAGGGGACAGGCGGGTACCCCGCCCCGCTCACAGGCCGATCTCTCCCTGAAGACCGGCCTGCCGCCGGTTTCTGGGCCGACTACCAGGTAAGAACGGCGCGGCCCGTCACCTTGCCTTCCTTGAGGTCGATCAATGTCTGATTGGCCTCGTCCGCCGGGCAGCATTGCAAGGGCGTGGGCGCCAGCTTGCCGGAATTGGCAAGCTCCAGCACATCGTGCAGATCCTGCGGAGTTCCGACCAGATTGCCGTAGACGGTCAACCCCATGAAGATCATGGTCGCCAGCGAGAGCGTCAGCTCGCCGCCAGCCACCCCGACCAGCACCAGCTTGCCGCCCTTGTCGAGACAGTCGAGCGCGGCCCGTGCCGTATGATCGTTGTTCACCATGTCGATCGCCGCCGGAACCTTGCCGACCGCTTCGATGACCTTTTCCGCCAGATTGCCCGCCGAACCGTCGATAATGGTGGTGGCGCCCTTCTCCTTCGCCACCTGCAGCTTGGCGGGATCGATATCGACCGTCACGATATTGCGATGATCCATCGCCTTCAGCATCTCGACCGCCATGAGGCCCAGCCCCCCGGCGCCGATCAGCAGGATCGGGCTGTCAGGATCGATCGGCATCACCTTCTTGAGCGAGGAATAGATGGTCAGGCCGGAACAGGCATAGGTCGCGGCCAGGGCAGGATCGACATTCCCGGGATCGGCCAGGTAGCGCGAATGCGGCACCACGACATGGCTCGCGAAGCCGCCATTGCGGATCACCCCGATGCCCTTCGGCGTGCGGCACCAATTGTCCAGCCCGTTGTTGCAGTAATAGCAATTCCCGCAGCCAAGCCAGGGGTAGACCACGCGCATGTCGCCGATCTTCACCCCTTCGGCATCCGGGCCAAGGGCAACCACGCGGCCGGCGATCTCATGGCCCGGCGCCCGGGGCAGTTGCACCCCGCGATCGGCAAGTTTCATCACCTTGCCGCCGCCCATATTGTATTCGCCCTTCCAGAAATGGAGATCGGAATGGCAGACGCCGCAATAGGCGGTTTCGATGACGACTTCCGTTCCAGTCGGCTCCGGCGTCTCGAGTTCGAACTTCTCCAGCGGCGCCTTCGCCTCTGTAACCATCCACGCCTTCATGTCATTCTCCGTCGATCTTGGCGGCAAAGGCGCGCGTGAGCGCAGCCATGGCCGCTTGCTCGTAAGCTTGGGTCGCTTCGCAGGGGATCAGCGCGAAGCCGTGATATGCGCCGGGATAGACGTGCATCTCCAGCGCGATCCCCCCGTCGACCAGCCTGCGTGCAAGATCCAGGTTCTCGCCAGCGAACAGGTCGATCGCGCCGGTCGTCATGAAGATGGGCGGCAGGCCGGACACATCCTCGACCCGCCCAGGAACCGCAAACGGGGGCGGATCGGACCGATCCACCTTGGCGAGATAGCTGTCCCACCCGAACTGGTTGTTATCGTGAGTCCAGACATAGACGCCATTATGAGGATGAGGTTCCGTGCGGTCATCCAGCATCGGGAACACCAGCAGCAGGAAGCAGGGCGCGCTGGCCGGATCTTCCCTGAGCTTGAGCGTGGCCGCATAGGCAAGGCCGCCGCCCGCGCTCACCCCTCTCAAGGCGATGCGATCGGCATCGATCGCCAAGGCCGCGGCTTGCTCCCTCAACCATCGGTAGGAGAGCAGCACGTCATCCAGCGGTTCCGGATAGGGATACTCCGGCGCCAGCCGGTAATCCGGGATCAGCGCCGCGCAACCCAGCGCGATCACGGCCTTGCGGACAATATCATGATCCCGGTTGGCCGATCCCGCGACATATCCGCCGCCATGGACATGCAGCAGAACCGGGAGAGGCCTGTCCGAGGAAACGGCGCTGGGCCGGCAGAACAGGCAGCGCAGCTGCGTTCCATCCGGTCGGTCAATGAATATCTCGCTGGTGACGGCTTCGCCATCATCGCCAAGCGAAGGCGGCTCGCCATCCAGCACTCCACGGATTTCTGCCAGGCGGCCCGCAATATCGGACAGGTCCGGCAGCAGCTCGATGAACCTGCGCAGATCGGGCGCGACCTTGGCGAGCGCTCCGTCAGCCATCGGCCATCTCGCGCTTGGGCTGGCTGGCCTGCGCTTCCCCACCGATCAGGAAGCCTTCATAGCCCTGATCCGCGACATCGCGGCACTTGGCCTGATAGGTGTTCACGCCGCCCAGATAAGGCATGAACTTCTGCGGCTTCCCTTCGACATTGGCGCCACGATACCAACTTGCCGCCTTGTTCACCAAGGTGCCTCTGGCAAGCTGATCGACATGATCCATCCAGGCTTCCTGAGCCTCGGCGTCAGCCTCGATGGCCGGGAAGCCACGCTCCCGAAGATAATCGAGGCATTCCGCGATCCAGTCCATATCGTGCTCGACGGACAGGACCATGTTGCTGAAGACGGACGGGCTGCCCGGGCCGGTCACCACGAACATGTTGGGGAAGCCGGCGATGCCGAGGCCCAGATAGGTCTGCGGACCATGGGACCATTGCTCGCGCAGCGATTTGCCTGCGGTCGTCCGGATGTCGATGGCCAGCAGGGCGCCGGTCATCGCGTCATATCCGGTGGCGAGGATCAGCACATCCACCGGGTAGAAGCCCTGCTCGGTGCGAATGCCGTCCTTCTCGATCTGCTGCAGCTTCTCGCTGCGCAAATCTATCAGCGACACATTGTCTCGGTTGTAGGTTTCGTAATAATCGGTGCCCACGCAAACCCGCTTGGCCCCCACGGGATATTCATAGGGCATCAGCTTCCTTGCGGTTTCCGGGTCCTTCACCGCCTCGGCGATCTTGCCGCGCAGAAATTCGCTGACCAGTTCATTAGTCTCTTCATTCCGCAGCAGATCGCTGAAACCATAGAGCACGTTCGGGCCGCCCTTCAGCCAGCGGCGCTCCAGGTCGGCCTTGCGATCTTCCGGACGCACGGCGGCGGCGGGCAGCAGGCCATATTCATGCAGAACCCCGGCGCGGGTATTGCGCGCCATGTCCCGCAATTCACGATAGTTCTCGCGCCAGTATTCTATCCGCGCATCGTTCCATTCCTGGTTGCGGGCTGGAACGCAGAACGCAGGCGTGCGCTGCACGACGGTGAGGTGCTTCGCTTCCTGGGCCAGCAGCGGGATCATCTGGATGCCGGTAGAGCCAGTGCCGATCACGGCGACGTTCTTGTCCGACAGGTCCAGCTTTTCCTTCGGCCATTGCACCGAATGGATCAGCTGCCCGCCGAAATTCTCGATCCCCGGAATATTGGGCTTGTTCGGAACCGACAGGCAGCCCGTCGCCATCACGACATAGCGCGCCTGCAACCTGTCCCCATTTTCGGTTTCGAGGGTCCAGCGATTGGCGGCGTTATCGAAAGTGGCCGCCTTCACGCGCGTATTGAAGCGAATGTCCTTGCGCAGGTTGAGGCGATCCGCGGCGAAGCTGATGTAGCCCTGGATTTCGTTCTGCTTGGCGTAGCGCTCGCTCCAGCGCCATTCCTTCTGCAGTTCCTCGGAAAATGCATAGGCATATTCCAGGCTGTCGACATCGCAGCGCAAGCCGGGATAGCGGTTCCAATACCAGCAGCCGCCGACATCGTCGCCGGCTTCCACCGCCAGGACGTTGAAGCCCGCCTCCCGCATCCGGTACAATCCATAGACGCCGGCAAAGCCGGTGCCGATGATGATCACATCAAACGTGCGTTCGTCATTGTTGCTCATGTTCGGTCTCTCAGGCCAGATTCATCCAGACGGTCTTGGCTGCGAGGAACTCGTCCACTGCATAAGGCCCGCCCTTCACGCCATAACCGCTCTGCCTGGTACCGATGAATGTGACGGCAGGGTCGGTGACGCCATAGCAGTTGGTCCAGACCATGCCGGTGCGGATTGCGTGCGCGACGCGATGGACGCGGCCGACATCCCGGCTCCACACCCCACCGCCGAGGCCGTAGATGGTGTCATTGGCAAGCGCGAGCGCCTCTTCCTCGGTATCGAACGGGATCGCCGCCAGCACCGGGCCGAAGATTTCCTCCCGCGCGATGCGCATGTCGTTCGTCACCCCGGCATAGACCGTGGGCGGGACGAAGAAACCGCCGCCGATGTCGAGTGGCTCGCCACCCGTGACAAGGCGCGCGCCGTCTTCCCGAGCCACCTGGAAGTAGCTCGTTACCCGATCGAGCTGCGCCTGAGACGCCAGCGGGCCGAGCTGGCTTTCCTCGCTTAGCGCCGGGCCGACTTTCAGCTTGCGCCCGACCTCGGCCACGCGCTCCACGAAATCGTCATAGATGCTGCGCTCCACGAACAGGCGGGTGCCCGCGAAGCAGACCTGCCCGGTATTGGTGAAGCAGGCCATGGCCGCGCCGGTGGCCGCCGCGTCGAGGTCGGCGTCCGCAAACACGATGTCCGGAGACTTGCCGCCCAGTTCGACCGCGACGCGCTTCATGTTCGAGGCGGATGCCTCGATGATCTTGCGTCCGGTGACGGTGGAGCCGGTGAAGTTGATCTTGTTCACGTCCATGTGGCCGGCCAGCGCCGCGCCCGCCGTCGGCCCCGGGCCAGGCACCACATTGATGACGCCCGCAGGCACGCCCGCCTCATGCAGGATCTCGGCCATCATCAGCGTGGAGAGGGGCGCTTCCTCCGCCGGCTTGAGCACCAGCGTGCAGCCGGTCGCCAGAGTCGGGCAGATGCTCCACAACTGGGTGATCATCGGCCCGTTCCAGGGGATGATCGCGCCCACGACGCCCACGGGCGCCTTGTGCGAATAGGCCATGAAATTGCCGGGCACGGAATTGCTGAAGATGTCCCCCCGCGTGTTCATGGCCTGCGACGCGTAATAGCGGAAGGTCTGCTGAATCCAGCGCCGGAACAGGCCGGTGCGAGCCAGCGGGGCACCCATGTCGATCGTTTCCAGCCGGGCGAGATCCTCGAAGCGCCGGTCGATTGCCTCGGCCGCCTTCAACATCAGCGCCTGCCGGTCGAACGGGGTCCATTTCGACCATTCGCCCTCGAATGCGGCCCGTGCCGCAGCGACCGCGCGGTCTATGTCTTCGGGACCGCCGCGCGACACCTTGATCGCGGCCAACCCGCGTGAAGGGTCGATGCAATCGAAAGTCTCGCCCGAACTTGCATCTACCCACTCACCTCCGATGAAGAGCTTTTTCACGTCGCCGGTAAGGAAAGGATGAGCGTAGTCGAATGGTGCGTTCATTTCATATCTCTCCCAGGCAGATGCCGGTATGTTGCAGTTGCAAAGGCGCGAACCGGGGAATGCCCCCGGCCCGCAGGTATTTCAGCTATTGGCCTTGAAGTGCGCGACCAGGTCGGGGGACAGCTTGTCCATCCCCTTCTCCCTGGCATATTCTTCCATTTTGGAGCGCACGGCAGCGGTCAGCTCGCCCTTGAAATGGGCATTGTTCTCCCGCAGCCAGGTTTCCGAACGGATGCGGGATTCATTCAGCTTGTTGATCTTCGGGATCGCGAAGCGGGCGATCAGCTCGTAGGAGCGCTTGGTCTGCTCCCAGTCCGCCCAGTGATTGTCCAGGTTGAGGAAGCAGCCGAACCCGCCCGATTGCTCCGACAGCCGGTTCATCTGCGCCACGAAATCGTCCGGTGTGCCGATCACCCCGAACCCGGTTTCGATCATATAGTCCACCGGGTCCTGGCCCGGGGGTGGCGCGAGCGGAATAGCCGCAACCTGCGACATATATTCGATCCACCGTTCCAGCCCGTAGCGGACGTTCTCGCGGGCCTTCTCGCGTGTTTCGGCAACATGAACGGGTCCGACCAGGCGCCAGCCGTTTCGATCCATCTGGTTGCCATGTTCCGCCGCGGTTTCCTCGGCGATCGCCCAGTTGGACGCCAGCGCATTGAACCCGCCAGCCGAAGTCGCGCCGATCGACAGCATCGACAGGCCGAACTTGCCCGCCGCACGCGCCCCGGTCGGCGAGACCTGGCTGGCAGCGGCGATTTCAACGCCGTCGTCATTATAGGGATCGAGCTGGAGCCTGGCTTCCTGCAAGTTGAACCAGTCGGTCTTGGCGGTCACGATCTCATTGTTCAGCAGCCGGACGATCGGCTCGATCGCCTGCTCCATCCGGTCCCGCGCCTCGGCCGTGGGAATACCCATCATATAGGCGTCCGACGGCAGCGAGCCGGGCCCCATGCCGAGAATGGTGCGGCCCTTGGTGATATGGTCGAGCTGCCGGATACGGTCGGCCACCGTGAAGGGATTGTGATAGGGCAGTGAAACCACGCCGGTGCCGAGCTTGATCCGGCTGGTGCGCTGCGAAACCGCGGCAATGAATATTTCCGGGCTGCCGTTGATTTCCCAGCCACTGGAATGATGCTCGCCGATCCAGGCTTCATCGAAGCCCAGCTTCTCCATCCACACCACCCGGTCCATATCCTCTTCGAGGCCCAGCGAGGGGTGCTCGTCGGTCGGGGTATGCGGCGCGATGAATGCACCAAATCTCATGCGCTTCTGCGCCATTCCTTCGTCCTCTCGGTCTCAAAACCAAAACTGGCGTGAGCGATATGGCCTGCCGCTCATGTTCAAACTGAGCAAGCCACACCGCCCGGTCACTTACCTTCCAGCCGCTCTCGCGATCTGATCCTCTTCCAATCCAGTCAATTGCCCCAGAATCTCGGCGGTCGAAGCTCCGAGTTCCTCGCTGGGTTCGGGATTGCGCAAAGGCGCGCCTTCCAGCCGGAGCGGGGTCTGCTGCACCACGATCCGGCCATATTGAGGATGGTCGACATGCAGCAAGGACCCGCGCGCGAACATGTTCTCGTCTTCCATCACCTCCGCCAGAGTCCTTACCGGCGCACAGGCGATACGCGCCCCCATCAGCCGCTCGAACACTTCCTGCGTAGGGAGCTGCGAACTCCACGCGCCGACCATTTCATCGACCTCGTCCATCCGCGCCACACGTTCCTTGAGGGTGGAATAGCGCGGATCGGCACCCAGTTCCCCCTTGCCCATCAGTTCGGACAAGCGGACCCAGTGTTCGTCCCGGGCGCAGATCATCGCGATATGCCCGTCAGCGGTAGGATAGACATTATAGGGGCATTCCGCGAGCCCGCCATGGCGGTTCGCAGTGCGCGCGAACTGCGCCTCGTCGCCCTTGGCCCAGGCAAGGCCCAGGTTGGAGCTGAGCGAAGCATAGATCGAATCCTGCATCGTCACTTCCACGCGGCGGGCCACGCCGGTGCGCTCCCGCTCGTAAAGCGCGGTTGTGATCGCTCCATAGAGATGGATGCCTGCGAAGAAATCCGCGATGGCCGGGCCGCATTTGACCGGCGGACGATCCGGAAAACCCGTCACAAACATGGCGCCGGACATCGCCTGCATCGTCAGGTCCATCGCCGGATAGGATTTATATGGCCCATCCCGGCCATAACCGGAGCTGGCGGCGTAGATCAGGCGCGGGTTGCGCTGCTGAAGCACGTCCGCCCCCAGGCCGAGCCGGTCCATCACGCCGGGCGAGAAATTCTCGACCAGCACATCCGCGCCATCGGCAAGCTCCAGCAACGCCTGCTTGCCTTCCTCGCTCTTGAGATCCAGCGTGATCGAACGCTTGGCACCGTTGAGCATGGCAAAGGGCAAGCCCGCGCCGCCCACGACCGCCCGCTTGCGCAGCGGCTCACCCGCTGGCGGCTCGACCTTGATCACTTCCGCTCCCGCCAGCGCCATCAGATAGGTCGCATAGGGGCCATTGTATATCTGGCTCAGGTCAATAACCCGAAGACCCGTCATAGGGGCCGATGACATGTCATATCCTCAAACTGTTATCTGTCTTGCCCGCCATCGGTGCATCGGGATGCACAAGCCGGACATCAGGGCGAATCCGCAAGGATAAAAGCCCTGAGCATTCCTATCGGCCTAGAGCATGATCTGTCACGCGGCAAAAATAAGATCGAAGTCTAACGCCCATATGTTTTGCCTATGGGCTTCCCCCCCGCAGGCCCGGCGGCTCAAAACAGGCGGGTCAGCAAATAGAACAGGGCGCCCACCACAGCGCTGGCCGGAATGGTGATGAACCAGGCGACGATCACGCGGCTGGCCACGCTCCAGCGCACCGCGCTGGCCCGCCTCGCGGCCCCTGTGCCTACCACGCCGCCGGTGATCGCATGGGTCGTGGAGATCGGGATTCCCATCGCGCTGGCGCTGAACACGACCACCGATCCGGCAGCCGATGCGCAGAAACCCGAATGATGGTTGAGCTTGGTCAGCCTGCTGCCCATCGTCTTGATGATCTTCCAGCCGCCGGCCAGCGTGCCCATGGCAATCGCCATATAGCATGAGATCACCACCCAGTGAGGCACATGGAACTCGCCGCCCATATGGCCCGTGGAATAGAGCAGCACGGCGATTATCCCCATGGTCTTCTGCGCATCGTTGCCGCCATGGCTAATCGAATAGGCGGCCGATGAAATCAGGTGCAGTCCCTTGAAGCTCTTGTTCACCCGCCGCGATTGTATGCCGTGGAAAAGCCAGCTGGTCAGCAGCATCAGCAGCATGGCGATGGCGAAGCCGATCAGAGGGGAAAGGAAGATCGCCGCCACGGTCTTGAGCGTGCCGGAAACCTCGACCGCGGCCGGGCCGGCATGGGTGACGCCGGCCCCGAGAAGCCCGCCGATCAGCGCGTGGCTCGACGACGAGGGAATCCCCTTGAGCCAGGTCAGGACATTCCAGAACATCGCGCCGATCAAGGCGCCAAAGACGACGGCGGGCGTCACCACATCCTTGTCGACGATCCCCTTGCCCACCGTTTCCGCGACGTGAAGCCCGACAACCCAGTAAGCGGCGAAATTGCCGAAAGCCGCAAAGGCAACGGCAGCCAGCGGGGATAGCAGGCGGGTCGAAACGACGGTGGCGATCGCATTCGCCGCATCATGCAGGCCGTTGAGAAAGTCGAACGCCAGGGCCAGCCCGATCAGCCCGACCAGCAGCGGCAAGGAGATGCTGTGATCCATGTTCTTGCCGGGGTCAGGAATGATCGATCACGAGGCCGTCGATCTCGTTCGCGACATCCTCGAACCGGTCGACCACACGTTCCAGCCGTTTGAACAATTCCTGGCGAGTAATGAATTGCAGGGGGTCCCTGCCGCCGATTTCCTTGAATATCCGCCTGAGGCCCGCCGCATGGATTTCATCCGCGTGACCTTCCATCCGCACGAGCCGCTCGGTCAGCTCATGCAGGCGCACTCCATTGTCGGCAATCCTCCGCAGCAGCGGGATCGCTTCGGCCGTCAGCCGCGCCGCATCGACGATTATGCCAGCCATATCCCGCATTTCCGGCTCGAATTCCGAGATTTCGTAAAGATCGACCGCGCCTGCGGTCTGCTGCATCTCGTCGATGGCATCGTCCATCGCCGCGATCAAATCGGTGATCGCGCCGCGATCGAACGGAGTCAGGAAAGTGCGGCGCACGGTCTGCAGGACTTCCCGTGTGATGTTGTCGGCGTCATGCTCGCGCTCCTCGATCTCGCGAATATGCGCGAACTTGCCCGGCCCGCCCTGCAGCAGCCGGGCAAGGGCATCCGCTCCAGCCACCAGGGTGGCGGCCTGCTGCTCGAACAGTTCGAAGAAATTGCCTTGCTGGGGCAGTAGTTTCTGGAACCATCCGAACATAGCATTCACCCCTGTCTTGTCCGCGACCGCGGTTATGAATTTCCTGCCCTGCGCCGCCGCCCGGAATTCCTTTGCCCCGAAACTCCGGATCAAGGCCCGCAGGTCTTCCTCGTCCACAGCCCGCGCCGCATCCGCGAGCGTGAACCAGCGCCGCTCACGTTCGTGCTGCTCGTTCCAGCTTTCGAGTTCCTCGGTGACGGCGAACGGGAATACGAGCACATCCGTCCAGACCGACGCGCCGGAACTCCGCCGCTTGCGAAAACGATAGGAACCGATCGGCGTGGGGCAGGCAGCGCCCAGAACGCCCGCTTCCTCCTCCGCCTCCCTTCCCGCGCTGGCATGGGGCGAAAGCCCTGCGATGGGCTTGCCCTTGGGCACGACCCATCGCCCCTTTCCACGGGACGTAATGAGGAGAATGCGGATCGTAGCATCGACGGCGGGAGAGTCGGCGCGGTAGGGCAGCACAGCGATTTGCCGCTTGGCCATTACCTTATCCCTCCACCCGCTAACGGCGCCGCGGCTAAACGAACTTGGCCCCACAGACAACGGCGCCACGCCCTCAAGCCGGCGTTTGATGGAAATTGGATGTGGAAATGTCAAATTTCAGTCATAAATCAGACGCGCCGCGACACCCAAGCAGCGCGATTACTGTCGCTTCAGATCGTAATCGATACGGATCCGCACCCATTCGCCAACCATGGTCCGCCCGCCGACCCTTGGCGGACGCACGCGGAACTGCCAGGCAGCCGCCAGCACGGCGCGCGCGATGCCCGAATCTTCGGGATATTCGCCGACAGCCACGCAATCCTCGACACGGAAATTGGGCACGGTACGGCACATAATCATGCCCCAACCCGGTCCACGGGACGTAGAAAGATACCCGCGCAGCTCATCATCGTAAGGCTCGCGATACCATGCGGCGGCATAGAGCGGCTCACCGTTCGGACCCGATCCACCGACCCGTGGCGTGTCGCCCGGGCTGCCGGTGTCGGGCGGCCCCATCTTGGGCTGGCTGGCGGCAGCCGGCGCGGGTGGAGCCGGCATCGTAGCTATGTTGGCGGCGGCCATCTGATCGCGCGGGATCTGGATCATCGGGGCGGCTGGCGGCGTCGGTTGCCGTTCCACGGGTTCCGGCTGCACCTGTTCGGGAGTGGGCTTGTGTTCAGCCGGGCGCTCCGCCCGTTTCGGATCGGGCGCCTTGCTCTCCTCAGGCGCCTTGGAATCTTCCCGATCGGGCGCTCGTTCGAAGGTCGTCAAATTGACTTCCCTCTTTTTGTCCTGCGTGATCGAGGAACCAAGGGTCAGCAGCACAAGCACCAGCCCCGCTTCGAGCAGCAGGGCGACGAAAAGACCCGTCGTCCGCCGTCCAAGCCCCGCGCGCATCCGCTCGGGCAGGAAAGCGAGAAAAGCGCGGCCTGGCTGGGACAAGAAACCTCGACTTCAACCGCTGCGGGATACGCAAGGACCCCGGAGCGCAGCAGAGGGGCGGGATAGGGTGTCGCCCGCTTCAAGACAAGCCCAATGCGGGCAGCGGAGCGGGAAAGCGCAATTCGGGGAATCCGTGTCATCCTTCGGCGAGCCGGGCTTTTGCCATGTTGCTCCTTGCCACGCCGCAGCTATGGCTTCAGGCTGGAATGCGAAAGGCGGCATGGCGATCCAGGCGGCCTGCGAGAGGGACGCATGACGCTAGCAGAATTTTTCCAGGCAAATGGCTTCAATCCTCTGCCGCATTTCGTCGCGCTGCTCACAGCCTATCTCTTTGCCTTGCCGATCGGCTGGAATCGCGAAAGGGCCGAGCGGAGCGCCGGCTTGCGGACCTTTCCCCTCGTCGCCGTCGCCAGTTGCGGGATCGTGGAAGCCGCCGAAGGCCTCACCGTCGGCCACCCGGAGGCCATGGCCCGGATAGTCGAAGGCATCATAACCGGCATGGGCTTCATCGGCGGCGGCGCGATCCTGCGAACGAAAGCCAGCGTATCCGGCACGGCGACAGCGGCAAGCCTCTGGGCGACGGGAGCGATGGGGATGGCTGTCGGCCTTGGCAGCTACGACGTGGCCTTGATGATATGCATCGTGACTGTGGCCACATTCGGCCTGCTCTCGCCGCTCAAGCATCACATCGACGAGCAGCCTGCGACGGAGGATTAAGCGCCTTCGCGCATCTTGGCGTCAAGCGTCCTCGATCGAGCTTCAACGCCCCACTTCTGAACCGCCGGAGCCGGCAACAGCCCTACCGGCCGAGTTTCGAGAACCGTGGCGGAAGCGTCGGCATGGTGCGCATGACCGGAATTTTGAAGGAACCATCCAGGCTGGGCGCCTTCCCTTCCCGGCCGCCCAATATCCCGATGATCTCATCCTTGACCGCTTGCTGGGTCGCATTCAGCCGTGCCGATGAAAGATGCACCAGGGATACAGCGCCGCACAGCTCCGGATTGACGAGCCTCTGATATTCCAAGGGAATTCCGGAT
Organism: Tsuneonella sp. CC-YZS046; assembly: GCF_035581365.1. Lineage (NCBI taxonomy): Bacteria > Pseudomonadati > Pseudomonadota > Alphaproteobacteria > Sphingomonadales > Erythrobacteraceae > Tsuneonella > Tsuneonella sp. CC-YZS046. Next base: position 677,331 of record NZ_CP141590.1, on the reverse strand, counting down.
AATTGGCCGGACAATTGAGCAGAGGCATAGGAAAGCGGCAGGACACACCTCGCTCGCCCCGTCGCCAGGATGGATAGCAGGACGGCGACGGATTCCGTTTCAAGCAGGGGATCGAACTTCTTGCCGAAGCGCTCGGCCATTTCATCCAGCACCTTGCGCCAGGTCGTGGCGTGGGAACTGGAAACCAGCGGCAAATCGAAGATCGATGCAAAATCCACGTCCTCGCCCGGCAAGGCATGATCCGCATGGCTGACCAGGCAGAACTCCTCGCGATAAAGCGGGGTCACATCCAGATTGGAATCCTCCGAAACGCTAAACAGGATCGCGAGATCGAGCCGCCCGTCCAGCAGCCATTCGTAGATGCTGCCGGCTCCGGCATCCGTGATATAGACTCGCACTTCCGGAAAGCTGTCGGCCAGCCTGCCATACAGCTCTCCCGCGATGACCGCCGAGGTCGTGGAAGGCATGCCGATCGCAACCCGGCCCCTGGGCGTGTCCGCAAAGCCGCTGACGGCATCGCGCATTTCACGATATTGGCGCAACAGGTTCCGGGCTTTCTCGTAGAACGCTTTCCCCGCCGGGGTAAGCTCCACGCCCTTCCGGTTGCGATCCATCAGCCTGACCCCCAGGTCGGCTTCCAGATTGGCCAGGTGAACGCTGAGAGAAGATTGAGCGATATGGAGATGCTCGCTCGCCTTCAAGAGGCTGGTATTGTCCGCAATCGCGACGAAATACCTCAGGTGACGTATATCCATCTCGCCTCTTCTATTTATATCAATGGCTTATATTTAGCTTCCCGAGTGATTTCTCATCACTCGTCCAGAAACCAGCGCCATCCGGCTTTCTGCCCCGCAGATAGCACCTATCTGAATAAACTATAAGGCAAGCCTTCCGATCATCCATATGCTCGAGCCAATGGATTAGGCGCTTCCCCGGAAACGCGTCTTTCCGCAGAATGCTGAAAAGGCCGGCCTGGGCTGAGGATATGATCAATATCTATTATGGCGCGACGCCCAATGTCTACAAGGTGACTGTCGCGGTCGAGGAAATGGGGTTCGAGAGCACCCGGATAGCTGTCGACATATTCAACGGCGATCAATTCAAGCCGGAATTTCTGAAGATCAGTCCCAACAACCGGATACCTGCAATCGTGGACACCGATCCGGCGGGAGGCGGAGAACCGGTCAGCGTTGCTGAATCCGGGGCCATCCTCATCTATCTGGCCGAAAAGTCGGGGCGCTTTCTGGCGCCGGGCGGGCAGGAGCGGGCTCTCACCCTGCAATGGATCATGTGGCAGATGTCGGCCCAGGGGCCGACTTTGGGCCAGTTCGGGCATTTCCGCAATTATGCGCCGGAGAAGCTGCCCTATGCGATCGAGCGCTTCGGAAAGGAGGCGCGCAGGCTGTATGCCCTGCTCGACAAGCAATTGGCGGATCGTGCATTTCTCGCCGGGGAATATTCGATCGCCGACATGATCAATTGGCCATGGCTTCTCTTTCGCGATCATCATGGGCTGGATCTCGACGAATTTCCGCATCTGGCGCGCTGGTTCCACGCCATCGAGGCACGACCGGCGGTGCAGGCGGCAATGCGGGATGCGACGATCCCTCCACCCCCGACTTTCACGGACGAACAGCGCAAGCTCCTGTTCGACCAAAGGGAATGACCGGAATGCTGGAGTATGTTTCCATTCCGGACGCGGTCGGCCTGCCTGGCCTGCGGGTGGTGCTTTCCCCCGGCTTTCCCGGCCCCTGGAGCGTGGCCGCCAAGATGATCCTGGACCTCAAGGGCATTCGATACACGCCCGTCGCGCAGTCCATTGCCTGCGAGGACAAGGTCCTGCGAGAATGGACCGGCCAGGAATCCGCCCCGGTAGCGGTGCTGGACAGCGAACGGAGCCGCTCGCGCTGGGACGAGATCCTGCTGCTTGCCGAGCGGCTGCAGCCGCAGCCTTCCCTTATCCCCGAGGACGAGAGACTGCGGTGGGAGATGTTCGGCCTCTCCAGCGCGATCTGCGGCGAGGACGGGCTGGGCTGGAACTTCCGGCTATACAAGATGGCGGCCTGGGAAGATGCCCTGGCCGGCAAATCCCCGGAGCCGGTTTTCCTCAGCCGGGAACAGGTCGACGTGATGCAGTTCCGCTACGGCGATCCGTCCCGCAGCGCGGCCGGCGCGAAATCCCGGATGATCGCCATTCTGGAACTTCTCGCGGAACAACTTCATGAAAACCGCAGGAAAGGCAGCCCCTATCTGATCGGCGACCGTCTGACGGCAGCCGACATCTACTGGACCAGCTTTTCCAATCTCGTGGCGCCGATGCGGCATGAACATTGCCCGATGCCGGACGCCTATCGGGCCATGGGCGAAGCGATGGGCGCGGATCTTGGCGACACGATCGACCGGATACTGATCGAGCATCGCGATGCTGTGCTCGACCGGCACCTGGCGCTGCCCTTGCGGTTCTGACGAAGAAAGAGCGGCGGCAAGCCGGGCAAAACTCCAGCGGGCCGCAATTATAAACGGGCGCGAAGGTTTGTGCCAATCGCGCCCGTTATATTGGTTATCGGGTTGATGGGGAAAGCGTGGTTTCCGCATCAACCCGGATCGTTGTTGGATCGTCAGAAGTCGAAGGTAGCGGTGACGCCATAGGTGGCGGGCCTGCCGACACCTCTGGAGATATTGTCCTGGGCGACGGTGACGTTGAGCCAGTAGTATTTGTTGGTGCAGTTGTCGCACCAGACATACAGGCTCCACCTGTCGTCCGGACCGTTGATGCCCGCCCGCCCGCTCAGCAATCCGTAGGAGCCGATGGTGAAGGGAGCATCATAGCCGGGAAGGAACCGGTTCTGCGGCCCGCCGGCTGGCAGCGCCGGAATTTCCGTGATCGAACCGCCGAGGGTGGCGTCGGTCTTGCCGACCCAGCGCCAGTTGGCGCCGATGAACGGGCTGATCCGGCCTGCATCGAAGGTATATTCGCCGCCCAGCATGTAAGACCACTTGGGGGTCAGCGGCAGCTTCTGCCCGTTCATGTCCAGCGGCCCGACGGCCGTGTATTCGTTCGGGTCGATCCTGGTGATCTCCGAATCCAGATAGGTGGCCGACGCGGAAAGGCTCAGCCCGCGCACCGGGGCGGCGTTGATTTCGATTTCCGCGCCCTTGACCTTGGACTTGGGGATGTTGCGCAACTGCGGCAAGGCGCCCCATACCGCATCGTTGATCGAGCCCTGGACCTGCTTGTCGCGATAGTCGTAGATGAACCCGGCCGCATTGATCGTCAGGCGGCGGTCCAGCAGTTCCGACTTGAGGCCGATTTCATAGGCCAGCACCGATTCCTGCGTGACCGGCTGCAGCCCGACGTAGCTGGCCGGGGAGCCGGTCGGGAAGCTGCCCGTCTTGTAGCCCTTGGAGACGTTGCCGTAGAGCAGCAACTCGTCGGTCGCACGATAATCGAGGCCGACCCGCCACGAGACATTGTCTTCCTTCAAGGTGTCGCGGAACTGTTCCCCGGGGATCAGGGCGTAATTGTGCGTGAAGCAATCGCCGGGCTGGATATAGGGGAACAGATCGGGATTGATCCTGCTGCCGTCGGGATTGAGGTTGCCGTTGAACAGGTCACCCAGATAGTTGAAGACATTGGCGATGTTGCCGTCCCCGGCGTCGGTCCCGCACGCCCTGTTCTTGATGGTCGACTTGGTGTAGCGGATGCCGCCCTTGGCGGTCAGCCGGGGAATGATTTCGGCTTCCAGATTGGCGAATGCCGCGATGTTCTCGATCGAATCGTGCTTCTTGATGCCGTTCTGGAAGATGCCGGAATTGATGGCGCTGGTATTGTTGGCGTAGGATTGCAGCTGGTCTTCGGCGATCTTGCTGTTCTCGTAATTGACGCCGACCACCCAGTGCAATGCGTTATTGCCGGTATTCTCCAGCCGCAGTTCCTGCGAGAAGCTGTCGATCCGGCCATCCATCCTGGTCTGGTCTTCGTTCTGGATCGCCGAGCCGCTGCGCGACGCGCCCATCTCCTGGCGGAACCGGACATAGGACGACAGCGAGGTCAGCAGCAGATTGTCGGTCGGGCTGAATTCCAGCCGCAGCGAACCCTGGATCTGGTCGCGGTCCGCGAACAGCCGGGTCGGGGTGGACTGCATGATGAAGTCATTGTCCGACGGTCCCACCGGGCCGCCCCAGTCGGCATAGCGCGGGTTGGTGGGGATGAGCGGCTGATCCAGCACCGGAGCGCCAAGCGGCGTCGTCAGATATTGCGTATAGGCATACTTCGTGCCGGCCAGCGCCAGCGCCTGAGGCTCGGACTTGTCCTTCCAGCCCGCCACCGTGAGGGTCGCCTTGAAGGTGTCGTCCGGTTCCCATTCGAGAATGCCGCGGCCGGCGAAGTATTCTTCCCGCCCGTTGCGGTCCCACGGCCGGGTATAGCTCTTCTGCCAGGGGTCCATCACATGCGCCTGTCCGGCAAAGCGCGCCCGCACCGTATCCGACAGCGGCCCGCTGACATGGCCGGTGAACTCGAACAGGTTGAACCGGCCGTAGGTCGCCGAAACCCCCGCCTCGAAGCTGTCGGTCGGCTTGTTGGCGATCAGGTTGATCGCGCCGCCGGTCGAGTTCTGGCCGAACAGCGTGCCCTGCGGGCCCTTCAGCACCTCGATCCGCTGCAGGTCGAAGGTCTGATTGGAGGCGGTGATCGGAAACGCCAGCGGCGCTTCGTCGAGATAGAAGCTGACCGCCGGATAGGCGCCCAGCGCGCTCGAGTTGAACCCGATCCCGCGCAGCGAGAAAACCGGCACGTTGTAGTCCGACCGCGCAAAGGTCAGGCTCGGAACCGCAATCGCCAGGTCTTCCCCGCCCTGAATGCGCTGCTTCTCCAGCGCATCACCAGACAGCACGCTCAGCGTCTGACCAACATCCATCAGGCTCTGCTCGCGCTTCTGCGCCGTCACAATAATCTCGTTCAACCCACCAGTCTCCTGCCCATGGGCAGCGGCGGCCCATCCCATCGCCATGGCGGACGTTCCCAGGCCCAGGATCATCTTTTTCCCAAGTGACATTCTCTTTCCTCCCGTCTGCTATCTATTTTGAGGTTACCGAAACAAATTCAGATCACGTTATAAAATTTTGAAGGCCGGTTTGCGACTGCAATCGGGAATATTTCAACCATTTCCCCTGATCTGGCGCATTGTTGCCACACCGCCGCGCGCATCATGCGAATGTCCGTTTGCGTTCATGTGAAGAAGGGCTGGGTGTATTCGAAGCCGACGAAGCGATCCATTTCCTCGGGGATGGCCGCCAATTCCAGCTCACGCTCCGCATCGACGATATAGCCGGCCACGATTCCCTCGGCCCGCATCATGGCCGGTGAGGCGTATCCAGCCTGTTCCAGCCGCGCGAACATCGCTTCGATCTCTTCCGTGGAGCGCGAGATGATCGCGACGTTCATGATGCCCTGATCCGCTATGCAGAAATCCGCCGGCCGCTTTCGCCCGACCGGATCTTCATATTGGACGATCTCCAGGCTCCGGTCCCCGATCGTGACCGCAAACCCCTTGCGCCTCGCCCCGGCCAGGCCCCACAGCGCTTCGTCGGCCGCATCCCTCACCTCTTCAAGCGGCCGGACGGGAAGGCCAAGCGTATCGCGATAATAGGCGCGCGCGGCTTCCAGGTCGGAGACGGAGCTGGTGGCGGACCGAAAGGCCGGACCGGCGCGGCCGCGATCTTCCACCACTTCGACAATCACGCCCACTTGCGGATCGCGGAACGCCATCCGCCTGCCGCCCGGCCCTTCCGCCGACCCGAGCAGCGGGACGCCGCGCCTTTCCAGGGCATTGCCGCTGCGTTGGAGATCGGGCACCGCGATGCTGAAACGCACCCAGCCGCAGTCGCAGGGCCTCCAATCCGCAGGCATCGGCCGCTGCCCCGGGCTGGTGTGATGGAAGAACTCGAGCTGAAAGAAATCCTGATCCCCGATCATCCACCACATCAACGCGGTGTCCTCTGCCGACAGGCCGTGAACCTTGATGGTTTCCCCCCAGAGACCCTGCCCGCCGGCATTTCTGAATCCGAACGCTTCCGAATAAAGGCGCAAAGATGCGGGAATATCGGACGAATTCATCCCGATTTGCGCGATCTGCATGCCTCTCCCCACATTTTTATAATGCGTTATGGCATGGCTATAGCCGCGCAGGCTTGCGTGCAAGGCCAAAATTCGTAATGTTTTCGGGTTCAGCGGCGGCAATCCACAGCCGCGGCACCGCGGCCCGCAGCGTCAGCCGAACGCGAAATCGCGCAAGATGTCCGTTCCATCGAAGCCTGCCGGCGCATCCCGGACCATTGTAAAGAAGCCGCGCACGAGTTCGCTCGGCGCATATAGCTCGATCATATGGCCATAGAGATCCAGCGTATCGACCATGAACACCTCGACGCCCGCTGTCAGGGTCCCGTGGAATGCGATGGGAAAGCCGTTTTCCTCGAACCGCGCCGCCACCGTCGGAGGGTCCGCCACCAGGATCGCCTTGTGATGCATCCCGGCCTTGCCGCCGGTCCGATCCAGCACATCGGTAAGAACCGAAGGCTGATCGTCTTCCGGCTGCATGAACTCGATCATCACGTCGCCCCACTGACCGAAGGCGGAGCTGTGATTGAAAGGGACGTCCCGGCCGCGATATCTGGAGGAGCTGAGCGGAATATTGCTGGCGACGAAAAACGGGCCTGTGCCGAACAGCCTTGCGTGTTGCAGGCAGGCTTCGCGAATATCGGGCACCACATAGGCGATTTGCGCCACAGCTTCATTCGTAATCATCGCTCTCTCCCGGATCGTGCGGATTGTTTGGGACGGCCTGCCAAACCTTGTTTCGATCTGCCGGGCCGGTTTGATTTTTGGAACACGTTATCGCATTCATGACGCCGAGAAATGAAACTGTCATCCGCCATCTTGCGGCGGATTTCACGATAAGGAACCGAGGATGTCCCTGCTGCGCCACCCTTTCCGCCAGATTGCCTATGCGGTTCCCGATCCCGTCGAAGCGGCCTTGAGGCATTCCGCCCTGTATGGCTCCGGCCCGTTCTTCCATGCCCGGCACGTCCCGGTGCGCGACTTCGTGTATCGCGGACAACCGGGAAGTTTCGATCATTCCACCGTCTTCGGCCAATGGGGCGACGTGATGGTCGAGTTCTTCATCCAACATAATGACGCACCCTCGCATGGGCATGACATGTTTCCATTCGGCAGTGGCCAGGTCGGGATGCATCACGTCGCGCTCATCGTGCCGGACATGGGCCGCGCGCTCGCGGAATTCGCGGAAGCCGGGTTTGAACTCGCTTCGACCTTCCATGTCGGCGGCGACAGCGGTTTCGACGTGGCCATGATCGATACCCGCCCCGCCAACGGCCATATGATCGAGCTTTACGGCGATGTGGCGCCCGTCCAGGCGGCCTATGCGCTCGCGCTCGATGCCGCCGCAAGCGATCAGGAACGCGCCCGGATCACCGAAATCAGCTTCTGACGAAGACATGCCGGGCACCCGCCTCGTCAGCGGACCCGCATCCCGGCCGCACGATAGATGGCATCCACCACTTTCATATTGGCGACACCATCGCCCGCTGGGGTCCGGATCGGCGCCCCGTTGCGGATGACGTCCGCGATTTCCTTCCATTCGAACACGAATGTGGGAGTCATGTCGAAACTTTCGGTGGTTTCCACGCCGTCTACCGTCAATGTCCAGCCATGACCGAAATGGGGGACCAGCGGATTGGTGGTTTCGAGCCTGCCCCGGCTGCCTTCCACCACGAGCCGGATGTCCCACGGATCGGTTCGCAGGGAAGTCTCCACCGTTGCGACGCACCCGCCCGGAAACTGAAGCGTCGCCACCATCGATCTGTCGATGTCCGCGCTCAGCAGATCCGGCGTCGCGCTTGTGACGACCGGTTCCTCGCCGGTCACGATCCGGCACAGGCTGATGCAGTAACAGCCCGGGTCCATGGTCGCCCCGCCCGCCAGATCGTAGCTGAACCGGATGTCATCCGGCTCGAAGAAATCGCTGGAGAGATGCACCCTGGCGAGGATTCGTTCGATCCTGCCGAGCGCGCCGCTTCGCACGAGTTCGATGAGCCGATGGGCCAGCGGGTGGTAAAGATAGTGAACCGCCTCGATCAGCGGCAGGCCCGTCTCCTCGGCGACGGCGCGAAGATGCTCGGCTTCCTCCGCATTCGAGGCCAGCGGCTTCTCGCACACCACGGCCTTGCCCGCACGCAAGGCGGCGATCGACCATTGCGCATGCAGCGCATTCGGCAGGGGAACGTAAACGACCTCGACTTCCGGGTCCCGCAGCAAATCCTCATAGCTGCCGTATCGGGGAAATCCGTATTGCCTGGCGGTGGCCGCCGCTTTCTCGATATTGCGCGAAGCGATGTTCACCACTTCGATTTCGGGCAGCATCTCCCGATGATCCATCAGGCCCCAGCCGATGATCTTCGCGCAGCCCAGGATGCCTACCCGCACCGGATTCATGCCCAATCCGCTCTCCGCTTCTTATGAATTATAGATGCCGGAGAATATCCGCCCGGCCGCGTCGCCCGCAAAGTTAGTGCGCGTTATAAGTTTGTCAAACCGCTAGGCCGCCTTGCCGGATCGATGTCCGGCAGCAGCGGGTCGATCAGCCTGCCATGCGTCGCGATTTCACTTTTTAGGCGGGTGGAATATTGATCCAGCCCGAGCGCGAGCAATCGCATGGCGACACCCATGCGGATCTGCGCCTTGAATTGCGCACTGTCCAACTCGTCATGCACCCAGAAGTCGATGGTTCCGGCAAAGAATATCTGGAGATCGCGCGCCAGCGCCTGCGGCACGAATGAATCCCGGAAGCCGCCGCATTCCGACAGCGACTGGACCACCGCCCACCAATAACGGAATGCACGATCCATGAAGAGCGGCCGATTGACCGGATCGGGCACGCCAAGCAGGAACCGAAGGAGCGGCCGGTAGAAATGGGGATCGGCCGTGTAGATGGTGACGGCGGCATCCGACGCCTGAAAAACATGCTCGATCGGATCGCCGCGCTCAAGCGTGGAAAGCCTTGCGACATCGACCCGGTCCATGCACTGGTTCAGAAGCGCGTAGAGCACAGTCGCCTTCGAACCGATCAGATTATAGGTGGTGGCCAGGCTGAAACCGGCGCGCAAGGCCAATTCACGCATGGAAAAATCCGTCGAGTTCGTTTCGCGAACAAGCGTTTCGGCAGCATGCAGTATTGTCCGTCGGCGCCCCTCCTTCTTCTGCTCCCTCAACATCCGCCTCCAGCCCCTTGTGAAAAGCGATTGGCCATCGAGGCCAAAAGCTCACTTCCAGGGGATGTAAACGGCAAGGTTGAGGTTCGCAAATCTCATCCGCATGGCTCCGCGCAAAAGTAGGACCATTCGCCCGCCGCGCACCCCGGCCTCTTCGGCGGGTGCTGTATCAGCGCGCCGCGCGGGGCTGGCCCTTGCGGTGCCGATGCGCCCCCGCCTTGCCGGGCCGGCTCTTGCGCGGCCCGCCGTCATCGCGAGGCTGCGCCCTGTTCGCGCCGCCGCGCTGCTTGCGCGCATGGCCACGGGCTGCTTCACGCGGGCTTTCGGGCGCAGGCTCGATGCGGATGCCGCTCTCGTCTTCGGCCCCCTCCTTCGCGGAGCGCTGCAAGGCCGAGCGGAACCTGGCCTCCACTGCCCGGGGCACCTGGAAGAATGTCTCGTTCGCCGCGATTCGGATCGCGCCGATCTCGTTTCGGGTGATGTGGCCACGGCGGCAGAGCAAGGGCAGAATCCAGCGCGGATCGGCATTCTGCCTGCGGCCGATGTCCATGCGAAACCACACGACATCCTCGAACCCGCTGCGATGGCGGGACTTGTCCTGCCCCTGCTCCCCGCCCCGTGGGGAAAGATCGATCAGTTCCTCCGGCTCCGGCAGGGATTTGCGATGGGCGCGAACCAGCGCGACGGCGATAGACCGCGCATCCTTCTGCTCCAGCAGGCGTTCCGCCAGAAGCTGATCCTCTTCGTTCGCCTCGACGGGATCGAGCCCGGAATCAAGCCCGGAAGCAAGCAATGTGGCGATCAAGCGCTCGCGATCCCGTTCGCGGATGAGCGCCGCGCTCGGCACCTCCACCCATTCCGCGGCAATACGCGCCCGGCGCAGCATCTCCTCCACGCGGCGGCGGCGAGGGAACGGCACGATCAGCACCGCCGTGCCCTTGCGTCCGGCCCGGCCGGTGCGCCCGGAGCGATGCTGGAGCGTTTCTGCATCGCGCGGCACCTCGACATGGATGACGAGGCTGAGCGATGCGACATCGATGCCGCGGGCCGCCACATCGGTCGCAACGCAGACCCGGGCGCGCCCGTCGCGCAGCGCCTGCAAGGCGTGGTTGCGTTCGTTCTGGCTATGCTCGCCCGAGAGGGCCACCGCTGCAAAGCCCCGCTCGACCAGCGCCGAGTGGAGATGGCGAACATTGTCGCGGGTGGCGCAGAACAGCATGGCGGTTTCCGCCTCGTGGAAGCGGAGCAGGTTGATCACCGCATGTTCGATATCCGCGGGGGAGACGGCCACCGTCTGATAGGAGATGTCGCCATGCCCCCGATCGTCGTCGATCGTGGAAATGCGCAGCGCATCGCGCTGATACCGGCGGGCCAGCGCGACAATCGGTTTGGGCATGGTCGCGGAAAACATGAAGGTGCGGCGCTCCGCCGGCGTCGCGTCCAGGATTTCCTCGAGATCCTCACGAAACCCCATGTCCAGCATTTCGTCGGCTTCATCCAGCACGACGAAGCGCAGGCCTGAAAGGTCGAGCGCGCCGCGTTCCAGATGGTCGCGCAAACGCCCCGGCGTGCCGACGACGATATGGGTGCCATGCATCAGAGTGCGCCGTTCCTTGCCTGGGTCCATACCGCCGACGCAGGTGGTGATGCGCGCGCCGGCCTTGCCGTAGAGCCACGCAAGTTCCCGGCTGACCTGCAGCGCCAGTTCACGGGTCGGCGCGATCACCAGCGCCATTGGAACGCCTGCCGGAGGCAGTTCGTCGGCCAGCAGGTTCCTCGACATGGCCATCCCGAACGCCACGGTCTTGCCGGAGCCGGTCCGCGCCGAAACGATCAGGTCGCGGTCAAGGGCTTCCGGCTCCAATACGGCGGCCTGAACCGGGGTCGGCTCGGCGTAGCCTCGCTCGGCCAGGGAAGCGGAAATCTGCGGGGGAAGATGATCGAATGACATAAGGCTCGAAAGGTTGCGCGGACTCTCCCCCGGCAAGAGGAGAATCGACAGGGAGGAATGCTGGCTTGCGGATGCGTGCTTCCCGAGGGAAGCGCCTGGAAGCGTTTTACCGGCAGGGGCGCCCTAGCCGTTTGCACCTGCCGCTGCCACTGTTCATTTCGGAAGAGCGTTTCAATGCCGCGCGCAACGGCAGGCGAAACCCGCTGGCCGGGTTGTCAGCCTTGCCACCAGGGCAGGCTGGACGGCCCCTGCTCCACGATGCGGGTAAAGGCCCGTTCGACCACTTTCGCCGCCTTGACCTTGCTTGCCCCGAACGCGCAGAGGACAAATCGTGCCATCGACTGGATATAGTCGAAGGACTTCTCCCTGCTGATCAGCCGCAGAATGGCCTCCGCCTTGGCGCCCATCAGCATGTCGCTGGCGCAGACGATGTCGTCCACCGAATAATCGCCGGTTTCGATGCCCAGCGCGATGTCCTGGCGGATCTTGCTGGTGAAGAGATCCTCTTCGCGAAGCAGGCCGATGCGCGCGATGAACGCGCCCCAATGCGGGTCCATGTGGGCGCGAATGAGGAAGAGCTGGAAGCCGGTGGCGGTGCGCATCATCGGATCGGTCAGCACATCGTAGATTTCGGCGATCCCCGCCGTCATCTCATCCGCGAGCTGCGATCCCAGTTCGCTGATGGCCTGATCGAGGGAATTGAAATATTTGTAGAATGTGCCCCGCGAGACATCGGCATGTTGCACGACGTCGTCGATAACCGCCGGAGCGCGCGCGGACTCCCCCGAGCAGACGGCCATGACCGATTCGAGCAGGCGGCGGCGCATCCGTTCGCGTCGCTCCCTGGCAACGCGAACGCGATGATCTTCGCTTTCGGACTGGCTTGCCGTCGGGATAGTCTCTGGGTCCGCCGAAATCGTTCCTCTCCGTGCATCGAGAACCGTATTCTCACCGAATTTCACCTCGCCGCCAAGCCGCCCGATCCAATCACATAATATCATTTTCGTCATTATGACATTGACGTCGATTATCGCGCTTGGCACTCTCCCCATCGCCGCGCAAAAAAGACGGGATTCGGGAGAGATGAAGCACGAACGAACGTTCGATGTGATTCAGGTCGGCTACGGACCCGTGAGCGAGGCGCTGGCGATCATGCTGGGCCGGCAAGGCCGCTCTGTCGCCGTCTGCGAGCGCTGGACCGAACGCTATCCGCTCCCGCGCGCGGTGTGCATCGATCATGAGCTGTTTCGCGTCCTGGCCGCCAACGGCCTCGGGCCGGTCCTGCCGTCGGTCACGCACCCCGGGCCGCTCTATCAATGGTTCAGCCCGCAATGGGAGGAATTGCTCGTCATAGACTGGTCCGCGCCATCCATATCGGGCGGACCGGAGGTGAATTTCGTTCACCAGCCGACGCTGGAGGAAGCGATGCACCAGGCTGTGCGCGAGCAAGCCGGTGTGGAGCTTTTTCTCGGCTGGGAAGTGACCGGCGTTCGGCAGGATGCCGGGATGGCGCATGTCGATATGATCCATGCCGCCACGGGCGAGACCCGGACATTGTCGGCGCGTTTCGTGATCGGCTGCGACGGAGCCAATTCGATCGTCCGCCACACGATAGGCGATGATCGCGAGGACCGCGGCTTCGAAGCCGATTGGCTGGTGATCGACGTGCTCCTGAAAGAAGGCGCCACGATCGAGAAGCTGGGTATTCCGGCCGCCGGCCAATATTGCAATCCGGCCCGGCCCACCACGATCGTCCCCGCCGGCGTGCGCGATGGGCGCATATTCAGGCGCTGGGAATTTATGCGCCTGCCCGGCGAAAGGGTGGAAGACCTGGAGAACGAGCAGACGGTCTGGTCCTTGCTGGAGCCCTGGGCCGGCCCGGAAGATGTGGAGCTGGTAAGGCACAAGGTCTATAATTTCCGCTCGCTTCTCGCCCGCCAATGGCAGGATTTCCGTCTGATGATCGCGGGGGATGCCGCCCATGTGATGCCTCCCTTCATGGGTCAGGGCATGTGCTCGGGAATGCGGGACGCCTGGAACCTGACCTGGAAGCTGGGAATGATCCTGGACGGCAAGGCCAGCCTGCGCCTCCTCCAGAGCTATCAGGAAGAACGCTTGCCCCATGTCAGCCAGATCACCGATATCTCGATCTATCTGGGCAAGATCATCTGCGTGCCGGACCCGGCCGAGGCGGCGGAGCGCGACCGGGCCTTCCTCACCGGCCAGGCGCCCCCGCCACCGCCCTTCCCGCATCTCGTCGCAGGCCTGCTCCATCGCCCCGAGTCCGGCGAGGATAAGGCGGCGGGGCTGCTTTCGCCGCATGTCGATGTGGAGATCGGGGGACGGACGCTCCGGCTGGACGAGATCATCAGCCCCGGGCGCAATTTCACAATCATCGCCCGGCATGAGGACCCTGCCGCCCTGCTCGATGCCCCGACCCGCAAGGGGCTGGAATGGATCGGCGTGGATTACGTCGCGCTGGGTTCTGCAGTGAAGGACTGTGATGGAAGGCTGGAGCAGTTTCTCACAGATCTTGGAGTGACCGCGATTATCGTGCGCCCCGATTTCTACGTTTACGGCAGCGCGCAATCCGCAAGCGATCTGCAATCCCTTGCTTCCGATCTCCTGCGCGATCTCGCGGCCCACGGTGTCGCAGTCGCGGATATCGAAGGCGGCTGCGCGGCCCCTCCCCTATTGGAGCAAGCACACCCGGCAGAGACGATGACATGGCAGTAAAAGGCGCTCTTTCCTTTACGCTGGAGGTTCCGGATCTCGCGGCCGGCGTGCAATTCTACACCGATGCCGGCCTGGAAGCCTGGGTCACAGACAACGTCGCGCATTTCCGGTGCGAAGGGGCGAGCCGCCCGTGCATCAGCCTGATCGGCGGCAAGGAACGCAAGCGGCTGCACCACATTTCCCTTCGCGCCGACGGACTGGATGAAATAGGAGCGCGGGTCGAAGGTTCGGGAGGAACGATAGTCGTCCCGGCCAGCGGCGCTCAGGCAGGCGGCCTGTGGGTTCGGGACCCCCATGGAATGCTGATCCACCTCGTCGACGTTCCCGACGATCCTCCGCGCGAACCTTCGCAGCCATTCGAGATAAACGCGCCGGGCCGCCTCGTCCGCCGGGGCAGGTCCGCCATGCAGCCGGGCAGCGCATATCAACCGGTCAGGCCGACGAGGCTAGGGCATGTGCTGGTATTCACACCGGACGTGATGCGCAGCGTCGCATTCATGACCGAGGTTCTGGGAATGGGCCTGGCCGATCAGGCGCAGGATGTGATCGCATTCTGCTGCGCGAAGCGGAACAGCGATCATCATGTGGTCGCCTTCGCGAAATCTCCCGGCATCGGCTTTCATCACGGCAGCTTCGAAGTGCATGGACCCGACGAGGTGGGACGCGGCGGACGAGCATTGATGGAAAAATCCGCGCGGGGCGAATGGGGCTTCGGACGGCACACCATCGGTTCGAATTTCTTCCATTACATACAGGACCCCTGGGGCTCCTGGTTCGAATATTACTCGGACATGGATTACATCGAGGACTACGCGCTGTGGCAGCCGACCAATTACGGGATGGAGGACAGCCTGGCCAATTGGGGGCCTGCGGTGCCGGAGGATTTCGTCACCAATTACGAATGCCCGGCGTGACGCGGGATGCAGGGTCACAAAGACAAGATATTGATCGGATGAGAGGGGGATGGATGATGGGTAGGATGGTGTGCCTTTTCGCGGGCATCGGATTGTTGGGACTGGCCGCATCGGCCGGCAGCGCGGTCCAGCCCCGCACCAATGAAGATGGCACGGCCATCGCCGGCAAGGACGAGGGCACTCCGGACCAGCAATTCGCGATGCCGGTTGAAGGCGATACGGACTGGCCGAGCTACAACCGGCAGCTGGATGGCAATCGCTTCAGCGAGCTTGCCGAGATCGACACCGAAAACGCCGGCAAGCTGACAGAAGTCTGCCGCGTGCGCATGGGCGGCGCCGGACCCTTCAATTCCGGTCCGGTGCTGGTCAACGGCGGCCTCTACTACACCACCAGCCGGGGCACGGTCGCGGTCAATCCCCAGAACTGCGACGTGATCTGGAAGTCGCTCTACAGCCCCGAGGAAGAGGAAGTCTTCGTCCATAATCGCGGAGTGGCCTATACGGACGGCATGGTCATCCGCGGCACCGGCGACGCGCGGATGGTGGCCTACGACGCCAGGACCGGGCGGGAACTCTGGCGGGAGAAGATCGGCAACCCGGAGATCGGCGAATATGTATCCGCCGCACCGATTGCATGGGATGGCAAGGTCTATATCGGCCTGGCCGGCGGCGACTGGGGGATACCGGGCCGAATGCTGGCGCTCGACAGCAAGACGGGCAAGACAGTCTGGACCTTCAATCTCATTCCCCATCCAGGCGAGTATGGCAACGACACCTGGCCGGGTGAAACCTGGAAGAAGGGCGGCGGCGGCACGTGGTCGTCCTACACCCTCGACCCGGAGAAAGGGGAACTGTTCATCCCGGTCGCCAATCCGGCCCCCGATCTCAATCCCTGGGTCCGCAAGGGCGACAATCTCTATACCAATTCGGTCCTCGTGCTGGACGCGAAGACCGGCAAGAGGTTGTGGCATTACCAGACCCGCCCGAACGACAATCACGACTATGGCGTCACGCCCCCCGCCTTGCTGATCAGGAACGGAAAAGGCCGCCCGGTGGTGATCCAGGGATCGAAGGACGGCTATGTCTATGCGATCGACCGCAACAGCCACAAATTGCTCTACCGAACCCCGGTCACCACGATCCTCAATCACGATGCCGATCCGACCGCGGAAGGGCTGAAAGCCTGCCCCGGCATGACCGGCGGCGTCGAATACAATGGTCCCGCCTATGATCCCGCACGCAGGATCGCCACCTTCGGCGCTGTGGACTGGTGCTCCATCCTGTTCTTCGAAGATCCGCCCAAATATGAAGCAGGCCAGATCTACATGGGCGGCTCGTTCAAGCAGGACGGCCTGGGTTCAGGCTGGATCACCGCGCTCAACGTGGATTCCGGCACCGTAAAATGGAAGCATCACGCGCCCGCGCCAGTGGTGGCAGGCCTGACCTCGACCGCGGGCGGCGTCACCTTCGCGGGCGACCTGGCCGGCACCCTGTTCGTCTTCCAGACCGAGGATGGCAAGCTGCTCCATTCCATCGAGACGGGCGGCGCCATCGCCGGCGGAATCATCACCTATCGTTCGGGAGGCCGGCAATATCTGGCTGTTCCATCCGGCAATATCTCGCGCTCGACCTGGCCGCAGGCCGCGCCGGGGACGCCATCGGTGATTATCTATGCCCTCGGCGACGATGCGGCCGCCGCCACAACCGATAGCCAGCAGAAGAACGTGGCCGCTTCGGCGGATAATGCCACCCGGAAAGCGGACGCGGCACGCGGACACGCCACCTATGCGGCAACCTGCGCGGGTTGCCATGGCGCGCAGGGAGAAGGTCTGGTCGGCCCTGCCCTCAAGAACATGGGAAGCAAATATAGCGAGGAAGCCATGATCGCCTTCCTTCTGAAGCCCACGGCTCCGATGCCGCCTGTCTATCCCGGCCTGCTCAACAAGCAGGAACTCGTCGATGTCGCGGCCTATACCCGCACCATAAAGTAGAAAATATCAATATTATTTCAAAGGATTATGAAATGCCTGCGAGTGTCGAGGAAAGATTGCGCCTGATCGAGGACAAGCTGGAACTGTATGACCTGATGCATGACTATCAAAGGCTTGCCGATGAAAGGCGATACAAGGACTGGGCCGAATGCTGGACCGACGATGCGGTCTTCGAGAACTCCTTCGGCTCGCTCCACGGCAAGCAGCAGATTTACGAAGCCTGCGATGGCCAGATGGCGGTATTCCAGGATCAGGAGCATGTGATCGGCAACACGCGCTTTCGCATATCCGGCGATGAGGCGACCGGAACCGGCATCGTGATCTTCATCGGCCTTCCCAAGGTCGAACAGCCCGGCGACTATGTCATGACCGGCGGACATTACGACTGGCGCTTCCGGCGCACCGATAAAGGCTGGAAACTGAGCTATTCCTTCTTGCGTTTTTTGTGGAGCCACAACGACCGCGATGGAATGTTCACAAAGCCGACTTGAGGCGCATGAATTTCACGAGTGTGTCCTGCCAGGACAGATTTTCTTAACAAGCTGCGCCTGAATGGGTGGCTTGCGCATGGAGTGGATCTGAATGGGGTTGATGGATTTTGATGGCCGGGTCGCGATCGTCACCGGCGCGGGCCGTGGAATGGGACGCAGCCATGCGCTGATGCTGGCCTCGCGCGGGGCAAGGATCGTGGTCAACGACATTCCGGGCCAGGACGGCGTCGATCCGGCGGAGGATGTGGTGTCGGAAATCCGCGCCAATGGAGGCACCGCTGTTGCCGACAGCCACAGTGTAGTCGGCCAAGGCAATGCCATTGTCCAAACGGCCATCGACGCTTTCGGCCAACTCGACATACTGGTCTGCAACGCCGGCGTCATGAGCAGCACCAGCCTGGCGGAGGCCGATCCGGCGGACTGGCGCATGGTGTTCGACATCCATTTCCAGGGCACGGTCGACGTTTGCCGGGCGGCGTGGCCGCACCTAGTTGCCTCGGGCACCGGGCGGATCGTCACGACATCGTCCAGCGGCATGCTAGGGAACGGCGGGCTGACCAGCTATGGCTCGGCCAAGGGAGCCATCTTCAGCTTCACGCGAAGCCTGGCGATCGAAGGGCAGTCGTTCGGGATCACCGCCAATTGCATCCTACCTTCCGCATGGACGCGCATCACCGGAACGATCGACGATCCCGCTATTGCCGCGACCCTGCAGAAGCATTTTCAGCCGGAGCATGTTTCCGCACTGGTCGCATGGCTTTGCCATCAGGACACCGGGGTCTCGAACGAAGCATTCCAGGTCAGCGGTGGCCGTGCCGGACGGCTGGTCATGGCCGCCTATCCGACCGTGCGCATGGCTGGCAGCACGCCCGAGATGTGGGCGGAAAACCAAGCCTCCCTGCTGGCTGACGGCCCGCTCTCCCCCTTGCGCTCCACCGCCGAAATGTTCGGCCAGGAGCTGGCCGATGCGGACCCCGAGATCCGCCATGCGATGAACAGCGCAACCGGCGGGCTGGGCCTCAAGCCAACCACCGGCAAGGAAGGTTGAGATCGGCCCTCGCCCGCCCGGTTCCTGATCTTCCCGTCTTCCGGCAAGCAATATCTGCAACCTCTTCATCGCTTGAAATCGCGCCGTCCCGCATCGAGCTTCATGCCGATCCCGTTGAATGCGCAGCAATTGCCCATTGCATTGCAGCACCGAATGCTCACATGATTTGAGGCGATGCTACGCCAGTATGAACTTGTTGAACGGGTCAAGGGTTACGACCCTGAAGCGGATGAGGCACTGCTCAACCGCGCCTATGTCTATTCCGTGCAGAAGCACGGCACCCAGAAGCGCGCCAGCGGCGATCCCTACTTCAGCCATCCGATAGAAGTGGCCGGTCTGATGACCGACCTGAAGCTGGACCAGCAGACGATCGTCACCGCCCTGCTTCACGATACGGTCGAAGATACGCTCGCAACCATAGAAGATATCGAGAAGAATTTCGGCAATGAGGTCGCCCGCCTGGTCGACGGAGTGACCAAGCTTTCGAAGATCGAGACTCTGACCGAGAATGAGCGGGCGGCGGAAAACCTGCGCAAGTTCTTTCTGGCGATGAGCGAGGATCTGCGTGTCCTGCTGGTCAAGCTGGCGGACCGCCTGCACAACATGCGCACGCTGCATTTCATCCGCAGCGAAGACAAGCGCCGCAGGATCGCCCGCGAAACGATGGACATCTACGCCCCGCTGGCGGAGCGCGTGGGCATGTATGAATATATGCGGGAAATGCAGCTTCTCGCCTTCGAGCAGCTGGAGCCCGAAGCCTATGCCACCATCACCGGCCGCCTGGCCCAGATCCGCAGCCAGGAAGGCGGCCAGGTGGATGCGATCGCCCTGGCAATCAAGCAGGCACTGGCCGAGGCTGGCCTCAAGGTCGAAGTGTCGGGGCGCGAGAAGCATCCCTATTCGATCTGGCGCAAGATGGCCGAACGCCATGTCAGTTTCGAGCAGATCACCGATATCATGGCCTTCCGCGTCATCACCAACAATGACGAGGATTGCTACCGCGCGCTGGGGGTGCTGCATACCACCTGGCAGATGATCCCCGGCCGTTTCAAGGACTACATCTCCACCCCCAAGAGCAATGGCTATCGCTCGCTCCACACCGCGTTGATCTACGAGAACTCGATGCGGATGGAGGTGCAGATCCGCACGCGCGAAATGCACAGGCTCAATGAATTCGGCCTCGCGGCGCACTGGGCCTACAAGCAGGGCGGCACCAAGCCGGATGGCGAGGTCGGCTGGCTGCGCGACCTCATCGAGATCGTCGATGCCAGCCATGACGCCGAAGAACTGCTCGAGCACACCAAGCTGGCGATCTATCAGGATCGGATCTTCGCCTTCACCCCCAAAGGCGCGCTGTTCCAGCTGCCCAAGGGGGCGACCCCGGTCGATTTCGCCTTCGCGGTGCATACCGA